>JABCPF020000041.1 GCA_013333285.2 Prevotella sp.
CTAAGTCTGCCATAGGCGCAGGAACTAAAGATAGGTTCATAGAAAAGCTATTGGCAGCACACAAACAAGACCATTCAAATCCTTTGTCGATTGAAGAGCTAAAGAAAAAAGCTGGCGTATTGTTCGGACAACAACCATTACGCATGAATTCTTATAACTTAATAGATAAGTTAACGTTAAAAAGTATTGAAGAGGATCATATTTGGAGTAAAATCATCGTCGGTAAAAAAGATATTGATATAGCAGGATTAATTACAAAATTGGGTAATTCCGATTGGGTAAGTAGGGGTGTTGAATATTTAGAAGATGGGAATGATGTTTGTCCTTTCTGTCAGCAACATACTATTACACCTTCTTTTCGTTCAAAGTTATACGCATTCTTTGATGAAGAATATAAGCATAATATAAGTAACGTTCAATCAAGTAGAGAAAAATATAAAAATGAGGTTGATACCATCATTCGTTCCTTAGAGAATCTCATAGAATCATTGCAAAGGCAAGAAAAATTAAGTACGTTTTATAACAACCTAAATTCTATTTTCTCTGCTTTAAAAGCGGAATTTTTTAATAACATTGAATTGATTTCTTCAAAGCAAAAAGAACCAAGTCGTACCATTGCTTTGAATAACACAATTGATATTATTGATAAATTCAATTCAGAACTAACAAGAATAAATACGATAATAATAGAGCACAATAATCTTGTTGATAATTTTACAAGAGAAAAATCTGTTCTAATAAATGATATATGGAGTTTTTTCGCCTCTGAATATGATGCGACAATTACTAAGCACAACCGAGAGATAAAAGGGAAGGATTCTGCTATCAAAAATTTAGAAGCCAAAAAAGGCTGGCATTAGATAATTATACGACTGTAAAAAAGGAAATAACAGCACTGGAAAATTCGGTAACGAGCGTTACGCCAACTGTTAATGAAATCAATCGCCTTCTAAAGGGTTATGGTTTTACAAATTTCCATATTCAGGAAGTTTCGGGAAAACCAAATTTCTACCATATTGTAAGGGAGAACGGCGAACCTGCTAAGACAACATTGAGCGAGGGAGAAACGACTTTTATCACATTTTTATATTATATGCAATTGGTGAAAGGTAGTTTTAATCCAGATGGTATTACTACTGATAGAATATTGGTAATTGATGACCCTGTTTCTAGTTTGGATAGTAATGTGCTATTTGTAGTAAGTACGTTATTAAGAGATATGTTTACTAAAATACATGAAGGAAAATGTTCCGCAACACAAGTCATACTTCTCACTCACAATGTATATTTTCACAAAGAAATTGCATTTTTAGACAGACATTGTAAATGGAGAGATAATGTCAAACATTATGTACTTCGTAAACGAGACAACTGCTCATCTATTCAAGATTATGGCAATCAAAATCCGATAAAAAGTTCATATGAACTCATGTGGACTGAACTTAAGAGTAAATCACAACACTCTTGTATTGTCGTTCAAAACATAATGAGAAGAATTATTGAGAACTACTTTTTTGTATTAGGTGGAGTAAGTCCTGATGTTATCCTTGATAAATTTGACAACTATGAAGATCGTGTTATTTGTAGAGCTTTGCTAAGTTGGGTTAATGATGGGTCTCACTCTCTTTCTGATGACCTTTTTGTGGAAGTATCTGATGAACAAATAGATCGAAATATGGAAGTGTTTAAAGAGATTTTCTATAAAATGGGACAAGAAGCGCATTATGAGATGATGATGCGAAAAGAAAAATAATTATTCAATGAGGGCAAGAGAACAAAACTTGCCCTCGTTAATTTTTACATCGGTTTTATCATTGATTCGATAAAAGCGATTTCGTCCTCGGTCAGGTTATACTTGGTATAGAGTTGACGGTCGATGTCGGCAACCGATTGCGACCAGTTAATATCGCTCTCTATGGAAAAGTCTTGGAGGGGGATAAGATCGAATGTCTCTTGAGAGATATTCAACGAGCTGCGATTATAAAACAACAATGCTCGACAAAATTTGCTATATATAAATGTGCAGCAATTGAGCATAGTTATTTCATCTGTAAAATCGCCTATTTTTAGGAATGTTTCAGTGCAAATATCTCCAGGATTACCCATAATCAGGGCTGGTGGCACAGTAGATGTAGTCATATTATGCTTTAGAAAAGAATATTTTGTATTTGTCTATTGAATCCAATGATTTATTGATATTTTGTCTCTGTATATAGGCCTGAATTCTTTTGGCTCCGCCTTTTATTCCCTTGACTCCATATACCCTGCAACAGTCCAATTGAGGGAATTCTCTTAACGTTATGTCGGGATACCGTTCAGGATTGTTAAACAGATCGGCATTGAAGCCAAATGGATTTCTTGACGACACTATCAAGGAAAACGGTTTGAAATTAACTTTACTGACTTTTTCTATGATGGATTGTTGTCGTGGGTCTCTTATTACGGTTTTGGAATCCTTGTTCTTCAACTGTCTGAAGCTCTTGATAACTTCACCGTTTAAAGCGTGGTAAATGTATTCCACATTTTGGCTTGTTCCAGACAAAGTGGCATTCCACCTGAAATAACATACACCACCGTCAATGTGAATCGATGGAAAACATATTCGGGCATCGGCATAATCACAAAGAAATGCTATTCGCTCATCCGCCATCATTGATTCTCGGAAAGATACTAGACCTTTACCTCCTTTGAGCCAACGCGACGGCATAATCATAGACAGATAGCCGGGTTCAAGTTGCTTGGCTATATCCACAAAAGTATTATAAATGGGTTTTGCACTGTCACCTGTACCTCCACCATCAATTTCCTGATACGGTGGATTACCTACTATTGCATTTATTTTCACGTCTTTTCCTACTAAGTCATGAACTTTCTTGATGAAAAATTCGGGTTGATTCTTTATTTTGTTGATTAAGTCTTCTGGTGCTCACATATTCACAGAGCCTTTGCGGAAACCCATAAGGGCGCGCCAGGTAATGGCTTTGGCCATCGGTGTTTTGCAGATGACAAAAATACTCTCGCTTACCACTTTGTCCCAAATGGCAAGGTGCTCATCAAGGGTCTGAGGCGAGAACATCGCATCCTTGCAAACACGGCGGTAGAGGTTGTAGGCGAGGTAGAGCGGATAAAGACCCGACTTGGAGTTTATCTCTAAGAGGTGGCTTCCGGGGGCGAATACCTCGTCGGTTACTTTGTGGTACTCAACATAGCGCGGCTCGGTGATAGTTTCGCTGAAATCCTCGTTGAAAAAAGTATAACCGCCAAGTGTATCACTCATGCGCATGTTCACCACACGCCACGGAGTCAATACTGTTTCCTTGTCGGGATTGCGGAAGGTGGAGAATATGTCGGTGATACGCTCAATACGCTCCTCGATGGTCAAGCGGTCGGCAGCGCGAGCCATAGCGCAGATTCGTTTGCCTGCGGCTGCAAAGATGTCGGGGTCGTAGTAGCGTTTGAACTTGTTGAACGTGGTTTTGGTCACGCCACGTGGCATGAACTCCTCCCATGACTGGGCATCAACGAGTGAAGTGAAATTGTCGATAGTCAACTGCTCATCCTCCTTATCAATCCTTGCACCGTAGATAAGCAAAGGCATACGGATTGAAATGCCGCGAAGGATAGAGACGGCATCTTCTTTCAGTTTTTTTTCTTCAACTCTTCGAGACGAGCCTTCTCTTCATCGGTCAGTTCCTTTTTCTTCTTTTTTTTCGAGTTGTACGTTGTTAAATAAAAGTGCACAACTGGGATCTCAATTCATTTTGGGGTTTAGTATGAATTATATTAATTAAAAAGTATATTTGCACAATGACAACAAAAAAGAATCTCAGCAGGTTCTCAGCAGAGAACCTCACAGAATCATCCTTGTTAAAGGATGTTCGTCGCAACACGAAACGAATTTTCACTTCAGAACAAAAGGTTTTAATTGTGATGGAAGGAATCCGTGGGGAACAGAGCATCGCAGAGCTCTGCCGTAAGTATGGCATATCCGATAGTACTTATTACAAATGGAATAAGGAATTTATTGAGGCAGGTAAAGCTCGCCTTGATGGTGACATCGTCCGTGAGGCAACAAGTGATGAGGTGAAGGAACTTCGTCAGGAAAATATTCGCTTAAAGGAAGCCCTTGCCGATTTGGTAGTGAGATATGACGTTGCAAAAAAAAAGCTTGAACTCATCGAATAAGCCCTATGCATGAATCATATCTTTTATTGGAAGAGTTCAGATATTCGTTTCAGAACTATTGCTGTCCGGTAAACATTATTGTCATATAAAAGTTGAAGCCAGAATTCCATGCTTCCGCTCCGCGCTTAAGCATTAAAAAACGAAATTTGGTGTTTCCGCGCCGCGCTTAAGCATTAAAAAACAAATTTTGGTGTTTCCGCGCCGCGCTTAAGCATTAAAAAAACGAAATTTGGTGTTTCCGCGCCGCGCTTAAGCATTAAAAAACGAAATTTGTTCTTTCCGCGCCGCGCTTAAGCATTAAAAAACAAAATTTGGTCTTTCCGCTCCGCGCTTAAGCATTAAAAAACAAAATTTGGTCTTTCCGCGCCACGCTTTAGGGCCAAAAATCTCTTTTTCATGCTTCCGTGTGGAAGTTTACGGGAGTTCCTTACAGGATTAGAGGCTTGGATTTCAAAAATAATGCAGAATTGCCTATTTTGAGACAATTCCGCATGGAAAATCATACTTTTTAGCTTTTACCAGACTGCAATATTCCAGAATCAAGCTTTTATCGTATTCTGCATGAAAGAGGTCTATTGGAACGTGTGGAGCATGATTTCGTCGTTGCAGTCGATACTATAATGAGAGGAGGTTTCATGAATCGTTGGACAATCTTACACCAAGAGATGTATATTTAGGCCAAGGGGAGAAAATTAAAAATATAGAAGAAATAATAAAGCAAAACTCAATCAACAAAAGAATTTTTGAGAATAAAAGAATGAAATTACAGCATAAATAACTACATTTGCAGTTATGCACTTTTATTTGACAACGTACAATGGTTTCACCAATATCATATTGACAGAACATCCCCAAGGAAAGAAAGAGGATGTTCTCGTGAATAAAATACAATCTGTAATCCGCTATATCGTAGATTCAAGACAATTAAATACAATTTAATTCAGTAGTTATGGCATTATTTAAAGTTTCTATTAAGCAGTCTGGACAATACAACGGCTGTAAAGTTGAGAAAGGCATGGAGGTTGAAGTATCCTTTGACCGAGGAAGTAATAACCTAACAGGTACGGTACAAGGACAAGAGCTTATTATAGCTGCATTTCAAAGAAAGTATGGCTTGAATATTAAGCCCATCATGGGGGCTTGGGTCTCCTATTTAGATGTGAAACAAAAGTAGCTATCAATGCTTGACTTCATCTCAGATAGTGAACACTTCTCTAAGGTTCTTGACCTTGCATCCAAGGCCAATCAGACACTTTGGATAGGTACGGCTGATATCAAAGACCTGTACGTTGTGCAGGGAAAGAAGGAAAAGCCGTTCCTTGGAGTGCTGTCAGACCTGATAGGAAAAGGTGTGGAAGTGCGGCTTATCCACGCCAAGGAACCTGGACCGAACTTCCGTGAGGACTTCGACCGCTATCCACGGTTGGCCACAATGCTTGAACGTGTCATGTGCCCTCGCGTGCATTTCAAGATAATAGTAATAGACCTGCAAATCTGCTACGTGGGCAGCGCCAACCTAACCGGTGCAGGAATGGGAATGAAGTCCGCTACTCGCCGCAATTTCGAGGCAGGCATTCTTACCGACATTCCATCCATTGTCGAAAATGCAAATCAGGAGTTTGATAAGGTCTGGTGTGGGAGTGAATGCAAGAAATGCCAACGCAAAAGTATATGTTCTGACCCCATAATATAAGGGAGCGATAATGAAGAAGATTCTAATAACATTATTGATAATGCTTGGTTCTTTGGGAGCACAAGCGCAGAAGATTAGTTACATCGAAACAACAAAATCGTGGTACTATATCTACGATGATAGTGGCAAGAAGATAAAAACTGTCAGCACAACAGCTGGAGAATTAAAAGGCTACAGTGCAAATTTCTATGTTATCCAGCAAGGTTCTTGGATATACAGTTATGACCCTACAGGTAAGAAGCTTCATACCTTTTCTGTTTCATCTGTTGGTGACGTTCTCTCTGTAACCGACGAAACCTTTACGACCAAAAAAGGCTCATGGCTCTATACTTGGAGTAAAGACGGCAAGAAAATCAGTACACGGGCAGCTAACCATTAATCCGATATATGACTGACCGAATCTTTGCTAAATATCTATGGCTCATTGCCACCATTAAGGATGCAGGACGTATTTCATTTGCTGACATAGAAAGCAAATGGGACAGAGCTTCGGTCAACGACCTTCAACAGCCTCTGAAGCTAAGAACCTTCCATAACCATCGGCAAGCAATCCTTATGCAATTCGGTATTGATATCGAGTGCGACCGCACTACCTATCAATACTATATCGCCAACCCGGATGCTCTGGAGGAGAATGACATCCTCAAATGGCAGCTGGAGGCATTCACCATGAATACAGTTCTGCAAGGTCATCAATCATTGAGCAATCGAATCGTCCTCGAAAGTGTGCCTTCAGCTACGCTTTATCTGGAGGACATCCTTCATGCTATGGAAAGCAACCATCAGTTACAAATCTCGTACAAAGATTTCTTTGGCGTGGAGCTTTCCGAAATTGTCATCGAGCCATATGCCTTGCGTATGTTCAAGCGCAGATGGTATGTGCTGGCTCATCTGCCATCTACAGAAGAAATAAGGCGGTTTGCTCTTGATCGCATTATTTCGTTCATTGAGCTTACAGAAACGTTCAAGTTACCCAAGAACTTTTCTGCGAAGGAGTACTATGCAAACTACTTTGGTATAGCCATGGAAGAGGCTCCTGTCACCATTCGCATCAAAGCAACGAGGGAAAAACCAGGCTATCTGCGCTCCCTACCCTTGCATCACAGCCAAAAAGAAGTTGAATCGGGCGATGAGTATGCCATCTTTGAATATTTCGTTTCACCTTCCTTTGATTTCGTTCAGGAGCTACTTCTTCATGGTGACCAAATAGAAGTGATTTCGCCTATGTCTTTACGGAAACACATTGCGGATGTCATCCACAAAATGAATTCAAAATATCATTTTGAATAAAACTTTTTGGTAGATGTGCAAGTATATTGCACATCTCCTTAATACCTTTGCGCTCACAAAACAATTCCAACAACAATGATAGAGAAAGAAATCAAACGGAATCAGCCTGCCGCGAAACTGCTACGACAGTTCTGCGACAAGGCAAGCGGAAAGGTCTTTACGTCACGTAAGGAACTGCAACACCGCTTTGATGGTCTTGACTGGGCTATTCAAAAGAAGTTCCTGGAAGCAAGTATCAGGTCAGGTCTGTCCGACCGCGAATGGGCTCTGAAGAAACTATACAAGATGTGGGACAAGTCTTTTATCCCCATCGTACAGGAGTATTGGGAACAATACCATGAAGATAGTGCCACATGGATTGTCATTAAGCATTTCCCAACTGACTTCTTGGAGGCAAACATGGATAGGCTGCTTGGTGGGCGCAACTACTTCTTCATCTGTATGCGTCTTGGGCATAAGAAGGATTTTGTCGTTGACAAGGAAAAGCTAACTCCATTCGACTACCTCTATGTGATGTACACGTTGGGCAGAAAGATATCCGACGAAGGAGCGATGGAGTGTATCTATCTTACAGCCAGACAGGTAGCTGAAGACGAAGATGGATATTGGCTCAACAGGCCCCGGCATGAAAGCCGCTATTCGGTGGCATCGCCTATTATCTTCCGAAACCTCTATATGGCGGAGTTCTACATCCGTGAGATGGGTCTCACAAAAGCCAGTGATGAGTTTAACGGATGGCGGAGAAAGGTGGCTGATGATGTAGAACGGTCAGAGGCTTACCGTACATTGGAGGATAGCAACTGTCACGATGAAGAATACAACGAAGCCTTATTCAACCTTGTAGCAAAGAGTGTCCTTCAGTGTTTGCCGGATGATTATAGACATGACCATCTGAAAGAAATGACAGCTAAGAACGAAGCTCTTAATATTCTGGTGGAGAAGCTTAGTCTTAAAGAGACAACATAATTCAAATAGAAGAAATGGACAGAAGTGAATTGTTTACACGCTTTGTTAATGTATGCGACAAAGAAAACCAATGGGTTGGCCAAGGTAACCCATTGTCTGATATCCTTATCGTTGGGAAAGAACCTGCCATTCAGTCAGATGACGACAAGAAAGATATTAGAGACAACATTCGATGGAACCTGAATGGATTGGAATCGGGGAAATATCATGTTGTCCAAGTAAAACGGTCTGATTGTAAGGGTGGCCATACATGGCAGAAATACCAAACACTCATAGATTATATATACAAAGGAGAACTTTCCAACAGTGAGACCTTAGACTTTGAGAGCAGAGTCTTTACTACGGAAGCGAACAACACAGTCAGTAAGCGAACCTTCAATGCGAAAAAAGCATTTGAAGAACGTAAAAAGATGTTCATACTGTCAGAATGTGACTTTATCCGCAATTTCCCCGTCACTATCTTAGCTTGCGGAAATTACTATACAAACAATGACAAGATAAGAGAAATTGATACTATCTACGACGTAACATTTGATGTGGAAGGTGGTGAAAGAGTTATGTTTTCCCATAAGGGGAAACCCTACAAATTTTGGATTCATCATAATGCTGACAGATCTCGTCTGCTTATTCACACACGCCAGCTGAGTACAGATATTCCCAATGACTTCCTCGAAGCAATAGCTAAAGAAATTAAGATGCATCTGGGATTATAATCCAATAGAAAATATCATTTTTCTTTGACCTCTGCTACAAGTTGGCAGAGGTCTTTGTTTTCTTTGCACCATAATTCATTTTCAAAAGAATAAAAGCAATGACTGAAGAAAGAAATGCCCTCAAAGGGAATCAGCCCATGGTAGAAATCATTGGTGTTGGTGGTGGCGGATGCAATGCCGTCAACTTCATGATGCACAGTGGTATCAAGGATGCCACCTTTTTAGTAAGTGATATGGACCAATCTGTTCTAAACCAATTCCCAAAGCAGCACACGATTCAACTTGGGACAGATGGTCTTGGTGCAGGTAATAGGCCGAAAAAGCTAAAGTTGAATCAGAAAAACATATTGAAAAATCAGAAATATGTTTGCAGAAGGAGACCAAGCAACATTCATCGTGTCATCTTTCGGCGGTGGATGTGGGACGGGGGTTGCACCTGTCATCGCTAAAGCAGCAAAGGAAACTGGCAAGATTACAATCGGAATTATTACCCTACCATTCTCTTTTGAGGGGAATAATAAATATGAAATAGCCATCGATGGAGTTAAAGAACTATCCCAGAATGTTGATGCAATGTTCCTATTAAACAACCAATTTCTATTGAGTACACACAAAGAACTGTCTCTCATCGCAGCTTTTAAGAAAGGAGATGAGCTTATGTGTGAGGTTGTGAAAAGCATTATAAACACCCTACATTTACGCAGTAATGATAAAAGAGAATCTTCAATAAGAAGGATTCTTCGAAAATTACTTTCACACTAACTAATAGTAATCCCACAATATGTCTGTACAAGAAATCTTTGACACCCCTGCCATTAGGCTGATAGAGATAAAAATACTGAAACTTCAGTATAAGAATGAGAAAAACTGGCATTATAGCGAGCGTTACAGGGAAGCCATCCGCCATCTAATGAAAGTCAGAAAAAGACTTCTCGACGAAATGTTTGAATTGGATGAACATTACAAGCAACTTCTATACGATTTTAATGAAGCAATGGAATCGCAGCTGCTCGTGATGAGGAACAGAGCCTTTGAAACGATGAAAGTCATTGCTCCTATAGCTGCCAGTGACAACAACGACCTTACAGTAACTGGCAAATGTTTCTTGGCTTATGAATATTCAAAAATCCATCCTGTGCAATCAGCAAGAGCCAGAAAAATGTGGGATATGCTCAATGGTACTGTGGATGGTTTTGCTCCTCTCTATGATGATGAAGTATGCAATTTCAGAGTTCAATGGCAGGATGGCGCCATCTCATGTGTTAGTGAAAATCAGTTACTGTACCTTGATGAAGAATTGGACAACTGGAACGAGGGCCTGGATAGAGAAAAGACCAAAGACATGCATCTTACCCATGCGTTCCATGACTTATGGGAACACGTGGGCATCTTCTCTATTTTCGATTTACTTTGGGTAAGGGACTTCAATATAGAAATCAGTCCTGAATGGGATTATAGAACTTATACACCTAACGAGGCCGCATATCCAGACTGGGATAAAAGCGACTTTTTTGACTAAAAAAAGAGATTATGAAAGCATACAAAGGACCTCACAAGTACAAGGAGTGTATAAGTACACTTGCATACCAGAGTAAGGAACAAAGCAAGTACATAGAAAAACTAATGACGGAAATTATCGAAAATGAATGTCATAGAATTGTAAATCTTGATGTGCATGATTTAAAAAATATGTTTCTTGAAAATGGCGAAATTAAAGGAATTGAAGTTTGTGTTCCTTCGGATGCACCGAATAGAATGTCCACTTTGATTGAACAAGTACAATCGGACGAGAACTTTGACCCTACATGCAATCATGTTGCTCTACAGCTTTTCTATCCATCAAACAATCCTATAACGATGGAGGAACTTAGTCCACTTAGCGATTGGATGGACAAATTCAGTGAGAAAGAGAGTGACTTCATGTGGGGTCTGTCCAAAGAAGATAATTCAAATTTACTTAGAGCTATCGTCCTACTTCAAGACAGTTATACATATCATACGTGATTATGAAAGGTAATAGTATACAAAATGCCATTCCATTTATCAAGGAGCATGTTGCCAGCTTGGTGAAGTGCATGTCTGAGGGTATTTATGAAAAGGAGCATATACTCTCCATGTCGCTGTTGTGTGCTATCGCTGGTGAAAGCATCTTCCTGCTTGGCCCTCCAGGAACGGCTAAAAGTTTGGTGGCTCGGCGATTAAAACTGGTGTTCAAGGGTGCGAAATCCTTTGAATACCTGATGTCACGTTTCAGTACTCCTGATGAGATATTTGGACCTGTGTCTATCTCGAAACTGAAGAATGAGGATAAGTACGAGCGACTGACAGAGGGTTATCTGCCAGACGCATCGGTCGTATTTCTCGATGAGATTTGGAAAGCCGGCCCTGCTATCCAAAACTCATTGCTGACAGTTATCAATGAACGTATCTATCAGAATGGTGCCACGACATTGACTCTACCCATGAAGGTATTGATTGCTGCCAGCAACGAACTACCGGCTGAAAATGAAGGTCTGGAAGCCCTCTGGGACAGATTCCTTGTCCGTATGGTCTCCAACTGCATCAGCAACGAAAAGGCTTTCTTCAAAATGATCCGTCAGGATAGTTTACCCGAGATTAGCATACCTGAAGAGTTATTGATAACTGATGATGTCTTCAATGATTGGAAGAAATCCATAGCTACTGTACAGATTCCCGACAATGTATGCAATATTATTTCTGCCATCCGTGAATGCCTGCGGGAGGAAGGCAAGAAAGAAGGTGCTCTGCCGATGGATTTCTATGTGTCCGACCGTAGATGGAAAAAGATTTTCCATCTGATGAGGACTGCTGCATGGCTCAATGGCAGAAATGCCATCACCGCCAGCGATTGCATCATTCTTATCCATTGTTTGTGGAATAAGGCTGAGCTTATTCCCAATTCTATAGATTGTGTTTGCAAGGGATTCACGCTTGACACGGAAAAAAGCATTTCAAATATCCAAGAGCAAATAGAGAAAGCTCTGAAGACTATATCGGCCAACATGCCCAAAGGCCGGGTTGAAATCTATGATGACTCTGATGATTATGAGGTCGTGAGGTACTTCTATTACAAAGTAAAAGAACACCCCAAAGGGAATTGCCTGTTTGCAAAGGCTGACCTTAACCATCTCGCTATAGATAAAGACCAACCTGGAATACTCTATTTGGACGAGAAAACGAAATGCTGGGTTATCCATGCAATTTATACAGGCGCTCCGTTCGACTACCAACGGTCATCAGCTGGCGGTGTAGAGAAAATACAACTAAGAAAGTGCCAGGGAGGAGTTGTCGTGAATGGTGTGCCTTACGCTTTCAAGAAAAAATTTGGGACTGTCTCAACACAAAACGACGATTTGTTTGGAGCCTTATTTCCCACAGCATCTTTATTCCAAGACCTGCAAGAAGAGTACGAACGTCTGTATACAAGACATGATGCACTTGCAAAAGAACTGACAAATAGCGGCAACCTGTTTATCTCTACTAATGATGTAAGGCTCGTTAACCGTCAGTTGAAGAAAACGTCCAAACTGCTTGATGAACTGGTTGTAAAATTAAATAATGCAAAGCAACTGATATGACTGTACAAGAATACATAGAGAAAAAGATGGAGCAATACAGCGAGGCGTTTGATTTCTACATGGAAGTCGGCTCCATGCCCGACAATATGCCCCCGACTGACACTTTGGGTGGGTATATGCAGGCTGTATTTAACGACAATCCACAACTGGATAGTCAAGACCCTCTATGGCAAGAATTGCTGAAAGAAGACTTGATGCAATTCCTACAAGCAATGCTTCAATTGTATATTCCTGTGGAACAAGAATATAGACAGCAAGTATCACTAATAGGTTCTTTCTATCATGCCGACATGGATAAAAAGAGAAGTATGTGGCATGAGGCCAGCGAACAGATAGAACAATGCTATCTGCCACAAGAGGTCAATCTTAATGGATATAAGGAACAACTTGAAGAGGCCAAGCAGGATGATGAGAAAGAAGCTATTCTTAACGCTCTGACAAAGGATTGGAACAAGGCTAACAAGGAGCGAAAACAACGGCTTGAAAAAGAAATTCTTGAAAAGCATAAGGACAGATGGGAACGGTCAGTTAAAGAGCATGGACTGAGTGACTATAAGAGGTCGAAGAAGATTGATGCAATATACTACCGTTACCCTGCCCTACAAAAAATTGTGCGCATCATCGGACGTGAACAGCCACAGAATAAGGAAGAAAAGGATGACATCATGCTGAAATATCAACCTGTATTGTTATCAGCGCACACATCCTATGAGGAGGTGGAGCAAATATCTGTAGGAAAAGACCTTGGGCACCTTATCCCGTCAGAGACAGCCTTACTTTCTGAGAAGGCAACAGAGACTCTGTTCTATCAGAAATATGCCACAGGACAACTCCAACTCTTTGCCAACCGACTGCCTATGAAGGCGCAGAAGAAGTCGGAGCAACAAAGGAAAGAGAAACCGCGCTTGCAGATGGGACCAATCATTGTTGGTGTGGACACCAGCGGTTCCATGTCGGGCCGGCCTGAGCAACTGGCGAAGACCTTGTTGTTGCAACTTCTTCGCATGGCAAAGAAGAAGAAACGTAAGTGCTTCCTGATTACATTCTCTGTCCGTGCACAGGCCATCGACTTGGCGCACCCAGCCAACTGGTGCAAACTGAATGATTTCATGACGCATGGTTTTACGGGTGGCACGGATGGCGAAGATATGCTGCGTATCGCCTTGGAGCAACTGCGAAAGGAGCACTACGCACTGGCTGACGTGCTTATCATCAGCGACTTCTACTTTGCCCTTCCCATGAAGCACACCCTGGAGAGCCTTCAATGGGAACACGACAAGGGAGCACGTTTCTATGGGCTGCAAATAGGTAAGCAAAGTTGCATCTATGAGAAAGTCCTTGATAAAGTGTGGAGGGTATGAAAAAGTCGCCAACATTTCGTATTAACCCGAACTTTCGCCTGCAATCCAACTACCTGCATGTAGCATGGTACAGGGTAGATGCTCATACGCTTCAAACGGAGATAGCCTTTGCTGTTCCTGCCCGACAGGTATTCAACAAGAACAAAGGCTGTTTGATGATGGCGGAGAGGGATGCCAATGCCTTGACATTTGTTTATGCGGACATCACAGACTGGGATAACCGCTCATTACAGAAATGGCTTCGTGAGGTACTGAGGGAGTATATCTTTGAACAGGCAGTACTGATACTCCCACAGAAACTTCATGTATTGGAGCAGAAGCACAACCTCTATGCAAAAGGTGTATGTGTAAAGAAGCTGCGTAGCCGTATTCTTGGCCAATATTCGCACGACGGTATGATTTCACTCTCTCCCAAAATACTCTTGCTCCCTGAAGAATATACCGACAGCGTTCTTCTGCATGAAATGGCTCACTTGCGCTTTCCTCACCACCGAAAATCGTTCTGGAGTTTTCTATCCACACTATTGGGGGAAGATACCAAAGCGCAAAAGCTAAGGATGGATGTACTGATGAGTCGCTTCTACGCTTACAGTGCCTATCTACTACTTGAGTTCGGGATAAGTTTAGCATGAAAATAGTTCCAACTGCCTTGTTTTTTCCACATACACTGGCAGTGCTTCTGGCTTGTTCTCAAAGAAGCAGTATGCTGTAAGGGCAGAACACAAGTTCATGATAAAGTTGTGTATCGAGCGGTGTCTTGAGTGAACAAGGTTAGCCTTGTTCTTGAGCAGTTCGTTAATGCACTCGATGATGTATCTTTTCCTCAGCATGATCTTGTCCCACATAGGCATCAGTTTGTTCTTCATCTTAGCCTTGAGCCCATGA
>JABCPF020000042.1 GCA_013333285.2 Prevotella sp.
AGAGCAAAAGACATGAGCATGAGAGGTAGAGATGCCGTAGGCGTGCTGATGCGAGATGTTGGGAAGGCCGTTCGTATGCATTACTATTATAAAGGAAGCAACTCTAATCTGCACTATGCTATGGAGGCTTTGCGCAATAATTTCGGTTATTCGGTGCGTCACCTTTATAAAGACTATATGCTTGCCGGAACTTTTCATGAAGCTCTTCTCAATGAACTTGCCGAGGGATATCCTGTTCTGATCTGTGGAGGTTCACATGTTTTCGTGTTAGATGGATACGACAGACGTGGATTCGTACACGTTAATTGGGGCTGGGGTGGAGAGCACGATGGATACTTTGATATCAATACCATTTATCTTAATGTTAGCGGATTTGGATTAAGAGAAGGTAAGTTTTATGAGGAAATAGAAGTTGTTTTCGCGCATCCCAAAGATGGAAATCATCAAGAGTTTGCAGCCACGCGAGAAGTAGAAACAAGAAGCGCACATGCTTTTACGATAACTGAAAAAGACGTAGAGCGCGGTACGGTATTGAATGCCATAATAGAAAAAGTAGGTAGCAATAGCCCTATCAATGGCGATCTCGGCCGTTTTACAGGAAAGATAGCGTTAGGTCTTTACAATGATAAAGGAGAACGGGTGAAACTTTTCAACTCCTTGCATACAGGAATAGAGCTTAATAGCATCTTTACAACGACTACAATTAATTTCAATAACATCGATTTTGCAGGACTTCCCAACGGAACTTACACGCTCAAACCACTTTCTAACGAGTTAGTTGAGCGCCCTTCCACTTATTCTGGTTGGCAGGCAATAGCTTACGCAAACACGCAAACCGTAGAGCTAACAAGCGATAGGATTAAGGTAAAAGACATTGCTGCTCGCGTTCCTCTTACGTTAGTGCGAAAGCCAGAGGTGCTTGCCCCACTCTATCAAGGGAGTGGCGAGCAGGGCACAATAGGTATAGTTGTATGCAATGATGGCTGGCAAGATATTCGTGGAAACCTTGTTGTAGAGTTTGAAGGGAAAGAAAATGGTATTAAATATACCGCTCCTAATCAAGAATTTGTGTGTGCTCAACGGCTCGAAACGACACCGATGCGCGCTTCTGTTTTAACATCTTACTCTACAAATGGCAACAGCAACGCCATGCTTGCAGGCCGTTATACAGTCAACTTCTACATTTCTGTTGATAAGGGAGATAAAACTTATGAGAAAATTCCTATCACAACGGATACACCAATTGAGATAGAGGTGCTGCCTAATACAGCTCCTTTCAAGCTCAGTATTAAAGGTGTTGATTTCCTTGCTAACGGAAAAGCGACCAGTATGCAAGTGTTTGATGCGAAAGAAACGCAAAAAATAGGACTAATGGTGCTGGCAGAATTGCGCGGAGGTAAGGCTTATTCGGGCTCGTTACGTTATCGTGCGATGGATATTAGCGATGGTAAATTCATTGAACTTGGTACGAAATCTTTTGTCTCTTTTCAACCTTTTGCCTACATATACCCCAAAACAACGCTTGTTGAATTCCCAGTTAATCGTTTAGAAGCAGGCCATATATACGAGGTGCATGTAGAGATTGAGAAAGACGGACAGCGAGTAGACGTATGGAATAACGTAACTCCTCGTGTGCAATTTGCAATTGTTTCACCTGTGACTACAGATATTTCAACAGTAGAAACAACCGATAACACACCTACAATTTATAATATTCAAGGTATTCGTATGGCTACTTCATTCGATCAATTGCCTAAAGGAATTTATATCATTAATGGGAAAAAAGTAAAGAAATAAAAATATTGCATCTGTCTACCTTGGTAGTTTTATCGAGCTTTCTGGGTAGACGTTGCTCTCTTTAGTATGTTTTCAAAACTGCATTATAACAAAAATATGAATAAATTATTTTTTCCTTGCTGTTTATTACTGATTAGTTTGGGAAGTTATTCACAAGGCAGATTACCCAAAATAACTCTTAAAGATATTAACGGTAAAACCGTACAGATTGATACCCTATCTAATAATGGCAAACCCTTTATGGTTGCTTTTTTTGCCACTTGGTGCAAACCTTGTAATCGTGAACTCAAGGCTATTGACGAAGTTTACGATGAATGGCAGAAAGAGACTGGTGTACGGCTCATTGCTGTATCCATAGATCAGGCACAGAACATGAATAAAGTGAAACCTTTGGTTGACCAAAACGGCTGGCGCTATGATGTGCTACTTGATCCCAATAGCGAATTATGTCGTGCATTTGGTATTCAAATGATTCCCTACATGATATTACTTGACGGACGCGGAAACATTGTTTATAAACACAATGGTTATACCGATGGCGCAGAAACAGAGCTTTACGAAAAGATTAAAGAAATTGCAAGCAAGTAGCCGTATGAAAAGATGGATAATGCTTGGCTTGCTTGTCAGTGTAGCAAACCTGTGGCTTGGTGCACAAGAGACGTCAGATAAATTACGCCTCTCGGGTGCACTACAGAGCGACATTCTTCTGCCAGAAAAAGACCCAACGATAGGGGCAAACACGCGTGACGGTTATATTCTGACAAATACTTATCTCGATTTGAAAGCCACAAGCCGCTACATTGAGGCTGGAGCAAGGCTAGAGTACCTGAAATATCCACTTCCTGGCTTTGAGAATGATTTTAAAGGCTGGGGAGTTCCTTATGCTTATATAAAAGGTCGCTATAAGAATGCCGAATTGACATTAGGTAGTTTTTATGAGCAATTTGGTTCTGGCTTCATTTTTCGCTCATACGAAGAGCGCAGCCTTGGCATTGACAATTCGCTGCAAGGTGCACACTTTTCTTACCGCCCTTTGGACGGTGTTACAGTGAAAATAATCACAGGGCGCCAACGTAGATATTGGAAACATAACAACAGTTGGCTTACAGGAGGCGACGTTGAGTTAAATATCGACGAATGGTTCAAAGGATTACAGAAGCGGCAGACTTACGCAATGCTTGGTTTTTCATACATTAACAAGTATGAGAAAGAGGATATTATCATGACAGACCCTACACACCGACTACGCCTCCCTCGTTATGTTAATGCGTTTGATGTTCGTTTACGCATGCAACATCGCTCGTTAAATATACTGGCTGAAATGGCCATGAAAACGCAAGACCCTTCTGCTGATAATGGTTATATATATCGAAACGGCTATGTTGCAATGCTCTCGGGTTCGTATTCTAAACGTGGAATGAGCCTGCTTCTGCAAGCTAAACGTAGCACAAACATGGCATTCCGAAGTATAAGAGGAATGGAAGGCCCCTCTTCATTCATTAATCATATGCCTGCTTTCACCATAGAACACACTATACTTTGCCTGCACTATATCCCTATGCTACACGTCCTGACGGCGAGTGGGCGTATCAGGCATCAGGAGCATACACTTTTCCGAAGGGTTCAATGCTGGGTGGCAAATATGGAACAACAGTGAAAATGAACTTTTCGCACGTTCATTCTGTGCAAAAAAAGGTGGCAGGCGGCATGGGAACTGATGGTTACGAAAGTTCATTTTGGGTTTGGGGACCATCGACATATTACCAAGATATCGATGTACAGATAGAAAAGCGAATCTGCAAAGACACAAAACTCAACTTCATGTACATGAACCAACGATACAATCAAACCCTGCTCGAAGGACATGGAGGTATGTTGAACTCGCATATAGTGGTGGCAGACCTAAAACAAAAGCTAACACGTAAAACAACATTGCGCGTTGAAGGACAGTATCTATTTTCGAAAGATGGTGACAAGGATTGGGCTTTCGCCCTGGCAGAACTGTCGCTGGCGCCACATTGGATGTTTACTTTGAGTGACCTTTACAACCATGGGAACACTCGTGTACACTATTATCAAGGCTATGTAACATACAGTGACAGAGCACATCGATTACAAATGGGCTATGGACGAACGCGTGCTGGGTTCAACTGTTCGGGAGGCGTGTGTCGATATATTCCTGCAACCAAAGGTCTAACACTTTCCTATAATTATAATTTTTGATTAGAATGAAACATATATATATCCTTCTTTTGCTTGGTGTTACGCTTCTGGCAAGCTGCGACCCTGTTGATTCTGACAAGCGCTTTGTAGAAGTTCCAGCTGCAACTATTCAAAGAAACGTGTTAATAGAAGACTTTACTGGGCAGCGTTGTATTTACTGCCCTGGAGCCACTGATGACATTACTAAGTTACAAGCTACCTATGGAGCTGACAAGCTAATTGCAGTTGCGATTCATGCAGGGCCGCTTGCCGTTAAACCAACACCAATTTCTGTAGGATTGCGTACAGATGTTGGGGACACCTATTATACTTATTGGTCGATTCCAAATGTACCAAAAGCTATTATCAACCGTAGAGGAGGTATATTGGCTAAAAACGCATGGGCAGGTAAAATCTATGATGAATTTGCCCAGACTACAACGGTAAGTATAGAACTTAATTGCCAGTATGATACTAACAATCAGCGTGTAGAAATAGAGACCAAATTGAAAACTGTGAATACTGACGAAAAAGGACGCCTACAACTCTGGTTGGTTGAAGACGAGATTGTTGCACCACAGCTTTTCCCAAATAACAGGTTAGAAAAGAATTACATACATAACCACGTGCTACGAGCAGCAGTTAACGGAGAGTGGGGCAAAGAGTTGATACTAACGTTTAATCAGACCCGCAAAGATACAACTACCTACACGCTACCTAACTACATATTGCCTGACAAAGCGTGGATAGTGGCATTCTTCTATAACGACAGCGGCGTGTTGCAGGCTGTTCGACAAAAAATTACCAACCCATAAACAAATTATAATAATTAAAAACATGAAATTACGATTACTTTGTATTTTAAGTTTGCTCATTTTTACTGTAATAGGCACACAGGCGCAAACAGTCACGGATAAGGTGGTTTTTGTTAACGCCGAAGGACAAACGATTACTCCTAATTCAACGCTTAACGTAAGCAACGTTGAAGATGATCTTTTTTTTCCGGGGCAAAAGATAATGCCAGCAAAATTATTCATTTCAAACATCTCAGGAAAAGCACAGAAAGTAAGGCTCTCATATACCATTACTGAAATGGAAGAGGGTCAGTTGAAGCTATGTGCATTTGAAGATTGCACATTTCAAACTACAACAGGTGTTTACCATTTTGAACAAAAAGAGATGAACATTGCTGAAAAAACTGAACTCTCTATCGAGCGTGAGTTCCTCACAAAAGGGCATTGTAATGTTACACTACAACTTATTATCAGTGAAGATGCTGACGATGGCACAACGGTAGATAAGAATGGTCCGCAGATTACTATCAACTTTACACCCGAGAGTACTGGCATCACTTCTTCCGCAATACAGACTGGTAACACTTACGATGTTTTCGACACAAATGGTGTATTGCTCTACAAACAGCTTACTACCCTGAAAAAACTCCCAAAAGGTATTTATATTGTTAAGTGCAGAGATAAGCAAGGTACAGTTTCCACAAAGAAATATACGATTTATTAATTCGTACACAAAAACAAAACACTATTCAATATGATTAAAAGAATATATATTCTGTTACTCGCCATCGTTGCTACATTCTGCAGTTCAAACCGTCTTTATGCCGAATATTATAGCCTCGCACCTTCTACTGGAAGCAAGGTATATGTACCCATCAACGCCAGTAGTGGCAAGGGGAAACTGTCCATAATGAACTATAGTAATAGCATAGTTCTCAACTTTGAATATAAGCTCTCTTTCCAAGGAACAGTTCTATTGGAGAAAAAACATATCATGAAAGAGCCGCTCCGTCGCATGGATGTGGCAACCGTTGAAATAGATGTTCCACCCCATAACCAGCTTTCAGAAACTGAATTGCAAGTAGAAATCACGAAAGTTAATGGCGAAGTTAACAGAGCAACTATCCCTTATGCCACGCTTCCCAGAGTTACAGTTACACAAGTTCCTCGTAGAAGAGTTGTTGTAGAAGAATATACAGGCATGTGGTGTCAATACTGTCCACGCGGCATTGCTCTCATGGAGAATCTGGAAAATAAATATGCTGATGATTTCATTGGTATTGCTATTCATATATCAGACCCTTTAGTCTGTTCTGACTATGCTTGGAAAGCTTCGCAAATAAGAAGCTACCCGACACTCCAAATGGATAGAAGTAAATTGCTTACATATTATACTGCCATAAACGAATTTGAAGAAGAGCGGGCCATGGGTGCCGATATGGACGTTGATGTATCAGCACAATGGGACAGCAATAAAGAAAAAATTACCGTAACTCCTCATGTTACATTTCGAGTTTCTCCTAAAAATACAACATACGCTGTAGCCTATGTGCTTACCGAAGACGGAATGAGTAATCCCTCATGGGCACAAAACAACAATTTCTCTGGAAATGCTAGCCTACGCGGTATTTCTGCAGAGTTGGACAAATTCATTGATTTACCATCTGTGATTAGGAACCTTCCCAATAACTTTACGGCAATTGCGGCAAAAGGGGTTTATACTTCTGCTACCGAAGATTACGTCAAAACTCCAATTGAGGTAGATAAGACACAAAGTTTCAAACATGTGTTTAATATCTCTCATTATAATAAAGTGCAGAACAAATCGAATCTGAAAGTTTGCGCGCTGCTGATTAATCTGAATACAAAGAAAATTGAAAATGCAGCCAAATGTAATATTACCGACGCAACTTCTACAGGTATATCCTCTGTTGAAGAAACACAGACCAACGTCGTAGAAATTGCACGTTACACACTTGAAGGACGTCGTATCTTCGCACCTCAACAAGGTGTTAACCTCGTGAAATATAGCAATGGACGTGTTTGTAAAGAAATTGTGACACGATAAAATAAACTAAAATCTATCTCCATCTACTCTCTCGCTAAGAGAGAGTAGATAACAAGATAAAAATCAAAGTTCATCATGAATCTTCCGTCAGATACATAGATACAAGCCTAGAATATTTGCTTCTATTGCTTCTAAAAGCTAGTATCACCTATGTTTACAGAGCTATCACCCATAAAGGAAATAAAATTATTGAAGAATAAACATAATAAACTTTGTAAGTTATTTAAAAGACTTCATAATAAAGGCTTTATTTCTACTCAATCAAGAAATTATTACAGGAGTGTTTTGTAATGGCATGAATGTCGTCAAATTGCATGAATAATAAAATGAGAAAGCTTATATTCATATTAATATCTATCGTATGTTTTTCGTGTTCAAATAATAAGAATAAAGTAGACAAGGTAGTATCCTCCTATTGGGAGAACAATCACACGCGAACTAATGCTATTATTGATTTTTCAAAAGAATTTGATTTTGACTGGGATACCTTGTGTTATTATTCTGTAGGTTGCAGTATTGAAGATATAAATCGTAATTTAGGCTTTAAACTAACAGCATTTACTGATTTAGCAGATAGAATGATATTCCTAAAGAATGGCGAATTAGTATATATTGCAGGCTGGTGGTATGATCCGGAAAATCATCAAGGAGTTGCAATTGATACACCTAAAATGCTATTTAGAATAAGTAGAAACAGGGCAAAATTCTATGTTGAAAAAAGAGATAAAGTCTTCGTACTGCGACCATGTTTTAAATAAAAAGTGATTATTATGGTCACGCAGAGGTATAATGACCTGATAAAAAACATTATTAGTAATAAATGAAATAGACAGCTTTAAGCATCGTCAAATAAATCAAACGACTAGCAATTTAATTCGACAATATACACTTTATTGTAATTATCTTTACTATAAACTTGACTCGAGCCCGGTTTGTTTTTTAGAGATTTCTATAAATTTAGAATGTCTTTTTCAATTATACTATCTGTTCCATTGTTTGTAAAGATAATATCTTTAATTATATTATTTAAAAGTTCTATAAATATGACTGAAAAGGAAGAGGTGTTGTTATTAATCTGAATATTATACTTTGTATACCATGCTCTTCCAATAACGTCTGTCGAAATAAAAGCAACATATTTAAACCTATTCATTTTTTGAGGTATTGGAAAGCCGTATCGCCTAAACAAAGTTTTGATATCTATACCTACTTTGAATGACTTAAACACAGGTAAATCGCTTTTAATAATTCCGTATTCTAAAACGTAATTGTTTTTTTTCCCCAATCGATACACGAAAGAATCACATTTATTTGTGATATAAGCGCTTATAGGTAAATCATCGTCAAAGTCAATATTATAGTTTTTATAAAAATGCCTTATCGCTGATTTATCTTTAAACGAACTTATTGAGTTGTTAAATAATTTATCAATATTCGATATAAGAACAAGGGTGTCTCCTCTTTCTAATTCTAAATACACTCCTTTATTTTGAGACTCGATAATAGATGTTATTGTATCTTTAAGTGGATACAGGCGTATCCCATTGAAAGATGTTTTATTCATTGCCCAATCATAAGAGAAAGAATCTTTTCTTTCTATATCCTCTTTTGCTCCTATTTTGTTAACCGAGCATGAAAAAAGTATTCCTACTGCAAATAATGATAATATTGTCTTAACCATTTACCCTTTAATATTTAACGAAAAAAGTTCTCTAGCATTTCATCTTCGAACAGAGGCATTACCTCCACTTTGTTTTTCTTTTTGCAATCCAAAGTGTGTCAAGAAAGTCATATAAACGAAATGAAATATGCTCATTCTGATAAAATTCTATTTCATTTTTTTGTATTTCTTGTTTGATTTAGGAAACCAATATTTTATTATACCAAATTTCTGCAACAGAATTTTCTCTATTAGAAACATTTGATATCTCCATATTAAATTTACTCATACTTTATATTTCAAGATACAATAAATGCTTTGAACTTAACACTAAAGCATGCACCTGTACATTATTAATCTAGAGTATACAGCTGTAAATATAGTTACTTCATTTTATATTTCATCATTTTATTTTTAAAAATTCTATTTTATATTTATATTTTCTTTTTATGTAAATATACATTATTATTAATCTATCACATAATTTATTCAACTTCATTTAAAGACATATTATGTACCTTAGTTTGGCAGCCCACACAACTAATTGCATCAGAATTATGACAAAATAAAAAAGGAGAAGCTTAATAAAAAGCTTCTCCTTTACTTGTGTGACTCCGCTGGGATTCAAACCCGGAACCTTCTGATCCGTAGTCAGATGCTCTATTCAGTTGAGCTACAGAGCCATGCTTTTCGTAAGCGGTTGCAAAGGTATCATTTTATATTGATACTTGCAAATATTTTAGCTACTTTTTACTTCTTTATTGCAGCTTTACCCTTATATGCTTTATTCAAACCAGCAACAACTTCGTTTGTAATATCATTACGTTTGTCAGCATAAAGTAGGTTGTCACCCTGTTTGGCGAAGATGAGAGAATACTTCTTATCCTTATTATATATTGCCAAATAATTCTGTAATGAATCGTGAAGTGCTTTATTATACTTTTCAGTTTCTGTTTGGAACTCACCACTCAAGCGTTGATTAAGAGCCTGAAGATCATTGCTTTGTTTCTGCAAACCTGCCTGAATAGCTTCAGCTTGTTCACGTGTATAAGCGTTCTGCTGAACTTTTTGCTGAAAGTTAGCTGCAGCAGCCTGAAGAGTTTGTTGTTTGTTAGCAAGGGTCTTTTGAATATTGTTGCCCTTCTGTTCCAAAATTTTGCTATACTCTTTACAGAAGTTATATTGTGTCATAATAGAGTCAACTTCTACATAAGCAATCTTATCTGTAGAAGGTGCTTGTTGAGTAGCTTCTGCTTTTTGATCCATTTTAGGGGTACTCTTGTCACATGAGGTTAGACCGAGTGATGCTACGGCAACTAACGCTACTGAAAAAACGATGTTCTTTTTCATCTTAATTTTGTGTTTATCTTTAAGGGATTAGTATGCTTTTTCTTCTTCTCTGGCTTCTCTATCCTGATCGATGACACAATGTATGCCACGTTCCTGCATAGCCTTACTGTCATGAATATGCATCGAATCGAATTTACCGTCCTTTAAAAATATGACTTTTACCGACATTAATGCTATGCCAATAGCAATTATTAACACCGAGAGAAGTAATGTTTCTGCCATTTTTACTAATTTTGCAGTGCTTATAAGCACTTTTCGTTGCAAAGATAGTGCAAAAAGAATAAAAAGCAAAAAAAGGTCTAAACAATTTACAAAATAATTATGGTAGAATTAAAACCTGCTCGCGTTTTCGAGCAATTTGCAAAGATTAATCAAATTCCTCGCCCTTCAAAACATGAGGAACAGATGATAGAATATCTTAAGAAGTTTGGTACCGACCGCAATCTTGAGGTCAAAGTTGACAAAACAGGCAACGTCATTATTCGTAAGCCTGCAACAAAAGGTTACGAAAACCGTGCTACAACTATATTACAAAGCCATATGGATATGGTGTGTGATAAGCTTGTTGACATCGAGTTCGATTTCAAGAAAGATGCTATTCAAACTTATGTTGAAGGAGAATGGCTTCGTGCTAAGGGTACAACTTTAGGTGCTGATGATGGTATTGGTGTTGCAATTGAATTAGCAGTTCTTGATTCAAACGACATTGAACATGGTCCTATTGAGTGTGTTTTCACCCGCGATGAAGAAACAAGTCTTACTGGTGCTTTAGGTATGGAAACAGGATTTATGTCAGGTCAGTACCTCATCAATCTTGATTCAGAAGACGAAGGTCAAATTTTCATCTCTTGTGCAGGTGGTCAAACCACAACCTCTACATTCACTTTTGAACGTGAAGACGCTCCAGCTGGATACTTTTTCTTCCAAGGTTCACTGAAAGGTCTTGTAGGAGGCCATTCAGGTGACGACATTGAGAAGAAACGTGCCAATGCTATTAAGATTCTCGCACGCTTCTTATATTCTGTACAGGAGAAAACAGACCTCCGCCTTGCTCAATGGAATTCAGGTAAGATGCATAATGCAATTCCTCGCGATGGCAAAATCATCTTTGCTGTTCCTTCGGATAAAAAAGAAGAAATAAAAGCAGATTGGAATATATTTACTGCTAATGTTGAAGACGAATTCCATGTAACTGACGTTGCCATGGCATGGTCACTTGAGAGCACTGACGCCCAAAAGGTATTACCTAAGCAGGTTAGTGAGAATCTTATTAAGGCTGTTCAAGCAGTAGACAACGGTGTTTTCGCAATGTGTCAAGACGAAGAACTGGCATGGATGGTTGAAACATCGAGCAATATTGCAAGCGTACAGAGCGATGAAAAAGAGGTGGTATGTGTTACCTCTCAGCGCTCAAACGTAATGAGCAATTTGAAAAATATTGCCAACTCTGTGAAAGCAGTCTTTGAACTTGCTGGTGCAAAAGTGGTTACCAACGAAGGTTATCCTGCATGGAAGATGCGCAAAGGCTCTAAATTACAGAAAATAACCATCGATGCATATCGCAAGCTATTTGGAAAAGACCCTATAGTAAAAGGTATCCATGCTGGTTTAGAGTGCGGTTTGTTCTCTGAGAAATATCCCGACTTGGATATGGTAAGCTTTGGTCCTACCCTACGTTTCGTTCATACTCCTGACGAGCGTCTGCTTATCCCCACAGTTCAAATGGTATGGGATCACCTGCTTGAGGTTCTGAAAAATATTCCTGTAAAATAATGAAAAGTATCATTATTTTTATGTCAATAGCCTTGTCTGTACTCCTTTCTGCGTGCGGACAAGGCTATAAAACTCACAAGATAGTAGAGAATTTCCTTGAGCAACAAATGAAAGTTGCTGAATATAATGTTATTGAATGGGGAAAAACCGACTCTACATTTCATGTATCTCCTGATGCCTTGGCACAAATGCGTCGTCAAGGTAACACGCTTGTTAAGAGATCTATCTCTTATCAAGAGGCAACGAACAAATTGAATTATATTACTGTTAAGTATGTAAATGGCACTACTGCACAAGATACTGTTAGCCAGACCTTTTACTTAAACGATGAGTTAACAGGAGTTGTTGCCTTTAAAAACAACCAATAAAAACGACCCCAATCCACGGTAATCACTACTCGAATTGGGGCCTCTTTTAACCTTTTAAAAAACTAACCTTAACCTATTGAAATGAATCTATGTTCCAAAGATAGGTAAATTTGCAATACGCATTGTAAATAATTCAGTAAATTTTGTTTTTTTCTTGTTTTTTTTCTCAACCTTTTACATTTTTCTTTCATTGGCACATTTTTTGTGATATAAAAGGCAAAGTTAGATTAAAAACATATTATTACAATGCGAAAAGGTAATATTGGGGTTACGACAGAGAACATATTCCCCGTTATAAAAAAGTTTCTCTATTCCGATCATGAGATATTTTTGCGTGAACTTGTTTCAAATGCCGTTGACGCAACACAAAAGTTAAAGACCCTCGCTCAAAAAGGAGACTTCGCTGGCGACATGAGCGACGCTTCTGTTCGTTTAAAGCTTGACAAGGAGGCTAAAACGTTAACGATAAGCGATAACGGTATAGGTATGACCGCAGAAGAGATTGATAAGTATATCAATCAGATTGCTTTTTCAGGTGTTACCGATTTCCTTTCTAAGTATAAAGACGAGGAAGTATCAATCATTGGGCACTTCGGATTAGGTTTCTATTCTTCATTCATGGTGTCAGATAAGGTTGAGATCATCACCAAAAGCTACCAAGAGGGTGCAAAAGCTGTACGTTGGAGCTGCGATGGCTCACCTGAATTTACTCTCGAAGATGCAGAAAGAGAGAGTCATGGTTCTGATATCATTCTTCATATCTCTGACGATTGCAAGGAATTCCTTGAGAAAAATAAGATTGAAGAGCTGCTGAACAAGTATTGTAAATTCATGGCTGTGCCCGTCATTTTTGGCAAAAAGACTGAATGGAAGGACGGCAAGCAGGTTGAAACAGCTGAGGATAACGTTATCAATCATGTAGAACCCTTATGGACTAAGGCCCCATCGAGCCTTAAAGATGAGGATTACAAGAAGTTCTACCAAACGCTTTATCCTATGCAGGACGAGCCTTTGTTCTGGATTCACTTGAATGTTGACTTCCCATTCCATTTGACAGGTATTCTTTATTTCCCCCGTGTCCACAACAGCATTGAGCTACAACGCAACAAGATTCAACTATACTGTAATCAGGTTTTCGTCACCGACCAAGTTGAAGGTATAGTACCTGACTTCCTGACACTGCTGCACGGTGTAATCGATTCTCCCGATATCCCGCTGAATGTTAGCCGTTCATACTTGCAGGGCGATGCTAATGTGAAGAAGATTTCTTCTTATATTACAAAGAAAGTAGCCGACCGTTTAAGTCAGACATTTAAAGATGATCGCAAAGATTATGAAACAAAATGGGACGACTTAAAGCTGTTTATCAACTACGGCATGCTTTCACAGGAAGACTTCTACGACCGTGCGAAGGACTTCTCGCTCTTTAAAGACGTTGACGGCAAGTACTTTACCTTTGACGAATATAAAACTCTCATCAAAGATAATCAAACTGATAAGAACGGCGATCTGATATATTTGTATGCCACTAACAAAGATGAGCAGTACACATATATCAATGCAGCGCAGGCCAAAGGCTACAGCGTGCTGATGTTTGACGGCCAGCTTGACGTACCAATGGTTAGTATGCTTGAGCAGAAATTTGAAAAGAGTCGTTTCTCACGCGTTGATGCCGACATTGTTGAACGACTGATTGCAAAAGACGATGAGAAGAAAGAAGAACTTGGAACTGACGAGCGTGACAAACTGTCAGAGCTTTTCCGTTCACAAATGCCATCAGGAGGCAAGGTAAATTACACCGTTGACGTTGAAGCATTAGGTGCAGAAGGTACACCTGTTATCATCACACAGAACGAATACATGCGTCGTATGAAGGAGATGAGTCACTTCCAAGCGGGCATGAGTTTCTATGGTGAAATGCCCGACTCTTATACAGTTGTGCTCAACTCTGACCACCGTTTGGTAAAGAATATTCTTAACGATGCCAATGCAAGCGTGGCTGAAGCTCTGAAACCTATTGAAGCAGAGTTGAAAGGGCAACAGGCTCGTTTAGATGCGCTTCGCCAAAACCAGAGCAAGAAAAAGCCTGAAGAGGTTACTCAGGAAGAGAAGGACGACCTTCAGAACACTGAAAAAGCCATGAATGAGCAGCGCGAAAAGAAGAACAAAGTGCTTGCTGATTACGCACAGGGTAACAAAGTTGTACACGAACTTATCGACCTTGCTTTGCTTCAGAATGGCATGTTAAAGGGCGAGGCTCTTGACAAATTCCTGAAACGTTCAATTGAAATGATAGGCTAAACACAGTCAGAAATTGATAAAAATACGCTTATGACGCGTAAGGAACGATACGATTATATCTTATCCTATTTTCGACAGAGAGAGCCGAATGTGACCACAGAGCTTCAGTTTGGTTCTGCCTTCCAGTTGCTTTGTGCCACATTGTTATCTGCCCAATGCACTGATAAGCGCATCAACGAGGTAACCCCGGCTCTCTTTGCTAAATATCCAACGCCCGAGTTGATGGCAAAAGCATCAGTCGATGACATTTTCGAGTACGTTCGCAGTGTTAGTTATCCTAATGCGAAATCGCGCCATTTGGTTGAGATGTCGCGCATGCTGGTCGAACAATTTGGCGGTGTTATTCCTGACGATCCAAAGGAACTGGTTAAGCTTCCTGGCGTAGGCCGCAAAACGGCTAACGTATTACAGGCCGTGTGGTTTGGCAAAGCTACAATGGCCGTCGACACACACGTTTACCGTGTATCTCATCGTCTTGGGCTTGTTCCTAAAACAGCGAATACCCCTCGCAAAGTAGAGGATTACTTGATGACACATATTCCCGAAACCGATGTTCGCGATGCACACCATTGGTTGCTCCTTCACGGTCGATATGTGTGCCAGAGTGCCCGACCGAAATGCGAGAAATGCCCGTTTGAAAGCTTTTGTCCCAAACTGTTAGAAGGTAGTAAATTAGAGTAAATAATGTCATGGACACAAAACTGATATTCAATTTTCTTCGCGATATAGCAGCTAATAACAACCGTCCTTGGTTTCAGGAGCACAAAGCGGAATATGAGAAAGCCAAAGCCGAATTTGAAAAAGGTGTTGAAGAAGCTATCAATACCATTTCCAAATTCGACCCATCTATCTCACATCTTACGGTGAAAGACTGTTGTTACCGCTTTTATCGCGACACGCGTTTTAGCTTAGACAAGTCGCCCTACAAGCGCCATTTTGGTGCTTATATTTCAGCCCACGGCAAGAAATCGTTACATGGCGGCTATTATATTCATCTGCAACCCGGTCATTGTTTGCTGGCTATTGGCAGCTATTGGTTGCCTACAAATATTCTCACTTCGATGCGAAACGAGATTATGGGTAACATTGACGAGTGGCGAAAATGTGTTGAAGGTGGGCAGTTTATCAATACTTTCGGCTATCCTAACGCCTCAACATGGGAAGGCGAATTTCCTTCTGACGGAAAAGGCTTTGGCATAGGGCATCTGAAAAAAGCGCCAAGAGACTTTCCGAAAGACTACGAATTTCTGCCGTATCTTAAAATGAAAGACTATTGTGCTTGGCATTGCGTTGACGACGACTTTTTTATAAATGACAACTGGACACAAGCCATGTCGCGCATTTTCAAAATAGGCAAACCGATGATGGATATGGTTAACGACGTGGTTGACGACTACGAATAACATCAAATGCGCATGTACGTTTTACGATACATGCGCATTTTTTCTTGAATTACTTTATTTTCACCCTCTGTTCTTGTTGAAAAACTGATTGTACGGCGTTCGCAGTACACTTTGTACGACGGCCGTGTCACGATGTGTACGGCGACCGTCATACGCGCGTGCGACGGCCGCCAAACAACTACGCTTTGGCTGAAAAGTTTGCAGCATAAGCTTGTAAAATACACAGGATAAAACAGCAATCAACCAGCTATAAAAGTGTGTAGATAGAACGAATAGAACACGAAGATATTTTGATACGTCTACCCAACCTTTTAAATTTTGATAAACAAACGTTATAATTACATAAAACAGAACTCACAAACATAACATTTTCGATAAAATTTCGTATTTTTACGTAGAAAAGTGGATTGCATAATAATAGGCATCTTCTTAAACAGTCCCATTTATTCCAAATCAAAATAATGAGGCAATTAAAGATTCAGAAAAGTATCACTAACCGCTCAAGTGAGGCATTAGACAAATACTTAATGGAAATAGGGCGCGCTCCTCTCATCTCCATAGAAGAAGAGATTGAGCTGGCTCAGAAAATAAAAAAAGGCGGGCGAGACGCTGAACAGGCCAAAAACAAATTAGTAACGGCCAACCTTAGGTTCGTCGTTTCGGTTGCTAAACAATATCAGCATCAAGGATTATCGCTTACCGACTTAATTGACGAGGGCAATATCGGACTGATAAAAGCCGCTGAAAAGTTTGACGAAACGCGCGGTTTTAAGTTCATTTCGTATGCCGTTTGGTGGATTCGTCAAAGTATTTTGCAGGCCATTGCCGAGCAAAGCCGTATCGTACGCTTGCCATTGAACCAAGTAGGCTCATTAAGTAAGATCAACCAAGAGATTAATAAGTTCGAACAAAAGTACGAACGCAAACCTAGTATAGAGGAGATTTCGGACATCACAAACGTTGACGCGACAAAGATTGGCCAAAGTATGATGGCTGATGGACGCCACGTAAGCATTGACGCACCTTTTGAAGAAGGCGAAGATAACACCATGCTCGATGTGATGCCAAGCGGTGATGACAGCAGGACTGACCGCTTAGTCGACTACGAAAGCATGTCGCAGGACGTGCTTGAAGTGCTTAAACGCGTATTGAATCAGCGCGAAATAACCATTATCTGCAAATGTTTCGGCATAGGATGCAACGAGTTAGGACTCGAAGAAATTGCAGATCAATTAGGGTTAACACGCGAACGCGTTAGACAGATTCGTGAGAAGAGCATTGTAAAACTACGCGAGAGCGGCAATGTTAAAGTTCTCATGAAGTATTTAGGGTAGCATATTTGAATATACATTTGAAAACATTTAGTATAGGGTGGCTTTTAAAAGGCCGCCCTATATTTTTGTCTGCTTGACAACGATACCCACTAACTTGCTTTTATTCACTAAATTTCCGAAGAAAATATATTTGCTTATATAAAAGCCCCTTTTAAACCGTCTGAAAACCGAAAATACAACCTCCCACCCCTTCTATATCAATTAAAAGTTGTATCTTTGCAGCCAAATTGCATTTTATATTCTATTAAGGCATATTCATTTAAATGATTACACTGACAAACCTTGCCATACAGTTTGGCAAACGAGTTCTCTACAAAGACGTTAATATTAAGTTTACACGCGGTAATATCTATGGTGTTATTGGTGCTAATGGCGCAGGAAAGTCAACCCTTCTTCGTGCCATCAGCGGCGATTTAGAGCCTAACAAGGGTACTGTAGAAATGGGACCAGGCGAGCGTCTTTCTATTTTGGAACAGGACCACTTCAAATACGATGCATACAATGTTATGGACACCGTATTGATGGGGTATGAAGCGCTATGGAATAACATGAAAGAGCGCGACCAACTTTATTCAAAAGCCGAGATGACCGAAGAAGATGGTAACCGTGCTGCTGAACTGGAGGAGAAGTTTGCAGAGATGAATGGCTGGGAGGCAGAAAGCAACGCTGCACAGCTTTTGCAAAACCTCGGTGTTAAAGAAGAGCTGCATCAGAAACAAATGTCGGAACTTTCGAATAACGAAAAGGTGCGTGTCATGTTGGCAAAAGCTCTTTTTGGCAAGCCCGATAACCTGTTACTTGACGAGCCTACCAACGACCTCGACTTGGATACTGTAGAGTGGCTGGAGGAGTATCTTGGCGAAATAGATGAGAACCAAACCGTACTCATTGTTAGTCACGACCGTCACTTCCTCGATTCGGTGACTACACAGACTATTGATATTGACTTTGGTAAAGTTACTGTATTTGCAGGAAACTATAGTTTCTGGTATGAAAGTTCACAGCTTGCCCTTCGTCAGGCGCAGAATCAGAAGCTGAAAGCAGAAGAGAAAAAGAAACAGCTGGAAGAGTTTATACGTCGTTTCTCAGCCAATGTAGCTAAGAGCCGCCAGACCACCAGCCGCAAAAAGATGCTTGAAAAGCTCAATGTTGAAGAAATTCGCCCCTCAAGTCGTAAGTACCCTGGCATTATTTTCCAAATGGAACGTGAGCCAGGCAACCAGATTCTTGAGGTAGAAAACCTGAAGGCTACGGACGAAGACGGAACAGTACTCTTCGATAACGTAAACTTCAATATAGAAAAAGGTGAGAAAGTTGTGTTCTTAAGCCATAATCCTAAGGCTATGACCGCGCTGTTTGAAATTATAAATGGCAACAGGGAACCTGACGCAGGTACATACAAATGGGGCGTAACCATTACAACAGCATATCTGCCTTTGGATAACACACCGTTCTTCGACTGCGACTATAACCTCGTAGAGTGGCTTAGCCAATATGGCCCAGGTAACGAGGTAACCATGAAATCGTTCCTTGGTCGTATGCTATTCCGTCAAGAAGAAGTTGAGAAAAAGGTGAACGTATTGTCGGGAGGTGAGAAAATGCGTTGTATGATAGCTCGTATGCAGCTTCAAAATGCCAACTGTCTTATCCTCGACACACCAACCAACCACCTCGATATGGAGTCGATTCAGGCCTTTAACAACAACCTGATAGCTTTTAAGGGAAATATTCTTTTCTCAAGTCACGACTTGGAACTTATCAGTACTGTATCGAATCGTATTATAGAACTCACACCCAATGGCATCATTGACAAGTTAATGCCATATGAGGAATACATACACGATGAGCAAATAAAAGAACAGAAGCTCAAAATGTACAGCATGTAAAAACAACAAGGTGTGTCATACTTTTAATAAATGGCACACCTTTTGCATTATATGCTCGTAAACAATGAATTACCTACTATGATAGAAAAAGAAACAAAAGAAAAGAAGATAAAGGTGGAAGACGGCCAGACTTCACAGGAGCAAAACTGTAACACTACACAGGAAGCAGAAGCTATGGCAACCAAAGAAACAACAGATACGAAGGCTAATAGCGACACCAAACAGGCGAAAGAGCAAACTGATTCGGACGTAGAAGCTACACAAGATACCAATTGTGAAGATGCACTACAAAAGGCAAATGACGAAATTACTGCCTTGAAAGATAAATATTTACGCTCAGTAGCTGAATTCGAAAACTACAAAAAACGAACGCTAAAAGAAAAAGCCGAATTGATTATAAACGGCAGCGAAAAAAGCGTTGCAGCTATTTTGCCTGTACTTGACGACTTTGAACGTGCATTAGCTGATAAAAGTGACGATCCCATTGCGATTAGAGAAGGTGTACAAATGATATACAATAAGTTTATCAAAACCCTTGAAAGTCTTGGCGTTAAGAAAATGGAAACTGAGGATAAAGACTTTAATACCGACTACCATGAGGCGGTAGCGATGGTCCCTGGCCTCGGAGACGACAAGAAAGGAAAGGTAATAGACTGTATTCAAACAGGCTACACCCTTAACGAAAAGGTAATACGCCACGCTAAAGTAGCCGTAGGTCAATAAGAGAAACTACGCTATACAGCAACTTTTTCATAAGGATATCAGCATACACATTTAAACAATCGTATGGCAAACAAACGAGATTATTATGAGGTGCTTGGCGTAGACAAGAATGCCTCACAAGACGAAATCAAGAAAGCTTACCGCAAATTAGCCATTAAATACCACCCCGACCGTAACCCCGGTGACAAGGAAGCCGAAAGTAAATTTAAAGAAGCCGCTGAAGCATACGAAGTACTGCACGATGAAAACAAGCGTGCACAGTATGACCAGTTTGGCTTTGACGGACCACAAGGTGGTGGTTTCGGCGGATTCGGAGGCGATATGAATATGGACGATATCTTCTCTGCGTTCGGCGATATATTCGGAGGACGTGGTGGATTTGGAGGTTTCGGCGGATTCGGAGGCTTTGGCGGATCACGAGGTGGTGCGCAACAGCGTGTGTTTCGTGGTGCAGATCTCCGACTCAAAGTAAAACTATCACTACAAGATATAGCAAGTGGTGTCACCAAGAAATTTAAAGTTCGTGAAGATGTTACTTGTGAACAATGTAGCGGTTCGGGCGCCGAGAGCGGTAGTAAACCTGAAACTTGTCCAACCTGTCATGGCGCAGGTGTAGTTAATCGTACCGTACAATCGATGTTTGGTATGATGACAACACAAAGCGAATGCCCCACTTGTCAAGGTGAAGGAACTATCATTAAGAATAAATGTAAGGCATGTGGTGGAAAAGGTGTGGTAAAAGGCGAAAAGGTTGTTGAAATAAACATACCTGCAGGTGTTGAAGAAGGCATGGTGATTAACGTTCACGGAAAAGGAAATGCTGGCCCTCGCAACGGAATACCAGGCGATATTCAAGTGTTGGTAGAAGAAGAAAAAAACAACACTTTCGTTCGTGACAAGCAAGATATCATATACAATCTGCTTCTCGATTTCCCTACTGCTGCACTAGGTGGCGAAGCTGAAATTCCTACTATTGATGATAAGAGAATTAAACTTAAGATAGAACCCGGAACACAACCCGGCAAAACCGTGCGCCTACGTGGTAAAGGTCTGCCTGCAGTAAAAGGCTATGGTTCGGGCATGGGTGACCTTATCGTTAACATGAGTGTGTTTGTTCCTAAAACCCTATCAAAAGAAGAGCGTAAATGTATTGAAGGACTGAAAGATAGTGAGAACTTTAAAGGTGATGCTTCTACAAAGAAAAGCATATTCGAAAAGTTCAGAAACTATTTCAGTTAAGACAACCATTTATATAAAACAACGCAACAGCCAGTCAAACATTTGAAAGATCAGATGCTTTGGCTGGCTCTGTCTTTATCATCTAAAAAACAATGACTTACCAAGAAACCATACAATATCTTTTTAATAGCACACCTGTTTTTGAACACGTTGGAGCAACAGCCTACAAACCAGGGCTATATAACACCCGTGAACTTGACCAACATTTTGGACACCCACACATCGCTTACAAAACAATTCACATTGCTGGAACCAATGGGAAAGGTTCGTGTTCGCATACCCTTGCAGCCATACTGCAGGAGGCAGGATACAAGGTGGGATTATATACTTCGCCACACTTGGTTGACTTTAGAGAGCGTATCCGAGTAAATGGACACCCTATTTCAGAGCAACGTGTGATAGATTTTGTTGAGCAAGAGCGCGCATTCTTTGAACCGCTAAATCCCTCTTTTTTTGAACTTACAACGGCCTTAGCCTTACTCTATTTCAAAGAGCAACAAGTTGATGTGGCTGTTATTGAAGTGGGATTGGGTGGCAGGCTCGACTGTACCAACATTATCACTCCCGTATTGTCATTAATAACAAACATCAGTTTTGACCACACACAGTTTCTTGGCAACACACTTGAACAGATAGCAGCAGAGAAAGCTGGAATTATTAAACAACACGTACCCGTAGTTATAGGCGAGACTGTACCAGAGACACGAACTGTTTTTAAACAAAAAGCAGCTATACGTAAAGCTCCTATTTACTTTGCCGAAGAAGAGCCAGAGGTACTTTCTTCAAAAGTTTGCCAAACAGGTGGACGCGATTATATCACCCAAAAATTTGGCAACTTACATGGCCAGTTGGGCGGCGAATACCAAGAGCGGAATGCAAATACAGTACTGAAAGCCCTACCTTTATTACAAAAGATTTTCAATATTACACCCTATAATATTGTTAGAGGTTTCGCGAATGTTACAACACTTACAGGCTTGCGAGGGAGATGGGAAAAATTAAGAGAAAATCCTGTTGTAATCTGTGACACAGGACATAACGTGGCTGGTTGGGAATGGCTCGCACCACAAATTAAATCAGCAGTATGTAGAAAGCTTCGATTGATATTTGGCATGGTAGATGATAAAGATGTTGAAACGGTTATCAAGCTTCTGCCCAAAAATGCCACCTACTATTGGGCGCAGGCTTCAACTAAACGAGCCATACCTTCAAACATCATAGCTGAAATGGGTAGAAAAAATCAATTGGTAGGTACTGACTGCGGTACGGTTGCAAAGGCTTATCACAGAGCTATAACAGATGCTTCGGCCGATGATTTTATCTTTGTAGGAGGCTCAAGTTATATTGTTTCCGACCTATTATTGTTAAAGGATTTTTAACACCTAACAGTTCCATTATTTACAAGTTTTATTTTGTTATTATCGTTTATTTTTCTTTACTTTGCAATTATCAAGATGATAACTAAAAACTTACTCACATGATGAACACTGCAGAAACACCAAACGCATGTGGTCTGAAGCGAGAAGACTTTCAGACCACAATTAATAAGAAAAAAACAGACCTTTTTATTTTACGTAACAGTCAAGGAAACGAGGTCGCTATAACAAACTATGGTGGAGCTATTGTTGCAATTATGGTTCCTGACAAAAACGGCAACAAAGCTAACGTTATCATGGGGCATGACAACATCGAAGATGTGATAAACTCGCCTGAACCTTATCTCTCAAGACTTATTGGACGCTACGGAAACCGAATTGCTAAAGGTAAATTTACACTGCATGGCAAAGAGTATTCTGTTCCGGTTAACAACGGGCCAAATTCGTTACATGGAGGAAAAAAAGGGTTTAACGACCGAGTTTGGGATGCCGAACTAATGAATGATCACACTTTGGTTCTACATTATGTATCAGCTTACGGCGAAGAAGGTTATACAGGTGAGCTGAAAACCACAGTGGAATATACATGGACCGACAACAATGACCTTCAAATATTTTATCTTGCATGTACTAATAAGCAAACAATCCTTAACCTTACACATCACGGATTCTTTGCTTTAGCTGGTACAGCCAACCCTACTCCTTCTATCGATAATGTTAATTTGGAGATTAACGCTAATTATTACCTTCCTATTGATGAGACTTCTATTCCTACAGGAGAAATTAAAACTGTAGAAGGAACTCCTTTTGACTTCCGCACAGCTAAGCCTATTGGCAAAGACATTGATGCAGATGATACACAGATTAAGAATGGATCTGGTTACGATCACTGCTATGTTCTAAATAAGAAAGAAGAAGGAGAATTGAGTCTTGCTGCAAAAGTTTGCGAACCAATCAGTGGTAGAACTATGGAGGTTTATACTACCGAACCGGGTGTGCAGCTTTATACGGGTAACTTCTTAAGTGGTTTTAAAGGAAGTCATGGGGCTACTTATCCACGTCGTTCTGCGATATGTTTAGAGTGTCAACATTTTCCTGACACACCTAATCATCCATATTTCCCATCTGTAACTTTAAAACCCGGGGAACAATACAAACAAACAACCATATACCATTTTGGTGTAGACAAATAAAAATAGAGAAACTACTCCTTATTGATTTAAAAATTAAACAGAAAAAATAACCTTTAAAACCCAAAAACATGGAAATAGATTTCGTAAGAAGCCGCTTTATCAAGCATTTTGATGGTAAGACTGGAAACATCTACGCTTCGCCAGGGCGCATCAATCTGATAGGCGAGCACACCGATTATAATGGAGGATTTGTTTTCCCCGGAGCTGTTGAACAGGGAATTATGGTCGAAATACGCCCTAACGGACATCAAAGTTGTAACATCTATTCTATTGACATGAAGGACATGTGTCACTTCAAGTTAGACGATCCAAAAGGTCCAGATACCACATGGGCACGCTATATTTTTGGCATTTGCAAGGAAATGATGGCACTGGGTATTGACGTAAAACCATTTAATGCTGCTTTTGCAGGCGATGTACCACTCGGTGCAGGAATGTCATCAAGTGCAGCTCTTGAAAGCTGTTTTGGCTTTGCTTTGAATGATCTTTTTGGCGATAACAAGGCCTCAAAGTGGGATATTGCATTAGCGGGACAGGCAACAGAGCATAAATATGTTGGTGTAAAATGCGGTATAATGGACCAGTTTGCTTCTGTATTTGGCATGAAAGGCAAGCTTATGCGCTTAGATTGTCGCAGTCGCGAATTTGAATATTTCCCATGGGATCCCAAGGGATACAAACTTGTTTTACTCAATTCAAAAGTAAAACATGAGCTTGTAGGCTCTCCTTATAACGACCGTCGCAACTCGTGTGAAAACGTTGTTAAAGCCATGAATCAGCACTTTACAGATCGTAAATTTGAAACATTACGCGATGCTACATGGGAGGATCTGGAAGCAGTTAAGGCCCAAGTAAGTGCTGAAGATTACAAGCGCGCACATTTTGTATTAGGCGAAAAAGACAGAGTTTTAGCAGTATGCGAAGCTTTGGAGAAAGGCAACTACGACGTTGTTGGACAGAAAATGTATGAAACCCATGAAGGTTTAAGCAAAGAATATGAAGTAAGCTGCGAAGAACTTGATTATCTAAACGAACTCGCAAAAGAGAATGGCGTAACAGGAAGTCGCATTATGGGTGGCGGATTTGGCGGTTGTACCATCAACCTTGTTAAAGAAGACGTGTATGATAAGTTCATTGCCGACGCCAAAGTTAAGTTTGCTGCCAAGTACGGTCATGAGCCATCAGTGATTGATGTTGTCATAGGCGACGGATCACGCCGCATTTGCTAACATATAAATAAACAAATAAGAAACATTAAGCCTGTCATTAATTATAAATGGCAGGCTTTTTTAGTATTTCATTCTACAAAATCATTCTTTTATCCAATAGACACTGGCTGAAACTAAAATTCACACCCCTCTTCGTTGCCTATTCAAAGATAAAAGCGTAAATTTGCATTACTCAGATAATGAGAACGTTTGAGACTAAAAACAAAAACTATCTTTTCAATCAACATGAACAATATTAATGTAATGAACCGTGCGGCTAACAATATTAGAATATTGGCTGCAAGTATGGTAGAGAAAGCAAAGTCGGGCCACCCAGGAGGAGCTATGGGAGGAGCCGACTTTATTAATGTCCTATTCTCAGAATACTTGGTTTATGACCCCAAAGACCCAACATGGACAGGTAGGGACAGATTTTTCCTTGACCCAGGACATATGAGTCCGATGCTCTATAGCGTACTTGCGCTGTCAGGCAAGTACAGTATTGAAGATATAAAAACCTTTCGTCAATGGGGTTCTGAATGCCCTGGGCATCCCGAACTCGATGTTATTCGTGGCGTAGAAAACTCTTCTGGTCCTCTCGGACAAGGCCATGCCATGGCAGCAGGTGCTGCAATTGCAGAGAAATTCTTAGAAGCACGTCTTGGCAACACGATGATGCAGCATACCGTCTACGCTTATATCTCTGACGGCTCTGTTGAAGAAGGTATCTCGCAGGAAGTAGGAAGATTAGCAGGAACATTGGGGTTAAATAACCTCGTTATGTTCTACGATTCCAACGAAATACAACTTTCGACAGAGACAAAAGTTGTTATGGTTGAAGACACTGCAGCAAAATACAGAGCTTGGAATTGGAATGTCATCGAGATAAATGGAAACGATGTTCAAGAAATTCGTCAAGCATTGAATGCTGCTCTCGAAGAAAACGACCGCCCTACCCTTATTATTGGCAAGACCGTTATGGGCAAAGGCGCGCTCAAAGCTGATGGCAGTAGCTACGAACATAGCATAAAAACACATGGTGCACCACTTGGTGACGGTGCTTTTACTAATACAATAAAGAATCTTGATGGCGACCCTGAGAATCCGTTTACTATCTTTGACGACGTTAAAGAACTGTACGAAAATCGCAGAAATGACCTTGTTACGATTGTAGCAAAACGTCGTGCAGAAGAAAAACAATGGGCAGAAAGCAATCCTGATAAAAAGCTATTGATGGATACTTGGTTTGCTGGTCAAGCTCCAAAAATTGACTGGACGAAAGTAGAACAGAAGAAAAACGATGCTACACGCTCTGCATCTGCTGCCTGCCTTGCTGAATTAGCCAAACAAGTTCCAAACATGATTTGTGCGTCAGCAGACTTATGTAACTCTGACAAAACAGATGGATTCCTCAAGCAAACCACCGAATTCAAGAAGGGAGACTTTAGCGGAGCGTTCTTCCAAGCAGGTGTATCAGAGTTGGCTATGTGCGATATTTGTATCGGAATGATGTTGCATGGCGGAACCATTGCTGCAATGGGCACCTTCTTTGTCTTCTCAGATTATATGAAACCTGCTATCCGTATGGCTGCACTAATGCGTACTCCTATCAAGATCATATGGACGCATGATGCTTTCCGCGTGGGCGAAGACGGCGCTACTCATCAGCCTATTGAGCATGAGGCACAAATCCGCCTCATGGAGAAGCTACAAAATCATGAAGGACAAGATAGCGTGCGCGTTTTCCGCCCTGCTGATTCTGACGAAACAACAGAATGCTGGAAACTTGCAATGGAAAATACAGAAACACCTACCGCACTTATCCTTTCGCGCCAGAATATTGACAGTCTTCCCGCAGACAACCAATACGAAATGGCTAATAAGGGCGCTTATATTGTTGCAGGTTCTGATGAGAATCCCGATGTCATTTTGGTGGCAAGCGGTTCTGAAGTGTCAACACTTGAGGAAGGAGCCTTATTATTACGAAAAGACAATATCAAAGTGCGCGTTGTAAGTGCACCTTCTGAAGGGTTGTTCCGTCGCCAATCAATTGAATATCAAAATGCTGTTCTTCCTTACAATGTAAAGAAATTCGGACTTACTGCTGGCCTGCCATGTACCCTCGAAGGCCTTGTAGGTATTGGCCCACTTAGCAGTATTTACGGTATGCAAAGTTTTGGATTCTCAGCACCTTACAAAGTACTGAATGAAAAACTGGGCTACACAGCCGAAAATGTTTATTCACAAGTGAAAGAACTTCTAAAGCGTTAACTTAAAAATTATGGATATTAAAGTTGTAGGCCTTGCCAGCGACCATGCAGGCTTTGCTCTGAAAACGTTTGTCAAGCAATATCTTACTGAAAGGAATATTCCTTTTAAAGACTATGGCACAAACAGCGAAGAAAGTTGCAATTATCCCGATTATGCCCACGCCTTGGCACAAGGAATTGAGAAAGGTGAGGTTTATCCGGGTATTGGAATCTGCGGTTCTGGTGAAGGAATTGCTATAACTTTAAATAAACATCAGAGCATACGAGCTGGATTAGCATGGGCTCCTGAAATAGCCCATCTTATTCGCCAGCACAACAATGCAAACGTGCTCGTAATGCCTGGGCGTTTTATCAATCAAGAGACGGCTAAGAAAATATTAGACGAATTTTTCGAAACAGATTTTGAAGGAGGACGCCATCAAAACAGGATTGATAAAATACCTGTAAAGGAATAAAAAGCAATTGGCTTAACATATCGTGCTATTTAATAGCATATTACTTGCTATCACAACCTCCTTATAACAAGCGGTTTATGCTGATGGCTTTGTATTGGCGACACAAAGTTTGCCACTTTACAGAGCAATTACACGCATACGTTTTTTATTATTAAAAACACACAAGTAAAGGGTAGCCATAGTGGGCTACCCTTTACTTATTATCATGGTACTAAGACTATCAAATCTTAGAATATCATCATTACAAATTTGCAAACTCGTTCACAAACAAAGCCCTGCTCCATACATTTATAAAGATAACAATACTGACTATAGCCAACACTTGTTTATGCTACGCAAGTATTTAACGTGAATTCGACGAATTCACGTTAAAATGGATGATTTCATTGTTTATATTTATCAATATTCTTTGTCCACGGCAATGCTTTCCCATTAGAAAAAGATTGCCAAATATTATTTACATCAAATGTTTTAAGATTAGATAATCGACAATCTGATGCAAATAAAAGAAAGTCTTTTTGTGTCTTAAAGCCATAAATCCTATTCTCATTAGCATTAATAATAAACCATGCTTCTTTGACTGGCTGTCCGGAAACTATCGGTTCTCCTTTACAATATAATAATATATACGGAGGATATACGCCCACTCTCTTAACATCGCTCGGTCCCTGTATATTTTGAATAGTTGTCGGAGGAATTTTTGTATCTACAATCCACTGGACATTATCGGTGCACGTTACTTCGAAAGGTTTAATTAGAGGTATCCTCATGTAATCCCAACCTGAAGTCCTTGTATAAAAATCCTCTTTGCTATCTTTTCTGTTATTTGTATTTGTACAACAACAAAAGAGTACAAAGGAGAGATACATTATTAATTTCATTTTTTTATTTGCCATTTTGCTTCTATTGTTATTTTGTCATTGCATCAAAAAACTTGCAGAAGTCATCTGCCATACAAAATATTTCAGTAACTTTGTTTTCAATGATCATGGCGATCTTTGTTTGTAATTATTTGAATGTTAACACCTTAAAGTTACAACAAATTTCGCTAATCACCAAATTTATAGACTCTTATAATTCATCGAACTCACGTTATTTATATCATAGCAAATTCACATATAGTTTTGATTGCTAAATTTATAGACCCAAAAAGAAAATCAACTCCGAATTACACATCAAAAACTATCTAAATTTTGATAGTAAAAACCCCTTATGACAACCTGTTTTTGCCATTACATCATAATCGGGTTACGATTACGTCGAAAACAGCGAACGTTTACGACGTAAACGCGTTGCGTTTACATCGTAATCGGATTGCGATTACATAGCTTTTCGCACAAGATTTTACAAGCATTGTACACGCTGATAATCAACTTATTACAAATATTATGATACCATTACGGTAGAATCGTTTTCTCTTTAGCCCGTAAACGTCTTTATCACAATATTCACCGCTTACAAAATTATCATAAGCAGAAACAAATACAAAGATATCTCACCTCCAAAATATGATATACAACTGCAATATATTAATAAATTATAAGCATTAAAAGCTTGCCGTATAACATCTATTATTTAAATACAAAAAAATATAAAACAGAGTTTATTTCTTAGACTATTATCATATATTTGCCATATAAAATTGCTGATTAATTTATTTTTCAGGGCAAAGCTTAATGAGGTGAGTTTACTCATAATTTAAAGCTTAGAACATATTGCTTGTTAACACGTCATTTAAAATCGTATAATATAAAACATTGCTATAACTGAAAGATGTTATAAGCATACTTACAGACAACTTAATATTAAAATATAGCACAGAATATTCTGTAGCCATTAATAAACTTGAATAGGCATGAACACACCCAAAGACATTCTCAACAATCCCTTTATTAACAAAGGAACAGCCTTTAGTTTGGCCGAACGCGAACAACTAAACATTGTCGGCTTGTTACCCCCTATTGTACAAACGCTTGAGGAGCAAATTGAAAGAACTTATTTGCAATATCAGAAAAAAGTAAACGATTTGGAGAAACGCGTTTATTTAATGACCCTTTTCAACACCAATCGCACACTATTTTATGCTTTGATGGCTCTGCATGTAGAAGAGTTTATGCCGATAGTTTATGACCCTACTGTTGCCGATGCTATTCGCCAATATGACGAGTTGTTTATGAAGCCACAAGATGCAGCTTTCCTATCTATTGACCATTCAGAGGACATGGAGAAAGCACTGCTTAATGCTTCAAAAGGTAAAAACGTAAAACTAATTGTGGTAACCGATGCCGAAGCCATTTTAGGTATTGGCGACTGGGGTGTAAACGGCGTAGCAATAGCTATTGGTAAGTTAATGGTTTATACTGCTGCCGCAGGTGTTAATCCGAATGAAGTATTACCACTTGTGCTCGATGTTGGAACGGATAACAAACAATTGCTTGATAATCCGCTATACTTAGGCAATAGACATGCACGTGTACGTGGAGAGAAATATTACAATTTCATTGATAAATTTGTAAATACTGCTGAAAAGCTTTTCCCAAATCTTTATCTCCATTGGGAAGACTTTGGACGTCCTAATGCCGCTGCAATTCTCGAGCGATATCAAGATAAAATTACTACTTTCAACGATGACATTCAAGGAACTGGCATTGTTGCACTTGCAGGTATTTTGGGAGCGTTAAACATTTCGAAGGAAAAGTATATCGAACAGCGCGTAATGATATTTGGAGCAGGCACTGCAGGTGCAGGGATTGCACACCAAATATATGAAGAATTCATACAACAAGGTCTGACGTCTGACGAGGCAAAACAACATATTTATTTAGTAGACAAACAAGGATTGCTTACTGATAACATGCCCGATTTAACTGAAGGACAGCAGTTTTTCGCCCGTCGGTCATGCGAATTAAACCAACCTCTTCCAACCTTACAAGATGCGGTTACTGCCCTACACCCCACTGTGCTGATAGGAACCTCAACACGTGCAGGAGCTTTCACAGAAGAAATTGTTAGAGAAATGGCTGCCCACACCAAACGTCCTATTATTTTCCCACTTTCGAATCCTACAGAATTAGCTGAAGCAACTGCAGCCGACTTAATAGAATGGACTGAAGGCCGTGCCCTCATTGCTACAGGAATACCAAGTAAACCCGTTAACTACAAAGGTGTAATCTATACCATTGGACAAGCTAATAATGCCTTGATGTACCCAGGACTTGGACTTGGTATAATGGCCTCTACTGCACGTTTTGTCAATCAAGCCTTACTTTCGGCTGCAGCACACGCCTTAGGAGGTATTGTAGATACAACACAACCTGGAGCTGCCGTGCTACCACCCGTAAGTAAAATTACATCATTCTCGCAGCACTTAGCAGAAGTAGTAGCACAGCATGCTATTGATCATCAAAATACGAAAGAGCCTATTACTGATGCTAAAGAAGCTGTTGAGCGCATAAAATGGTATCCAAAATATCAATAAAACATATAGCAAACGGCTAATAATAAATAGCATATAAAAGAGCAATATCTAAAGCTAATAAAGCTTTAGATATTGCTCTTTACGATAGGTAACTATAGAAGACTAACTAAATTGAAAGTTAATTACAATATCAATTCAAAGAATAATTTGAATTAATACTATGAAAAAGTTACCAAAAATAAACGTTTGATACTATACTTTTATCAAACAACTATTGTTGAAAATAAAAATTGACTTAGAAATGTGCATGGGCAAAATAGAGGGGCGTCGCTGATTTAGCAAAAAATTTCCTCTGGTTTGCTCACTAATGTAGTGGCACCGTGTTCGAGAAGAAAATCGCGACTACGAAATCCCCACAACACGCTGATACACGGCATACCACAGTTACGCGCCGTTTCAATATCCACATCGCTATCACCAATATACACAGCCGTTTCGCGCGGCATTCCTAATTGTCGCAGGGCCTCAACAACGGTATCGGGCGCGGGCTTCTTTTTGATATTCTCGCGCTCGCCTATAGCAACAGGAATTGTATCGCCAAAGAAATGACGCACCAAAGCTTGCGTAGCATCGTAAAATTTATTGCTCACTACCGCCACACGCTTTCCATGCGCTGTAAGACGTTGAATAAGTTCGGGAATACCAGGGTAAGGCGCTGTTGTATCAAGATTATGGAGAAGATAATGCTGGCGGAACATATCGTAAACCTCGTTAAAATGGGTGTTATTCAGACCGTCGGGTATGGCACGTTCAATAAGCTTTTTAACACCATTACCTACAAATTGGCGAACCTCATCAAGGCTTCGTTCAGGCATTCCATAGCTTCGCAGAGCATAGTTGCAACTCAATGCCAAATCGTCTAAAGAACTAATAAGTGTTCCATCTAAATCAAAAATATAACTTTCGTAATCTTTCATACAATCGACCTCTAAATAATATGCTCTATTTTTCGAATGCAAAGTTACGGCTTTATTAGCCAAACTATAAAAGATAAAGACAAAAGTTTTGTGATATCGGCCTTTTAGTGTAACTTTGCACCGTTTTTTAAACGATACCATTGAAATGAGAAAAGGATTTAAGAAAGGTTATTTGGTACTTGCCATTGCCTGCTTGCATGTTTTATTTGGAATAGGATACTATTATTTCTTTACGGCTTTTTCATGCAAGAAATCAACCACATATCTTTATGTTGACAACGACGACAATTATGATTCGTTGATAACCAAGCTGAAGCCTGTTGCGAACAAACATGCTTTTCATGCTTTTAGCATACTCAGTAGACATAGCGATTTGACAAAGAAAGTGCGCATTGGACGTTATGCTATTGAGCCTTCGACCAGTACTTTTACCATTTTTAGGCATATCAAAAGCGGTATGCAGACACCCGTTAGCCTTACCGTTCCAAGTGTTCGTACAATGGAAGATATGGCTGGTGCGCTTAGTAAGAAACTCCTTCTTGATAGTGCAACCATTGCAAATGCTTTAAAAGACGAGGCTGTCTGCAAAAAATACGGTTACGATACAACTACTATTGCTGCGCTCTTTATTCCGAACACCTATGATGTTTATTGGAATATTAGCTTAGATGGCTTGTTGGAACGCCTAAAAAAAGAGAACCAAAACTTTTGGAATGACGAGCGTATGAGTAAAGCTACAAGCTTAAAACTCACGCCCAACGAAGTGGTTACCATAGCAAGTATCGTTGACGAAGAAACTGCAAATAACGCCGAAAAGCCAATGATTGCAGGCATGTACTACAATCGTTTAATGTTGCGTAACAGCGAGTATCCGAAAGGAATGCCGCTACAAGCTGACCCAACCATTAAGTTTGCATGGAAGAATTTTGCGCTTAAACGCATTTACAATAGTTTGCTTCGCATCGATAGCCCGTACAATACGTATGTAAATCCAGGGCTTACTCCAGGGCCAATTCGTGTTGCTTCTATAGCTGGTATTGATGCGGTTCTGAACATGAAAAAACACAATTATTTGTATATGTGTGCCAAAGAAGACTTTAGTGGTACACACAACTTTGCAGCAACCTATGCTGAACACATAGCAAATGCAAAACGATACTCTGCTGCACTGAACGAAAGAGGAATAAAATAAGTTAAATTTAAAGCTATTATCCCTCTGCCATAATAGAAAGATTTACAATATAATACAAAAGAAAATGGCACTTGCTTCACAGTAAGTGCCATTCTACTCAATAGGTATTAGTCCTTTTAAGGTAAAAGATTGTATTCAGGATAACGATAGCAAAGGTAACGAAATTTTATTTTTTATGCAAATCTTTTTGCAACTTTTTTTAAGAAAAAATTATCAGCAGCAAGCAATATTAGTATAAAATGCGTAACTTTGCGTATACTTTAAAACAAACGTAAAACATGGAAATCAAAGAAAATACTGCAAATGAAGAAAAACGAAGTATAAGCTTTGTTGAACAACTTGTAGAGGAAGACCTTGCTGAAGGTAAAAACGGCGGACGTATACAAACCCGATTCCCCCCAGAGCCAAACGGATATTTGCACATTGGTCATGCAAAGGCCATTTGTATGGACTTTGGTGTTGCTGAAAAATATAAAGGCATCTGTAATTTACGTTTTGATGATACCAATCCATCAAAAGAGAATAATGAGTATGTTGAAAATATTCTAAATGATATTCATTGGCTTGGTTTCGAATGGGGTGATATTTACTATGCTTCTGACTATTTTCAGAAGTTATGGGACTTTGCTGTTTGGTTGATTAAGAATGGACATGCTTATGTTGATGAGCAAACTGCTGAACAAATTGCTGAACAGAAAGGAACTCCAACAACAGCTGGTACAGCAAGCCCTTACAGAGACAGGCCTATCGATGAAAGTCTGCAGCTGTTTGAGCAAATGAATACGCCTGAAGCGGTAGAGGGTTCTATGGTGCTTCGCGCAAAGCTTGATATGGCAAACCCAAACATGCACTTCCGCGACCCAATCATTTATCGTATTATTCAAACTCCGCATCATCGCACAGGAACAAAGTGGCATTGCTATCCCATGTACGATTTTGCACACGGACAAAGCGACTATTTTGAAGGAGTAACCCACTCTATTTGTACACTCGAGTTCGTTCCTCATCGTCCACTTTATGACAAGTTTGTTGATTTCTTGAAAGAATACGACGGAACTGCTGAACAAGGACTTAACGATTCTCGTCCTCGTCAGATTGAGTTCAATCGCCTTAACCTAACTTATACCGTTATGTCAAAGCGCAAACTTCATACGCTTGTTGACGAAAAGTTGGTTAATGGTTGGGACGATCCACGCATGCCTACGTTGTGCGGAATGAGACGTCGTGGCTATTCGCCCGAATCGGTAAAGAATTTTATTCGTTCGATAGGCTACACAAAATTTGATGCTCTAAACGATGTAGCCTTGCTTGAAGCAGCCGTTCGTGACGACTTAAACAAGAAAGCTATTCGTGTTTCAGCAGTTCTTGACCCTGTAAAATTAGTAATTACAAACTATCCTGAAGGTCAAACAGAAATGATGGAGGCTGTCAACAATCCTGAAGATGAGACAGCTGGCACACACGAAATTTTATTCTCGAAAGAGCTTTGGATTGAACGTGCCGACTTTATGGAGGACGCACCCAAGAAGTTCTTCCGCATGAGCCCGGGCAAAGAAGTGCGATTGAAGAATGCGTATATCGTAATGTGTACAGGGTGTACTAAGGACGCTGATGGCAATATTATAGAAATTCAAGCAGAATACGATCCTGAAAGCAAGAGCGGCATGCAAGGTTCTGACCGCAAAGTAAAGGGAACCCTCCACTGGGTAAATGCAAACGACTGTGTGAAAGCAGAAGTTCGCGAATACGACAGACTATTCTTTGTAGAGAACCCTGCAGCTGATGAGCGTGACTTTCACGAGCTTCTTAATCCTGATTCATTGCAGGTTCGTACGAACTGTTACGTTGAACCGTTTGCTGCTTCAATGCAACCTGGCCAGTATTTACAGTTCCAGCGAACAGGCTATTTTATGGCCGACCCAGATAGTAATTCGACTACTCCTATCTTCAATAAGACAGTAGGACTAAAGGATACTTGGGAAAACAGAACAAGAAATAACACATTATTTTGAGCGATAACACCTTCCAAAGTAAGGAATTTAAAAATAATCTTGAAAGGTATGAGGCTGCCCACAATGCTGGTAAGCCGCTTTATCTTGACCCTGACGAGCTGACCGATATTGCAGAATATTATCATCTGCACGGCCAGCTCGGCAAGGCTCTTGACGCTATTCATCTGGCTATTCAGATGTTCCCGGGCTCCACGCAGCCTTTAGCTTTCCGTGCCCGAGTAGCTATTCTCCTTGATAATAACGCAGAAGAAGCGATACATTATGCCGATCAGATAGAAGACAAAAGCGACCTTGACTACTATTATATTATAGCAGAGATCATGATTGCTGGTGGAGATGACGATAAAGCCAATCGTTATCTAACCGAAAAAAGCGCAGAAATAAGCAACGAAGACATTGATGACTATTATCTCGATGTGGCTACTCTTTTTGCTGATTATGACAATTTGACTATGGCAAAAAAGTGGCTTGCGCTTATGCATGATACAGATTCAGACGATTATCATGAGCTACAAGGGCGCATTGCAATGAGTCAAGGCAACTTCACGGAGAGTGAACGCATCTTTAATAAGCTCATTGACCACGACCCTTATCACGCTCCTTATTGGAATCAACTGGCGTCAGCGCAGTATCTTCACAACGATGTTTCGTCGAGCATTGAGAGTAGCGACTTTTCGTTAGCGATTAATCCCGATGATGCCGACGCCATTGTTAACAAGGCAAATGGGCTTGCTTTACTGGGCAAGTATACTGAAGCACTAAACTATTATAAGCGTTACAAGCAATTGCAACCCCACAGCGAGATAGGCGACATGGGCATTGCCACTGTTTTTATGGGCGAAAACAAGTTGGAAGATGCCCTTAAACATTGGAAGATAGCAGAAAAATTGTGTAACTCTCAATCAGTTAACATGATTGACATCTTGCGAAATCAGTGTCTTGTTTCGGCTACATTAGGACATTTCGATGAAGCTTTCCAATGTATTAGTAAGCTTGAAAGCATTGCTGGCACAAGCCATCCTGACGTTCATATCATCAAAGGCTATATCCATTTACTTAACAATCAAACTGAAGAAGCAAACATTTGCTTCAACAAGGCTATAAATGAGAGTAGTGACCAAGAGAAGAATCGTGCACTTTTCTTTATTGCATATTGTTATTACGATTGCGGAATCATGCAAAAAGCGCATAATATCATGCGACTGATTAGCCAATCAGAGCAAGCCGAACAGTTCCCAGACCTATGGCTTTATTTGTCGGTAACTGATTACGAACTTGGCCTACAAGCCGATTTTACACATGATATCGCTAAGGCAATTGCAAAAAATCCCCAAGAAGTTAGAAGCGAATTCCACGAATATTTCCCCCATCATCTCACAGACGATGAGCTTCTACCCTTCGTTAATTCACACCCCATTACCGATAAGAATAACCCATTAACCCCACAAAAATAAAAGACATGAACATTTTTTCTACTCTGTTGGACAATTTGAATTATGCCACAATTTTCTTTCTTATGCTGCTTGAGAGCACTGTTATACCTGTGCCTTCCGAGCTTGTTGTATCGCCAGCAGCCTATCATGCCGCCAATGGCAACCTCGATATCTTCCTTGTTATTCTCTTCGCTACACTTGGAGCTGACGTTGGCGCTTCAATAAACTATCTTGCAGGCCACTATCTTGGACGCCCAATCATTTATCGATTTGCTAATAGTAAGTTCGGAAAGCTATGTATGCTTAATCAGAAAAAGGTTGAGCAAAGCGAAGCTTATTTCAACAATCACGGAATGATCGCTACTATTACAGGTCGACTTCTCCCTGGCATACGCCACCTTATTTCCATTCCTGCTGGTCTGGCGAAGATGAATTACTGGAAATTTCTACTTTACACTACGATAGGTGCAGGCTGCTGGCATACCATTCTTGCCGTATTGGGTTGGTATCTTCATTCTATCGTTCCAGAGTCGGAGTTAGATAATAAAATCATGGAGTATGGTGAATATATTAAGATTATAGCCCTCGCGCTTCTTTCTATTGCCATCGTTTACTTCCTTGTAAAGTGGTATATTAAGCGTCGTCGCACAACCGAAATAAAATCTTTAGAAAATAACAAAGAGGAAAAGTAAGATTTATACACCTTGAATAGTTCTTCTATCAGATAATAATAAACTCCACAATAAGGTTTATAGTATAAACAACTTTCCACATAACACCTCAAGATTATTCCACATTCAATGAAGCATTGGGCAATAAATCGCTCAATGCTTTTTTGTTTTGTAGAGTAAATGTAAAAGAGGACATAAAACAAAATCTTTTACATGGTACGTCAACTATTCTGTAAATAATATGTATATTTGTGCTGGAAACAGAGCAGATACAACATCATGTTCCTTGTTTATCAGTTCTAAAAACTATCCTTACACCTAAAAATAAATCTATATGACTGAAAATGAGTTAAAGCATATCGCCGAGCAATTCTCCCTTCAAGGTACTATCAAAGACATTAAACCGATAGGAAACGGACTTATTAACGAAACGCTGCGTGTCACAACAGCCGAAGACCATTGTCCCGACTACATTTTACAGCGCATCAATCACGCCGTTTTCACCGATGTTGACTTGTTACAACATAACATCGAACTGGTCACAAACCATATTCGCACAAAGCTACAGGCGTGCCAAGAACAGGATATTGACCGCAAATGTCTCCGCTTTATAAGCACCGCTAACGGCCAAACCTATTACCATGATGCCCAAAACGGCTTCTGGCGTATGAGCCTTTTTATTCCAAATGCTATCACAAAGGAAGAAGTAAATCATGATAGTGCTTTCTGCTGTGGCCAAACGTTTGGAAACTTTGAGCAAATGCTCGTTGACCTACAAGAGCCACTTGGCGAGACTATTCCGAACTTTCATAATATGGAATTGCGCCTGATGCAGTTGCGCGAAGCCGTAGAAGCTGACAAGGTAGCACGCGTAAGTACTGTTAGTGATATGCTTAACGCCCTTAGCCGAGATGCTAACGACATGTGCCTTGCCGAACAACTTTACCGTCAAGGCGCGCTTCCGAAGCGTATTTGTCACTGCGATACCAAAGTAAATAATATGATGTTCGACGAAAACGACAAAGTATTATGCGTGATAGATTTAGATACTGTCATGCCGAGTTTTGTATTTTCGGATTATGGTGACTTCCTACGCACGGGGGCAAACTTTGTTGCAGAAGACTGCGATCAATATGAATCAGTAGGCCTCAACGAAGAAATATTCTGTGCTTTTACCGAAGGTTATCTCAGCTCTGCGGCACCTTTCCTCACCCCTATCGAAGTAAACCACCTGCCTTATGCCGTAGCTCTATTCCCTTATATGCAATGTGTGCGCTTCCTAACCGACTATATCAATGGCGATATCTATTATAAAACCGCTTACTCTGAACATAATTTGGTGCGTGCGCGAAACCAAATGCTGCTTTATCAAGACGTACGACGCCATGATAAAATGATGACAGAGTTTGTTCAAAAAACCGTAAAACAATGAGACAAATTGAAGTTTCTTCTATCCAAAACAAGCTACTGAGTGCCGCAGATATACCTGCACACTTTGAAAAAGAAAACATAACATACCACAAAATCAACATAGCAAACTGGGCTGATAAATATCCTTACTGTCCGAACGTTGAATTTGCAATAGCCCATCAAAACGATGCCATATTGCTTCACTATCGTGTTGAGGAAAACAGTCCTCGAGCAACAGTAGCCAACGACTTAGGTAACGTTTGGGAAGACTCATGTTGCGAGTTCTTTTTTAGCCTTAACACCGATACTGATTACTACAACCTCGAGAGCAATTGTATAGGTAAAGTGCTTCTGTGTAACGGCAAAGAACGCGACAATCGCACGCAAGCCCCAACAAACATACTCAACCAAATAAACCGTTGGGCATCGTTAGGGCGCAAACCTTTCGGACAATGCGAAGGACAACAACTATGGCAACTCGCATTAATTATTCCTGTCAGTGCATTCTTCCATCATCATATAGAAACCCTTTCGGGCCAAATACTACGTGCCAATTTCTACAAATGCGGTGACAAAACACCCCAACCCCACTTCCTTTCATGGAATGAAATAAATATTCCTTCGCCTGATTTTCATCGCCCCGACTTCTTTGGGCAACTCACTTTCTTATAACAAACAGAACAGCAAATTAGCTTTCCATATTATCAGTATATAATACTGCTATTATCAAAGAATAAAAATGTATATAAAATTATTACATCATAATAGTTAATTTCTTATTATCTCATACTCTATTTACACTGTAATACAGGTTGTATGGCGGCCGTCGTACGCGCGTACTGCAGCCGTAGTACAATCTGTATGGCGACCGTCGTACACATCATTCTACGGCCGCCACACCATCAGTATAACGTAAGAAAAGGACTACGATTATGCCCTATATAAAGCAAGATCCCTTGCAAAACACGCGGTGTTTTGCAAGGGATCAGTCAATGAAATGCCACTAAGGACACTCATTTCATAAAAGCAGATATTTTATTTTACTACTTTCTTTCCGTTAACAATTACAAGCCCCTTATAACCGTTACCAACACGTTGGCCCGAAAGATTGTAACGTTTCTGTACAGTATTACCAGAAACAACAACACCCTCAACACCTAACGTTACACCGTCCGTATCCTTAATGTTTTTAGCATCTTCGCCCGACAGGTTTAAGGCTGTAGCATAAGCAGCCACAGTGCCAGCAGGAACAGTGATAATTGCACGCTTTAAAGCCGAAGCAAGCATCCACTGACTGCCGAACGTTGGGGGCACAGCGCCAAGGAATGTCATCTTAGTTACCTTTGAAAGGTTTAAGGCTTTATTACCGATAGTTTTTAAAGTAGCAGGAAAAACAACTGTAGTTACCTTAGCACTCTGCAAACTGCTTTCATCAAAATTTTCGATTGCGGTCTCGCTAAAGTCAAGTGTTCCTGCATCACCCGATTGTTTTGCTATATTAAGAAAAGCGCGATTACCCACAGTTTGCAGCGAAGTGCAGCCTTTAAGGTTAACGCTTGTCACGAAATAATCGTTACAAAAAGCTCTCTCGCCCAACATAATCAGTGATGAACAACCCTCAAGAGAGATGGTCTTAATGTCCGTCCAGTAGAAAGCATAAGCATCAATTGTTTGCAAAGCTACGAGGCCAGCGAGGTTTGCTTCTTGCAGATGGCTTTGGCTAAAAGCGTTAGTACGAATCTGCTGTAGGCTCTTACAGTTAGAGAAATCAACGGTAAACCCTTTTACTTTTTGCCCTTCAAAAGCACTCTTACCAATTTCAACAATGCTTGATGGCAATACTATTTTTGACAGAACATTATCTTCCTTAAAAATGCTATCAGGCAAAACATGGTCGGCATACAACACACGGCCTACTGTTTCCTCAGCAATTGTAACGTCCTTGATATTGAGTTGCTTGACATGATTGCGAAGATAGTGCAAATCACTTCTATTGATTGATCCTGTTAATGTGAGGTCGTCAATTACACGACCTGTAGTATCGACAAGTGTTTTCAAAGTACCTGCCGTAGCAACATGAACCGTTTCAGCCTGAACGAATGACGTAAAGCTGACAAAAGCACATAAGAGTAATGATTTAAATTTCATACGCATAGTTTAAAATAAGCCTTTTTTATAATTAAATTTTATGTAATATATTTTATTAGATGCTGTGTTATAAGCACTTGCTAAACCAGGTAACGCGACCCGGAATAATATCAGTGTACTGACGAATAAGCGCTCCTGACACCGTGTTGAACACGTAGAGAGAGGACGTGTTTTTGCTACGATTGTACAGCAAAGCCACTGTAAGGTAATCTTCATCGCGCAAGCCCGACCCTGTTATTTGCGGAAGCACGTCAACAACCTCATATTCACTACCGAAGGTTAGCAGCTTACGGGCTGAAGACGGCTGAAATTGAGTCATCTCATAATAATCGAAACGGTAAACCGAATTGTCCTGAAGATAGAAGCCATAGTTCTCACCGAATGAGCCCCACCATAGTTTTACGCTATTGGCAAAGGTGGCATCAATATCCATTATTTGCACCAACGCAGCGGGTTGCACCACACGATTGACATACTTCACGAGGAATTGATACATCTTATACTGCGCACCTTGCTTGCCAATTAAGTAAACATGGTACGACTGATTAGAGCCTAAGCCTGTGGCTTCAGTAAAGCAACCCACCAACGAATCAAGCTGAAGGGTTTGTCCACTCACCTGAACCCACTGCATTTCATCGTTATAAACATGGTAGCAACCTACGCGACCATCGTCGTGAAGCACAAAGGTGATTTTCTTAAAACGCTGAAATTGCTTGCTCGATATGGCTTGTTTCACATTTCTGCTTTTCACGAACGTTTGCTCATTGTAGATAGGGAGTTTGCGGTCAAGACCGTTAAACACGTACAATACCTTATTCATAACAAGGTATTTAGAGGCTCCGTAACCAAAGATTATATCGCGAAAACGGAGGTTTTGCGCTATTCCTTTATATACAGAACCCTTAACCGTGCCCGTGTATTCGCCCAGCTGATAAGGAAATCCGCCTTGTGGGTCAGCATTTTTCATGCTTATTGTGCGACCGTAATCGTCAGCATGATCGGTGAATATAGCCAGTTCGTTGGTTGAATATAATGCTCCGCTGTAATTGCCACGCAAAGGTTCGGCAGGACTGATACGCGAAATCATATCATCAAACCATCGGGTAAAACCGTTGGGAGTGCCTTGAAGCGATATCCATTCAATACGTCCGTCACCCTTTTCATACACAGCAACATAGGAGGGCGTGTAGTTACTAAGCACTTTAAACGCAAATGTCTGTCTGAATTCCAGTCCGTTTTGTTTATTGCGCACAACGAAAGTACCGGGTATTTCGCCTGCCATGCTATAGCCTGCTGGCAAATTAACCTGCCACTCCAGATTGCGTTCACGACTAATTACCATGCTTTTGCCTATCACCCAACGATATTCGTACACCGTTGTATCAGCTCCTTCGCTAAAGCTTACTATAGGTTTCAGGCGCAGAGTATCGCCTTGATACAGCGTGTAATCGTCGGCCGAAATTCCCTCAACACCCGTAACCTGCTGCAGATTCTGGTAAGCTTCGCGGTCCTTACCGCCATAACAAGACAACAGAAGAAGCGAAAATAGGGCCTGAAAAGTGAAGTATATAATCTTTCGCATAGCTTTTACTCAAAATAAATACGGTTTCCGTTTGCATCATATTCAGCATGTTGCTCAAAATATTGCTTGCAAATACTAATCCAATAATCTAATATTCCCGTAGTCCCATCATCAGTCCAGTCGGGGCTTGTAATACCACTAACTTCAAGGAATACAGCACATTTGCGTGCTGAATATGTAATGCGGCGTAGCTTGCTATTGTTATTCCACAATGGAGGTGCAGTGCTAAGATTCTTGGTAAAGCTAATATCAACATACTGATATTGAGCCTGTCCTACCCCGAAATCGGCATTAGGAACAAGCGCAATACGCATTTTGTAGTTGGTTGTATCGCTCATTGCCGCAACGTGTATGGTGACATGTAAACTGTCTTGCCACATACCGCGACGAAAAATCTGTTCACGATTAAAGGTGTAAACGGCAGGAACAAGTCCATGACTGACCGAATCGACAATGGCAATTTGATAGCGTCGGTCGTGAATCGTATCAACAACACCTTGAAGTCGCACAGGAATATTAAGCACATAATCAGTAACTCGGCCACCAAGAAAATAAGCATTGAACGCATATTCTTCAGGATAGTCGGCAACTCTACCAAACACAGAGCCTTTGGCGATGTTCAAAGCCGATCGTGATGTGTCGTAAAGCTCAAGCTTTTGCTCACTGCACGATACCGTAAAGGTTATTATAACGGCAAAAACAAAGGCCGTAATCCATTTATTTATTTTGCCCATAACCAAACTGTTTTTCATATTCAGGCAACGGTAACGTGTAAGCACCAGTGGGCACCGCAACCGTATTGCCATTATAATTACCATCATCAACGGTCGACATATTCATGCGCTTGTAATAATAAAAGAGCTGTCCCTCACCTTTAAAATCGCATATATACTCGCGCGTTATTTCACGACGAAGGTCGGCAGCCGATGCCGACGCACTTACTTCAGCTGTTCCGCGCGCGCGCTTCAGCTCGTTAAGCATAGCACGTGCGTCAATACCCGTAGAGGCATTCTCCAGTCCACACTCAGCGGCAATGAGGTACATCTCACTCAATTTCAGCATAGGTACGATAGGATCACCATATTTTTTGCTTTCGGATACTTGCGTAGAGCGCTCGTAACGCACAAGATTTATCTTACCCCCTGCGGAAGGATTAGCGAAGAACCACGCCGAACGCACGTCACCATCAGCATAGGCTTGGGTGCTCTTGACAAAGTCTTGAGTGAGCCCTTCATAATAGGATCGCGAAACCGAAAGAACATTTTCGGCATATAAAGCAAATATCATTTCGGGCTCAAATAAACGGTCTGATTTTTGAACAACGCCGTACACATCCGTTTTTTCTATCTCATTAGCATGAATAAATCGGAATTTTCCCGACTGAATAACCTCCAGTGCATAGCGCGCTGCTTGCGTATAATCGCCACGATAAAGGCATATACGCGCAAGCAAAGCTGTGATAGCGTAATAGTTCATGCGCTGAACACGGTTATACTTTACATACTTATCGGCAAGCATCTGCCCCGTTTTCAAAGGGTCATCAGACAATAATTGACGGGCCTTTTGCAAATCATCAACAATATTTTGCAACAGTTGAGCAGACGTAATACGCTGTCCGAGCGAAAAACCAAAATCGGTTTTGTATGGTACATTCTTGGCTAAACTGTCGACCTTAAAAGAAGGATTATACAACCGCATAAGGTCAAAATACATCAAAGCACGCAAACCAAGTGCCTCGCCACGCATGATATTGCTTACCTTTTCCTGTATGCCCACAGGGGCTTTATCGCCCAATTTCGTCAGAAGCATATTGTCGTTGACAATGGTATTAAACATTGTCAGGAAAATATCATTGTTTAAAGTCTGTCCCGCATCGGTCGTATAATTGAACTGTGTCCACGCAATGCGGTCGGGATTATCACTACTTACCGTGTACTGTTGGGTTAAAGGTTCGAGCGCATACAACGGCAGATTCCCACCATAAAGACTTTTTGTACCCAAGTTTGTGTACAAACCAGTGAGTGATGAGTAATATCCCTCGGACGAAGAAAACATATTTCCTTCGTCCACTTCTGAGTCATTACCCACGTCAAACCACGAACACGCAGTCAGCATAGGTAACACAAGGAACAGAGATATGATATATAATAGTTTTTTAAACGTCATAATTTAAAAGTTTACATGTGCTGAAAATGTAACCGAACGCGTGTAAGGATAAGCCAATCCTCGCTCTTGGTGAATAGAACTTAGATAGAAGAGGTCGTTGGCTGTGACTGAAAGTTTCACCATACTAACCCAACTGTTAAGCAAACGCTGATGCGGAAGCATGTAACTTAGGCGCAAAGAGGTAAGACTTAAGTATCTTTCTTTTTGAACAAAACGCGAAGTTGCCTTTGTCACACTGTTATCGCGAATAGCTTTATAGCGCGCAATGCTGCCTGGATTCTGCCATCTTTCAGTCAAGGCACGGCGGTCATTGTTAACCATATAGTTCACATTCTCTATCTTTTCAGCCAATGTATAGTTGTACTTATCGGCACCAAACGAATACCCTGCATTCGCACCCATCTCCCAAGAATGATATCGAAGGTTCACGCCCATGTAACCACGGAGCGTGGGTTCATTCACACCAACGGGTACTTGATTGTTAGCACTCCATGTGTATGTGGTGGTTTGGTCACGGGAAACAAAAATTTCCTTGCCTGTTCCTGGATCAATTCCGAGTGACGGAACGGCATAAATGGTATTCATTGATTGGCCTTCTGTGAAGAGGAATACGGTTGAAGCTGTCGACGATGATTGTGCCTGACCGTTGACCATATCGTTATATCGCTTCAGGAAATCGGAAATTTTACGAATCTTATTCGTATTATGCGCACCATTCCATGAGAAGTTTAACATCATGTCTTTGGTCTTAACAGGCGTATAACTCAAGCTAAATTCATAACCTTGATTCGTTAAATCACCCATATTTGCCTTGTAAGAGTTGAAGCCTATCGATGGCGCGATTGTGATTGTAGTAAGGTTTCCTACCGTCGTATTATAATAATAGTTCAACTCAAAGTTCAGTTTACTATTGAAAACTGTACCATCAAGTCCGATATTTCTGTTGTAAGTGCGCTGTCCTCGCAGGTTAGGGTTTCCTAAAGTAGAGATAACTGCCCCAAAATATCCACCATAAACCGATCGAGTATACGAATACATGTTACCAGCTTGATTGCGACTATAGCTTTGGCTTCCTGTAGTACCCACATTCAATCGAAGCGCAAGATTTTGAACATTCTTATTTCCACGAAGGAACTTTTCGTTAGAAATGTTCCACCGAAGGCCCACAGACCAATAAGAAGATGCGCGTTCGTGTTTGCCATAAAGCGAAGAACCATCAAGTCGGCATGTCATATCCATAAGGTAACGATTATCCCAAGATAAGTTCTGATTGCAGAAAACACCTGCCGTTCGTGTCGTAGAACGCAATCCGCTTACACGCCCAAAGCTCTCATATTGCACCGCATACGACAGGTAATCCTGCGCATCTCCGAGGAAACCTGTCATAGAATACCCATCGTTTTCTGTCGTTGTTTGACGAGCTTCTGCGCCAATAATGCCTTGCCAATCGAACTTTCCCCACGAATGTGTGTACGAAAGCACCGTATTTCCATTATAGGTAATACCTGTCGAATTGTTGATATTATACCTCCCGCGACGGTAAAGCACGTCGGGATTTGTCGACGAATTGTTGTTATTATTGGTGTAAGCGAAGCTTGCTGGCGACACATAAGCATCGTCACGACTAAAGTCATAACTCATTGAAAAGCTGCCTTTCAAGCGCAATTCTGGCAAAATCAGCCAGTTCATACTAAAGTTATTAGTTACGCTTGCAACCTCAGCTTTAGAGAAACTGTTCAGATACTTCGCCTCATATACAGGCGATTGCTGCGAGGCCAGCACGCCCAGCGCCATTCCTGACGGTGCAAAGTTGGCAATAGATAACAAGCGATAGTAGTTGCCGTTGTCGTCACGCTCTTGATAATACGGCAGTGCACGTGTGTAAGTTGAGAAGTTTCCGTAGGGCGAATCAGCGCTATTGGTTAACGAAAACTGCAGATTATTCGTAATGTACAGCTTACGTGTTTGGAACATTAGCTTTGTTCCAGCTTCGTATGTCGTTCTTGACGACCCCTTCATAGCGCCATCATTCGTCCCCATTCCGAGGTTAACCGAATATCTTACATTCCCTTTCGTTCCGTTTTGACTCAACACACTACCATCAATCATAACGGTATGCTTGCGATTAAAGCCAATACGCAAAGGCTTTTTCAACCAATAAGTATCAACCCCATTCATCACATTGCGAAGCACTGCATTGTATGAATTAAGGTTCGTTCCTCCGTCCTCGCCCGCTGAGTACGGATCAAACACACCCGCTGCCTTTTGAAATTCCAGAGCTTCTGCAGCGTTCATCAGATTGTACGACGTAAGATCGGGCACCTGAACACCACCATTAAGCGTATAACTTATTTGCAGTTTTCCCGTTTCAGGACTCTTAGTTTCAATTACAATAACGCCGTTAGCAGCCCTACTTCCATAAATAGCCGAAGCCGAAGCGTCCTTTAAAATAGTAACGCTTTTGATACGATTCATGTCCAAATCGTACACTTTTTGCACGCTCACTTCAAAGCCGTCAAGAATAAAAACGGGCAGCGAGGTTTGTGTTTCTAACGTACTTCGGGAGATGTCGGGCATTGAATTCTGTCCTCTTAACTCAATTTGCCCAGGCACATGATTAGGGTCAGAGCCAAACATTCCGCGTGTATCTACTATCTGTAACGATGGCTCAAAGACCTTCAAACTATTAAAGAAACTTGTGTTATTGACCGAACGAAGTTCATCTCCGCCCACCTGCACAGCTGTTCCAGTAAAGCTATTCTTCGCCTTCGAATAGAAACCCGTTACCACTGTCTCTTTTAATTCATGCTCGTCTGGCGTAAGTTGTATTGTAATATTGGCGTATTTGCGCGCTCTTACTTCATAAGTCTTGAAACCAACATACTCTACAATAACAAACAATTGAGCGTTTTTCACGTCAAAAGAGAACCTACCCTCTCCGTCAGTTACAGCCATTGATATGGTCTTAAACTTAGGAACGCGACTCACCAATTGCACCTTCGCACCCGGTAAAGGTTGTCCGCTCTCGTCCACAACGGTGCCACGCATCAGCTGTTGCGCTGGCACCACAGACTTAGGTTGCTGCGAACCCTGCACTTTACTGTCTTGAGCGCATAAGTTTATAGGCAGCAACAACAGCAAAAATAGCAGTTGCGGAAGCTGATTTATCATCTTGTTGAACATGATTCTCGACATTTATTGAATAGCATTAAACAAGTCGGCAGGCAACGGAAAGGTGTATTGATTCAGCGTTACCGTCCGCATGGTGCCATCAGCAGCCTTAACTGACGTCAAACCAAGCCGCTTATTAAGATAGAAAAGTTGCCCTTCGCCAAACAAATCGCGACGTGCTTCATCATAAATCAGCTCTCGAAGGCTCTCCTTTGTCACGCTTGTCGCCCTGCTGGCATAGCTTATATCCTTATAGCCTTGCATCTCTTCTAACAGCGACCGCGCCGCCGACGTCTGCCCCATCTCGTTCAAAGCCTCAACCTTAATCAACATAACCTCACCTAATTTAATATAAGGGATTGCCGCAGGCAGACTGGTTGCCGTGGCCGAAGTGCTGTACACATAATCGGTTAGCAGCGTAGCCGAGCCAAACTTATTGCTCATTGCATAGCCGCTTCCTTGCTGACGAAACCATGCGCGGTATCTAATATCGGCATTATCAGCGTAGATATCACGAAGACTCGTTGTGGTTTGAATGCCTTTTGTTTTAAACATATCGTCGCTCAAACGAGCAAAACCTGTTGGTGTTGAGGCTATACCAAACACATATTCGCGCGAAAAGCTGAAATCGCTACCATAATGTCCTGGAGTAACCCAATAGAAAAGACGATAACGCGCCACTGTATTCTGCAGATGAGCCAACACACTATCAGCCTGTGCCACAGCCTGTTCGTAATTACCTTGCCATAGCGCAACACGCGCCTGAACAGCTTTAACGGCATAGTAATTCATCTGAAACGTGCGCAGACGACGGTCAAACTCGCCTACACCTACAATGCTATTACGCTCTTTTAAAATAGGATCGGCAGTTTTTAATAACTGTGCCGCATGTGCAAGGTCTGTATTTACCGCCTGCAAAATTTGCGTTGTTGTCAAGGCTTCAGGCACATTTGCGCTTGTGTGTGTGACGTAAGGCAGACCGCGAAAACCTGCATCGGTTGCAGGTGCAGGGTGGAAAAGGCGTAGCAAATCAAACTGCACCGCTGCCCGAAGTGCATAAGCTTCAGCCGTAATTATTTTCTTTTTTCCTGCCGAAGTAAATACAACCTTCGTACGTTCAGCTTCATCAATCAATTTGTTACAGGCAGCAACCACGCGGTATGCCGCATGCGTCATCGAGTCAACACGCGCTGCAAGAGCCGCATCAGCAAAGTTTAGTTGTGCCGCTGCCGACGAAAAGGCATCGTGTGGAGCCATGTTTTGATTGGCAAACTCCATCATTTCGAGCGTCAGCATACCCCCATAAAGGTCACGCGAACGCATTAAAGTGTAACAGTCGGTAAGCGTACTGGCAAAGGCTGTCTCATCTCCAAAGAACTTCTTATCGGTGATATGCTGTTCGTCACCTGTTTTATCAAAGTAGTCGTTACACGATGATAGCGTCATCATCAGCAACGCAATAAGGAAAAATATCGTTTTTTTCATTCGTTCGTCTCTCTTTCAAGTTAAAACTTTACGCTGGCCGACAAACTCAGACTGCGTGTTAATGGATAGCAAATACCTTCAGCAACTTTTGCCGAGCGCCATGTCAACAAGTTGCTTCCTATCAACGACCAGTGTATGGCACTGACGTATTTACCCTGCAATTTCAGCGTATGAGCCAGCCATAACGAGGCCAACTGCAAACGGTTATCATTGTGTACCATGTACGCTGCCGACAGATAATCAACCTGTTTATTACCAGTAACACCTGCGACGGTGGCACCTACGCTCCATTGTTTCCACAGCGCCTGCAAGCCTATACTACCACGCAACGTTGTTTGTTCAAGGCCAACCATCATTGAAGGAGACGTAGCGATAACGCGTTCACGATAGTAAGCAGGCACGTCGGCCACACGATTATGATTCAAACGCAAAGCTGTCCACCCATTTAATGAGAAGTTATTACGCGCGAAAAGCTTGTCTGAAGCTGTCAATTCAAGGCCTGAGTTGATAACGTTTCCTCCATTTGCCACCTGACTATAGAAGCCTTCGTATGCAGGCAATGGTCTTAATGTCAACTGGTCAGCCGCATGATTGCGATAGACCTCAACATGAAATTGCCCAGTTTTCGTCCTCATTTCAACACCTGCAGCCAACATCAGCATCTGAATAGGCTTTAAACCTCTGTTGGGTTTATGGTTAAGGCGAGCGCCAATCTGATAATAATTATAAATATACTCGTCATGCGTATCGTTGGTGTACGTGCTATAAAAGTCGGTATAACTAAAGGGAACTACGCCCGTTGTTCCTGCTTCCACATACAAACGAAGCGTTTTCAGCCAATCGGTCTTCAACCATGTCTCATTGTGCATATTCCAATAGGCTTTTCCTGCACTATAAAACATACTGCGATTATCGGGCGCAAGCAAATTCGAACGATTCAGATTTCCTGCCAGCATTATGCCATATCGTTGATTGAAATGATAATCGGCCGTAACAAATAAGCGCAATGTGCGCTCATAAAGTCGGTTTGCTACAGGTGTCTGTAGCGTATCGTAGCCTTGTGTAAAGGTAATGTACGCCATACGGTCACTTAATATTCCACGTCCGCCATAGCTTTCGCCTGTTCGATGTCCGTCAAAAATGTTAAAGCCCAAAGTGCTAATAAGCCTACCTTTACCCACGTTGGCTTGGTAATTTAACGACGCACCGCCTTCATAAGACACATAGCCTGAGCGGCGAATATGGTAGGTTCCGTTTGCACGCAAGTCGGTATTGGCCATAAAAATAGCCGATGAAGGAGAAACGAAATCGTCATAACGCACATACTGTCGTGCATAACTAAAGTTACCTTTAAACTGCAAATGGTACGGAAGGTCAATATCCACACCCAAACGATCAGTCAGCGTTCCCGTTTGTTCCTTAAAGAAAGAGCCTAACGAGTGCTCATATACAGGATTAGGAACTTGTTTACCGTTAACGTCAACAAATGGTCTAAGCATTCCCAAACCATCGTAAGGGCTTTCCGTTCCGCTAATCAACGCCATGTCGCCCCAACGACCAAAGTTCGACGTTCGGGCTTTATAATAGTCGAAAGCTAAATCATTATATACATTAATTGCTTTGTGACGATAGCCTACATAAGCACGAAGGTTAAGATCATCATTACCCGAACCCTTCATCACCCCTCTGTTAGCAGGTGCAAACGAAGCTGTAAACTTATAGGAAACAGCCCCATCACTTCCGCCCACATCAATTTGATGACGTTGCGAAAAGCCCGTTTGCAGCGGCTGTGAAAGCCAGTTTGTAGGCCCACTTACGCTTTTTTGCTGTGCGCTATACGGGCTTTTATCGGCCGTAAACATCGAAAGGTTGAGATGATATGTTACTTTTAACGGCGTCACCGCAGGACGAAGGGTTGTAACTTCAACCACACCATCGGCTCCGTTTATGCCCCATGCCGCCAAACTAACAGCATCGGTTATTACGCGAATTTCCTTTATATCGCTGACATTCAAGGCACGAGCGGTACTCAATGGCACGCGATTACCATCAATTAAAAACAAGATATTGCGACTCTTGGCACGCGAAGTCCAACGGCTGAAGCCCCCTACGGCCGACTCCTCAGGCACATAGCCCAATACATCACCCTGATATGCACGATCAGCCATAACAAACGAGGGTTCTAATACTGACAAAGCATACCAGAAATTAGTCTGACTTACCTGTTGCAATTCAGCCGAAGTAATAACTTTGTCCTCAGCAACAGCAGAAATAATAAAACAGGGAGAAAAGGTGAAAAATAAAACAACTGCCCCAAAACTCCTAATTCTATTCATATATTTTTGCGATTAAGACATCAAAGTTACTTAAATTTTCCCATTCGTTGTTTGAATGAACTATCAATTATTAAAAAGATAGAAAAAATACTTAAAAATGAGTATAAGCAAACTTGTCGAAGCAAAATATACTCATCATATCTATAAATAAAGCGTGAGTATATCCGTACGAAAACGCCAATATATTGTAGGCCTTCGCCCTATACGCAATAATAGTTTACACTTTTAGGCATAAGACTAATGATACGACGGCCGTAGTACACACTATATGACGGCCGTAGCACAATGTGTACCACGGCCGTCAACAACGCGTTTGGCGGCCGCCACACGCTCACGAAATAATCGTTATTGAAGCGCCTGACAGCCGCCAAATATTTAAGGCAAGCCTATCAACACGTATCGAAATCTACCAATTTCGATTAAAAGAATAAGATAGTTGTTATTTTTTTGCCTCGTTATTTTCCTGTATAGCCTTCCTTAGCTTTATTTTATAAAGCGCATGCCACCAACGACTTATAGGACGACCCCATAGCGTTTCGGAAGGAAAATCGAGGGCAAAATGTAGGTTGCGGTATATCTCTAAAAAATATTGTCGGTACGGAGACATACCTTGGAACGAATAACGCTCATCAGAGAATCCGAAGTTTCCGCTTAAAATAATCTCTGAAAGCAACAAACGCCCTATTCGTTCATGGGGCTTCATCAATAAAAATTCGTCTTCAAGACCTAACGTATACTTCATAATGTACATCAAACCAGAGGCAAATTTCAACATGCCTACACGACGAAGCACATCAAGTGTTTCTTGTTTCTCTTCAGGAGTAAAGCCACGACGAAGCAGGTAGTAATAATCGACGATTTGTCGTAAGCCAATTCCTTCGAAGAAAAAATGATGCATCAGGTGCGACAATTGGAAAACACGGTTAAACCCATCAGTGGGTACACATATCGTCCCTAAATCGTCAGGCAAACGAACTATGTTCGTAAACTGTTCTGACTTATGCTCTTCAAACCATTGGCGCAGGCGTTTTTCATGAACAATATTGCCCATAAATGATGGGAAAAAATGCAGTTCAACAGGGGTCTGCAAAATGTTTAGCTCGATATGATGATAGCCTATCTCGCCCTGTTTATCCTGCTGACGCGCAATCCTGATGAGCTTTACAATCTCGGGATCAACCGTCCAAAAATAATTCTTACGCTTGGTTGTCGATTCTTTCTGTCCTGAATCTGCACCGTTTTCCGTTTGCGTTTGGCACCAAATATCAATATCTCCTGGTGAGCGCATGTAAGGATCGGGGTACATTATGGCGTTGCCCTGTCCCTTTAACACGCAGCTTTTAACAAGGAAATCGCGATAAAGACCTGTGGTTAAGTGCGAGGCGTCACGATAAACCTGCACGTTTAACTTCTTAACAGCTGCATAGGTGGCATACCATTTAAGAATAGTTACGTGGTCGGGCTTATAAGGAGAATCGCCCATTCGCTCCAAACCATGGTACAACACACCCGAAATAGCCTGCTTTCTACCAAAGTCTAACAGTCCATTCCAATCCATGTTGCGTGCCGATTCTGGAACAGGCGCACTATCGTTTAACGAAAATCGGAGGAAATCTAAATAAGCTTGTGTTTTTTCTTCTTGCATGATATAAACAAGTTAACCTTGATGTAGATGGAAAAAACGTTTCATGAAAAGAACGTAAACAACCGATAACACAAGCACTTGCAAGAACATTGTAAGGTAGCCAGGGCAAGCAAAATACCACGCACAGCACAAAGCCTGAACCAACATATAAACTAACGATACAATCACATGGGGAATATGCAGTTCGTTTGCCATAATTTGGAACAAATGTTTACGATGGGGTAAGGATATTTTTTCATGAAGCATGAGTCTGTGTATAATCGTCAGACAGCCGTCAACACCATATACAACCAAGAACGACAGCAAGGAAAGGTCGTGCGTTTGTACAATAATGAATCCGAGGGAAAAGAGTATAATAAAGGCAATTGAGACAGAGCCGACATCGCCTGCAAAGCATTTTGCCCGAGATCTGAAGTTAAAAAAGCAGAATACGACATCAGCCAACAACGTAATTGTAACCAACGACGAAACCCAGTGAGCCAATGATTCTCCGGCCTGTATAGTATGGCAATTCAATGTATAAAGAATAGCCGCAAGCACAATCAGCGAATAACCGCCCGTAATGCCGTTGATACCATCCATGAAATTAAATATATTCATGGCACCGGTACACACAATAAGTCCGGCGATTACAAAAAAAAGAATATAGAAAATATGCGCTGAATCAGGACATAAACCATTGCAAGTAGACCAAATAAGCTGGCAAAGCAATAACAAGATACCAACAAACTGCAAGGGCAGACGTAAACGTGGACTGAGAGAATGGACATCGTCAACAAAACTTAATATTGAAACAATACTAAGTCCAGCAAAGAACAACCAGAAATGAAAGCCTGAAAGCAGGAACCATATCAGTGCACCGAAATAAAAAATTATACCTCCACCACGTAGGGTTATATACTTTGAAGAGCCTCGTTCTGAAGGTTTATCAATAATATTAAAGTGGTCGGCCACTTTAAAATAAGCAACCTCAAGAATAAAAAGCAGTAGAAATATAATTGCTAATTGCCACATTTTTATAATTGTTTTAATATCAATTCGAAAAGAGTAAACCGTATCCTTCAGCTAAAGGGACAAAAAAAGAATGGCTTTTATACCATCTGCAAGAACAAATAATACTTACAATTACAGCTATATTGTATTATTATTTATAATATCACTGATTTTATAGTGACCTTTTTGCCCTATTATTTTTACCTGATATGAGTTCTTTTGTTGCTTGCCAAAGCTTATGTTATACCAATTGTCGCCTATAAACACCATCTTCATATTGCGAATATTAACCTCCGGATTATCGTCATTTCCACCAGTTACAAATATCCATACTGCAAGACAACCTCCATCTTCGCAATCATATTCTTCTAAATATTTCTTTTCTAATTTATGAATGAACTCCGTTGTTAAGCAAGACATTGCAACGCTATCGCCTCTATTTAACGAACCTCCCAAAATATACCTTTGCATAAACCTTTTATAAAAAGAAATGACATCCTCTGTTTTAGGGGAGTCTTTTACCGATTTTTTTCCTGTAATATATTTATTCGAGAGAACAGAATCTTCGTAATTCGTAGCTTCTGTTTTAGCAATGTCTTTACTTTTCTTTTTAATAACAGTACAACTTATTAAGCCTATACTTAATAATAATACTTTTATATAAACTCTAAATTGCCTGTTAATCACCTCTTTTATAGAATATATGGGTAAAACAGAGTCAATAAACCTGCATTATTTTAATATGTCACACTCCTGGATAGGCATGTAAGGACCATCTTTTGTCTCAAAAATAACGGTGCCAGAAGCTAATACTTCCATTGCGTGCCAAACGCCAGCAGGAATATGTATGCCGTAATTGGCTGATTCAGAGCTTAGAATAGTTTCTTCTATAATTTCTTTATCGTCATTATAAAACATCATTCTAAGCTTGCCACGTAACAAAATATAGGTTTCCGATGTATGCTGATGACGATGAATTGGCACTATCGTTCCAGGCTCTAAAGCATTAAGTAATCGCTGGCATGGGGCGTCTAATGAATCATGAAAGTTATAATTCATTCGTAACCTATTAGATTCTTTCGCGCCAGAAGTTACTGTGTCAAGCAAACTTTTATCAATTAACTTCATTTATTTATCCTCATTAAAGCTACGAATGGTGTGAGAAAGTCCTTCGCGTGCCGACAAAGGCATTTTATCTATTCCCAATGCACGTTTTACCTTGGTATTGTCAACCACATAATTTTCGGTAAGTTTTGCCAAGCGCTCTGTCGTGAGTGGCAAATGCAATTTGTCGCCATTTTTTGCTAAAAATGTCATGGCAGCACGACCAAACTTCCATATTTTCGCTTTGCGACCTAAACAATCACATATAATTTCAATCAGTGTATTTGTTGATAAAGCCTCATCGTCAGCAAGGTTATAAACACCACTATCGACATTTTGCTCCAAAAGTTGCCCTACAACAAAGCACACATTCTGTATGGCACAGAAAGAACGTTTGTTCTCAAAGGCTCCTAACGGCCAAGGAAAACCTGCATTTACTACCTTGTATAATAAATTTAAATTGCCTTTATTGCCTGGTCCGTGCATCATGCACGGACGTAGAATATAAAGCTGTCTGCCGTCAGTATGCGTAGAAGGCGCTTGTTTCCAAACGTCGTTTAATTGTTTTTCGGCCTCGGCTTTGCTCTCGCCGTATGGACCTTTCGGGGTTGGGGTTACATCTTCTGTCAATATATCACCAGCCACTTGGTCAGCAGCAGCCTTTACTGAGGAAAAGAAGATGAACTTTTTTATATCTTGATGATTCAGGAAATAGGAAAAAACTTTCATAGTTAAATCTCTATTCACCTTGAAATATACGTCTGCTTCAGTCTGGTTTTTTGTATCATGGGCCTTTCCTGCCAAATGAATAATGGCATCAACGTGAGGAATACGGTCGCCGTCGAGGTCGTCCCAAACATAATCTCCTGAACGTCCGAGTCCATAAACCGTATGTCCTTTCTCCTTCAAATAAGGCAGGATATTCTGCCCTACAAAGCCATGATAACCCGTTATCAATATATTCATATCAATATAACTTTTCTATTTCGTTCCAAACGATATGATTTTCAAAATTGGTTTGCACCCATTCGCGAGCCTTATTGCCATCAACGCTACTGCTTGTATCGTGAATTCGGCGGATAGCATCAGAAAGTTGGTCAACATCATGCTCAACAAACAAGCCTGTAACACCTTCTAGAATGGAGTCGCAACAGCCTGTAGCGCGAGTTGTTATAACAGGAACTTGCATAGCCTGAGCTTCTAAAACACCCGTCGGGAAGCCCTCACGGTAAGAGGCCAACACGTAAACATTCATCATAGAATAGAAGTATTCCATATCCGAATTTTGAAAATCGGTCCATACAATCTGGCTATCATTCTTGATATCTTGCTGTACATCGTCGGGCAAAGCATCACGAACTTCAAACATTCCTACTAATAAAAGCTTATAATTTGCGTGTTCTTTCTTCAGGTTACGAAAAGCTCTTACCAACTCTATAATGCCTTTGTCGCGGACCAATCGGCCAGAATAGCCAATCACCCAATCGCTATCAGTAATCCCCCACTTTGCTTTCATGTGAGCTAACTTTTGCGAATCAATGTTTTTAGGATTGAATTTTCCTTCTGTATCTATTCCGCAGCACGTGCCTTTATGAAGAATAAGTTGCTTAGAAGCAGGCGCTAAACGGTCTTCGATAGAATGTTTGAGGACAGAAGGAGATACACAAATGATCTTGGTTGCACACAAAGAAGCAATGCGATCAACAGTCATTAGAATAAAGCGTTTCAGTCCGTGTGAAGTCTGATAAACAAGTCCATGACGAAAATATATTCGATTAGGAACTCGCATTATCCATGCAGCGATCATAGATAACAAGCCACCTTTAGGTGTATGTCCAACAACCACACCGATCTGTTTCTCTCTTATATATCGACATATTCCTACAACTGTTTTAAAATCTTGCAAGAAATTGATTGCTCTTAAAACAGGTAATACACGATAATCAAAGAAATTTTCTTTTGCGTATGCATCTAAATATTCCGATTCAGAGCATACAACATGAAGACGATAACCCTTATCTCTAAAATATTTAAATTGGCCACCGATGAAATAAGGAAGCACAAAGTAAATATTAACTACATGGAGTATATTCTTGTTATTGTATTTCATGATAAAACGCTATCGTATAATAAAAGAAATAGCTATTATGATTTGCACACGTCTTTATAAACTTGATCGTATCCAGCAACCATCTTACTGATATCAAATTCTAATGCGCGATTGAAACAACGTTCGGCTATTTCATTATAATAAGCCTCATCATCGGCCAAACTATTAATAACTTGAGCTAATGTTGTAGCATCTTCGTGTGGAAATAAAAGGCCATAGTCCTTCGTTACCTCTCTCAATCCATTCACATCTGATGCTATAAAAGGCTTGTGCGCACTCATGCCTTCAACATTACTAAGGCTCAAACCTTCCCAATGAGAAGACATAATGATAATATCAGCTGCACGAAGAACATTCGGTATATCTGTACGTAAACCAAGGAATCGAACTCTATCACTGACGTTTAAAGAGACAGCTAACTGTTTTACTTCTTCCATTCGCTCTCCGACACCAGCAAACCAAACTTCAAACTTTTCCTTGTCAAGATTACTTAATGCTTTAACTATTGTGTCTTGATCCTTAGCGTCTCTGAAACCAGCAACCATTAATATTGCCTTTCTATTTCCTTTCATCGCCAGCAAATCAGCATTAGGAAACGCTTCACTAATAGCAGAAACGTCTACACCATTATTAATCGTAGATATCTGACTATACAACGTCTTGCTCTCATCTAGCCAAGCTCCTCCCATATATTCTCTTAACTTCTGCTCTGCAACTTTGCTAATACAAATAACATGATTGTTTTGCCTGTACATCCAACTTTCAATTGGCACATACCATTTCCATTCTCGTTTGCGATTAGAAGTGGTATGTTCTGTAGAAACCAGCTTTGTACGACAACATATATTAGCAATTGCGACGAAAAGCTGCGGTGAAGAATTGTGCGTATGAACAATATCATATTCTCGCATTATCTTCGTCAATTTTAAAATATACAATGGATTATAAACACCACTCCCCAAAGCATAAATCTTCGTTTGTGGACTACTTTCTTCTCTCAATCTCTGCATTAGCGGAGTTTCCTCACCATTAAAAACACATATATCAACAGTGTGTCCTAAAGCCTGTAATCTTGGTATTAAATTAACCACCAACGTTTCAGCTCCTCCCATCTCCAACGATGTAATAACCTGAAGAACCTTCATTAGCTTATATTATTTTAAAAAATTTGAGTATCTTACGAATCCACATTCTATCAAAACCCAGAGCATCTGTCACAATAACACCCTTATATGAATTGAACGTGTGACTGCCAATATTCAATGTTGGATGCACTGAATATAATCTTCTAATTTCTTTAAAGGAAAAGTTTGTTATATCTGTCTCCTGTAATGTAACAGCATGACCATATTGTGTATTACATTCTTGAGTTGGTCGTATAAGCTTATCCCTATACTTAAAGAAGCTTCCTGACATACGAGCAATATTTTCTTTAAATGGAATATCTTTTAGAAAATCAAACTTTCTTTCTGTATGAGACCAAATATAGATATGTAATACACTGCCATTAGGGTCTTCTTTTGGTGTGCAAAATAAATAAACTTTGTCTTCGATCTTCACAGGAACTGCGTCCGCTACAGCCTTATCTAACACACTTTGCAAACAAACTATTCTATTTGAATCTATAAAAAATTTGTAAATAGTTAAATATCCACTTTCTCCATTTTCTGGTAACAAATATATGTAAGGCTCTGCAGAACTGTCAGGTTGTAAATCTATATCTTTTATAAAGTCTTTCAAACCTTCATCTTTTCGGATAATAACTGGGAAAGATAGATGGGTGGGCAATTCTAAAATAACATCACATCTTAAAAGTTCATTTGTTTTTTTGTCAATGGTCAGTTTTGATATTCTTCCCCTATTTATAGGCTTATAAAACTCTTCAACCAATAAAATAATTTCGTTTTCTGTTACATTTAAAACAAATGGGTCTGCAAACCAAGAGTCCTTTAGTTTATGTTTTATCCATTTTACATCAATAGTACATCCGTTTATAACATCGTTAACGGAATTTTGTACGAAGCCAACATTCCAACGTTCTTCAGTAAGTTTCTTGATTTGTGTTTTAATAAACATATGTTATAAAGTCTTTTATCGCTTGGTAATAATAAGAGAGAGTATATTTTTTAAATAAATGATGATGTGTATTACTTCGTTACTAATCTGTCTTTAATATGAAAAATCAAGCCGACTGGTAATAGACATATCCATAATGGAGCTATTTTTTTCTCTGCTTTTGGTTTATTTTTAATACATAAATAGAATCGCCAATAATTTATAGCTGCTTTTATTTTACTTTTTATTGGAATATCTAAATCCAACATTTCACCATAACATATTGTTGATGCAATAGGGCTTTTCATTCTTATTTTAACTATTTTCGAAGTTAGTCCTCCATCTAAATAATCACGATAATAAACAACTTGATTAAAGAAATATAATGTATATTTCCTTGCTATTCTATTCCAAACTAAATCTTCCGGGCAAAACTTCTCATTATATATCTCAGGAAACGGGAATTCACGTAATACATCTGTCTTAAAGACTTCACAAACATCGCCTAAAAAGCCATATTTAAAGCGCATATCTATAGAACTAATGTTTCCCTGTGGTAATAAATTATAATTTCCGATAACTATATTATCATGATGGGCCATTAAGCCGCAGACTCCGCCTACAGTAGCATCCTCTCTGATTTTTAAATATTGATTATTTATAATTAATAATGAATCTTTTGGAAGAGTGTCATCACTATCTACAATAATAATAAGCTCTCCTGTAGAGATTTTTACTCCTGCATTAATCGCAGTATGTTTCCCTCCATTAGATTGCTTGATATATTTTATAACTATCTTCTTGTCTTCTTTAAAATGAGTTATAATTTCACTTGTTGAATCTGTTGAGCCATCATCAACAACAATCCACTCAAAATCATCAAAGATTTGTTCTCTCAAACTTTGATATAGATTTTTTAGCAGGTCTCCTCGATTATAAGATGGTGTAAGAACTGTTATCATTATCGATAGAATTTATCTATAGCATAATTTTCATCATATTCGTAAAGTTCGTAAACAGGATCATAATCCCTCACTCCATTTGTAAAAAATGTTTTGTATGGAGAAAGCATGAAACTCCATTGGAATACGATTCTAATAAATAATATCACGCTAATAACCATTACTAAATTCTTTGCAAATTTGTTTTTTCGCACACCATTACAAATAGTAGAAAGTGTAGCTATTAATCCCATAAGATAAAACCACCCCAAACGTCCACCATTTAAGGACAAAACAAAAAGTAATAATATAGCACAAAAACCCAAAGCTGTATTCAGTAATACTATATCTTTCTTTGTATTAGGAATCAAAGCATAATTCTTTAAAATTAAATAAAGAAAAATAAGTGCTTCCATAATATACTCAAATTTAAAGCCTATATCTCGCTCCATATAGTTATCTGTTCTAGCATGCATATCTACGACATCTCCGTATATTTGAAAAATAGCAGAGGGACCACCAGATAGACCAATGAATAAACATATAGCCATAAAGAATACAATATTCTTCACTTTGAACTTCTTCACTGGTATAAAGTAAAGCGGCAATAAAATAATTGCAGAATTATGGAAAGAAGTTGCTAACAACACACAAATTAAAAATTTATATAACTTTCTTTTATAAATATATTGTAATGCTAACCAACCTATACCAACTCCTATCATTTGACGTAAATAAGTAAATGTAAAGAAGAACATCAATCCCATAAAAAGTAATAATGCATATGGATAATTTATACAATATTTTTTTAAGGAAAAATAATGTAGTAGATAAATTACAAAAGTTATCAGCAAAATAAATATATATCTATTAGATGTAATTTTTGATATCAAAATATTACATCCAACATAGCCCATCTCCTTTGGATATACATTAAAGATCAATGCATCATTATAATTTCCGTGAAAATTCATGATATCTGCAACACCATCAAAAAGCTCACCATAGATATATCTATCATATCCTCCTAGCATATCAGAAAATCCGACAAAAATTGATAAGATTAAAAATGAGAAAGCTAAAATAAGATCTTGTCTATAATTATATTCTGTAGCTATATAATTAGCATAAGTTATTACAATAAAAACTATAATATATAATAACATATCTATTTTTAATTATATTGATTACCAAACATGAGTAAGTTTATTATTTTTACTCTTTTAAGGACCAAAATACAATAATAACAGGTAATAACAGTAAATAGACCTATGAGGGGTGCTATAATAAAGTCTGTTATCCAATATGGTAAAAACATCGTATTAATGTGAAGATATGAAATAAACAATCGTTGAAGGATAATAGATTGCAGACCATAAATACCCAAAGTATAAGTACCCAACTCTGCCATCTTCTTAATGATTACATTATCATTATTAAAACATTTGCAAAGATACCATATACATCCAAACAATGATAATGAGCCTGACAATCCAGTGATAAATTGCGAAAATAATTGCCATGGCGTAGAAAACAGAACTTGATAAGTAAGAACTTTGGGTACTTCATGTACACCAAACAATATAAAAATAGATAAACTGATCAATGTCACGCTAGCCTGGTATTTTGCATATATTTCTCTATAATATCTTAAGAAATACCCTATCCAAAAGAAAATTAACATCCAATTAAATTGTAAAAAATAGCCATGAGGAAAAACAAGAGCTAATACAATAGAGCCTACTGCCAAAATAAAATTATGGTATCCCGTACGTTTAACAAGATAAATATACACATAACAAAAGAACAAAGTTCGTAAAAACCACATTCCACCTATAGCTTCATTCCTTACAATACTTTTTATATCTTGATAATTAATAAAAAAACAAACTAAAATTGTTAGTAAAGAAATAGTAATTACAGGAAATAACAGCTGACTTGTTTTTTGTTTTAAGAATTTAACAAAAGGTCTATCAAAAGAGCTTAAAGAAAAAAAACCACATAGCATCATAAATAAAGGCATGTGAAAAGAATAAATGCAATTATATAAAATTGAACGATAAGACATATCAATCATCGGATAAGAATGACCTATACAAACCATCCATATAGCCAAAAACTTAACCACATCTATATAAACTATTCTTTTAGATTTTTGTTTCTTCATGGGTTCAACTCTATTTCCTCATAAGGTACATTATTTAACATAGCTGCTCTTTTAGGAAAACCGCTTTGAAAAAGTTTTTTATCTGTCATTTGAAAAACTTTTTTGGCATTACTCAGCATGAAGTAATCAACAAACGATTTCATATAAGTATCCTGACTTGCATCAAAGGTAAATCCCATATGAACAACTGTACCAGGAATAACATATACGTAATCTAGATTAGAAAGTTGGTCCAAAAAAGTTTTACTATCACTAGTAACTAATACACGCTCATCTGGATATTGTGTATGTAAACTTCTAATTCCTCGAATACATTTCTGTATATAAGTTTCTCGTTCTGATATTGGTAAAATATCACCACCTTCTTTAAAGTCACCTAATAACTGTCGAAATCGAAAAGTTAAAGAAATATATTGTCGAGCCCCTCCCAATTGAGTTAAATGAAAATCAATATGCTGCTGAAGACGTTCAGAGGGACGGAAAAGTTCCTTAAATAAATCACTAAAAGTATTATCAGCAATCGCCATATTAGAATATATATGAATCTGTTTATACGATTTTTTCAGATAATATCTTAAAGTACTCTTTTGTGCCTTTATCTGTGCACTATTCTCCAAATTATTATTATAAGTTAGAAGAGTACAGGGATATACCATCTTGGTATCCCAACATATGTTTTTAGGTTCAATTTGCCAATTGTATTCATTTGGTACTAAATAGTCTTGTAAATGTAATGGTTCAAAAACTATTTTGAAAGGGAGATTATTTCGTTTACACTCTTCATATATAGAAGTAATACCTCTAAGACGGTCTGATAGACCTCCAGAAAAAGTAGTCTCTGGCTGAACCATATAAATAACAACTGTATTGTTACTTTCACACCTGCAATCCTTTAGTTTTTTCTTATATAAAGGTAAAAGCAACGTTCTTCTACATACAAAATTATGTCTAAAAATTAAGAGAATGTAAAATAGAGAAGATACAAATTGAATAAAACTTTTATACATATTATATATAAACCTCATGCATTTAGTCATAACTCCATATCTAACAATTATTTTTAAATAAAGAAAACAGTTGTTGTGCAATACTTAAACCGCTATGGTACTCTAATATTACTCGTCTTCCTTCCCTTGCTATATCTTCATAACAAGATTGATTAGAATATATTTCTTTTAATATTGTGATAATTTCTTTTGTATCATTATACTGTAAACACGAAATATTATTTTTAACAGATATATTTTCTAGTGCATACAACGAACCAATAACTAATAAACCATTTGCGAATGCATCGAGTACCTTCCCCTTCGTCCCCGTACCAATACAAATTGGTGTAACCTGTATATCATACTTAGTAATTTCCTCAATATAATTAGGAGCAAATTTAATATGACAAACATCGTATCCTACATTACGAAGAGTTATTGCATGCTGTTCCCATCCTTTTCCTAAAAAAGTAAATTGATAATGTTCCTTCAATGCTGACACATTATGTTCTTTACTTAACTGAGTTATCATCTCATCTGCATCTTGCTGCATATAGAGATCATATTGTCCAGCTATTAGCACTTTAATTTTTGGTGATGAGAAAGAAATTGTTTTTTTGGGTAATGCAACTTGATAATGCGGATGTCGAATAAAATGAGCTTGAATACCAGGCGCAATTTCCCTTAAAAAATCCACATCAGCTTCACCTACCAAATGATAATGTATATTTGATGAGGTATCAAACTCGTTCTCCATTTTTAGATACTTAGGATACATAAATATAGATCTCCAAAATCTGATCTTATTTTGCATTGCAAAACGTTTTCCAAGCATCCTATAATAATATAACGATTCGCAATCAGGCAAAGTATGTATTCTTTTAAATCCCTTTAACTGCATGCTTATACGGGACAACTCCTCTCCATAAATCCAAATTCCATCTGGATTTATTCTAACTATTTTATCTATTTGTTGTGAACTTAAACAAATATAATTTCCAATTGGATATTTTAGAAAAAGTCTGAAGGGTGAAAGGTATTTAAGAACAAACGTATACCACCACGGAACTGGCAATAAATGAATCTTAATATTTAAATCTTTAGCTACAGATTCTATTTGTTCATTTGACAACTGATTTAAATTATATGAATATAATTCTATGTCTATATCTTTATCTCTATCTACTAATAGATGATAAGGCAATGCACTTGTGCCGCGAATATTTTCAGCAGCAGGCATCATTACAGAAATCATTACTATTTTCATCTGTTATAAACTTCTTGTACTTACAACATATTATCTAAAACAAGTTTTTATTCAGACATACGTATTTTATAATAGAATTTCGCAAGCCTATAAGTTATTGGATCCATATATTTTTTTAAAATGTAAAAATGGCTTTGCATGCCGTATATACTTCTTGCTGTGTTTGAAGAGCTCTCTCCTTCAAGATGAATTATTTTGGGTGAAGTAATAAGCATTCTTTTATAACCTTTCTTCATCATTCGATATTGTAGTTCACCTTCTTCACCATAAAGAAATATATTTTCATCAAACATTCCTGCTTCTTCTATTGCTCTTTTTGGCATAAACATATCTGCACCACAAATGCATTCTACTTCTTTATCGGTATAATCTGGTTTATAATTATGTGGTTTAACTAATCGTTTCAAAAAATCTTTTATAGTAAATGCAGGAAAATAAAAGAAAGAGTCTCTATATGTACCGTCAGGCCCCTGTAGATAGCAGCCATAAATAGTCTTTAAACTACTTGAAGTTGCATACTTAAAAAACTCTCCGATTGCATTATTAAGCAAAAGAGTATCTGAATTTAATAAAAAAAGATAATCTCCCTTAGCAATCTCGATTCCACGATTATTACCATAACCAAATCCACCATTCTTTTCTGAATAAATATATTTTATCCTTGAATCTGTCTCAAATCTATCTTTAGAGCCATCAGTTGACGCATTATCTACTACTATAATCTCATAAGAGATATTAGTAGTATTTTCTATAATACTCTCTATACAAGCAGAGGTTAATTCATAAGTATTGTAATTAACTATGATAACTGATACATCCATAACTTTCAACTAAATGTATTCTTAGATAACTATACAGATTAATAATTCTTTATTTTATACCATTTCAAACGTATTATAACGTATCCATACAATATTAAAAGATTTTAAATAATCTACGTGAATAAAAAAATACCAATAATGCTTCTATACAAGATGAAAACATACTGATATATGCTGTATATAATACAGAATATCTTGTCAATAATAGAGAAAGACCTAAATGGATAATAGATACTCCCACTGTCATAAACATTAATTCTTTTGTTTTTTTATAGTAAAATAGAAAATTGCAAAATTGCAAATACACACATTGAAAAAATGTGCTTAGACAAAGAGGCAAAAGATAAATTACCGATTCTTGATACTTGGGGAATAATATTGGAATAAGTAAACGACAGGCTACGTATAAAATAAAGCTAAATCCTGCATAAAACATTAGCAATAGAACTGTTTGTTTTTTAAGTTTATCTTGGATTGAATCATCTTCCTGAGAGAGGGACTCAAAAATATAAACAGAATTAGATTTATTAAAGGCTGCACCAACCGAATAAATGATAAATGCAAAATTAATAGCAAAACTAAATAGACCTACAGCTTTAGTTGCAAAGTAAGCATTGATAATATACCGATCCATTCCCTGACGTAAGAAACCATTTATACTATGAGGAATTAATGGAATACCAAACAATAGAGTTTCTTTGTAAATTGCCTTTGTAGGCATCACACGTCTTATATAGCCTTTACGAACTAAGTTAATACATCCCCAAATTAAAAAAAATGTAGAAGCTATTAAATTTGCTTCCACACGTCCCATCCAATCCTGTTCAAACCCAATTACAAGTACAAGTGAAAGAGCAATATTTATAAGTGTAAATAAAGTTGTTAAAACACCATATGCTAGCGTTTTCTCTTCTAATCTGTATATATCCAATAATAAATTATAAACTACCGTTGTTGCACATAAATAGATGCAAAGAACTTGTATTGTTGGTTGAATATTAGAAATTCGAGTTACGAAATCAGGGAAAAGACCAACTATCAATAATAATATAGCCGAAACTATAAGAGTAGAACTTAAAACAACATTAATATATCTTGCTAATGTTTCACGAGACTCTTTAAAATATTTTATACTAACAATGCCAGAAGTACATAAACATATTACATATCCAACTACTCCTACCGCTGTATAAAAAAGATTTAAGCTTCCATAAGAATCTGTCAGAATATAGTTAGATAATATTAATAGCAAGAAAAAATTTAGACCTTGATTTAAAAAAGAGAAAAATGCAAAGAGACTACCACTTTGCACACTCTTATTATAAATGAGCTTATGAAGAATATTATTCATCTTTAGTTATTTCCTTATCTTCAAAAAGGGTATCTAAGATCCTTTTCTCATATGCATCAATAAAAGAGCCTGTAGTTCTATTGAAAATCTTAACGTTCATATAATCTGCAAATTCCTGAAGATACAGATGGCCTGTAAATGTAACTAGTTGAGAACTTAAAAAATCTATTAACCTAATAGGTGTTCCGTCATAATTACGCCATACAGTCTCGTTTTCTCCATAATAATGTCTATCTACGACTACTACTTCATTGCAATTATTAACCCTTATATCTTTCATCCACGAATGTTCAACACCTAAAAGATTTATTTCCTTATAGCCACATAATATAGCAGCATAGATAGCTGAAAGACTTACATTTGAGAAATTAGGAGACACCCAACCTTTCTTGTATAGCCACATTTTAATTCTGTTTGCATATTTTGTTTCTGGTTCCCAACTATTATTTGCATATCTACGCACGGTAACATTTTTGTTCTTCTCAAATGCCTCTTTTATATAATGAGGGAAATCATAAGGAATAAATATTTGAATTGCCCAATCAATACGTTGAATATTATCCCATGCTTTTTTTATATGCTCTGACTCTGGTTTCTGCCAAAACAGCATATCAACCATTACAAGCATCTTAGGTTTCAACTTGAAGAACAAATCTGTATTCACACTTAAATTTACTGCACAGAAATCAAAATCCTTCAATTGGTCAAGATGTTTTTCAATTAAAGAAAAGCTTGGACCATTGCCTAATAAACAAAGTTTTCTATTTCTAATACTATAATCAAAATCATTACCAAAGTGCTGAAATTGTAGTTGATAAAATAGAGGTCTACCTAAAAGACTTAAATAGTCTGATATATATGCTATAATAATATGTACTATATGACGAAAACGTTGAAGCATGATAAAATTAACAAGACTATTATCAATAAATTGTATTCTAATTTTGTGTCATTATAACCTTAGCTAATGCTAAATCTAATGGGCCATCAATATCTATAGAATCCTCTGTTGTCATTATATATGATAAACTCTTCGCACCAAAAAAATGTCTCTGATGAAGATAACATTCAGGTTTTGCTATAAATATAGCCCCATTAGGAGAATAATCTTTATAACCTTGTCTTCTATAGTTAGAAAAATCAGTATCAAAATATTTCAAACTTTCGTCTTCATCTATAGGGTTAACAAGTACTTTCGCATGTTCCGACTCCTTTACCGATACTAAAAAATCAAACTGATCATATTTCTTTTCGAACTTTTCAATAGCCTCTTTAATATGCTCTGCATTACGTAATGGGGAAGTAGGTTGGAGAAGAACAAAATAATCATATGATTCTTGAAGTTTATTCATCAGAATATCTTCTATAACCATATATGTTGTTGCATTATCGTTAGATAAATTTTCTCCTCTCATAAAAACTTCCGCACCATATCGACGAGATATTTCCGCGTAGGTATCAGAATCTGTAGATACTATAACCTTATCAAATAGTTTCGTATTAAATGCTGCTTCTATTGAATAGGCTATAAGAGGCTTGCCACAAAGATCTATAATATTCTTATCCTTTAAGCCCTTTGAACCAGAACGCGCTGGTATAATCGCTATTCTCTTCATCATTATTCAATTTATACATTCAAAGGCTTGATATCATAAAAAAGCTTGTACTTTTCCTTCTTTTCATGAAGAATATCCATTGTCGTGCGATAATATAATTCTGCAGAATTCTCTTTATAATATGGAGTATCAGTTATCACTTCGTCTTTGTGTGCAATCACAAATTCAATAGCTTGAGCTATTTCCTTTGAGTTACAATTAACGTCCAATATACTTTTACTTTTCACACGTCCTGTTTGGCGTCCACCGATATTTACAGTATAACTTCCAAGTGAAGGGACCTCTATAATACCACTACTTGAATTACCAATCAATGCCATTGATTTTTTTACAAGGTAATGATAAGCATCTGGATGTAAATTGGTATAAAAGACACAATTCTCATGCTTATCACAAAACTCTTTAACACGTTTTGTTATCTGGTCAGCGTGGGTATCGGCATTAGAACCTATAAATGCAAAATGATAATTACTTGTAAAAGGTTCTATGGCGGCAAACACCTCGTTTATCTGTTCTAAAGGAGACACATCATTCAATGTTTCTGGGTGGAATAGAACTACAAAACTAGTCTCATTATTAACAAGCTCTGCAGGAACATTCTGCATGTCAATATGAAGACAATTTTCTGCACCAAGCGCACCAAGATAGTATACATTATTCGGATTTTCACCAAGCTGTATAACACGCAGCTTATATTCTAACGTGCTTGTGAAATGCCAAGTAGCCATCTTTGTAATAGAGTGACGAATAAATTCATCATAGTTTGCCATTGTAAGCTCGCCACCATGCAAATGTAAAATAGGAATTCGATGCATAGCAGCTGCTATTGCAACACTATAAATCTCATAACGATCTCCTAGTATTATCAACAAGTCTGGTTTGTTTTTAGCAAAATATCCACTAAAGTCTGCCAAAGTTTTAGCCATGATACAACATGTATCATCAAGCGAGTCCATCTTCACTTGTACAGCATCTTTATAATCTATACGAAAGCCGTCCTGCTCAATAATATCTATAGCATTTCCAAATTCTGCAGATAAAAGAGCGCCTGTAGCCAGTATATAAAAATCTATCTCTGAATCATGATTAAGTTTTGATATATAATTACGAACTATGCCGTAGTCAGCACGAGATCCTGTAGCAAACGCAACTTTATATTTCTTCATTATTCTTCTTCTACTAAAGTTCTATTAATTCATCTTCAAGAAAATCACGAACAGCAACAGAACCAATAACATGATACCATTCCATAGGGCTAATTCCATTGCCGGGGCGCTTGCAGGTGAGGTTTTGTTCATTTAAGATATCACCTTTCTTTATTGCCTTACGCGCAACGATTGATTTTCTTGCAATATTAATATTACGTCTTTCTGACTCTGTAACTTTTTTCCCTCCTTCACCTGCTAAAACTTCTATTCGGCGAACATTATGACATAATTCTTTCAGTTCTTCGGGAGTAGCAGAAGCTTTATGGTCAGGACCTGGCAAATTTTTATCTAATGTAAAATGCTTTTCAATAAGTACAATATCCTTCATACAAGCACCTATCGCAGCTACATAACCTACAGAGTGATCAGAGAAGCCTATCTCAATACTAGGAAATTCTTTATGTAAAGTTTCAATTGCACTAAGATTTACATCTTCATCAGGGGTTGGATACTCTGTATTACAGTGAAGTATTACTAAGTTTTTAGCATCTTCATATTTACATATTATATCAACGGCTTGATGAATTTCTTCAATAGTGCACATGCCTGTTGATAATATTATCTTCTTGCCTTCTATCTTAAACTTTGCTATTCGTTCAAGAAATGGCAAATTGGTAACTTCGCCAGAGGGAATCTTCCATACTTTCTGCCCGCTATTCTCCAAGAATTCTATTGAATCCATATCAAAAGGAGTCGAGAATGTATCTAATCCAAGACTTATAGCGTAATCACGCAGTTTAATGAATTCATCATATGGAAGCTCTAGCTTACGTGTCATCTCCAGCTGATTCTCTTCTTCTCCTGTTGTCAATTTCTGGTAATCAGCTTTCGGAGCAAATTTCGAAATCAACTCCGAAGCCTTAAATGTTTGAAATTTGACTGCATCAACACCGCATGCTTTTGCTTCATCAACCATACGTTTTGCCAAATTAGGATCACCGCAATGATTGCATCCTATCTCTGCAATTATATAGACATGTTTCATCGTTTAATTGTACTTATGACTATCAGAATTAATTTCTTTCGCAGGAACACCTACTACTACTGTTCGTTCCTTAACATCTCTAATGACAACTGCTCCTGAGCCAACCAAAGCCCATTCACCTATTGTTAACTGACCATTTATTACTGTGCCTGAACCAATAAAGCTACCATTCTCACAGATAACATCTCCATTAAGTGTTGAATTCGTTGAAATATTAACATGGTCTTTAATACAACAACCGTGTTCAATCAGAGCACGAGTATTAATCACACAATTGTCACCAACGGAACTTCCGTGATTAAGTATTGCTAATTTACCTATAAAACATCCTTCGCCTAGAGTTGCAGCATGTGAAACTATAGCTGATTTATCAATCACATTAATAAGTGAAAGATTACGTTCTTTTAGTCTATCAAACCACAATTTCCTCTTGGAATTGTTACCAATCGCTACAAAATAAACAAACGTTTCAGGATTTTCTATACAATCTATCGTATTGCCCAGTACTGGATAGCCTTGATGATATACACCTTTTTCTTTAATATCATCTATGTATCCTGCCATTTCAAAATTCATATGGTCTACAGAATCTAATACCGATTTTGCATAACCACCAGCACCTACTATTATTAACTTTTTCATATCGTTTTTATCTCTTTTAAATGAAAGAGGGATATAAAAAAACCTCTTCTTTTAGCTAATAAAGATATTTCACATTATAGTGTATGAAAAAACATATATATCGAAACTTATTATATTTGCTATTACTGAGAATTAATTATTGTCTGATAGACCAATGCAAGAACCATTTATATTTGTAACTCCCTATATTTTGTGTTGAGACGTAAGTTTCATCTCATCTACCCCATAAGATATGCATTACGATAAGCGTTTATCCATCTCTTTTTAACTTTACCGTTATTTATAAAGGTTTCAAAAATAAAGGATACTCCCTGCAAGCACATAAATGCATGCAGGCTAACAACTATAACGGCTCTTCCACATATGAACGGCAGAGTAGTATATCTACCTCAAGTGTTTATCATAAAACCGATAAATGTAATTCCTTGATTAATACCTACCGAATGCAACGTTCGCAGATTCTTGCTATAATAGCTTCTCTCGTTAATAACGGTGTAAAAGTAAACATTTAATTTGAAATTCAGAAAGAATATCCAATATATATTAATTCATCGTTACACATTTCACAACTGTTAACGATGCAAAGAGGTTATTCTATGGTGATTTGCTTGCTTTACCACAATCGAATACGTTTTTCTGTATCAAGCCAAAGCTTGTTACTCCCTTTTATATTAAAGGCTTCATACCAGCCTTCTATATGCGGTAAAGCACCGTTAACACGTAATCGTGCAGGCGCATGAACATCGGCTTTTACACTGTTTATTAACGTTTCTTCGCGCATACTTCCTGCATAATTCAGCGCAAACGCCAAAAAGAAACGCTGTTCGGCCGTAAATCCATCTTTGATAGGCAATGGTTTTTCTTTCATTGAGAGTTTGAAAGCGTCCCATGCAATATTCAGACCTCCATTGTCACCGAGATTCTCTCCCAACGTTTGCCGTCCATTTACTTTAGCTCCTGCTATCACCTCCATGCCGTCAAAATGGCGTATCATGACCTCTGAGCGATCCTGAAAACGTTCTTCATCTTCCTTCTTCCACCAAGAATTCAGATTCCCCATTGCATCAAAGCGTCTACCTTGATCGTCAAAACCATGAGTCATTTCGTGTCCAATAATTGCTCCTATTGCACCAAAGTTATACGCATCGTCCTCATCTACACAGAAAAATGGAGACTGAAGAATACCTGCAGGAAACGTAATATCGTTATTTACTAGATTATAGCAGGCGTTAATAGTGTGTGCATTCATATCCCAAAGCTTCCTGTCCACAGGCTGATTAACCGTTTTACGCACAAACTCGTCATTCTCATGGGCGGCTATATTCCACATATTCTCAAAATAAGATAACCGTTCATCTACTTTCAAATCGCTATAATCGTCCCACTCTTCCTCTTCAGGATATCCTATTTTTAACTTCATGGCGCTGAGTTTTTCCAACGCCTTTTCGCGAGTTTCTTGCGACATCCATTCTGCCTCACTGATACGAACAGCAAAGGCTTCGCGCATACGTTCAACCATTTCGGTTACTCGTCGACGTGACGATTCGGGGAAAAACTGCTTTACATACACCCTTCCCACAGCGTCAGGGAGTGTATTTTTAACTGTATTTACGCCACGTTTCCACAACGGCATGTCCTCTTTCAAGCCTGAAACAGCACTACTAAACTTAAAGTTTATGTCACGAAACGTCTGTCCTAAACACCCAGAGGCATTGCGCAAAAGCACAAATATAAGTCGCGAACGCAACTCTTCTATGGGCGTTTCTGCTATCAAGCGGTCAGCTTCAGCCAATGGTTCGGGTTGTTCTACGTTTATATCTACAAACTCTGGAAACTTAATGCCTTCACGTAAAGTCTCCCATTCTATATGGGGATAATCGCGTTTTACGCTCTCCCACGTCGTAAGGTGATAATTCTCCTCCACTTCACGTAGTTTCTCTATAGGATAAGCAACACGTGCCATGCGTGTTTCAAGCTTGATAACATGCTGCATCATTATGTCGGCACGTAAATTATCATATCCTGCAGCAGTAAGAATATCAACAATGTACGTCTTATATGCGTTCAGAATTTTACAACTATTGTCGTCGTCATTCAAATAAAAGTCGCGCAAAAGATAATATCCTCCCTGACCTATTGAAACGATATTACGCGACGAATCATGCAAGTCGGGACCTGCTCCTATCCCAAACGGAAAGGCATTATAACCGTGGTGGCATAATCGTGAACAAAAAACCTGCCAATCATGCAGATTATCAAGCGCTTCGGCTTCATCGAGCAGAGGTTGAATAGGCTTTGTACCTTCTCGATTACAACGCTCTTGATCAGTCACCAAATGGTATAAACTCGCCATCTTTTGTTCCAGCGAGTCTTCTTCTTGTGGCTCTGCAGCTATACGCTCTATCATTTCGCGAAGCACCTTTTGCAAACGTTCCGACAAGAGCGTAAACTGTCCGTTGCTCACCTGATCATCACGAAGTGGGTGGCGTTTAATCCAGCCCTCACAGGCATAACGATAAAAGTCATCGCCCGCGTTAACCGTCAGGTCCATATTTTCTTTACTAATTCCTCCACAAATCTCATCGAAATCAGCATCCGCTTCTATCATACTGCCTTGTTTGTTCATACTTGCAAAGTTAACAAAAAGCCACTATTTCCCACAAATTATGCTACAATTATACAAAGCTTCTAAACTAAAATGCGTACCTTTGTGACGATTCACAACCCACTATAGCTCTGTAGCGTGGTGTAAAAACAACTATTACGCAACTAACTTTTTCCTTTAACACAAAGAAAAACTTTCAATATGAAAAAAATTTTTGCATTTATCTCAGCCCTACTTCTTTCGTTACCACAGATGGCACAGGTCGAACGCCCACGCCTTGTAGTAGGTCTTGTAGTTGACCAAATGAGGTGGGACTACTTTTTTTATTATTACAACCAGTTCCAAAAAGACGGTCTTCGTCGCTTCGTTGACCAAGGATTTAGCTTTGAGAACACCTTTATCAACTATGTTCCAGCCGTAACTGCCGTTGGTCATAGCTCTATTTACACAGGCAGTATACCTGCTTTCACGGGCATTGTTAGCAATAGCTTCCGCATGAATGGGCAAAAAGTTTACTGCTGTGCCGATACTACCGTACAGAGTGTAGGCTCAAACAGTCGCGAAGGACAGATGTCACCCCGTAATCTTTTGGCTTCGGGCATTGGTGATGAACTCAAGCTTGCCACCGATTTTAAGTCGAAAGTAATTGGTGTTTCACTCAAAGACCGCTCTGCAATATTACCTGCAGGTCACGGCGCTGACGCAGCATACTGGTGGGATACATCAGCAGGCCACTTTGTTTCGTCTACTTATTATATGCAGGAACTGCCCGAATGGGTTAAACGCGAAAACCAAAACATCGCCACGAAACCCGGTACAGAGGTAAAGACATCGGTGATGGGTGTGACAAAAACTTTCCAAATGGCTGAGGCAGCTTTAAAGAACGAGCAAATGGGAAAGGACGATATTACCGACCTTTTAACCATAAGCGTATCGTCAACTGACGCACTTGCCCATAACTTTGGCACACGAGGGAAGGAGAATTTCGACTCTTTCATGGAACTTGATCGACAGGTAGCACGTTTCTTCAAAGCGCTTGACGAACAAGTGGGACGAGGTAAATATCTTGTATTCCTTTCGGCAGACCATGGCGGTCCTCACAATCACAACTTCCTAACTGAGCATAAAATGGCTGCAGGTGGCCTTGATATGGGTAAAAAACTAAAAGCTATAGAAGCTGATTTAGTAAAGGAACTTGGCATCTCACCTATTATTATTGGTCATATCGATTGCAAACTCTATCTTGACCATGAGGCTATTGAACGTGGCGGAAAGACGATAGAAGAGGTTCGTGCTGCTGTATGCCGTAAGTTAGAAGAGAACGAAAACATTATGTTTGCTGTTGACTATGATAAGGTTATGGAGAGCAGCATTCCACAATACCTTCGTGAAATGATTATCAATGGCTACAATAAGAAACGCAGTGGCGACGTAATATACGTGGCTCGTGCCGATTGGGAGAACGTGCCTGCAAGCAAAAACTTCAAAGGTAACACCCATGGCCAGTGGAACCCATACGATACACACATTCCGTTTGCACTGTATGGCTGGGGCGTTGGACATGGAAGAACTGCCGAAACAGTGTATATTACCGACATAGCGCCAACCATTTGCTCCATGCTGCGTATACAAATGCCTAACAGTTGCGTAGGTTCTTCGCGTGAGGGTATGATTAGCAAGCCCAACAAGAAGTAAAAAACATTCACGATATTCTGCAACGATGCTCGCCATTTTTGTAGACCGTCGTATTTTCTTATAAAGCGCTATCCTTAAACGATAGCCCACAAGGTGGCCAACTTTCTTACAGTTGGCCACCTTTATTATATATAAATGGTTTTTCGGCTACAGTTGTTTTATCGTTGTACGGCGACCGTGATACACATCGTTACACGGCCGTCACACAATGTGTATGGCGGTCGCCATACACATTGTACCACAGCCGCCATACAACAAGCCTTACATCGTAAAAAATCGAATAAAACAGCTAAAACAACGTAGCAAACCGATATAAAAACCGAAGGAAAAGTATTATAACACACATAAACTATATGCGATATAATATAAAATACTATCTGTTTTAATATTTTATATGCGACAACATATAAAATCAATATTATTTTGTATTTTTGCATTCGAACTAATATAGTTTGGTATGAAAATAACACAACTATCAAGAGTAGTAAAGAATCTGCGCAAGGAACATGGACTTACGCAGGAAGATCTTGCCATGAAGTCGGGTGTTGGACTCTGTTTTATTCGCAATCTTGAACAAGGAAAAGCATCGTTAAGAATGGATAAGGTAAATCAATTACTTGATTTATTCAACTACGAACTTACTGCAACGAAAAGGCTATGAGACAAGCTGAGATATACAGAAAAGGCATATTAGCAGGCCTATTAACCGAAGATGGGGGCGAATATCGCTTTCGTTATGATGAATCATACTTAAAACGGGCAAACGCTAAGCCTATAAGCCTAACACTTCCGCTTCAAGAAGACGCATTCATTAGTCCTGTTTTATTCCCTTTCTTCGATGGTCTGATTCCTGAAGGTTGGTTGCTTGACGTCGCGCTTCGGAACACTAATATCAGTGTTCTCGACCGAATGTCGTTGCTATTACTATGCTGTAAAGAGTGTATAGGAGCTATAAGTGTTGTACCTTTAAAATAAAAGTTGGTAAACTGCTATGTGTAAGTGTTTATATTGCTATCAGCCACTACAAGAAAATCAAAAAGATTTTCATCCGCAGTGTGCAAAAAAAATATTTGGTGTACAAGAGGCTCCACTGCTCGAATATAAATATGATGAACTCGACTACTTAGCCGAGCAGGTTATTCGTGCGCAAACTTCGCTAACGGGTGTGCAACCAAAATTATCGCTTAATTTCAATAAGCATGAAGGAACTAATCGACTTACAATCGTGGGTCTTTGGGGCGACTATATCTTTAAGCCTCAAACCGCCGACTATCCACAGCTCCCCGAAAACGAAGATTTGACGATGCACCTTGCCGAATGTGCAAAAATTAAGGTTGTTCCACATAGCCTTATACGGCTGGCTGATGGCTCTCTGGGATATATTACCAAACGAATTGATCGTACAAAAGAGGGTAAAAAAATTGACATGGAAGACATGTGCCAGCTAACTTTGCACCCTACCGAATACAAATATAAGGGTTCGTACGAGCAGATAGCAAAGGTGATGATGCAATATTGCGATATGCCCAAACTTGATTTAACAAACTATATGCAACTGTTACTTTTCTGTTTTGTGACAGGAAATAACGATATGCACTTGAAAAACTTTTCACTTTACCGTCCTCACAAAGGCTATCAGCTCTCCCCTGCCTACGATCTCGTCAATACTGCTATTGCAAATCCCAACGACAAAGAAGAATTAGCGCTATCATTAAGTGGACGAAAAACAAAAATAGAATTGAGTAATTTCATACAATCTGCAGCGACAATGGGCATCGAAGAGAATGTTGTTAGACACCTTATAGCAAATATGCTTAATGCTTTGCCAAAATGGAGGTTACTGATTCAGGCATCTTTTCTCGATGACAAATTGAAAGAAAAATATACAGAACTCGTCGAAGAGCGATTATCTCTCTTACAAAAATAGGGCTTGATTTCTCAAGCCCTATTTTATACTTATTTATAAAGTGAGTGTTCTAATGGTCAATCACTCTATTATTTATTGTCTTGCTGCTTGATAGCTGGTGCCGAAGCGATACGCTGATTCATGTAGGCACGCACGTCGCTCCAACGGTAATACGGAGCCTTATACGCCTTAATTGGTAGCTGAGCTTCATCTTCATTCAACAAAATCTTGACTAAAATATCCCCCTTCTTCATTTGTTCGCTTGTAGTATGGCGCTTATTCTTGTAGAATATTAGCTGCACATTACAAGCCATTGGAAATATATCGTAATTGTTCCAACCCTTATCATCTAACAGCTCAAGGTCGTCAACGGGATTACCAAAGCCGTTAAGATTCATCAGACATACCAATGGAAGCACGTCGCTTTCGTGACCATAACGTAGGGTTGCTCCTGGGTGGGGCATTCGAATACAAGTATCGGCCGTTGCAATAATATTCTTCAGCAAATTAAGCTGTGTATACATTCCCGCACCTTCACTAAGTTTGTTGGGGCCAGCATAAACGTACCAACCCGCGTTATCCATCTGCCAGAAGTTGTAAATCTCATCATCTGAGAAGATGTCCCAAAGCGAAAGCTTATGTCTTAGGTCTGTACTTTGGATATTCTTTGTGAGTTTAAACAACTGGGCTGTGAAATCGTTACGATCAATTGATTTCACATAATCAGCATCGTTAAAGAGTACCGACATCATGTGATCGCAATTATTATGACGAGCATTGAAAGCTTTCAAGCTATCTTGCGAAAGCTTATCACGGCGCATTTTATCGTAAGGGCTGCGTGGGTCGTTCATATAATACATATCGTGATGACTTGCATCGTGACGAATTTCAAGATTAGGGTTCTTCCTTAACAGCTGATGCAGAGCGTTTTCCATTGATAAAATACAACGGATAACAACGGTCGACTTAGCGTCAATAAACGTTTTCCCATTGAAAACCTGTGGGAATCGCTCGTACATACGCTGAGCAATTTCGCGATGTTGCTGCGCACCAAGCAAAGTTAATTCGCCTTCTCGGCTACGGCCTTGCTTGCGAAGCTTTCTAACTATCGACAGAACTTCCTTGCCACGAGGCGTAAGTTTGCCTAACGAATCGGCCTTAACAAGCGTTGCATAGGGCTTATCGTAAGAGTCTTTACCTATAACATAGCGCGAGCCATGGCGGCCATAGTGACTAATATAAAACGGTTCGTAACCAGCAGGAGCCGCAGTAAGCTGCTTCTGTGGGCCAGGATAGGCTAAGTAATTACTTCCTGCAAGGCTAATGTTTGCCTTGATGTCATTACGCGCTTTCTGTGCACTTACAGAGAGTGTAAACGCAAAAAGAAACGCGAAAAGAATTGTAGATTTTCTCATAATCGGTTTATCAAATTATTAATTAGGTAAATATTAATTCTTTTAATAATAGTAACGTCAACTCGACGATGTCGATACCTACTGGTAAAATAGGCCAGCAGAAGTGCTGTAGCGCAAAGATACATAATTAATTTATACTATATACGCATTGTCATGTCTTTTTACAGTGAAAGTAATTGTCAAAAGCACAGAAAAAGCTTATTCAATAAGGATTTAACTAAAATTATTCAAGTTTTAAGCCTACACCTCAAAGAGGTTTAGTAACTTTGCCTATAGTAAGAACTAAATATTTAAATTTATAAACGAAACAACATGAAAAAATTCATCGCCTTAACACTATTGACCTGTGCGGTATCGCTCTCAGCGTGGGCCGACCGCACTGTAAAAGCCAACGATTCTGCCATTAGTTACACTGGCCGTGTGCTGAAAACCGACGACGGTAAAGTACGTTACGACTGGGTTGGTACCTATTTTCAAACCGACTTTACAGGAGGAAAAATCGCCGTTAAGGTTTCAGAGAGTGGCGAAAGCTTCCATAATGTGTTCATCGATGGCAAGTTTAAGTCGAGAATTCAAATCAAAGGCACGGAGCCTTATGAGATAGTTTTAGCTGATAAATTATCGAAAGGTACACACCGTCTTTGTCTGCAAAAGAGCACAGAAGGCGAATATGGTAGCACCACTATTCACTCAATCACAGTTGCAACAAACGGAACGCTGAAGGCTGTACCTGCACGTAAGAGAATGATTGAGTTTATTGGTGACTCTTATTCTTGCGGATATGGTGTATATGGAGCCAATGAAAACGAACACTTTAAGCTGAGCACAGAAGATGTAAACAAAGCATACGACTGTACTATAGCTCGTTATTTTGACGCCGATTATGCAGTAATTGCTCACTCTGGCTTAGGAGTTTGCCGCAACTATCGTGGTAAAGATGTACCCACTATGTCAAAACGATATGGTCAGATTTTTGATGAGGCCGACACCATTGCCTACGATTTCAAGGCATATACGCCTGACTTGGTAACCATTAACCTAGGAAGCAACGACTTTTCTATACAGACTTCTCCATTCAATTATGTTGATTCGTATGTGAAACTGGTAAAAACCATTCGTTCAAAATATCCAAATGCACAAATCCTTTGCATCTATCCACACTCGGCTAGCATATTCCTTCGTGCTGCAATTGATGAAGTTGGAAAGAAGCTTGCTGACATGAAGAACGTGCATATGGCTCAGCCTATGGGCGAAATTATAAAGCAAGGGTTCGACCTTGGCTCTGATCACCACCCAAATGTACATGGTAATCAGAAGATCGCTATGACGCTGATTCCACAAATTGCAGCTATTATGGGCTGGAACATGCATAACGACCTATAAATAAAAACGTAATAAAACATATTAAATATAGAGAAAAAACACTTCTCTAATGTCTTTACAGAAACGCGAAATACTTATTTTTGCCACCGCAATTACATGCCTCTTAGCAGTGGTTGCGGTGGTTTGGGCTTGGAAAAAAAATCCTAATCCCATCGACCCACCATCGCCTATTGCACGCACTTTAGGCTTAGACACTCTGAAAGCAGGACAATATGCCAAGATGAAAAAGGCGGTAGCCGAAAAGCTACACGAAGAAATAGCCGACACCATACACGGCGAACTGACCGACGAAGAGGGCAAACCTATGGAAGGTGTTGTTGTAAGCGATGGCTTTACGTGTGTAAAAACCGATAACATAGGCCGCTACACACTTTTAACTAACAAAGATTCCCGCTTTGTTTATTATACTATTCCCGACTACTGTGAGGTGTTAACGCACTCGGAAACCGACCGTACCGCGCTCTTCTATCAACCTATTGTGAGCAAGCGCAAAACGTATAACTTCACTCTTCATCGCCTACCACATGGGAAAGAAAAGAATTATCGACTTATTGTTTTTGGCGATCCACAGGTAACAAACGCCTTTAACCCTTACTTTACAGGGCCTAACGACGACCCCGTTAAGAAGACTGACTTGGAACGTTTCACCGAAGAAACGATGACTGACGTCAAGGAAACTATTGGCAATCTGCCAGCAGGCACACCTGTATACGCTTTGAGTATGGGTGATAATGTACAATATTACGGTGGCTACAATGCATCATTGGAAGAGGGTATTCGCAAAGCCATGGGATCTTCTAAGGCTCGTGTATTCTCGGTTATTGGCAATCACGATCAGGATAACAACCCTCTTTACAAGCGAAAATGGGAAGATAGCTTCGGGCCTACCGACTATAGTTTTGATCGTGGCGACGTACATTATGTGTGTTTCAACAATGTTCACTTCTTCCGTGGCATGAGTTACTATCAGCCTGGCGAGCTAATGGAATCGCAATTAAAATGGTTACGACAGGACCTTGCTTTGGCCGATAAGAGTAAAAAGCTCATAGTTTCTTACCATATACCGCTTACTTTCGGTACGCGTCCATCGAAAAATGCAGAACCTTTAAACATATCCACCGAAGAAGGACATTATTCTTCGTCTATTTTAAGCACCATTTTGAAGGAAGCTAAAGCATTTAAAGGTGGATACGAATTGTTCTGCGGACATACACATTTCGCCATAAACCATGAGATAACATTTCATGGACAACGCGTGTTAGAGCACTGTCATGCGGCAGCTTGCGGCAATATATGGCAATCGAACATCAATATTTGTGGAACGCCTAACGGCTATTATGTCTACAGTATTGAGCAAAACCGTCTTACAAATGCCTATTATAAAGGCACCTTTTGGCCAGCCGAACGACAGATGTCGCTCTTTTACGCCAATACAAACTTCAACGGAGAGTCGTACGCTACTGACTGGAGCCTACCCCATAACGAAAAGGTGGTGGTGGCAAATGTATTTAATGCCGACTCGAGATGGAAGGTTGTTGCCATTGAAGATGGACATGAACACGAGATGAAACGCCTGAATAGCAAAGGTCAAGACGCTTTTGCTACGGGTTATCATTTAAAATATAATAAAGCGGTTTCGGCCTATTTTGTGAGTAAACGCAATGGTTACCTCATTATGAACCACCTTTATTATTATATCCCTAAATCAAAAGAAGCACATATTACCGTAAAGGCTACTGACCCTTACGGCAATACATACACAGGCTCTACGCACGATGTAGTTACCGAGCCTTTCTTCAACTATGCACATTATTATTAAGTTGATGTATCGATAACACAACAAGCGCAACCTTTTAACAAGCAAAACTGAGCACATGGACAAAGAAGAACAGATACTAATTAGTATTACAGGGCAGGACCAACCAGGCCTTACAGCTTCGGTTATGGTTATATTGGCTCGATACGATGCGAATATTCTTGACATCGGACAGGCAGATATCCACTCTACTCTTTCGCTAGGCATCTTAATTCGCATTCGTGAAGCTAACTCCGGACAGATGATGAAGGAGCTTCTATTCAAAGCCACTGAATTGGGAGTTAATATAGCTTTCACACCCATTAGCGACGAAAACTACGAGCATTGGGTTGATCAGCAAGGCAAAAATCGATACATTCTTACCCTCATTGGCCGCACATTGTCAGCCCGAGAAATAGCATGTGCCACAAAAGTTATTGCATCACAAGGATTGAATATCGACTCTATTTTGCGCCTTACTGGACGAATGAGCATCAAAAATCCTGAACAAAATCGCAGAGCTTGTATTGAATTCTCGCTGCGTGGCACACCTACTGACCGCCACGCTATGCAAAGCGAGCTGATTAAACTTTCCCAAGAGCAAGAATTCGACTTCTCTTTTCAAAAGGACGATATGTACCGAAGAATGCGTCGTCTCATCTGTTTCGATATGGATTCAACGCTTATTCAAACCGAATGTATTGACGAATTGGCCAAATGTGCAGGCGTAGGCGACAAGGTAAAAGCCATTACCGAACGCGCCATGCGAGGAGAAATCGACTTCAAAGAAAGCTTTACCGAGCGAGTAGCACTGCTGAAAGGTCTTGACGCCAGCATTATGGAAGACATCGCTAAAAGGCTTCCCATTACAGAAGGTGTGCCTAGACTAATGAAAGTGCTGAAAACATGCGGCTATAAAATTGCCATACTCAGTGGTGGATTCACCTACTTCGGCGAATACTTACAACGACAATTCGGATTCGATTATGTCTACGCCAACGAACTTGAAGTAGGCGAAGACGGCAAGCTTACAGGGCGATATGTTGGCGATATTGTTGATGGCCGACGCAAAGCAGAGCTATTAAAACTCATCGCACAAGTTGAACACGTTGACCTTGCTCAAACTATCGCTGTAGGCGATGGCGCAAACGATCTGCCCATGCTTACCGAAGCAGGTTTGGGTATAGCTTTTCACGCTAAACCTCGTGTGGCTGCCAATGCCGGCCAAAACATTAATAATATGGGGCTTGACGGCGTTTTATATTTCTTAGGATTTAAAGACAGCTATCTGGGCAATCAAGGACGTCTTTAATCTTCCTCTCATCTTGTGTAGGCATATAAGCTTCAGCCTCGTGCGAATCTTTCGACTTACATCCCAAGTGTCCATGCAATAATGACAGCATTAGGGCTTTAATCTGTCGTTTCATAAAAATAAATTTTGTTGGTAATAAGCGTATTCGCAAATATAAAAAGATTTATATCAAAACCAAGATAATAAACACAATTTAATATTTAAAAGGTAAAAAAAGAACACTTTGTAGCATAAAGTTTAGGCCATAAGCAAAAAATATAGTATTTTTGCGACTAATCTAATTAGAAACCTAAACCTACGGAGATGAGACAACTTAAAATTTCAAGGTCCATAACAAGCCGTAACAACGAAGCACTCGATCGCTATCTTAACGAGATAGCACGTGAACCCATGCTCACTCCCGAAGAAGAGGCCGAGCTTGCTACCAAAATTCATAAAGGAGGAAAAGAAGGAGAGCAAGCCCGTGACCGCCTTGTCAGCGCCAATTTACGATTTGTTGTTTCTGTAGCAAAACAATATCAGAACCAAGGAATATTCTTAACCGACCTGATTAATGAAGGTAACATGGGGCTGGTTAAAGCAGCAGAGAAATTCGACGAAACAAGAGGCTTCAAGTTTATATCCTATGCAGTATGGTGGATTCGGCAAAGTATCATCGAAGCTTTAGCCGTAAAAAGCCGAATTGTACGTGTACCTCTCAACCAAGTTGGCATTGCAGGGAAAGTAAATCGCGCAACAGAACAGTTCGTACAACTCAACGGACGCATTCCATCAACTCAAGAATTATCCCAAATTACAGGCATAGACGAAAACACAATAGAGTCAGCACGCGATGCAAATAGCCATACAACCAGTATCGATGCCCCTTTAGGCAACGAAGAAGGAGATAATTCTATGGCCGACATACTTACGTCAGACGACACCTCTACCAATTCAGATTCCCAACTCGATAGGGAATCAATGAACCAATTTATCAACGATTTACTGAAAGAAGTACTTAACGAACGCGAGCAAACCATTATACGAGAAAGCTTTGGAATAGGTGTAATGGAAAAAAGCTTAGAAGAGATTGCCGATGAAATGGGCATGACACGAGAGCGAATTCGTCAAGTAAAAGAAAAAGCCATTCGCAAAATCAAATACAGCTCAGCAGCAAAAATTCTTAAACAATACTTAGGCTAATCTAACTTTTAGCCAAATTATCACAAACTAAAACAACCCCACAAACCCCATATTATTAGCAGATTCCAACAAAGATCAGCGCCTACCACTACCCTCTTTTCATAGGAATCCTGCCGCCGTTCTTCAATTTTCCTCATCATACCACGACCGTCGTACACATCATACTGCGGTCGTCAAACTCGTTGTATCACGTTCGTCATACACATCATACGGCGTCCGCCGCACCACAACAAATACAACACAAAGCATCTATCAAAATACAAATTTGATAAAAAA
>JABCPF020000043.1 GCA_013333285.2 Prevotella sp.
CGTTAAATCTTCACCTTTTAGAATGTGCAATTAAAAATAACAACCATATTTCTGACTTATTATCTATAAAATATTGAGTAATAATCGGTTGTAAATACAATTCATGACAACATGTAAAAGTTGTCACATTTATTCACTCTTACTTATTCAATATTTCCCTATTGTAAGACTTTACTTATCATATTGCCTGTCAGCAGACACAGGAAGCCGACGGCCAGACTACCTATTATATATAATGCTAACCACGCAAAATGGCCGTCGCGACCTAATGCCGAGCCTTCGTTGACGAAGGTTGAGAACGTGGTAAAGCCGCCACAGAACCCCGTTGTAAGCAATAACTTGGTTGTGGGTGTCATGAATCCGCCGCCGTAATTCAAGCCCGAGAGGAAACCAATAAGCAGGCAACCTACCACATTTACTACGAACGTACCGAGTGGGAAGGGTAGCAACGTGAGCGTTTGAAGCCATTGTGACACCACATATCGGGCGCCACCGCCAAAGAAACTGCCTGTGCTTACAATTAAAAATTCTTTTAACATAGCTTTGTTTTCAAAATAATAGGGTAGAGCCTACGTGCTTTGTCTCTTTAAAAACAACCGTCTAACGCTCTATTTTATTGTGAAGGCCTGCGCTTTTCTGCATACTCTCACCAACAGAAAGCAGGCTTAAACAGGTTGAAAACGAGCCTTTTTGTCTTTTAAAATTTATTTTTGGCCCATACCGATTCATCTGTTTTTTATCGTGAAATGGTCGTCAGCTGCGTCCTATTACGCTATATTCGTTCTCGCGTATGGAGCAAAAAAAGAGCCTGCTGCCACAGAATGACAGTAGGCTCAACCTTAAATGAACTTGGATACGCAGCCCTATTGAGTAATGAGTATTGTCAGAATACGGCAACAGTCACCTTAAATTAACTTGGCTGCCTTTACCTATCAAGTTTTTTAAATAGAGATCTTAGCAGCCTGCTATTACTTACCTTTTTAATTTATTCTATGAAAACTGTTGACTCACGTCAGCAATCTGCGTAACCGTTCTTTTTGTATCTATTGCTTATTACTTTTAGAAGTTTTCAGCAGCAATCTGGAAGAAGCTCTTCGGATGGTTGCAAACAGGGCATACTTCAGGCGATTGTTTGCCTACTGCAATATGTCCACAGTTACGGCATTGCCAAATACAGCTTCCATCGCGTGAGAAAACCACCTTGTCTTCAATGTTCTTTAGCAACTTGCGATAACGCTCTTCGTGACGCTTTTCAATAGCGCCTACGCCACGGAATTTAGCTGCAATACCCTTGAAACCTTCCTCTTCAGCAATGCGTGCCATCTCAGCGTACATGTCAGTCCACTCATAATTTTCGCCCGCAGCAGCGTCAGCGAGGTTCTGTGTGGTTGTAGGAATGTCGCCTTCGTGCAAGAATTTGAACCACAGTTTAGCGTGTTCCTTCTCGTTTAAAGCTGTTTCGGTAAACAGTTCTGCAATCTGCTCGTATCCGTCTTTCTTTGCTTTTGAAGCGTAATACAGATACTTGGTGTGAGCCTGACTTTCGCCAGCGAATGCTGACTGCAGGTTAGCCTCTGTTTTAGTACCCTTTAAAGCAGCTGCGTCAAACTCCTGAAAGCGATCAGCTTTAACATGACAAACTGGACATTCTGCAGGTGCTTCTGTTCCCTCATGAATGTAACCACATACGGTGCAAATAAATTTCTTTTTCATAATGCCTTTGTTCTTTTTATTGATTATTTTATGCTTTTGTATGTTGCAAAATAAATAAAATTATTGATATGTTGGGGATTTAGAACAAAAATTAAGTGCTGTTTAACACATAACTTTGTAATTTTACAATTTTTCAGCAAAATGGTGTAATCTTTCTGATTATTTGGTGGTTATACGACGGCCGTCATACCCTTTATATGGCGGTCGAAGTACACATTGTACGTCGGCCGTCAACAGCGCGTACGGCGACCGTCGTACAACGAGGTTTAGCCTGAAAAGGCGAGGTGTTTACAGCTGAATATATGATGTATTTGGGTGTATGGGCAGGAGGGGTAGGGAATGTTGGTTTGTGCTCTACGATAGCTTGTAGAACAGATGAGCGAGTAGGCGCGTGAGGGAATGAAAAGCGTGGCAGATGTTTGCTTTTTTAAAAATCAGCGCCTGCTTTTTTATAACCCTGTGTTTACTTCTTTACAAGTAGGTGAATATTTGTTTGCAAGCGTACGTCTGCTTCTTTATAAATAGGTATATAAGGGTGTATAAACGTGAAAGACGGGGCCACATCGTAGCTCCGTCTTTCTTATTGTGTTCGGCTTATAAAGCCAAAATAGGTTTGTTTTACAGCACCACCTTTTTGCCTTTGTAGATATAAATGCCGTGTGTTGGGCGATTAACGCGACGTCCTGACAGGTCATAGTAATGCTCGTCAGCAGCTCTTGGGTTAGCCTGCTTAACTGTCTTAATACCTGTTGCAACAGGAACGCCAGCTTGTGGTAACGCTACTATGTGAGCAGGACCTACGTAAGTTTCCAGTCCGTTAATCACGTTCTCGCCGTCTTTCGTATAGCCGTATACGCGGCCTGCGCTGCCATAGGTGCGTGCATCGGTAAAATACACGTTGCCTGTGTAGGGCGAAATATAGATGTCGTAAGGCATCTGCAACGACTTAATTTTCGCAGTAATATCGTCGTTATATATTTTATCGGTTGCGGTTGCGGTGCGTGGGTCGATAGTTTTTACCACGTACGAATAACCGCCACTATAGCTATAGCTTGATCCAATGAGGTAGAAGAGCGAACCATCAGTAGTATTGTAAGTGCAAGGGAAGTCGAAAGTTTTTACCTCTTCGTTGTCCAGATTGAGCAATACTGTTGCAGCGGGTGAGGCGTTATAATCGCCAGCCGAATTGATAAGCATGTAATTGCCAGCCAATGATGTGCTGCCGTAGAGGTTCTTCTTGCCTGTTTCAATATTCTTAATGAAAGTCATGTCATCAGCTTTCACCACGCTTACGGTTGTTTCGTAGCCGTGAGGCTCTTGGAAGCTGTAGCCGCCGCTGTTGGCAATATAAAGGTTTCCCTTGTAGTATTCAACGCCTTCGGGTTCCCAACCCACCTCACACACGGCTACAATTCGCTTGGTAGCCACGTCAATTTTAGCCACGCAACCCTTTGTAAACGACTGTCCGCCTACGTTATGAGCATACGATGTAACGTACAAATAGCGGCCGTCGGTAGCCATTTTGCGGTTGTTGGGTACGTCTTCTGTGGCTCCGCACGCGGTGCCATCAGGGCGAATAAACTGTATAATGTTCGACCAGTTTACGCAGATAGCCACTAACGTGTCATTAATCTGAATGATATCGTTTGGTGTGTCACCCAGTCTTTTGCCGTTAACTTGCTCAAACCATTTGTTGGTTAGCGTGCTGGTGGTTCCGTTGTAGAACGAAAGCTGACCGTTATTCTGCTGCCAGCCGCCTTCGTCGCAGAAAATAAGACTCTCTTTTTTGTTGTTAGAGGTTTGTGCTGTAAGCACAGTAACCGACGCCGTAAGCGCCAATGCAAGTGATAGTAAACGTTTAATCATGTGTCAATGTTTAATGTATTTGTGAATGAATTTGTTGAAATAATATAGTTTTATTTTAGAAATCAACCCTCAAAGTACCCATAAATCGTCGTCCGGGCATAGGCCAACGCACAATCATTTCGTAGGGCTTATCGAACAAGTTTTGACATTCGCCCTCGAGCGTCAAGCGGCGCCATGTGTACGATGCTTTGATATCGACGCAGTTATAGGCCGCAAGGGGAGGGTCTAAACTGTTCTGAATAGCCCAGTATCGGCTGCCTACGTACATGTCTGACACCGATGCCGCCCACCCGTTCCATCTGAACGTGTAGATGCCTGTGAAGCTCCATTTTGGCGAATAAGCAATATAATCGTTGTATTCGCTGCTGGTAGGGTCGGTGCGGTTGCGGTCATCTTGAAACGTTCCTGTCAGCGTGAGCGCGTGCTGTCGCCATGTTGCGGTGGCCTGCGCGTTGATACCAAGGCACCTTGTAACGCCATAGTTGAGCATGCTCCATTGTAAAGTGCCGCGCGCTGGGAGGCAAACGATGCGGTCAGTAATGCTATTGTAGTAGGCATCAGCCTGAAACGATATCCACGATGCGTTGTACGACGCGCCAAAATCAAGCTGTCGGGTGTATTCGGGTCGTAGGTTTCGGTTGCCCACGAGCGTGTAATAAAGGTCGTTTAATGTAGGAGCGCGGAATACGCTCTTGTAGAAAGCGCGGAACGTCCAGCTGCCAAGCGTGTATGATGCCAGCGCGTCCCATGTGACACGGTTCAGTGGCGACGACGCCCCATTGCGGTAATCGGACACATGTGTGTACAGCATCGACGCGTTTAAACTAAGGTTTCGCCAGCGCCAAAAGGCAGAAAGCGACGACTTGCTGTCAATACGGTAAACGTAATGAAAGAATTTCATATCCGACGTTAGGTCGCTCCAGCGAAGGTCTGTCGACGCAGAGAACGACAGGTTTCGCCATATCCACGAGCCGGCAATGGCCGAGTAGGCGTCCTGTTGATGATAGCGAGTATTGGCGTGTACGCTTACGTTTTCGGGATAATCAGACCTATAGTGCAGGTGGTCGTTGGCATATTTTACGATGGCTCTTAAGCCAAAGTCGCCAAACCGTTGCTTATACGTAAGCTGTGTAAAGAAGTTTCGGTCCCACTCGCGGCCTATATCGGTGTACTTATCTGTCAGTCGGCGAACCACACCACCGGGTAATCCGCGTTGCGACATATAATAATAGGTGTGTACTGCCAGCGGTCCGACGAAGGCAGCACCCTCAATACGGAACTGGTCAATGTCGCCATTGCGTCGCGTTCCCGTCGTATCCTCGTTGGCAGTGTGATATCTGAAGGGATAATTTCCGTCAGAATGAGCGTATTGTGCGTCGATAAAGCCGAGCCTTTTGTAGCTCCACGTGGCTGAAATACGGTGTGTATTAAACGAGCCTACGCCGTAAGCGCCCGTGAACGACGAGCTATCGGGTCGATGAGTAGTAAGATATACCGTTGAGGCCGAAGCGTATTCGCTGGCCATCATCAGCAGTTCGGTTTTATTGGCATTGAATAACGATACTGTCTCGAGCGTGTTAAGCGAATACTTTCCCAAGTCAACCGTTCCGTTCTGTGCATTGGTAACGCGCACGCCATCGATGTAAACGCCCACGTGTTGCGAACCCATCGACCGCACATTTACGGTTTTCTGTCCGCCCAATCCGCCAAAATCCTTGATTTGTACGCCTGCTAAGTATTTGAGAGCATCGGCTACACTGCTCGACACAATGCCTTTAAGCTGTTCGCGTGGCATCGTTTGGTGCGGCGTTTGGTTGCGTTGCGCCGTTGCCACAACTTCGTTCAGACTGAACGTGCTGTCGCGAAACACACCTAATGTGTCGGCTTTAGGCTTGACCACCGCAAAAGAATGCATGGTTGCAAACCCTATAAAAACTAACAGCAAAGCATGCCGTTTGCTAATCATCATGATGCTAATACCTCGTGTTATTGGCGCTTGTAGTCCCGCAAACGCGTGTAATCATGCCATGGCAGGTCTTCTGACTTATCCTGAAAAGGGCGATTCGGTCTTCCCAAAAGCTAAAAGCCGAGGAGGCTTTACAATCAGTGACCACAATTGAATCGTCCTGAAAAAGGACTCACAGCTACGGGTATAGTTGCCGATTTGCGCGGCATTCCCATCTTAGCCCAACAGAATTATATCCTGTTTAGGAACCATTGCGTGGTGCAAAGTTACGAAATAAATCGCCGAAAAGCCCGTAATTTGTAATTTTTATATATCTTTGCGCCTGATAATCGTAGGCTTTAATCTTATATTTTTAATTTAGATCATTTGATATTATGCGGCTTTCTCGTATATTTCTATTTCTTTTTTTGTGTGGTTTTTCATTGTTGGCTCATGCCCAATCCATTGTGTGCCATGTTACAGGACGTGTGGAAGACCCCAAGGAAAAGAATGTTTTAATCTTTGAAGATTTCGATGCCCTTCGCGCAGATCGATTTATAAAGGTGGCCATTAGGAACGGACGCTTCATCTGTGACATTCAAACCCAACAGCCAAAATGTTATACGGTGGTTCTGGAAAGTGAATATAAAGAGGGAACTGTGCGCGTTGCCGACTTTATTATTGAGCCTGCTGACGTGCAAATTTCTATACCACGTGCCAGCGATAAGGGCGACGACGTTATACGCATATCCTCACGAGGCCCCGAAAACACGATGGCCATGGAGTACATTGCTTTCCGCGACTCGCTTTTCAAAGCCTATGAACCTCGGCTCCGGAGTCTTGAAGCAACGCCGCCCGCCGCTGCCGACACGTCGCGTGAAGAGCGTGCAATGGGGCAGAGTACGAGGGAAAAATACGAAAAATTATATGACGAGATGGGTCTTAAAAAGGCAGAATGGCTGGCCGAACATCCGTCATTCTATGCCTTTGCGCGTATATATCGTGACCTTACAGCCTCTACACCTCCGCAAACAAGGGCGAGAATGATAGAAGTTTATTACAATTTGTTAGCCAACTTATTCCCTCAACACCCTTACCATTCGACGATTCTAAACGAGGCTACTGCCGCACAGCTCAAGCCTGGCTTCCGTTATATCGATTATATTGTGCCTGATGGACACGGAAATGATGTCATGCTTTCATCGCTGTACAAGGGTAAACTCATCTACATTGACCTGTGGGCGTCGTGGTGCGGCCCTTGTAGGAGTCATGCAAAATCGCTAATTCCTGTTTACAATAAATATAAAGACCGCGGCTTCCAGATCATATCCTTTGCACGAGAAATGAAAGAAGGTGCGATGGAAGCGGCTGCAGCGCAAGATGGTTATCCTTGGACGTCAACGGCAGAAATCAACGATAAGTATAAAATTTGGGAACAAAATGGTGTGAGAAACAGCGCAGGCGGAGGCTATCTTATAGATGAACACGGCACCATTCTGGCGGTTTATCCCAGTGCTGAGGAGCTGGAGGCGATACTAAAGCGGCGGTTATAGGGTTTGACAAGCCCCCTAAGTTAGGGGGTTGGGGGTCTGAACAACTGCTCTCAAGCCCCAAAACTCAATGCTTAAAAAAAACAAATATCCCCCCTGTACATTTTATTCCTCCTTTAAAAAAAGGCTTCCTTGTATGCAAGATAAAAATAAAAGCATACAAGGAAGCCTGTTGTTTTTATATGTTACAAGGGGCGTTCAGACCCCCTGCCCCCTAACTCAGGGGGCACGAGCGACCGTAACAGGGGGTATGTACTACCGAAACAAGCAGTGCGAATTACCTAATGAACAGCAATTCGCGATATTTTGGAAGTGTCCAAAGTTCGTCAGCAACAATTAATTCAAGCTTATCGATGTGGTAACGTATGGCTTCAAAGTAAGTCTCTACGGTGTCATGATAAGCCACTGCTTTCGCACGCGGGTTCTCAATCTTATTAGCCACCTTTCTCGCATTGACCATATCTTCCACACCTTGCTCAATAGCGGCGGTATGATCAGCTATTTCACGAATAATCTTCATGTTGCGTTCAGACAGCTTTCGCCCTTCTTCGGGACCGTAGATAGCCATAAGACGCTCGACGTTGCTTGACAAACGGCTCTGATAATCAGTAGCAACGGGAATAATATGATTCATAGAAAGGTCGCCCAATACGCGCGCTTCAATCTGAATTTTCTTTGTAAATGTCTCCCATTTCACTTCATTTCGCGCTTCGAGCTCGTTGCGCTTCATGACATTTTGGCTCTCAAACATCTTCACGCTGGCCTCATCAAGGTAACGGTCGAAGACGACAGGGGCCGACTTTTCTGTATCTAATCCGCGACGTTTAGCCTCTGCAATCCACTCGTCGCTGTAGCCATTGCCATCAAAATGTATCGGACGGCAGGTCTTAATATCCTCACGAACCACGTCGACAATGGCCGAAATCTTGTCCTCACCTTTCGCAATGAGCGCATCAACACGACGTTTAAAGTCGGTGAGGGCTTCAGCAACAGCGGTGTTTAACACAATTTGCGCACTGGCACAATTGGCTGACGAGCCTACGGCACGGAACTCAAAGCGGTTACCTGTAAAGGCAAAGGGCGAAGTTCTGTTGCGGTCGGTATTGTCGCGCATGATGTCAGGAATCTGTGGAATATCAATATGCACACCCTCTTTACCTTTAATAAAGAGCGCGTCTTTGTCGGCTTTCTCAATATGTTCAATCACGTCCGACACAGTTCTGCCGAGGAAACTCGAGATGATTGCGGGCGGAGCCTCGTTCGCTCCAAGGCGATGGCCGTTGCCAGCGTCCATAATTGACGCCTTCAAAAGTCCGTTATGGCGATATACGCCCATCAGTGTTTCTACCACAAACACCACAAAACGCAGGTTGTCTTCGGGCGTTTTCCCTGGTCCGTGCAAAAGAACGCCCGTATCGGTAGACAATGACCAGTTGTTGTGTTTGCCCGAACCGTTTACGCCACTAAATGGTTTCTCGTGCAGCAACACCTCAAAACCGTGTTTGTGCGCAACCTTTTTCATGAGCGACATCAGCAGCATGTTATGGTCAACAGCCAAGCTGGTTTCTTCGAAAATGGGGGCGCACTCAAACTGATTGGGCGCAACCTCGTTGTGACGTGTCTTAACAGGTATGCCCAATTCGAGGGCTTCAATCTCCAGTTGTTTCATAAACTGCTGAACGCGCTCGGGTATAATACCAAAGTAATGGTCGTCCATCTGCTGGTCTTTAGCCGATGAGTGTCCCATTAATGTGCGTCCTGTCAAAATCAAATCGGGGCGGGCGGCATATAAATCTTCATCAACGAGGAAGTATTCCTGCTCCCAACCAAGGTTCGCATTTACTTTTTTCACGTCAGGATAAAAGAAGTGAGCCACATCAGTTGCTGCCTTACCCACAGCATGTAACGAACGCAACAACGGTGCTTTATAGTCTAAGGCCTCGCCGGTATAAGAAATAAAGATAGTGGGTATACACAGTGTGTCGTCAATAATAAATACAGGCGATGTAGGGTCCCAAGCGCTATATCCGCGCGCTTCAAAGGTAGAACGAATACCACCAGAGGGGAACGACGAAGCGTCAGGCTCTTGCTGAACCAACAGTTTGCCCGAAAATTCCTCTATCATACCGCCTTTTCCGTCGTGCTCTACAAAGGCATCGTGTTTCTCTGCAGTGCCCTCGGTAAGAGGTTGAAACCAGTGAGAGTAGTGGGTAACGCCGTTTTCGTCGGCCCATTGCTTCATGCCTTTGGCTACAGCATTGGCTATTCCGCGGTCGAGTTGCACGCCATTGTCGATAACATCAACCAATTTTTCGTACACATCAGCGGGCAAATACTTGTACATTCTGGCACGATTAAAGACCTTTCTCCCAAAAAATTCGGAAGGGCGTTGCACTGGAGTAATCACCTCAACGGGTCTTTTGCGAGAAGCTTGCGTCACTGCTTCGAAACGTAAATTTGTCATAAACTAAGTTTTTATTAGAGTTTATCCTGTTGGTTTGGACATTTGTTCGTTTTCGATTGCAAAGTTAAGCAAAAAGATAGCATTTGTTACGTTTTACGGTGATTTTTATTAGTATGAATGTTATAATCTTTTTTTCGATGGTATCATTATTTTTTTTATCTTTGCAACATACATATTCTCGACGAGATATAAAACCTAAAACCATACGAAGATGACTTGATGCTGATTTGTTTGTACACGTTTAGTAAGCTCCTGATGGTATAGGGAAGCGTATTTTGTGCTGTTCGCCATAAAGGTTTAAACGATTTATAAAGATTTTTTATGTTGCATAGAATAGTTTTTCACGCTGCATAGAACACAAAGAAATTCAATAGAAATATTAATATACTTTTGATTATGGAAAAGAAAATCGTAGGTATTGGTGAAGCCCTATGGGATTGTTTGCCTGAGGGAAGCAAGTTAGGCGGTGCCCCTGCCAATTTTGCCTATCATGTTAGTCAGTTTGGTTACGATTCGTGGGCGATTAGCGCGCTCGGTAATGACGCTCTTGGCGACGAAACCATTAATAGGTTTCAAGCTACGGGATTGAAACATATCATGCCCATTGTCGGTTATCCTACGGGTACAGTACAGGTTACTCTCGATGCCGAAGGCGTGCCTACGTATGATATTAAGAGCAACGTGGCATGGGATAACATACCTTTTACACCCGAGATTGAGGCAGCAGCGCGTGACTGTCGTGCCGTGTGTTTCGGTTCATTGGCTCAGCGAAGTGAGGTGTCGAGCCAAACAATTAATCGTTTTCTTGATGCCACGCCAACAGATTGTTTAAAGATTTTCGACATCAACCTGCGCCAACAGTTCTATACAAAGGACGTTATCCGTGCATCATTGCACCGTTGCAATATTCTGAAAATTAATGATGAAGAACTGATTACCATCGGTCGCCTGTTTGGTTATCCAGGTCTTGACATGGAGAATAAGTGCTGGTTGCTGCTGGGTAAGTACAATCTCGATATGCTCGTACTGACTTGTGGTGTTAACGGAAGCTATGTTTTTGCACCCGATCACCTCTCGTTTGTTGAAACTCCACAGGTAGAAGTGGCCGACACTGTGGGCGCAGGCGACAGCTTTACTGCCAGCTTTGTATCAGCTATACTTGCAGGAAAGTCGATTAAAGAGGCGCATCAACTGGCCGTTGACGTCAGTGCTTACGTTTGTACCTGCGAGGGAGCCATGCCCGTTATACCGCAGGAATATCTCGACCGCATCAAATAAACTTTTCCTTTATTCTCTCAAGCCCCCTAATTCGATTGCTCAAGCCCCCTAAGTTATGAGGTTTCCGCAGGGTCTTCTCGCTTCCTCGCCCCCTAAGTTAGGGGGTTGGGGGTCTGAACAATAAAACATTTCTGCTCTGCCTTTCGCTTTCGTTACCTCTAAGTTGTTGGTTTTCCGTAGGCCCTTTCCATTTTCTCGCCCCCTAAGTTAGGGGGTTGGGGGTCTGAACAATAAAACATTTCTGCTCTGCCTTTTGCTTTCGTTACTTCTAAGTTGTTGGTTTTCCGTAGGCCCTTTCTTCACCTACGCCCCTTAAGTTAGGGGGTTTCTGCAGAGTCTTATCGTCTTCTCGCCCCCTAAGTTAGGGGGTTGGGGGTCTGAACAATTGCTCATTTCTCTCCTTCCCTTCGTTTCCGTTCCCTCTAATTTATTAGATTTCCGCAGGCCCTTCTCGCTTCCTCGCCCCCTAAGTTAGGGTGTTGGAGGTCTGAACAATTGCACATTCTATTCCCCCCTTTCGCCTAAATATTGCAGTCCGCCTTTCTTCCTGCCTTCTGTTTTATAGGCTTCCCGAGCCAGCTTTACACTCTTGCGAGTAGTGTATTTCTATCTTACCCTTGCGCCCTTTTTTGCATCTCGTGAAGCCCTTTTTCACTTTTCTCACGGGCCATTTTATACCATTTTATATGCTTTTACTTCTTATTACGGCTACTTTTGCTGATTATTAGGTCTGTTTGATGAGGCTGGAAGTCTTACCTTTCTGTAACCCCGCATCAGCTTGCAGAGCAAGTGATGCGGAGTATATGGTGGCAGCATAGTATGTCGACCCCAGTGTGGTCGCCCGTTGGCAATGTTACGGCTCACCCTTTACACCCCTTTTCGTGTCTCTTTACATCAATTTGCTCGATGTGCGACGGCCGCAGTACACATGGTTCGTTGGGCGCAGCACGAGTGGTATGACGGCCGTAGTACACGTTATACCACGCCCGCCACATCGTCAGCAATACGACGTGTTCGGAATAAAATAACAAAAGAAAGGTGTGCCCAATACGTTATTCTTGCACTTCGGGTAGGAAACGATAGAACCAGTCGGCCATAGGGGTGGGACAACTTAACAACCCCTGATTATACTGCAAGTTGAGGAAAGAGAAGCGTATACGTTTCGTAGGCTTGTAACGCTCCGTGTATACCGATAGGCTTCGGCCGTTGATACAGTTTTCTGCTTTCACCTCAACTGGAATGATATTCTCACCCCATTGTATGACGAATTCTATTTCAGCTCTGCTGTCGGGCGACCAATAGTGGGGGATATCATTATTTAATAGTGGTATGATTGATTGCAAAACAGCGTTTTCTGCCATGCTTCCCTTGAATTCAGTATAATTAGCATTGGGATTGAGAATGACGGTAGCGGGTAGTCGAGCCAGCCTACGCAACAGACCACAATCGCAGGCATACACTTTAAATGCAGTGGTTTCTCCGTATGCCGACAGTGGTAGTGCTGGTTTGGTAATATTAAACGTGCGATAAATCATGCCTGCATCTTCAAGCCATAAGAGCGCATCTTCATAATCTTTCGAACGCGCCCCCTGCTTGATAACCTTGTATATGAACTTGCGATTCTCCTTAGCAAGCTGCGAAGGTAGCGAATGCCAGATGGCATGTATGCGCGGAATGTCGCGAGGAGTAGCATATTTAGAGAAATCGAGTTCGTAAAGATCAAGAATATCTTGCAGCACCTGCTCAACAGCTTCCATGCCTTTATTGTCGAGCAAACTGATTACAGTTTCGGGCATTCCGCCACAAATGAGATAACGACGATATTCTGTTTTCAGTTTGTTCAGTATAATTTCGGGTAGGCACTCAGCAGTGTGCAAGTCTTCGATATACTGAAACGTGCGTTCGTCGGCAGCACGTAGAAACTCGCGAAAGGTTACGGGGTACATACGTATCATATTTACTTTGCCAACGGGTACGGTCATGCTACGTCGCTTTACGGCAACACCCAATAAGCTTCCAGCTGCTATAATATGATACTGTGGAGCGTCTTCGTAAAAATATTTAAGGCTATTCAACGCTTCCTCACACTCTTGAATTTCATCGAAAATGATAAGCGTTTGTCCTGCTATAATAGGAACTTCGGTGTAAAGTGCAAGTTCTTTGATGATGCGTTCGGGGTTTTTAGAGATTTGGAATACCGATTTTAGTTCGGGCTGACGGTCGAAATCGAATTTGACATAATAGTCGAAAGCTTCACGTCCAAAAGTTTCCATGGCCCATGTTTTTCCTATTTGTCGTGCCCCCTTGAGCAGTATAGGTTTACGTTCAGGCGTATTCTTCCACGCTTTAAATTGTTCAATGATGTCCCTTCTTATCTCCATATAGCGTTTTTAAGTGCAGAAAAGTGTAGGATTGTTGCATTTTTCTGCGGTTGTTTGTGCAAATATAGTAATAAACTACATACGAAGCAAGTATTGGAACTATATATTTTAGCACGTCGCATAAGAATAAAAAAAAGGCGGAGAGCTTCTCATCGTAGTGAGAAAGCCCTCCGCGGCTGACAATTACTATAAAATGTAACTAGGTTATCCTGAAACCATCTTTACCATTTTACGGACTGTCATTATCGTTATTGCAGCGTAAAGGTAGCTGTTTGCGTATCACGGCTGTTGGGGCCTACCATGACTTTGAACAGTCCTGGTTCGCAAACATACTGCAGTTCGCTGTTATAGAATTTCAGTTTTTCGGCTGTAATGGTGAACGTTACGTTGCGTGTTTCGCCTGCACGCAAGCTGATTCGTGCAAAGTCCTTAAGCTCTTTCACAGGGCGTGCTATCGATGCTGCCACGTCATTGAGGTATAACTGTACCACCTCGTCAGCATCGCGATTGCCTGTATTGGTTACGGGCACCGTTACTTTTATTTGTCCGTCAACAGTCATGCTGTTGGCATCGAGCTGTAATGGGCCATATTTGAAAGTGGTATAACTAAGTCCATAGCCGAAGGGATAGAGCGGATTATTGTCGATATCAATATAGTTGCTGCGGAACTTTTCGAAAGGTCTTCCTTCGGGTTGTGGACGACCTGTGTTAAGATGATTGTAATAAAGCGGAAGCTGTCCTACGCTCTTAGGCATGCTTACTGTAAGACGGCCCGATGGAACTTTATCACCGAAGAGCACGTCGCAGATAGCATCGCCAGCCTCTGAGCCGCCAAACCAAACGTTAAGTATGGCAGAGAAGTTATCGTTTTCCCAATTCATGACGGTTGAACGGCCGCTAAAGTTAACAAGAACAACGGGTTTTCCTGTTGCCTTGAGCGCGGTAAGGAGGTCTTTTTGTGCATCAAAAATGGTGAGATCAGTACGTGAAGCACACTCGCCAGAGAACTCAGAGGTTTCGCCTATGGCCGCAACGATGACGTCGGCCTGACGTGCTGCCTGCACGGCTTCGTCCAACATCTCCTTATTTGAGCGGCTATCGCGAATCTCGCGACCGAACATTGAGCCGCGCGCTTCTAGCTCTTTGTCGTACGTTATGTTGCTACCCTTGGCGTAAAGTACCTCAGCACGGCCAGCCACTGCGTCGCGCATAGCCTGCAAAAGCGTTTTATACTTGCTGAAAACAGCGGCTACACTCCACGACCCCGGCATGTTAGCGGCCGTATTTGCCAGCGGCCCGATAAGCGCAATCTTGCCTTTTTTCTGCAGCGGAAGCAGGTTTTCAGAATTCTTTAACAGCACAAAGCTTTCGGCTGCAATGCGGCGAGCTTCAGCACGCTTGTCGGCAGAGTAAATCTCTTTGCGCGCACGCTTCTCGTTCAGATAACGATAAGGGTCGTCGAAGAGACCGAGTTTGTATTTCGCTTCCAATATACGGCGACAAGCTTGATTGATAGCAGCCTCTGTAACTTTGCCCTCTTGAACTGACTTTTCAAGCGTGCCGATGAAGCCATCAGCCACCATATCCATGTCGACACCAGCGTTAAGGGCCATGGCTGACACGTGTTGCAAGTCGCCCATACCGTGTGCTTGCATTTCAGAAATGCCAGTATAATCGGTCACTACAAAGCCTTTGAAGCCCCAAAGGTCGCGTAAAACGTGAGTGAGTAGCCAACGATTACCCGTTGCAGGTATGCCATTGATGGTGTTAAAAGAGGCCATAAAGCTGCCCGCTCCAGCGTCAGCAGCAGCCTTGTAGGGAGGGAAGAAGTAGTTGAACATGGCATTACGGCTCATGTCAACGGTGTTATATTCGCGTCCAGCTTCAACAGCGCCATAAAGAGCAAAGTGTTTTACGCAGGCCATAACGGTGTTAGGAGCGGTTAAATCTTTTCCTTGGTAACCCTCAACCATAGCACGAGCCAACTGCGAAGCGAGGTAAGGGTCTTCGCCATTGCCCTCAGACATACGGCCCCAACGCGCATCACGGCAGATGTCGACCATGGGAGAGAACGTCCAACTAATGCCATCGGCACTGGCTTCAGCGGCTGCAATACTTGCCGATTGGCGCACCGCTTCGGTATCCCACGTCATAGAGAGAGCCAGAGGTATAGGGAAAACAGTTTCGTATCCGTGGATAACGTCCATTCCAAAAATCATAGGAATGCGCAGACGGCTTTGTTCAACAGCAATCTTTTGCAGCTCTTTAATGCTCTTTACGCCTTTAAGGTTGAAGAGTCCACCCACTTCTCCGCGCGAAATTTTGCCAGCGACGTCGCTACTTTTGGCCTGCCCCGTGGTAATATCACCTGCAACAGGGAGGTTGAGTTGGCCAATTTTCTCACGCAATGTCATCTTGCTCATGAGGTTATCAATAAAGGAATTCATCTTCGCATCAGCCTGAGCGTGAGCCGCTGTGGGAAGAAGTAGCATGGCAGCCAGAGCTGCACGGACAAAAGTAGTTTTGATTTTCATATATGTAAATAATTGGGCCTTCTGCTTATTCTCCTGTTATGAAGGGAGAGTTGAGTAGGCATGATGTCTTATATGTTGTTATATTTATTCTTAAATGTGCTTTAGCAGCGAAGGGCTTGTGCGGTTATTGGCTCTTTCTTTTGCTGGTTTCTCCCTCCGTTAGAAGAGGGAAGGGAAGAGGTTAAAACCCTAATTTCTGTAGTCCTTCTTGTATTTCGGGACAACTCATGAACAGTTTCCACAACAGACCAGAGCGATAATTCTCAATCATGGGCGTGATTATGAGCTGATCAATCGCCAGATAGCGTGGCAGTGTCCAGTTGTATTGTTCCGAGAAGGCATCGTAAAAGCCATATTTTCCCCATATCCAGTCACCTTGTTGCCAGAAGTATTTCAGCGCGGCCATTGACTGACGGGGTGCGTATGGAAACGAACTCAGGGCAGCAGTAGGCGTAATTACACCGAGGTCGTTGTTGGGAGCATGAGCTGAATAGCCATCAGGGCTGTAGCTTGCAGTGAGTCCCCAGCAATCCTTACTGTAACCTTTGTAACCTTTTGGGTTAGCAATGCAGTAGGCCCAATTACTTAAAGCATGGTCGCATACGACGTTCCAGTAGTTGGCATAGCGGTCTTTCAGTCCGCGAGGATTCAGTCCAAACCACGAGTAATGCGCCCAAAAGAGCGGTCCGCCTGTCGCTTCGGCTCCGTTATGCGATACTTCAAGCGGGTAGTCATAAGGCGCAGCGTTCGACTTTATAGCGCCAGAGCGAGCCCAACCCTCATGATAACATTCGGCGGGAACGCTGTGTGTAGGCGATGAAGCTGCCAGAATGTACATCACCATACATTCATTATATCCCGTGACAGGGAAGTTCATCTGCCAGCCATACGTAGGCGACCAATGCCAATACAGAACATGTTTGCCACCCTGTGTGTACCAATCGAACTCCACTGTGCGCCAAAGGTTGTCGGCTTTTGCAGCCAGAGCCTTTTCGGTAGCGTTGCCATCTTTGAAATATTGGCGCACGCAGAGCAGAGCCTGCAACATAAACGAGGTTTCGACAAGGTCGCCACCGTCGTCTTTTTGGCCAAAAGTCACTGTGCGTCCAGTAGGTCCTTTAAGCCAGTGAGGCCAAGCACCATGGAACCGATCAGCTTTAGCGAGGTAGTCAACTATATGTGTAAGTCGATCGACACCAGCCTTTCGGTCGATAAATCCGCGCTCAATACCTACAATGATTCCTGCCACACCGAAAGCACTTCCGCCCAAAGTGACAACGTCTTTATCGTTGCTGGGGTAGATGTTATCGAGGTGGATACGTTCGGGAGCCAGCCTTGACACAGGCTCTGCACCCTCCCACATGTAGTTGAGAGTGACCTTTTGGATATAGTCGAGCATCGCTGAGTCGGAAACAAAACTATCTGGTCGGCCTGCCACCTTTACAATATGGGTACCCGACGACGAGCCTGTGGCTTTGCCTCCTATAGCTGGTTCGGTTGACGAACAAGAAGTACTGACGAACAATCCAGCTACAACGAGGAATAGATGTGTGAAGCGAGTCATCATGTTACTTAACTAATGGTTCAGCGAATTAATCGTTCTTAGGTGCATTTTTTAATGCGGGAATTTGATCAAGCTGATTGAATGGCAATGGGAAATAAGTCTTGTCAACTGTCCAGCCATTCTTGTTGGCATTAGCTTGCAGCACTGAAGCCGCCTTGCCTGTGCGCACAAGGTCGTTGTATCGTTCGCCCCACTCGCCAGCAAACTCCATACGACGTTCGTCGATAATTTGGTCAAGTGTAACACCTATTTGTGTAGGCATGCCTGCACGTGTACGTACAAGGTTGTAAGTTGCGTCGCCATTCTGACTTAAACGCACCTTAGCTTCGGCATTAATCAGCAGTACATCAGCATAGCGCATGATGCGAATATTGTTGTTTGCCGATGGTTTGGTACGACCATGTGTAAGTTCGCTTCTTGGCGTATAAACCTTTGCGTTGAAGAATTCAGCAGTACTTCCGCCGATTGCATCGCCCCAAGCTGTTGTGGTTCCACCCTGAAGAAAAGTGTTTGTCAAACGAACGGTTTCGCCACGATTCTGTGCCCACTGATAGAAATTAGGGTAGAAGCGCATGAAATTCCAGCCACCCATCGAACCAGGATTTTGGAAAACAAACCACTGATCAGCGTCAACCATCTCTCCTGCACCTGTACCGAAGTCGGTTGTTTGTACTTCAAAGAGGCTCTCATCGCAAAGTTTTCCGGGTATTTTAAACAGTTCAGCGTAATTATTATATAATGTAAAGTTACCGTTCTGTATAATATCGTTGGTTGCATCAAGCGCACGCTGATAGTCGCCCTGCTCCATATACACCTTGGCTGCAAGCGCTTCGGCGGTATATGCCGTCACAGCACCAATGTGTTCCATTTGGTTTGGACGCTTCTTTTCGCAGTGTTGGTAAGCATAATCAAGGTCTTCGAGTATGTATTTAAATACTGAAGCACGTGTTGAACGGGTGAGATCACCTTGCTTATTATCGCGTAAGATGGTTACATCACCGAATGAACGTGTGAGCATATAATAAGTCCAAGCACGTAAAAAGCGCACTTCGCCACAATAAGATCGATAGGTTTTGCGCTGTGCTTCGGTGGTCATGTTCTGCGCATAGCTGTCAAGGGAAGCGAGAGCAGCATTGGCAGTCTTGATGATACCGTAATACTGATTCCACATTTCATTCAATCCCCAGAAGGTATTATCATATTGATACTTTCCGATATTGACGAGAAGCTGTTGGTCATCTGTACGTCCCGACCACATATCATCATCTCGAACAGCTATCTGTGGGTAAATAACCCAGTGCATTGCGCCCGTGCGCACTTTAGCATATACGCCAGAAACAGGCTGGTAAAGGTTGTCGAGGTTGGTAAAATCAACCCCAGTCTCGGGAACGCTATTCTCTGGATCCTTGTCCAGAAAGCTGTTGCAGGATGTAAAAGACAGCGCAGCAATGGCGAGAAAAGCGAAATATTTAGTCAATTTCATTGTCTGAAAGTGTTAAGAATGTTGTTAGAATTTGAACTGAACACCAAATGTATAGGTTGCCGTAAGTGGATAAACCTGTGTGTCCCAGCCTTGTGGATCAGAAAGTTCAGGCGTGAAAGCATTTGCCGAGAAGATGGTAAGTGGACGGTCTGCTGTCAGACTGAGGCGTACACCAGGCAATGTATAGCTGCCGAGTTTGATGTTTTTGAATGAATATCCCATTGTGATGTTCTGAATTCGGAAGAAACTTGCGCTCTCAACGAAATAAGAATTCACGCGCTGGTCGCTCACGTTCCAACCTTTAATCAGCGCTTTTGCTGATGGGTCTGTGTTGGTAGAGCCTTCGCCTGTCCATCTATACAAGTATTGTGCCTCATCAAAGTTATAGTTGCTTTGCGCGTAACGTAGTGCGCGTTTACGGTTAAACATCTGTACTTTTGCCTGTCCGTAAGTGGTCAGTTCGAAGTCAAGTCCTTTCCATTCAAAGCCAGCGTTTGCACCATATATTAATTTTGGATGATAGGAACCGAGTGTAGTACGGTCGTTTCCGTTAATAATGCCATCGCCATTTAAGTCTTTATACTTGAAGTCGCCGGGCTCAAGGCCGTTAAGAACAGCCGTTCTATCGGCAGCAATTTCAGCAGCGTTCTGGTAGATTCCTTCAACAACGTAACCGTAAAATGAGTTCATTTCATGGCTCACCCAGTTGACGGTCTTTCCATTTTTAATCATTTCTTGTCCGCCAAGAGCCTTTACTTCGTTGTGGATATATGAGAAATTCGTACCCACATGGTATTTAAAGCTTGCGCCAATACGGTCGTTCCATGTTGCCGATACGTCAACACCGTGGTTCAGAACACGACCATAATTTCCTGCCAATGTTCGGTTATCGAAAGCAATTTGTGGACTAACAACGGCATTTTTAGTCATGCGATGGAAATAGTCTACGTCGATATTTAAACGACTTCCCAGCGTAGCGAGGTTGAAACCTATATTAGCTTCTTCTACGCGTTCCCACTTAAGGTAACTGAAATAGCTGTTATTCTGGTAACCAGGATAGGTTTTATTTCCGTAAACACCGGAAAAACGGTTACCTGTTGATATATTTGCGAAGCCGTCGCTAGCCGCTACATGGTCGTTGCCAAGCGCGCCCCAGCTGGCGCGAACTTTCAGATAGTCGATGCCTTTTACGTCTTTCATCCAAGGTTCTTCAGTTACAACCCAAGCCGCACCAATTGAAGGGAAGTAACCCCACTTCTCTTGATACTTCGAGCTACCGTCAGCACGCATGGTAAACATCAACAGATATTTATCCATATAGCTATAGTTTATACGGCTAAAATAAGACATTCCGCGGAACGTTGTGCCACTATCGCCGTTCTTACTTGTGCTTTCATCGCCCAAGCCTATGTACTTATACTCGTCTTTTCCTGCAGGAACGTTTGAGCGAGCACCCATTAAATAACGTGTGTTTTCTTCGCGCATAGAGAAACCTAACATCGCACCGAAGCTATGGTTACCACAGTTTTCATTATACTGCAGCGTGTTATCCCAGATGTAATTATCAATATCAGTCATGCTCTTACTGAGGTGTGTTGCCGTAGTTTGGAGCGTATTGCTGATATAATACTTAGGTGTGAAGCTCACGGCTTGTGCAGCAGTGTGATCGTAATTAATGCTTGTCTTGAAACTTAACTTCTCAGGAAGCAGCTTGAACATAGCGTAGAAGCTGGTGTTATACAAGCTTGTCTTATTCGTGCTATCGTAATAAGTAGCTGTGGCGATAGGGTTATAGAAGTTATTTGTAAAGCCAACCGAAGACGGACTTGTGAATTTTTCAGGAAAAGCATTTACGTTATTTTCGTCGTAAACGGGGTAAATGCCAGGAGCATTGAAGGCCTGTTGCCATGCCGCATTGTTTGCAAATTGTTGATTTGCTTTCGACATCATAGCGTTAAAGCCCACTGTAAGCCAATCGGTAGTATCGTAATCAACGCGAGCGCGGAAGTTAAGGCGCTTGTAATCGTTGTCAGTTTTCATAATACCGTTTTGGTAAAGGTAGTTTACGCCCACTGTATAGGTAGCGCGTTCGCTGCCTCCTGAAATGTTCACACTGTGGTTAGTGATCATCGCTTTGCGCAGAAGCTCGTTATACCAATTGGTATCACTACCGTAGGTCCAATTGTGGAAGTCGGCATCTGCATAGCTACCGCCGAAGCGATCTATACTTGCTTTAAAGTAAGAATTATAAGCAGCAAAGTCGGCTTCCATCAGCATCTGAGCATATTGGCTTGAGTTTGCCATTTTCAATACGTTGGTAGCCTGTTGTATTCCTACATATCCATCGTAAGAAATTTGAGCCTTTTGGTTGCGCTGCCCTTTCTTAGTGGTGATGATAACTACACCATTTGCGGCACGCACACCGTAGATAGCGGCTGCCGAAGCGTCTTTAAGGACGCTGATATCCTCAATATCTTCACTGTTAAGGAAGTTGATATTGTCATAGAACATGCCATCAATGACGTACAAAGGATTTGAGTTTGAGAACGAGCCTGTACCACGAACACGCACTGTTGGGCCTGCACCGGGCACACCGCTATTCACTACATTCACACCCGCTACTTTGCCTTGCATAGCTGCCATTGGCGATGACGAAGGTGTACTCAGCAATTGTTCGCCCTTCACAACAACGATAGGACTGGTAAGGTCTTTCACTTTTGCCGAACCATAACCTATAGCAACTACTTCGTCAAGCATTTTAGAGTCGTCTGTTAGGGTCACCAACATCTGTGTTGTAGCGGCTAAGGTAGTGGCTTTCATGCCCAGATACGAAATAGTTACCTTTGCACCCGCTGGAACATCAGAGATGATAAAGTTACCGTCCATATCGGTAACGGCGCCTTTTTTTGTGCCATCGACAGATACGGTTGCTCCAATAACTGGCTCGTTGGCTTGGTCAACCACTGTGCCTTTAACGGTCTGCGACTGTGCAAAAGCAACATGCGAACCTAAGGCCAGCATAAGAAGTAATGCTAATTTTTTCATTGTGGAGTTGTCAGGTTATTAATAATTAGTGTCGCAAAGGTATATTAAGCTTCTGCAAAATCAAAAAAACATTCTACCTTATGACTACTACACGATTATAAGTTTGTACGTTTTTACTACTATATATAATTTAAACTATTTATAATCATTATGTTATATATTAGCGAAAAAGTTGATAAGAGTCATACTTTTGTGTATTTTTACTCATTGTTTTGACTTGTGTCAAGCAATTACTACGATAAAAAAGGGGTAAAAAGCTTCTTTTTCCTCATTGTTTTTACTTACTTTTGTGGCATAAACAATGGTTTTATATATCTTCGATAGCTTTCTATGTTACGCCGCTTTCTATTATTATTTTATACCTTGTTGCTCAGCAACGCCCTGCTTGCGTCGGCTTTTTTGCCTGTGGTAAGCAATTATTCTCCTTTCGATTATGGTGCAGGCCTGCAGAATTGGGACATATCTCAAGCTCCCGATGGGCTTATGTTTTTCGGCAATAACGCTGGATTATTGTCGTATGATGGCTATAATTGGGACCTCACACGTATGCCATCGGGGCAGAAAGCACGCTCATGCAAGGTTGTAGGAAAGCGTGTTTACGTGGGTTGTTTTCAAGAATTTGGATACTTTGAGCGCGATAAGTTTGGGCGTTTCATCTACCATTCACTCTGGAAAAGCCTGAAAAACTATCGGCCACACAATGACGAAATATGGAACATTATTGAAGCACCTAACGGCCATATCCTCTTTCAGTCGTTTTGTTCGTGGTTCGATTATGATGGCCATACGGTTACCGCCCATTACGACGGCAAACATCTGCCGCTTTACTTCTTCCGAGTAGGCAACGAAGTATGGGCACAGCTGATAGGTGACGGGCTTTATAAACTGAAAGGAAACCTGTACGAACCCCTTGTAAACAGAGCCGATTTGGGTAACGATGATGTTGTGTCGGTACTGGCTCTTGATGCTCATCGCCGACTGCTTGTTACGTCGGAACACGGACTTTACGTGCTTGCCAATGGCCAATTGTCATCATTTGCAAACACGTTGACAGCTGATTTAGCCGTGGCTCACGCTAATCGTGCTGTCGTTACACGCGACGGAACCATTGTCATAGGCACTATAAAGGGAGGTATTTATGGACTTGACGCATCGGGAACACTAAAGTGGCACTACGATATGCGCACCATGTTGAAGAACAATACTGTGCTGCGCCTATTCTGTGATAATAATAATAATGTGTGGGCGGCGTTCGATTCGGGTATCGCCCTTGTGCATAGCGGTTCGCCTTTATCGTTGTTAAGCAATGCCACTGCGCCGTTAGGTATGGTTTATGACGTATGTTTTTCGGCCGACGCTATGTATATTGCAACCAACCAAAACGTGGTGATGAATAACGCTTCAGGTATGCGTCCTGTGGCGGGTACAACAGGGCAGAACTGGCATATACAGCGTTTCGACCACCAAATAGTGGCAGGAAACAACAGCGGTACGCGCATTATTGACGGACTTACGTCAGAAATGCTGGCGTATCAGCAGAATACAAGCAGCACCTGCATGCGACAATACCATAGCGAAAGCGGCGAAAACTACCTTATCGAATCGGGTTATGGTATGTTCACGGTGTACGAAAAGCGCGGTGGTCGCTGGCAATTCCGTAATACTGTACAGGGTTTTGTTGAGCCCGTTCAACAGTTTGAGATTGACGCTCGTGGCGTAATCTGGGCCACACATTTGAGCAGAGGCGTGTACCGTGTTGAACTAAGTGGTGACCTTCGTCGCGCTATCAAAGTGCAAAGCTATACACAATTGGGACACGACGAGGCCAATAGTCAGATTCATGTGATGAAGATTCGGGGCGACATTGTGCTTTCTGATGGCAACAATCTCTACACCCCCACATCGTCGGGCCATTTTACTGCCGTGCAGGCCCTGTCGGCTTTTGCACGCGAAACCATTCTTTCGGCAACGGCTGTTGACAATTACCACTACTGGCTTTCAACCGTAAAGGGTTATATGTATATCGAGTATCATGCGGGCCGATACCGTAAGTTATACGATTTGCCGTCGGCTTTCTTCGGCCTAACTTGCAGCGATTACGCTAATCGCACCCGTGTTTACGGTCATTATGCGTTCTTTTGTTTGAACGGTGGTGTAGGCAGAATGGATCTTTCGCGCTTGAACCGTCGCACGGTTTATGGGCGCTTACGATTGGCTCGTGCCACAACCATGATGCCAAATGGTGAAGAACACGACGTGCCTTTAGACGGCAGCAAGGCTACTGTGCGAAGCAATTTGAACATGAGGGTGTCGTTTGCCAACTACAATAACGAGGACCTACGCTTTATATGGCTGCTCGAAGGCGGACGCTCGTCGCGCCAAATTGAAACCTCTGTGCCCGTTTGCACGTTTAGTAACCTTTATTACGATTCGTATCAACTGACGGTAAAGGTTGTAAATGCTACAGGACAGACACTCGACTCGTGTACGTTTAACTTCAGCAGGCAGCGCCCATTGTTGCTCTCTTATCCTGCCATGGTGCTGTATTTTGTGCTGTTGGCAGTGGGTGTCTACCTGTTTATACGCTGGCGAATGAGGCAAATAATGCGTGTTCAAGCACGTCGTTTGCAGGCCATTCAAACTGAACAAGAACTGCGTATGGCCGAGCAGCAACGCATTATAGAAGAGCAACAGCGCGCGCTGCTTGAAGAACAGCTCAAGGATAAGAGCCGCGAGCTGGCGTCGTTATCGATGGACGCCGCTATGCAAAGGAAACAATTAACGGGGCTGCGCCAAGAAATACTACGACGTGATAACGGTAAACCGAAGCTCGATAAGGAGTTACGGGCCATGCTCTACGGTGGTAGCATTGACGACCAAGCCTGTTGGGAGGTGTTCCGTAAGAACTTTGACCTTGTACATGACAACTTTTTCCGTAACCTCCGCGAACGTTATCCCTTGCTCACTACAACTGATTTGAAGTTCTGTGCGCTGCTACGCCTGAATATGACAACAAAGGAAATGGCGCAGTTTACAGGCCTTACGGTGCGCGGTGTGGAAGGTGCGCGCCATCGTTTGCGTAAGAAGTTGAACCTCGCTGAGGGTGCAAATATCACCGAATTCCTCATTGATTTCCAATGATTGCGACGGCTTGAAAACGGCCTTTAAGGCCATTTCGACGTAATCGCAAACCGATTCTTGCGTAAAGACCAATTGTTTTATGGTAAGTTGTTGATATACAGCTGTTAATAATGCGTTATTTTTGTTGCGCGATTATGTCGTAATCGCAACTCGTTTACATCGTAATCGCGAGCCGATTACATCGTAAAGACACGCCGATTATTACGTAATCGGAAAACGTTTACGACGTAAAGGGAAAAGGGGTGCTTCTGCCTGATTAATTCTTAACTTCAGAATTTGCCGAAATAGGTATAATAAAGGGTAAATGATAAAATAATTTAAAAAACCACATTGCATGTAGTAAAACGGCATAAAACATCGTCTTATTAAATAGGTATAAATTTTATTCTAACAATATAACTAAACAAAATGAAGAGAAAAGCATTTATTCTGGGCTTGATGTTCGCTGCAACAGGTGCGTTTGCTCAGACTCTTTCGTCGGGCATTGACCTGAAAAACCTCGACCGCAGTGTGCGTCCAGGCGACGATTTCTACCATTTTGCCGCAGGCGGCTGGCTTAAAAGTCACCCACTTGACGCTGAACACTCGGACAATGGAGCCTTTACTGATTTGTACGAACTGAACCAAAAGCGTATTCAGGACATCATTCTGAAGTATGCTGGTAGCAAGCAAAAGCAGGGCTCGTTGGAGCAAAAGATAGGCTCGCTCTACAATTTGATGATGGATAGTGCGCGTTTAAACCGTGAGGGTTGGTCGCCAATTAAACCCACTCTGAAAAGAATTGCTGATATTAAAACTCGTAAAGAGTACCAGCTTGTGACGGCCGAATTAGACCGTAACGGCGAAGGCACGATGATGTTTAACCTCGGAATAGACGCCGATTTGCGCAATGCCGACTGGTATGTGGTAAGTTTGGATCAGGGAGGATTGGGTTTAGGCACTCGCGATTATTACTTATCTGACGACGATCAGAACAAGCGCGTACTCGAAGCCTATAAGAATTATTTGAAGAAGATGTTTATTCTTACGGGTAATGACGATGCTACCGCCGAGAAAAAAATGCAGGCTGTGCTTGCCATTGAAACGCGAATTGCAAAGGTTAGCTACGATCGTGTGAAGCTTCGTGATATCAATGCCAACTACCATAAAATGTCATACACACAGCTGGTAACCGATTTCCCGGGTATCGATTGGGGTAATATGTTCCTCATGAGTGGCCTACCAGCCGTGAAAGAGGTTGTAGTGGGCCAGCCTGAACCACTGCACGAGGTGGAGAAAATTTTGGCAGAGACATCGCTCGACGACCTGAAGACATACGCTGAAGCGCGTGTTATTGCAGGCGCAAGCAGCCAAATGAGCGACGAATTCCGCGCTGAGGCGTTTAAATTAAGCTCTGCCCTCAGCGGAACGATGCAAGACCGACCACGCTGGAAGCGCGCGGTTAGTCTGGTAAGTGGCACATTAGGCGAGGCCATTGGTAAATTATACGTAGAGCAATATTTCCCCGAAAGCTCTAAAAAACGTATGCTTGAGCTGGTGCATAACCTGCAAACAGCACTCGGTCAGCGCATTGACGAAGCTACATGGATGGGTACAGCTACTAAGGCGCAGGCGAAAGAGAAACTCGCTAACTTCATCATTAAAATTGGATATCCTGATAAATGGAAGGATTATACAGGTTTACAGGTAAACGATAGCCTTTCTTTGTACGAAAACTTACAAAATATTGCGCGTTGGGCTACTGACGATTTAATCAGTCGTCGCGCCAATAAGAAGGTAGATAAAGCCGAGTGGGGCATGACGCCACAAACGGTAAATGCTTACTATAACCCCACAACTAACGAGATTTGCTTCCCTGCAGCCATTCTACAACCGCCGTTCTTTGACCCTAATGCCGACGATGCCGCTAACCTTGGTGGTATAGGAGGAGTAATCGGTCACGAAATGAGCCATGGCTTTGATGACCAAGGAGCGCAGTTCGATAAGACAGGAAACCAACGCGATTGGTGGACAGCGGCCGATAAAAAGAACTTTGATGCCCGCACGAAGGTGTTGGCAGATAACTTCTCTGCTTTCGAAGTACTGCCAGGTGTAAAGGTAAACGGTAAGCAGACATTGGGTGAAAATATTGGTGATAACGGAGGTTTGAACATTGCTTTCCGCGCTCTTCAGAACTCGATGAAAACCAATCCACTGGGCGTGAAGGAAGGTTTTACCCCCGAACAACGCTTCTTCTTGGCGTGGGGACGCGTGTGGGCATCGAACATGACGCCCGAATACGTGAAGTATTTACTTACGGTTGACGTGCACTCTCCGAACATTGCGCGTGTAAATTGCGCCCTGCCCCAAATTGATGCATGGTATACAGCCTTCGGCGTTAAGAAAGGCGACAAGCTATATTTGCCAAAGAACAAGCGCGCACATATCTGGTAACGTGAGTAGATGATACTATAACTAAAACATGGATAGTATGTAGCCAGAAAGTCTTAGTTATAGCAATAGATAATGAGATTTCCGCTAATGATGGTTTATATAATCATCGTTAGTGGGAATTATTGTTATATGCTTGTTAGAATAGAGAAGGAGAGAGTCAATCTTTTAAAAATAAGAATCATATATTTCTATAATTTCGCCCTTTCTTTTCCATTAAAAAAGATAAAAAATATGGTTATCCTTTTGCGTTTTTTAATACAAAAACGCAAGTTGTATTTTTTAGTATAAAATTATTAAAAAATATGTATTGCCAAATAAAAAAAATATTACTTTTGGGCGTTTGAAATTAATAAACTCTTATTATGGAAAAGAAAGGACCAACAAGTGTTACTGTCCTACTACGACACCACAAAAAAATATTGTTGTCGTTAATGTCAGTTCTATTTTGCCTTACTGTTTCCGCGCAACAGCAGATTACAGCTAAGGGTAGTGTTTTATCTTCTGATAATGAACCCATTATCGGAGCAACCATCCTGCAAGCAGGAACAAGTAATGGTACAATTACCGATATTAATGGTGATTTTACAATTACGGTGCCCGTTGGATCTGTGCTGAAAATATCCTATATAGGATTTCATACACAGGATATTAAGGCATCACAACAACCGCTACACATCGTTCTCAAAGAAGAAGATAAATCGTTGAACGAGGTGGTTGTGATGGGATATGGTGTTCAAAAGAAGAAATTAGTAACAGGAGCTACGGTACAAGTAAATGGCAAAGACCTTGAAAAGCTGAACACTGTAAGCCCATTGGGTGCGCTACAAAGTAAAACTCCAGGTGTGAATATTACACAATCGTCAGGTATGCCTGGCGAGGGATATAAAGTAAATATACGTGGTTTGGGTACGACAGGCGACTCTACACCTCTTTATATTATTGATGGAGTGGTAGGAGGTAATATTAATGGACTGAATCCTGCCGATATAGAGAGCGTTGATGTATTGAAGGATGCGGCTTCAGCTGCAATCTACGGAGCACGCGCTGCCAATGGTGTTATTCTTATTACTACAAAGCAAGGAAAGGCAGGAAAAGCACAAATTACGTATGATGGCTATGTTGGCGTAGAGAATGTATATCGTATGCCCGACCTGCTTAACGCGAAAGAGTATGCCATGATCATGAATGAGGAAAGAATGCAAGACGGTTTAACGCCTTACAATTTTGCCTCATTGGTACCCAACTGGAACGATATTGAAAGCGGAAAATGGAATGGAACGAA
>JABCPF020000044.1 GCA_013333285.2 Prevotella sp.
AAGCCTTTCTCCTGTACCATGCCAGGGACTGACACGAAAGTTACGCCCGATATGGGGGCGCCAATAGTGGCAATGGCCACAATATACCAAGGCGATTTGCGGTTTCCGACGAAGAAACCTGCGTTGTCGGCCTTTCGACCCGAAATGTAAGAAACGAGAAACAACAGCACAAAATAGGCTGTAATGGTAGCAATGATAATCGTTGGACTCATAAATTCATCGATATAGGTTCGTAGCGACAAAGTTATTGTTTTTTCTTGAAACCACGTACCCGAAGTCAAAAATATGCCCCTTAAAGCCTATATTTTCAAGATATAAGGGGGTTGAGGAGGGGAAGAGATTCAAAAAGAAAGCAACTATCTGTAAATTAATAAAAAAAATAGGCAAAACAGACCTATTCTAAATTTTATGGCTATATTTGTCATACAATAACGACAAAAGAAAGAAAGGACAATAATATGGCAGCAAATATCATGTTAATAGCGGTTCTTGCTATGTTTATAGCATGGGTTATTTATTTTCGCATTGAAGATAAAAAGGAAGAACAGAAGTAACATTAAAAATAATCATGCAAGGGAATGCTACAACAAAGCATTCCCTTTTGTTTTTATAATAACTTGGCAAAAACACGTTTATGAGCTAATCGTAAAACCATTGTGGCTAAATGGCGCTCATAAATTTGCAACTTATTTATATATAGAAAGTTACAAAATGTAGAAAAGCTACATGATTTAGTATATATTCGCAACCCGTTTACATCGTAAAGGGTCGGCCTTTACGTCGTAAAGGTTGGCTCAATACGTCGTAAACGCAACGCGATTACGCCTAAAACAAATCCGCATGAGCAAGATACTCATGCGGATTGTTTATTATAATGCTATAAAAGCAGCACGACAACGCAGCTCTTGTTAACTTTCGAACATGCGGATTGTTTATTATAATGCTGTGAAAGCTGCTAAGAAACCAAAGATAATACCTGGGGCATTTGCGATAGCTACGGGCAGGTCGCGCTTCTCTTTAAAGAGTCCGTATGCCACCCAAAGCGTACAGTTGAGGCCTGCCATAAACGGTTGTATGAAAGAACCTTTATGTCCGGAGAGGTTGCTTACGATTTGTGGGAAATAGAAAACATACATTAAAACGGCTGTTACCATGCCTACCCAACCCATGGATTCGAAAAATTTTTCTCTTGTCATAAATGCCTAATTTTTGAAGAATAAATAAAACACCCGCAAAAGTATGTGTTTTTTTTGAGAATATTGCTATCTGATAAAGCTAAATTAATAGCCAACAAACGTTTTGTTTTAACTCTTGTTAATGCAAAGTAATTTCGCATAAGTTTCACGTTACAAATGTTAATTATATTTATTTATCCATGAAACAAGTCTGTAAAACTTAGTTTTGTTAGTTTTTTTTCGTAAATTGAAATAGAATCTGAAAATCAGATGAATTTATAAACAAATATTAAACGTATAATGAAGATTGCAAACACATTATTAGGACTGGCAGCAGGAACTGCACTTGGAGTAAGTTTAGGTGTTCTTTTTGCCTTGGATAAGGGAGAAAATACACGTAAAAAAATAAAAGATTCTGTAAGCGATAAAGTTGATGATTTGAAAGAACAATTAGAAAGTCTTACCGAAAAATTCCGTGAAAAATCATCAGATGTGAAAGAAACTTTAGAAGAAAAGGTTGACAAGCTTTTATCAGAATCTGAAGATAAATCAGAAGAACTAATTGATTTATTAGAAAAAAAATTGGCTTCAATAAAGAAAAAGGTCAAAAAGTAATTGAGCCACATAATCATATTAATCACCTTAAATTTAAAATAAAATGAAAAAATTTCTCACTTTAGTTACATTGATTTCTACTTTCATTGTAGCTTTTTCTGTGATTTCTTGTAGCAAGAATGATGACCCAGCCGATAATGATATTTTTGTAGGAACTTACAAAGGTAGAATAACCTACACAGATGGCAGTATAAATAAATCAGCAAATAATGGTTCTGTTACTGTTGTAAAAGCAGGAGGTAGTTACTATTTTAGATTCTCAGATGGTATTCCAAATCTTAAAGGAGTAAGTTTTAAGAAGGAAGGAGATCATACTTTGGTGAACATCGATTTGAAAGAAGGTGTACAAATAATTAGAATTAATGCTTCTTCTTTAAATATACTGTACACTCAAGATGGTAAAATATGGACTGCCAACGTAAAAAGGTAGTTAAAAGAGAATCATAAAAAAGCCCTGAAATGTTTGTATTTCAGGGCTTTTTATTTTTTTCATATTTTGCTGATGAAGCTATTAGTATAAGTTCTTCGTTCTTTCGATTTTACATGGGCAAAATTTAAATCGATATAATAGATACGTGCAGGCCTTTGTCTAATAAACTTTGTGACCATATTCAGTATATAGCAATATTTTTTTTACATACCTATTGTTATTGCCGTGTTTCAGCTCTGTGTTATCATTACTTCGATGGCAATGTTCTAAAAATTTACTGGTTTATGCAAATAAAAAGCAGCCTCATTGATATGAGACTGCTTTCGTATTTTATCTTAAGAAACGCGTTATCTATAAGTATATGCCGACTCAAGTGTTTCGGTAAATTCGGTTTGTTCGTACTGGTTTGCATAGCCATCAATAGCTACAACTTTTACACGTGCGCCTGGATTCTTAAGCTTATAAACAAAGTTGTGCTTCGATATTTGGCTATAATTAGCAGGGTTACGATTCAGCGTAGCAATGTGATAAGCCTGCGACCACGCATCGTTGTTGAAGAAATCAGAGTAAGCCAGCTTCATGTCGCCACTGAAAACATCGTCTTCATACACTTTTACTTGCCAGTTTGTATCGTAGTTCCATACGTTAGCCACGATATAATCGTTACCTAATCCGTAGCCATAGGTGCCGTAAGCACCGCTCCACGACTTGTTGCCACGGTGCAAACGAATTTGGAAACTCTTATCATAATTGGTGCTCTTATAATAGTTATTGACTACGTTTGTGCCGTTAATCTCGTACATTTGATAGCCGTTAGGTGTTCCCTCGCCGCAAATGTTAGAGTGCCACCACGCGCCACACGCTGCACCATGAATGCGCTCAGCAAAGTTGTAAGGCGATGTTCCGTGGAAGTTTTCCTGATAATGGGTATGACCCGATAGCAACAATACATTTGCATAGCCATCGAGCAGTTTCAGCATTTCCACGCGGTTCTTATTACCCGTCTCACGCCATGGAATATGGTAGAAAACGATAACCATCTTGTCTTTCGTCACATGCTGTAAGTCGCTCTTCATCCAAGCGAGCACCTCGTCGGTGATACCACCTTTATAATCTCTTGTAGAATTGTAGAGAACGTCGTCAAGGCAGATAAAGTGGACGTTGCCACGATTGAACGAATAGTTGAGCGGACCGAAGCTATCGCGGAAGGCCTTTGTTACCTCGTCGCCCGTTTTTCCGCTTACTTTATCGTGGTTACCAATGGTCACAAATACAGGCATAGAGGTCGACTGCATCAGCACCTTCATAGAGTTTGTAAGCTCAGGGTGTCCCTCGTCAACCACATCGCCCAAGCAAAGGCCGTAAATAGGCAGTGTGCTGGCCTCAACCGTTCTCTTGATGTCGGGCATCGTCTCGGTGCGGAAGCGCTGAACGTCGCTGTTACTCTTCGCCTGTGGGTCGGCCATGACGAGCAGGTTGAAGTGGGTTTCGTCAGTAGCCAGCTTCGCAAGCTTAAAGTCGTACTGCTTTGTCGTTGCGCTAAGCGTTTTATAGAACATTGATGCGTTAGCCTTAAAACCTTTTGGTATAGAATAGTTGACGTACAACGCTTTGGTATTACGCTTCATTTGGTACCAGCCTTTAGCGTCGGTAACGACGTTCTGATAACCGTCGCTTACCACCACTCCTGCAAGCGCCTGTCCGTTTTCATCTGTAATTTGTCCGTAGAGATCGTTACCTGCATTGGGCTTAAACGTTGCAGATGGGGTACCACCTCCGCCACCACCGGGAGTTGGAGAGGGTGCTGGCGAATCGCCTCCTGACCCACACGATAGCATGGGAAAGGAGAGCATAGATAACACCAACAGCGAAAAAATATTCTTAATGTTGAATTTCATATTGGTTTATTTATTTAACTGATACAACAAGATCATCGATAGCGAAGCGCTTGTTGCCCTTTGTTGTGAATACAATACGTGTATCGGCAGCCGCACCAGTGATGACAAACTGCACCTCTTCCCACTCGCTTCCAGCTGTTGCACGTGCATGTTTGTACACGTACTTGTTGGTAGAGAGCGTTCCTGAGCCTTCTAAGCTGATAGCAAGGTGTCCGCCTTCTTCCTCAACCCATTCGGCAACCTTGAGCGTAACAAGCAGGTCGCACTGGTCGGTACCAAGCGCTGTGAACGCAGGTGTAGTTATCTTACCCGCAGCACTTGCTGTTCCGAGCTTCAGATATCCGGGGCGTTCGTACACCTTTGTACCCTGCCAATCACCCAGTCCCTTCGAAACGAGGTACGAATGAGCCATCGTAGCAAAGAGGTCGTTAGAACCATCTTGCTTAGGTGTGCGCGTTTGTAATGTGCCAAGTGGGTCTGGTGGAACGTTCTTTCCTTCGCTATCCCTAACCCATGCTGGCGCTGTTCCAGGCTGATCGGCAACAAAGTCGCCACCGTAGATACAGAGGTTGAAGTGCTCTTCAAGAATAATGCGAGCATTAACCACAGCATTTAACACAGCGGGGGCAGAGTCACCTTGATTGGTGCTAACCGTGATAACGAGGTTGCCAGCGCTGGTTGGGCGGCCCGTGATAGGCAGAGAGAGCATTCCTGTAGCCGTGTCGAGGGTGATATTCTGGTCGTCAACCTGCAAGCCTGCAGCGCCAGCACCGCTCAATACGGTATGTACGGTGAGGTTCATATCCTTGTAACCATACTCGTACGGAATGTTAATCATTACGCCTGTAGCCGATTTTCCAATCTCTAACGAAGCCGAAAGAGAAGCTGTTCCCAGCTTGAAGGGGTGTCCTTCCTCCTGCTGACAGGTTACGGTAAGGGTTTTACCTGCAGCCGTTAACAGGAATGTAGCTTGGCGAGCAGTAGAGGTATTGCGAGCCGCTGTAACAATAATTTGTTCGCGCGTTTGACCATCGCCCTCACCCTTGCTTTTGCTAAAGGTGAGCCAGTCGGCATCGGTTGTAATCTCCCATGCGCCTGAAGCACATACGGTAAACTTACTATCTGCGCCCGAAGACGAGAAACTCAGTTGGTCGTCACTTCCCAGAAGAACCGACTCGTTGTTGTCGCTACACGAAACCAGTAGCGATAACAGTGTTACAATAAACACTCCACATTTGAAGATGCGATGTATTTTCATATTCATTTACTTCTATATGTTTGAACAATCGTATTTCTTTTTTCGTTATGCACTGTTCTATTCCCAACCATAATTCTGCGCGAGCTTCGGATTCTTTACTCGTGCCGCTGTTGGGATTGGGTGCGTGTATTTCTTGTCTTCCCATACATTATTGTTGGCAATATACAAACGTCCGTCTCTGAAGGTGTAGAAACGTGTCTTGCTTAAATCAATATATGTAAGAGCAGGATTGCGGCTGGCAGGCAACTTATCAACAACAATAAGGTCGTTTGTGCCGTCGCCGTCGGTATCAATAGCGGTGTTTTTAGCACCAATATAAATTGAACCTAAGCTTTTGATCAACATTTCGCCCTGCTTCCAACGCATGAGGTCGTCGTAGCGCAGGCCGCCACCCTCAAAGAATAGCTCAATAGCGCGTTCGCGACGAATTTCAAGCAGCCACATATCGGTTACCTTATTATCATAGTAGCTAACCAGATAAGGGTCGGCAGAAGTAGGTGCGCTTCCGCCTACACCAGCGCGTTCGCGAAGAAGACGTATGGTTTTGTTCCATACTTGGTTTGTCATTTGTCCCAGCTCGGCTTTAGCCTCAGCCTCGTTGAGCAGAATTTCAGCATAACGAATAACAGGCACTGCATTGCTGCTATGGTTGGTAACCTCATAGAATGTGCCGTCCATGTTATACTTAATAACCTGATATCCTGTCATGGTAACGCTCCAGTCGGGGGTGGTTTCCATTTTCTCACCGTTGTTGTTTAGCTTGCTATAACCGGGCATCATCATCGATTGAGCTAAGCGACAATCGCGGTTTGTGCTGTTCTGTACAAAGCTCTTGGTTTCATAACCTGCAGCATCGGTAAAGCGACTACCGTCACGGTTCAGATATGTATTGACGAATTCTTGTGTTGGCGACCAACGATTCGACTGGTTTCCAGACGAAACAAACAATTGTGTAAGGTTGTGATAAGAACTTAACTCAGCACTATATTCTTTAGCCCAAATGACCTCGTCCTTCACAGGTTTTTCCTGTTGGAACACATAACGATAGTCGGTTTCAGGCTTGCCTGTATTGTAAAGCTTGAATATTCCTGAGTTCATAATCTTTTCAGAAGCTGCAACGCACTCCTGCAAGAAACGCTGAGATGCTGTAGCATCTTTCCAAGCTTCGCCCGTAGAAGGATTAACTGCGTGATACTTGCGATAAGTACCCTCGAAAAGACAGATGCGCGACTTCATAGCAAGTGCCATTGATGGCGTAACCGTTGTTTCGGCACGGTTCATAATATGGTCGCAAGCGTAGTTGATGTCCTGTAAAACACTATCCATCACCATTTCGCGATCATCGCGCTCTTTGTAAAGAGCGGTTGTATCAGCGGCCTCTATTGTATGGCTGTACCATGGCACATCGCCATAACTTTTTACCTTATCAAAATAGAACAGCGCACGCCAAAAACGAGCAATACCACGGTAATGGTTTTTAACTTCGGGTGTGCACGCAGCCTTATCCATGTTCTCTAAGAAGTAGTTTACACGGAAAAGGTCTCTCCAAGCACCAATAGTCCAGCCAGACATCTGATTAACGGTGAACGTTCTTTCAAGCAAAGCGTTGGTAGTATTGCGAGCTAAATAGTCGCAAGTAGAACCGCCTGTGGTGAGTTCCTCAGCATTAGGTGTCATGTTTAGATACAGTCCGTTTGCATAAAGCTGCAATTGCTCTTCGTTGGCAAAGAACTCTTTCGAATTAATTTTGGAAATAAGCTTCTTGTCTAAATAATCGTTACAAGAGGTAAAAGCCAATGCAACAATAGCCAAGCATATATATATCTTTTTCATAAAGCTATTATTTCTGTATAGGGTTATTAATTAGAAGGTAATATTAAGTCCTAAAGAAAGGCTCTTCAACATAGGATAACTGTAGCCATCGCCTGCCGTTCCCTTTTGTCCGTTCCAGCCTGAAGCATCGCCTGCGCTGATTACTTCTGGGTCGAAGTTCTTAGCCCATTTATGCAAAGGTGTGAAGGTAAGGAGGTTCTCTCCTGACACATACACCATCAGGTTTGAAAGTCCTACCTTCGAAATAAGGGTTTGTGGGAAGCTATACGATAGGCTTATCGTCTTCAAACGCAGATAAGCAGCGTTCTGCAAATAACGATTATTTGTGCGAGCGAGCGCACCTTTGGCATCTTCAGCAATATATCCACGTAAGCGAGGCCAATAAGCATTGGGGTTTGTGATGTTACCATCAGCATCAACTCCTGCGCGGTTTGAAGCATTGTGCCAAGGCAAATCGTAACCATAAACACGTCCGTAGTTACCCCAGAAGAGGCCTGCTTCTGTGTTTGGATACCAGTCGCGCTTACCAACACCCTGCCAGAACATCGATAATCCTATGCCTTTCCACTCAGCGCCATAGCTTATGCTGTAGCAATAACGTGGCGTGGTATTACCAATCTTAACAAGGTCACCATGGTTCTCAAGCGTGTTGTTGCCAATATCAATCTTATGGTCATCATTAACGTCTCTGAACTTTAAGTCACCAGCTTCCCACACTTGGCCAGCACGGTTGTAGTTGTGTAGCCAGCTTTGGTCGGGCGAATTCAGCACATCGTCCTTGCTCTGGAAGAAACCGAGACAATCGAAGCCCCAAATCTCTCCCACTTCCTTACCATTATAATAAGAGGTAACGGTGTTAGTGGTTGCGGTGTATTTTGTAATGGTGCTGTTTGCATTCCACAGCGCAGCCTTCAGATGATAGTTCAGCGGACTGCCAGCAACCATAACGCGGTCTCTCCAACCCATGCTAACTTCCCAACCATTGGTGCGCATGTCGGCATTGTTACCCTTTGGAGGATTATTGCCATAAACAGCTGGAAGCTCATCGCCAACCACATACATATCCTTTGTATTCTTACGATAGATATCGAAAGAGAAGGTAAAGCGATTCTTAAACATATCTACATCAATACCAAAGTTATAGGTAATCACTTTCTCCCAAGTCAAACCACTTGGTATGGCTGCAGGAGCCTGTGTATAGTTAGCAAGCTTTCCGTTGATAACGCTTGTACCACGAATAATACTCATGGTTGACAGGTACTCGTAAGGAGCTACCAAACCGTTTCCGGCTTCACCAATAGAAGCACGCAATTTAAAGTTATCGAGGAAACTTGAACGCAACGATTCCATCCATGGCTCTTCGCTCACGCGCCAGCCCACTGATGCCGAGGGGAAGAAGCTCCACTTCTGATTAGTTGGGAACTTTGAGCTTCCGTCGTAACGGCCGCTTGTCTCAATCAGATAACGACCCTTCCAGTTATAATTCAAACGGTAGAACAGGCCTACAAATGCCCAATCGTACGAGCCGTTATCATTAATATAATACGCTTCGCTATCGGTGAAGTTGAAGTTTGGCATATTAGGCTCGAGCAGTCCTTGACGCATGACACGTGTTGAGCGATACTGCTCTTGCTCAAGGTTCCAGCCTCCCATTCCTTTGAAATAATGTCCACCACGAAGTTTCGGAGTATAGGTAAGCGTTGCGCTTCCTGCCATATACTCTGTATCATAGTAGCGATGCTCCAAATAGTTATAATTTGCCCACGACCACTTTTCTGTAGGCGAAATCATTGCATCGTAAATGTTACCCACCTGCTCTCTGCGCTGATGCGTACGCTTATAAGTGAAGTCGGCTTTAGCCAACAGAACATCTTTGATCACGTTTCCAAACAGCGTGGTTGTGTTTGTAATATTTGCCCACTTATTCTGGCGCCAAGAGTTGCCTTCAGCAAAGCCTGCAAAGCCCGTGTAAACAGCCGCTTGTGTCCATGTGCCATCGGTGTTACGGAGTGTAGCAACAGGGAATCCTTGTGTTTCAATCTGGCGCTGAATAGGAATGCGAGTATCCAAATTGTTACGGTCGTAAGCATACATTACGATAGGCTCACGATAGTCTTGCAAAAATACATCTGTATTATTTTCGAGACGCAACCAGCTATTGAGCTTCAGCATACCTTTGGCACGAATGTTATATTTGTTGAAACGCTCGTTGCCCACCTTATATATACCATTGTTGCCATTGTAACGACCGCTAATATAGAAAGTAGCACGGTCAGAACCGCCACTGATAGAAACATTATGCTGTGTAGCAAAATTGTTATCGCGATAAATAGCGCCCAACCAGTCGGTATTACCAAAATATTCATAGTAACCTCTGCTATTGGTGCGCTGCTTTTCAAGCAATGGGTTTGCATCACGACGTTGTAGTTCGCCGTACCAGTCGCTCCAGCTTCTTGCATTGGCATTGAACACGTTGTTAATGGTGCTGGGCTCTGTTCCACGATATCCCATAAACGCCTCATAGAAATCGTTAGTCCATTGCAGACCGTTTGTTACCACGTCATACTTTACAGTACGTTTAACCTGCGAAATCTGTCCAGAGTATTTTACAACAGCTCTGCCAGCTCTTGCGCTTTTTGTTGTTACCAAAATAACACCGAAAGCTCCACGCGCACCGTAAACGGCTGCCGAAGAAGCATCTTTCAATACCGAAACGCTCTCAACATCGTCGGGGTTTACCTGCGAAAGACTTCCTTCCACACCGTCAATCAGCACAAGAGCCGAACCGCCTGCACCGATAGAGTTTACATTTCCGCGAATATGAATACCACCTCCACGAGTAGAGCGGCCATCGGTTTGTGTAATCGTAAGCCCTGGAATTTGACCTTGCAGCGAGCGCGTAATATTGGTGTTGGCGCGGTTTTCAACCACATCGCCCGACACCTTATCTATAGCACCTACAATGTCGCGTTTCTTCTGAACGCCATAACCCACAACAACAAGCTCGTCAAGTGAGCTTACATTCTCCTTCAACGTGATAGCCATGTGGCCGCCTGACGCACGAAGATTCTGTGTCAGATAGCCTACATACGACACCTTTAGCATGTCGCCTTTCTTTGCTGGCACCGCAAAGTTACCGTCCATATCGGTTACAGTGCCGCCTTTAGTTGAAGTGTTTTGTACAGTTACACCAATAAGTGGCGTGCCTGTGGCATCTATTACAGTACCCTTAATGACCGATTGTGCTTGTACTGTCAGCGCACTGATTAAAAATGCTAAGAGAACAATGAGTCGGAAGCATCGCGCGTTCCTTCTTACTTGATAATACTTCTCCATTGATTAGATTGTTAAATGTGTACAAAAAGGTTTTATATCCGAATTAATTCATTTCCCACATGCCGCCCTTGCCAAACAAGGTTGCTGTCCACTCATCAAGCTTACACATGCGTAATGCTTGGTCAAGAATGGTATAACGACGGCGTATTTTCTGTGCCAGAAGAACGTTCTCGCGCATGCTCTGGCGGCTCAGCCCAATATCCTCAGGCACGGTAGGCGCACCCACAAGGCGCAAACGACGCATAGTTTCTTCTACCGAGATAATCTGTTTCTCCAATCGTTGACGAGTTTCGGGCCACTTTTCCTTAAACGTAGTAAGTTCTTGACGCAAACCGTCACGGTCGGTATATTTCGCCTTTACCTCTGTAGCACCCAGTGTTGGAAAGTCAGTTCCTTCAAACATTTTTAATGCTTCGGCTTCCTGTTCAGCAAGGTCGGGCCATGCCTTCACACACGCTTCTACGTCAATTTCTTCCATATTAGTATTAAGAAACTCGCGATAGAAGAAGAGCGAAGCCAGTGTTCCCAATGCCACTTGGAAACCATGCGAAGGTGCTTTGCCGTTAGGCATCACAAAATTTTGCATGTTTAGCAAATGTGAGAACTGATGATCCGCGCCGCTGGCTGGACGGCTCGATTTAGGATAAGCCTGCATAGCAAAGCCGCCTAACAACAATCCTTCCATTAATTTTGCAATATCTTCTGGGCGGCCTTCGCGCGCTCCTTCGGGGTTTGCTAAAGCGTCCTGCAGTCCGTCCTGTGCTATCGAGAACGCTACTGGGTCAATAGGCTCTATGCCTAACGCGTCAGCGATAATCCAATCAGCGCCTGCTGGCACTTTGGCAAAGAGGTCAGCATATCCGCTGGCCGTCATATCGGCAGGGGCTTTTGATATAATGTCAACATCGGCAACAACCGCAATAGGTGCCGTACAAGGGAATGTGGTCTTGCAGCCGTCTTTGGTAATAGAGGCGCCAAAGGCAATATATCCGTCCATTGAAGCTGCTGTTGCCACAACCATATAACGGCGGTCGTTATGATAAGCCGATAGTTTGGTAAGGTCGTTAATAGTGCCTGAACCAACGGCTACCGGAATAGCATCGGTTGCGGCAAGCGCTTTGTCCAGTATTTCAATATATTTCCACTCGGCGTGCATGTCGGGGAAATCCAGAATAACAGGCGCATCGGTTTCTATGCCTGCATTACGCAGAATAGTGTCTACCGTCTTTCCTGCTACTTCAAACGTTGTTTTGTCAGCGATTACTAAGGCTCTTTTTCCACGGAAAAAATCCTGGAAAACACGTGCAGTTTCTTGTATTGCACCTTGACTGAGAACGAGAGCATGCGTTTGAGTGGCCTTTTCGAGAGCCAACTCTAAGTTCTTGTTCATGATTTTCTTTGTTTAAGATTTTAGTATTTTGTTGATTGAGTTATTTGTTTCTAACCTCCTTATTGTCCCACCTTGACAAAAGGTTTCTGCGTTTCGGGTTTATACTGATACAGCTCCAGCCACCCACTGTTTTTCTCTTTGTTGGTCTTGTCGAAATGGAAAAAGTAAAAATGTCCGTCGCCCAGCGCTTGCATACCCATGTTTCCGTAGGCAAAGTTCCAGCCGCACACGCCTGTAGCCTCATCGCGCAAGCCTGTCTTGCTCAGCTCTACTACCTTACCGCGTTCGCCGCCGTAGCCTACGAGGGTTTTAGTTGTGGGTTTCACGCTGTTGTCAATAGCGTAAATCTGATAATTGGGGAACGTAGGCTTCTTACCTTTATATACGGCCATAAACCACTGATTAGAATAAGGGTCATACTCTAAGTTCTGAACGCCATAGGTTGTATTGCCTGTATAAGCGAAATAGGTGCCTGCAGGCTTCGCTGGTCCTTCGCTATGCATTCGGTTCAAATCTAACGGACGCGCATAGCGCATCATTGAAGGCCATGGGTATTGCAGCAGAACCTGATAATCATTATCGGTTCGTTTCAGGTCGCTATAAATGCCCAACGCCACCGTCAGATACGTTTTGCCACCCTTTTTACCAAATTTCGGACCGAAGCTTACGCCGTCAATGCCGCTGCAACCATACACATGTTTGTTGGTCACACCGTTAATAGTTGCCGAGCCTTCAAACATTTTCTTCACTACGGGCAAACAAACTGCTGTCATCACACCGTCGCGAAGGCCGTCCATGCCTGTACGGTTTATCTTTTCCACATCGAACGATGCAATATAAAATTGTGTGGCCGACTCGCGCTGCCCGCTACTTTTCTCGTTAATGTTACGACCTATCTCGTCGTCCTTATATTCAAGCGAACCATATATTTTGCCGTCTTGCGGATTGAAAGCTATACAACCTAAATGGCCTAAAAGCCCACTTACCGAACCTACTATCTTGCCCTCGCGGTCAATCTTTACCAGCTGCGTGGTGTACGAAACATACAAATAGCGCTTTTCCTTATCCATAGCAATGCCCTGGATATGAAACTTTCCCAACGCACTAATTGGAATACTGTCGGGCAGAACCTCGCTTCCACGCGAAGCCTTTACCACCTGTGCACACAGTAATAATAAGGTAAGAAAAAAGGCAGAAAATAAAAAACGACAAGGCATAGTTATACCCTTGCTCGAAAAGGTATTAGGGTTCATAGGTAGGTATTAATATGTAACTAAAATAATTGTTAAAGGTTTCGCAATACTGATAATTAATAAGTTATATCTTTCATTACGAAACAAATTTATTAATTAAATACAAATCCCACAAAAAAACAACGTTTCATTATCTTTTTTTAACTAACACCGTTAAGTAGCTGTTTAATAACACAATAAAAAAGGGCCAACCACCTCGTTACGTAACGTAAACGGGCGGTTAGCCACATCGCTGTAAAGCAATATAGTTTTAATTTAAAACCTTATTTTCTGTTTACACGAACGTACCTCAGAACCTTCTTTACCGTAACACGGCGTAAGTCGCGATCGCTAAACTTGGTTTGCGTAAGTTCAAACTCGTTATCGCTCAAAAATCTAATTTGATATTGCTTAGCGCGGTCGCCGTCAATCTTAATCGTAAAACCGTCGTGGCGGAAGCTGTACGTGCCACCGTCGTCCTCACGTTTCCAACGGCCGTTATCCTCCTTTTCGTAAACATAAAGTCGGCCATTGCGATGAAACTCATAGCGGTGCAATTCATCGTCTAAATCGTCATCGTCGTGTCCTAACGTATAACGCAAATCGAACAGTTCGCCCGTTTTCAAGTCAATAGGCATCAACTTATAATCATCTTGTTCGTCAACCTTAAAGCCCACCTTATATTCCTGTCGCGTTTTAGCGTGGCGCACAATAGCATAGCTACCCTTGGGCGTAACCTCCCACGTGCCTACTATTTGCAAATGATTGGCAGGAGCCGCAGCCACCGATTTTCTTTGCGTGTTATCCTTTACGGCGGTGGTTGTTGCGCTGGCCGTAGCAAACGTGAACAACGAGCAAACCATCAATCCTGCACATAGTGTGCGATTTAAAAAATACAATCTCTTCATTTATAATAAATATTTAGGGATTAATACGTCACAAAGATAACCCCACATCTGCATATTCCAAGCAAAATGCCTTCGCGTTTAAAGCATTTTATAGATATGAAGCCACCAGCCCTACCTATTTAATATAATACGCTAAAAGAAAAGAAGTTATGTTAATACAACGCGAAAGCCAGCTTTAATCGTATCAAAAGGTGTAGCGTTGGCATAGCAACAAAATTTCCTAATACGGGCATGGTCTATATTTATTATTGTGTAGACCAACCCATATTAGGAAATGAACGTGGTGTCCTCGTCTCGATTTCGTAATCTCAGACAGCCCAACTGCTTTGCGCTATATGCCTGACTAAGACCCAGAACAAGAGAAAGAGGATATTTTTAAAGCGAGAATTATTTATCTTCCCAACTATTGTTTTTGTTTGCCCAGTAGGTTTCGTTATTTGTAGGCTCTTCTATTTCTTCGTCAAAGAAATAGTTTCGTTTTGCTTCTCCTGCGTCCTCGCCAATTATCCTTGACGTAACGATAAACTGTGCTATATTATCAGAAGAGCACATGTTTACGATTTCAACGCGCGATGCGATATAAGTTTTTTTCTTATTCATTGCTTAGCCCCTCCTTTATTTCTTAATCAATACTTTTTTACCGTTCACAATATAAATACCGTTCGTTGGGTTTGTCACGCGACAACCTTGCAGGTTATATATTGGAGCGTCCTTAGCTGCGCTTTCTGTCTTTACAGTTGAAATACCTGTTACCGTGTTGCGCACAGCCTCTTCAAAGTTGAATACGAATGGCTTGGCAGGTGAGAAACCAGTAGTTGGAAGCTTCAATCCTGCACGGTGAGCACCTACTTTCATACTGTTTCCTTTGCGTGTTCCTTGATGATAGAAGCCTTGACCTTCGCTACCATTACCAAAGATATAGTATTTATATCCTGCACCGCTGAACTCTTGTTCTGTAGCCGTGCCAACAAGCAAGTTGCCTATTACATCAACTTCAGGGCCATCAACGCAAGCGCGATAAGCAACGGTGCTGCCTGCTGTGCCACTTAGAATAAAGCCTGTTTGCTTAGGAATGATAGAACCTGCTGGGAAAGCCTCAACAACAGCATCGCCTGTATAGTTCAAACGATTTATTGCACCCTTTATAATATAGGCTGTTGAACCCGTAGGAACTTCAAAGTTCTCATTTTCCAAATAATAAGAGGTATAACCGTTGGGGCCTATTTTTAGTTCCTCATAATATGGTACAGACACGTAGGCTTTTGAATCAATCGACCACCATGGTGAAGATTTATAAAGATAAGAATAATCTACAGGAACAAAAACATGCACACTATCCAAATTCATATCGTTTAATTGGTAAGCAGGAAGAGGAACTCCTGACATAGTATTCTCTGGTAGAGTTGTCATCGGAAGACGTATTTCTAAAGGAGTATTACCTTGTCCCCCAAAAATCACACCATTATGAGATTTTAATGCTTGTATAGTTATCTTCCTTAACTTGTTAGTATCTTGAAACCTATACGCGCATACCCACCCCATGTGTTCTATTGTTTTAGGGAAAGTCACCTCTTCCAGATCAACAACCCTTTCAAAAATACAACGAGAATCTCCTATTGCTGTTACAGTATACTCTATTCCACTGGGAGCTGTGAGTTTCTCAGGAATAATTAAATTCCGTATTCCTGGATATGTAGAAGCATAATGTAACTGGTCCGGTGCTATACTAATTTTTTTGTTTACTGCGTCTACGATCTCACATCGAAAATAAATTCCTTCATGAACTGCAAAGAAATTGTTACCCTGTGCACGACTTACAATTGCCATCACAAGAAAAAGGGAGAGTAATAAAAGTTTTCTCATATTTTTTTAATTAGTTTGTTTGCGGTTTGGATATTATTGTTGGTATCTTATTCGGAAATAGAAAAAGAAATAAGATATCGAATAAAAGATGTTTGTAGAAGCCTGCGATATCCTTATCAGTAGCTTGTGATGCGTGCATAGCACGCTGTTCGCTACAAAGCCATAAAAGGATATTATTATTGTGAAAGGTTGTGATTTACAAAAGAAATACTTTCTCTTTATATAAAAACAGACCCTCTACATCTAACGATACAGAGAAAATTACATATATGGCAGATTTTTTTAATATTTATTGTACGTTATTATACTTCCTTTACCTCGACTATTGTAACTTGTAATAACATATTGATACAAAAGCGGTGCAAAGATAAACCAATAAAACAGAATATGCAAATAATATGCGCTTTTTTATTGCGAAAGGGGTTAAAATCGTGTTTTTTGTTTGTGTTAAGGAATGAAAAACGAACATTTTGGGGGTTTTGCGTTGCGATATGAAGGTTTGAAAAGGGCGGAAACAGGCTGTTTGTTACGCAACGGAAAAGCTAAAAGATGATTACGGGCTAAAGACAAAACGATTATGGCATAAAGATTTCTACAGATTTCTATTTATCTGTTTATCAGCAGATTGCAAACTGCAAGAAAGCTGTTCGATATTATACGATTTCGCAAGGCGTTTACGGCGTAAAGGGTGACCGTTTACGACGTAAAAGGAAGCCGATTACGACGAAAAGACAGATTGATAAGGACAGAAAGACAAAAATTTTTTAAAAAGGAGTTAGAGGAGTTAGGGAGTTAGAGGGAGTTAAGACATATGTTTGACGGAGGGGGCTACGACAAAAAGAGGAAGGGTTGAGAGATACAAAGACTGATTGTTGAAGACGGAAAGACAGATTGATAAGGACAGAAAGACATAAAAAACAAATTATGGACTGAAACTGGGAAAGACAGAAAGACAGAAAGAACATATTAAGGAGTCAGGATTTATATTCAGGAGTTAAAGGAGTTAAGGAGTTAAGTCATTACTTTAGTTTTGTTTTTTTATGTTCTGTTTGCCCTTTATCATCGTTCTGCTTACCTTACGTCATTATTACGCCCTCTCATCTTTATATTGTTTGCTTTATCACCACGCAAGCATTTGTCTTAACTCCTACTAACTCCTTAACTCCTTTAACTCCTGAAGACAACCCTTTTAGCCCTTTAAGCAAAAGGGTGTTTTATCGGAGCTTATAGCCTTTAAAGGCGTAAAACAAGATGTAACTAAAGCATACAAAGCAAATGGCGTAAGAGTACTGAATGTCGGAAACATCTTTGATTAGGCCGAAAAGAACTGTAATTACAGCGCCACCTATTAAGCCCATAGTTAATACCGATGAGCCTTTTTTGGTATATTTGCCTAAATCCATCAATGCTAAGGGCCAAAAGGCTGGCCACATCAGCGAACAGCCTAAAGCCATAATGCCCACTGCACAGATACTGTATATGCCAGGGAGAACAACAACAAGGAATGTTCCTATCAAGGCCACGATAGAGCAAATTTGCAAGGCGCGCGTTTGAGAAAGGTGCTTGGGGATAAGTATAATTCCTGTGATGTATCCTACACTAATGCTGATAGGGGTTATCCATGAATAGTTCTGGGGATTAGCAAAGCCTAATTCGGTGGCGTAATCGATAAGTGTTCCTAAAACAATAGTTTCGGCACCCACATAGAAGAAGATACCAATAGCACCCAGTACTAAATGTGGAAACTGGAAGACAGACTGCTTACTGTTGGCATAAGCTGATACTTCTTGGTCTTTGGCATCAGCTTCTTCGTTATCTTCGCCTGCTGCCTTCACTTCGGGTAAAGGTGACAATAGGGCTATCACGCCTAACACAAGGAAAAGGCATATAATAACGGTAAACGGCTTAGATAGGTCGTCAATAGCAATGTTGCCAGACTTGCCTACAAGAAGTGCAATAAATAAGGGTGATACTGGCCACGCTAACTTGTTTATCATTCCCATGATAGAGATACGCTTAGCCGCACTTTCTGTATCGCCTAATATGGTAACATAGGGATTAATGGCTGCCTGCAAAAAGGTGTTTGCTGTACCACAGAGGAAAGAGGCTAACAAGAATAAGGGGAAGCTTTTTGCTTCGACTGAGAAAATAAATGCACCAAAGGCTACGGCAAACATACCAAACGAGGTTGCCATCGTGCTTTTATATCCTATTTTACTAATAAGGATTCCTGCTGGGTAGCCGAAGATAAGAAACGGTAAGAACGTGGCACCAATAAGCATATATGCCTCCATTGACGAGACACTTAGCGATACTTTTAACACGGGAACCAACAACGAGTTGATACCTAATGCAAAACCACAAGTGAAAAACATAAGGGCTAAGAAAGCCATTGGAACTAAAAAGTTGTTTTTTCCTTTCATAAATCAACTATGCAACACTGTAGATGAATATTTAACTTTCGTCGTGAAGAGAAAAGGGTTACCTAAAAAAAAGGAATTAGCATGCACGTTATTACGCTTCTCTACATACAGTAAAGAGGGTGGCATACAAAAATGCGCTCCTATCAAAACACAACTAAACTTCGTGTTGCTATAAAATTTAATTGTATCTTTACGCAACGGCGCAAAGTTATAAAAGAAAATAAATAAGGACAAAAAAGTTTTGGTTTTTTTTTATTTAGCACCCCTTTTTTGTCTTATGTCATGATTTAAGATTCAAGATGTAACTTTTTGTTTCGCTTTAAATCGTGTTTTTTTAAACAACAAAATAAACGAAAAGCCCCAAACACGGTGGGCATCTGGGGCGGAGAAGCGACAAAAAAAGGAAAGGATTTAAGACAGAAAGACAAAAAAGACATATTTGAGGAGTTAAGGAGTTAGGGAGTTACAAGGAGGTGTTTAAAAGTAAAAGGGTAAAAAAGTAAAAAATTAAAAAGATGTGCTATATCTTTGAGAGGGAAGGAGGAAGGAGGTTAGGGGGTTGGAAATAAAATCGTTATGGGGATACGGAAGGGGGGTTAGGATTTGAGCTTTCGCGTCGTTGCGGCATGGGTGCGCTTCCACCACATATAATAGCCACTGATGGGGAGGAAGCCGCCTATCAGCGCGGCAAGGGCATAGAACAAACGCGAAAACCAGCCGCCCCAATAGCCCATGTGCAACGAATGAAAAAGGGAGGAGGCGTATTTCTTCTTTTTATTCGGTTGGGACGCGACGTTACCGTTAGACGGTGAGGGGGTTACCGACTGTGCCTGCGGTTGTGGCTGGCGCGCGCTATCGGCAGCAAAAGCACCTGTTGCCGTTGTGGCAGGTGACGATTGGGGTTGCGGCGCCGACTGCTTCATTTCCTTTTGGGGCATGGGTTGCGCGAAAAGCTTCGACATGCCTTGTCGGTACCAGCCAAACGAAAAGACAGGGCCTGTGAGGGCCATCAGAAAAAGGAACACGAAAGCGTAGATGCCTAACGATACGTGGCTATCGTAAACAAAGCGGCGGAAACCTTTGCTGGTGCTTACCGACAGTCGGTTTTTGAGCATTTTCAGGCTCTTAGGCCACCAAATTACAACGCCCGTGAGCAACACTATAGCCATACACATTGACGACACGGCAACGATAACGCGACCCGCTGACAGTCCGCCGTGAGGATCGGTAGGCATCATGAAGAGCCATCGGTGCATTTGTTTTATATAGCCGTTGAAAGCTATTTCGCTGGCGTCGATGCCGAAAAGGGCCGACACATCTTTCACCACCAACAGCAGAAAGCCCGTAAAACAGAGTATGGACATGAAGATACCGAGTGGCAATGCTAACCAACGGTGTATGAGCAAACAGAATTTTCGCATTTCCTAATACCTTATTTAATTATATGATGATTGCTATAAACGGCCACAAAAAGATGGCTACGGTGCATTGTTCGCACGCTTCGTTATCCTGCATCACGTTACAAAAGTAAGTATTTAAAATGATAAATTGCTTACCTTCAGCCCTCTTTTTAGGGTGACAAGCGTAGCGGTTAAACCGCAAAGGCACAGAAAACGGGTGCCCACCAATATGGCAAGCACCCGCGGGTTGTATTATACAGTAAGCATTAATAATGGTATTACTCGAAAGGATATGCGTAGCACGCTTGCACACGTGACTGTTGTTCTAAATCGATATGACCGTCAGAGAATCGTAACATAAACGCTTTGCCACTTTCAATAGCAGTAGACGTCCAGTAGAACCCGAATTGATGATAAGGATAACTATAGCTTCCGAGTGAACCCTCGTCACTTAAACCCGATGTGGGCAGGAAGAAATAATCATCTTGATTGGTTGGTACTCCTGGGTCGGTACTCCAATGAAAGTAACCATATACAGGGCCTAACGTATGATAATCACGATGTGGGCTGGACGGCGTTTCCCAGAAAGCTTGTTTCATATCTTCTTCGGTCATCGTAGAAGGATAGCCTATTGTTTTCAGGTAAGCTAAAATAACACTCTTCTTTCTGAACCATACGCCATGAGCTGTTGTTTTATGTAAATGACCTCTATTGGCAATAACAACGTCCTGATCGTATGAAAAATGTGGGTCGCCATGGTAGAAATACCACATCATCTCGTTAAGATTAGGCAGGTTTTTGAAAAGGGTGGTTTGGGGCTGTAGGTGTGTTTGCTCGCTCCAACGTGCATCAGGACTTTCAGCACGTGGATAATTTGAACTTACCGTTGTGCCTACACCGTCGCTATCAATAACAGGTATCTCGCTTTCAATACCGTCCCAATAATCGCGGCGTGCGTCCCAAATATAATAGAAGCCTAACGGCATGATGTTGGCTGTAATATCAGCTATCGAACCCGCATTGCACACTACATTATTCACCTTTTTAGTAAGCGTAGTTTCTACGTTGGTATCATAATCCTTGATGGTGTAGCGAATGGTGAGGTTATGTGTACCTGGGTAAACAACGAAATAGCACGCGTTGGTAGCCGCATTAGTAACATCGGTGTTCAAAGGGAAGTTGTTTACCGAAGCAGTTATGGTTTTATGATTGAGCGACGAAGCGGCAGCTGCAGTGGGTAAATTTAACGTGCCGTCTTCCTGAAGCTCGATAAGGTCGCTGGCAATCACGTTATCCGACTCGATTTTTATATGGGTAAGCTTGATGTTTCGGCCTAAAGCAGGGTTCTCGCAGCGTGGCAACACACAAAGGTATGCGGCTTTGTGCTCAAGCGAAAGGCTGAACTTAGTACCGTTATGTCTTGCTTTTCCAACGGCACAATCGCCCCATTGGCCAGCCTTATCGAACTTGTTAACATCGGTTTGGTTCTGTATGTTTGCTATTCCTGTTGCAGGAGTGGGATTCGTGCCAGAAGCGGCGCTGGTATACAACCCCGTATTGCTGGTATAGGTACTTAGTACGCTGCTTTTGATATCAGAACTAACAAGGCTCACTGAGCAGTTATCGTTATAATCGCTCATATTGCCGGGTAAGGTGAATGTGGCGTGCTTGCCACCCGAAGTAACGACAGTAGCAATGCTCTGTTGCCATGTTCCGTTCTTATCTTTCACCCAAATTTTATCGGTATTAGTCCATAAAACATCGGCACCGCCACCAAAAGTATGACTGATTGTTGTACGCGTGCGTGCGCCTAAAAGCGCTCCGTCCTCGTCGGCTACATAGCCAACCTTGGCACTTGCCTTAGGACTTTCGATAACAAACTGAACACCTTTAACCTCCTGTGCAGGCTTCTTATCTTCGTTTTGCGTCGCCATATCGTTATCAGAACAAGCTGAAAACACGCCTACTGCTAAAAGAAGCCATAATGCTTTGATATATGTTTTAAATGTCATGATTCAATTCTCTGTTTTCTTATCTTACCGTCTACTCTTCTTCTTTCACACTATTGCTGTCATCGTCCCAAGCTTCCCAGTCGAGGTTATTGCTCTTTGCATCACCATAAACACCGCCTGGGTTGAGGGGTTTGTGCTGTCCGCTGAAAGATTCTAAAAGATTTCCGATTTCTAATTGTAAAGTTTTGTTTTTGGGCTTGACATACAGCCGTCTGCTTTTTTTTTTCATTTTTATATGGTATATTGATAAAATGAGAAGATGAATAAATAATTGCGTAAATACCAAATAAATAGTGATTAATCGTCATGATAAAACAACTCGCTATCCACCTTAAAACATTGTTTTTTAGAATGTTGGCTGCAAAGATACATAAATATTCTTTATTACAGGTGGTTTCGCTCTATTATTTAGACCGTTACGTGCGGAATGGCTATTATGACGTGCTGTTTTTTTAAAAAGAAAAATATACGACGGAAAGACAGATTGATAAGGACAGAAAGACAAAAAGAACAGATTAAGGAGTCAGGAGTGAAGGAGTTAAAGGGAGTTAATCATTACGAAGGAAGAAAATAGAAGCTTTTACTATACATGTGTACATAGAAAATCTATTCAAATAATTAAATATAATGTGAAAATCTATTCGATATATGTTAAAAAACAGGGAAATATCTATTATTATTTTGAAATTCTAAGAAATAAACCTAATTTTGCAATGCTCATCTATAAATAGAAGGAGTTTCGAGACCCGATTGCCTTGATGCAACTCGGGTCTTGCGTTTTTTATGGAGAAACGGAACGTGCTTTTTGCATCTTTTTTTCGATTATTTTCTTTCCGTAAGTTTTATTGAGGTGATATGCTGTAAGCAAGTAAAAGGCATTGCTTCGCTGTTGCTCTAATACTATAACATATTCTTCCACTTGATCATAGATATATGTTTTGGTTACTTTGCGCTTTTTGCTATCTCGCACTTCTTCATTAAATACTGTTATGTTTTTGGGAGTTGAAGGAGGTATATTGAGGAGTTAAAGGAGTTAAGGAGTTACAAGGAGGTATTTAAAAGTAAAAGGGTAAAAAGGTAAAAAAGTAAAGGGCGATGCTTAAAGGTAAAAAATTAAAAAGGTAAAAAATTAAAAAGATGGGCTATATCTTTGAGAGGGTTGGGAGTTGGGGGTTAGGAGGAGAAAGGGACGATATTGGGAGATGACGTAATAAAACATTCCGAGCACGCAGGTTTGAAGAAAAGGTTTCAAACATGGCGTGCTCGGAAAAGTGTGGTTTGAGTGATGGCCTGACGCTCACGCGCTGCCCCACTCGATATTTTGTGGATAGTTTTATTTAGATAGTATCTCGTTACACAACGTGAACGATTTAGCCATCATGCGAGGTATATGGAAAGGACCTTTGTAAAGGTTGCCCTTAGCCATTTGTGCGGCTGTACCGTCGCGATGCAGATAGCCGAACCACTCGCGGCCTTCGGGGTCAGGAAGGTGCTTGTAAGCCCAATCGCTGATTTGCTTGTGGCGCTCGAGGTATTTCTCGTCGCCCGTAGCAAGATAGGCATAGAGCGAAGCGATGATGGTTTCGCACTGTGGCCACCAGAATTTCATGTCCTGCGAATAGTCCTGTGGTGGCAGGTTGCGACAGTCGCGGAAGTTGATAATACCGCCGTATGGCTCGTCCCAACCCCATTCGAACGACCAATCGAAAATCTTTAAACCCAGTTCTGTAAGATGCTTATCCCAGCCACGGTGGCGGGCTTCTTCAAGAATGAACCACGCAGTTTCGATGCAGTGGCCAGGGTTTATGGTGCGTGTGAGGTTGGTATCAATAAATTCGCCGTTAGGTCCTACGGTTTCAAGCAAGCACTTAAACTCGGGGTGGATAAAGTATTTCTCGAGTTTTGTGATGCTCTCATCAATTTGTGCGGTAAGCTTTGGGTCGTCAATGGCCTTTCGTAAACATGAGCAAACGTTGATGAGTATCATGACAATGCTATGGCCTTGCAGTTGAACCTCTGGTTCGAACTTAGGTGCAAGGTATCCCGGTGTGTTGAGGAAGCGCAGTGTATCGTCAAAAATTTGCAGTGCGCGCTTTGCGTAATGCTTGTCGCCTGTAGCCACAGCATACTCGCTCATGGCAATAGCTGCAAAGGTTTCAGAGAATACATAGCGGCGCTTGCGCAGCGGGCGGCCATCGGCTGTAACCGAGAAATACATATGTCCGTCGTTATCGAAACAGTATTTTTCGATGAAGTCGATAGCGCTTCGTGCCGCATCAAGATATTCTTGTCGTTTTTCAACGGTGTTATATGCAAAGGCACAAACGTATGCAAAACGTCCTTGAAACCAAACGCTCTTGGTGGTATCCATGAGTGATCCGTCGCGATTGAGGCAGGTAAATACGCCTCCGTGTTTTTTATCTAAGCCGTTCTCGAGCCAGAAGGGCATGATATTGGTGGTAAGGTCGTCTCTATAGCGTGTGGCCCACTGCTGTAGATATGCTCTTGTTTCCATAGTATTATTTATTTCTTCAATGTTGTTAGATAGTTGTCTATACCCTGTTTGAGGGCATTCCAGTAGTTGAACTGGCGTACGTGTACCATGTCGAAGATGAAGTATCCATCAGCAGCGCCAATGCAAGCGTTTACACTTTGGGTAACGGCTGTAGCCTGATTGCCGTGTTCGAAGCCTGTAGGGTTGCCCACATCAGGACCTCCAGCAAAAGGCACGTCGCCTTTCAGCTTTTCGCGTGCTTGCAGGCAGAAGCCTTGCATAGTCCATTCACCGTTGCCGTAAACGTTGGCAGCAGGAGCATAACAGCCAAGAAGCATGAAATCGAGCAGTGCTGCATAGCCGTACTTACGGTAGTCGGCATTGGCCCACTGTGGATAATCCTGGCTGGGGTCGTACTTAGGACTGGCCCAGTTGACACCTACATCGTAGTATGAGCTGTACCATGCGCCTACGTAAACACCTACTTTTGTTTTGCTGTTAATAGCGTGAACCTTGCTGGTTACGCGAGCCATGAAGTCGTAGATAGTTTTACAACGGAAGGCGAGCCAATCTTTAAAGTATTGAGGCTGTCCGCTAATGGTTGTTTGTCCAGCCTTTGCCACGTCAGCAGGAAAATTGAAACTGTTAACGCCTTTGTTCTTCATGTAGGTAACAAACTTGGCGCGGGCATCGTTAGAGAAATCGGCAAGCAGGTTGTCAAAGCGGCAACGGTCGAGCACGATACCATCTACATTATACTTGGCAAGGTCGGAAATAATGTTCAACAGGTACGTTTGAACATCGTCGTTACAAGGGTCGAGAAAGCGTGTGGCATAATAATTATCGGCCGACTGTGGCAGGTCCATTCCGTTTACAAGACCTTCAGAGCGGTTGTAAACGCTGGCCCAACTCTTCTTTGACGCGTCGCGGAAGAGGAGACCCTGACCACCCAATCCGTAGGGATTCATGCAACCACCTACGAATGTGTTCATACCCGCCAGCACTTTCAGGCCTAACTTGTGACCCTCGTCAATAAATGCCTGCAGATAATCCCACGTTGCCGTGCGTTGATAATATTTATACTGTGAGCCTTCCCAATAGTCGAGCTGTGTTACTGCATCAGCCGTGTTGCTCTTAAACAACACATCACCCGTGTAGGGACGAACGTCAACAATGACATGTGTAATGCCACAGTCGCGGGCTTTCGTTAAGTCGGTAACGATGTTCTCGCGACTGTTAGCAAAGCGCGAGAAGTTAGCCGGGGCATCAATCCACATATAACGTGGCTTGGCCTCGTCAGTTTGGGTAGTTTTACCTTTCCCTTTATCCCACTTCCAATTGTCAACTGCGTTCTCATGGCTTTCGCCACATGCCGTGAACAAAATAGTCATCATGCATGCAACAAAAGCCAATAATGAGAGATGAATGTTGAATGATTTCATCGGTTATGAAAGTTTTAAGAAAAACTTTTCGTCCGTTTATTTCTTGATACAATCAACTTGGTATCCTCCAAACGACATGTGTGTGTTTGAAGCATAGAATATGTACATGAAATATCCGTCCTCGGAAGGTGTAACAAGCACGTCGCCCGTACGGTCAGCAGCTGCATATCCTACAGTGCCGTAGAGGTCAGACATCGTGAGTTTGCTCTTCAGCGCGCTACTTGTGTTGATGTTTCCGCTAACGCTTGTTGGGTTAGTAGCATCGAACAAGTAAATAGTGCCTGGCAGACCCCAGCCGGGCCAGTAACCTATTTCGAACACAGCGAGATAGCGTGCGCCGTTAAAGTCGCGAGCATCTATAGCACCTGTGTTGTAGCCCCAACCAGCACCATTGGTGTGAGCTGTAAGAAGGCGCTGTGGTGCAGCCCATGATGGTGCGTAATAGGTAGGACAATTACCCGCGTCATAATAGCCGAAGAAGCAACCGTCAGCCGTGTTTGCCGAGCGAGCTACGACCTTAGACGAAGCATCTTGTGCGCCCCAAGCGTTAACACCAGCGAATGTAATTTCCTGTGGTGCGCCTACAACGCCACTCTGAACTGTCCAACGGATAGCCTTTGTGCTACTGTAAGGAGTTACCGTAATGATAGCATCGCCATCGAGGTCGCCCTGAACGTGGATACGATCGCCTACAGCAACACCCAGCGTATTGTTGTAGCTGAGCAACAACTGTGGAGCCTGCGTAACGTCACTTGTACGATAAATATTCAGTGTTTGGCCGTTATCAGCGTGGTTTGCAATAATCATGTTACCTGAAACGTCGCTTGTAATAGCACCCGAAGCGTTAGCAGCACCCAAGTTAATCTGGCCAACGAGAGTACCAGTGCTCTTCTTGAAGTACTGAGGTGTGGTGCCGTTACCAAGGTTCAAAATCACGAAGCTACCAATAGAAGCCAGTGTAGGATGAATGGTATTAGAATTGCTTACACCCAATGTGGTCATATCGTTCTCGAAAAGCTTCTTTTCAGAACCTGGACGATAGCCGTTATCAATCTTTGGTAGACCTTGCTTCACAACCGTATAAGTAGCTGTAGTGGTGCCGTTGTCAGCAGTAACTGTGAACTGGAACGGTGTATTGAAGTTGTGAGGCTGCGTTGGATCAGGAGTAATTGTAGCGTGAGGAGAGAGTGTAATATCAGCCGTTGCCGTGCTTAAATCGTCAGCTGTAACAAGCGATATGGTTTTATTATCCTCGTCTATAATACCCGGAATCTCGCCTGGAGATACCATAAAGGCATGGATAGCACACTTATCAGAGCGTGTTATTTGGCCAGAAATGGTAATTTGTTTCTGTTCTCCGTAAGGATTGGTATAAGTAAACTGATTTTTCTTTGTCAGGTCGAGCACTGTCAAAGCGGGTTCTATCTTGCAGTTGTTTGCAAGTACAGCCACAATTTTCATCTTTGACATATACTGTTCAGTGGTATTATTGCTCTCCTCAGGATAATAATAAGGAACAGGAATAACGTAATCGGTGGTTGTTTCGTTACCGTTCACCTTCCAGTCGATAGCTACTTTACCCTCGTTCGGGCCTGATGTGAAATAGGCTGCGAGGCTGGTAATGCCCGAGCGCTGCGCGGTAGGCTCAACGAATTCCTCGGAACAACTGCCGAGAACAAACGCTGCAGCCATGCAGGCGCCGATATATAATATTTTCTTTTTCATGATTTTTCGTTGTTTTATCTGAAAGAATCGTAAAAGGGCAAGGGACTTTTTATTTTACCTTTTTACCCTTTTACGTTTTTACTTTTTGCATTTACTTCCACTCTGCAAACTGTGTCAACTCCTTGTTGTTGTTCAACTCGGCTGTTGGAATAGGCAGGCGGTACATCTTTTCAGGGAAGTTCAGGTTCTGGTTGTCAACGTCAACGTAAGTATAAGTGAACGTTCCAGATGCGTTTTTCTCCACTTTAAGACCGTGGCGACGAACGCCAGTGAACTGTGTGCTGGCCAAATTCCAGCGACGCATATCCCAGTAATAAAGTCCTTCAAAAGCCATCTCAACCTTGCGTTCGTGACGAATGGCCTCGAAAAGGTCGTCACCTGATAAACCTGTTACGTTGGGCAGGCTTACACGTGTGCGCACCTTATTAATATATTCCATGGCTTTTGTGTTATCGCCTAAACGGAAACAAGCCTCAGCATAGTTCAGATAAACCTCTGCTAAACGGAAAGCAATAAAAGGCTGTGTGCTGGCCTGAAGCGTGGGATAGTCGTGTTTCTCGTCAACAAGCTTGCGCAGATAGTAACCCGTTGTGGTACGACCGTCAGCCTTTGGCTCAACCTGCCACTGGCACCAACCGTCAGCTCCGCCTACGAAAGGCTCGATAGTGCGGTTACGCCATGTTGCGCCGTTATACAGAATAGTAGCTTTGAAGCGTGGCTCCAGCTGTGTATAAGGAGGCTCGGTTGTAGTACCCGTTGTGGTATGCCATGTTGCCCAGTTAGGCTTGCCGCCAGTAGCCAACTCATATTCCTCAACCATATCCTGTGTAGGAGTACCATATCCACCTGTGTTTGAGGTCAAACCTGCCAGCGTGTGGTCGCCACCCGGAGCATAATAGCTGTCAAAATCATGTGTGATATTTGAAGCTGCATCGTAGGTATATTGGAAAATAGCCTCGCTATTACCCGATTGGAATGCTTCGGGATAAGTGGCTGTAAGGGTGTATCCCATCTGGAAGATTGCGTCGCCAGCCTCTTTTACAGCTGCCCAATTCTTGGCATAAAGCATAGAACGCGACATCATGGCCCAAGCAGCACCACTTGTAAGGCGACCCGTTGCAGAAGTACTTGTTGGCAAGTTTTGAGCAGCGAATTTCAAATCATCATAGATAAACTTCCAGCAATCGGCCTCACTGTTCAGCGCCTTGTCAGTATTGATTTGCGAAAGGTCGGCTGTATAAAGGATAGCTTGGCCGTAACGCTTCATCAATTCAAAATAGTACATACCGCGGAAGAAACGTAGTTCGCCCTCGAAACGTTTCTTATCAGCATCGTTGAATGTAGCAACGGCCAAGTTTGATAACGCTTCGTTTACACGGCGTATTTCCTCATAAGTAGAACCCCACACGCCCATGTACACATCAACGTAGTTAGGCGACAGTATCACACCGCCGTAGCTAATTTCGCTGGGTATAAAACAGAGGCTGTTATAATTCATATTTCCATACTTCAGCTCGTCGGTCAGACCTTCAGGAAGACCAGCGGTGCACTGGTAGTTGTTGAATGGGCCGAGATTAGGAATGTCAGCATAGAAATAATTGATCGCCATTTCAGCGTATGACGGATTCTCCCAAACAATTTTCTTTGTTACCTTATCAGTAGGATTGGTGTCCAGAAAGTCGTTACAAGAAGAGAGCGTCACGAGAGCGGTTAGCAAACCAACTCCTAAATATTTTGCTTTCATCGTGATTTTCCTTTCGTTTTATTAGAATGTGATATTGATTCCACCGAGGAATGTGCGCTGCTGTGGATAGTATCCGTTATTTACGCGTGGCGACTCGGGGTCGATGCCCTTTGGAAGGCCATCAAGAGTAAAGATATTGCTACCCTCTACAAAAAGGCGAACGCGGTCGATGCCGATAGCCTTTGTCATTGTTGCAGGGATTGTGTAACCTATCTGGAAGTCTTTCAGACGAAGGTAATCGCCCTTCTTCATCCAGAATGTTGAAGCTACACCGTTTGCACCACCATGGCTTACATTACTTAAAGTAAGACGTGGGTAAATACCGTTAGGATTGTCAAGGCTATAGCTATTCTTTACGAGCCAAAGTGGAGAATTTGCTCCCTCTTTGAAAGTCTGCGACCAAACAGTATTATCATCATAACCATTGTAATAAGTACCAAGCAATGACACGCTGAAGTTAAAGCCTGCAGTAAACTGTGCGCTAATATCAAAGCCATTCCAGTTAGCGGCGAGGTTTAAGCCCATCATGTAACGTGGACGGTTGCTCTTTCCTGTGCGGGTACGGTCGCCCTCCCAGTCTATTTTACCATCTCCGTTGAGGTCTTTATACTTAATATCACCAATGTTTGGACGAGAACCGTACCATGCCGAGTTATCAATCTCCTCTTCTGTACGATACAAGCCTTCTGCTATCCAGCACTCTACAGCGTCAACGTTCGTGCCAACCACCTTCAGCTGCTTAGCTGTATTGGGGCTGTCAGGGTAACGAAGCCACTTGTTTGTAGCGTAAGTCATGTTCAGCGCTAAGCTATAGTTGAACGGACGACCAGCCAAACCAAAACGGTTGCGGTGCGAAACGGTCCACTCTACACCATAGTTTGCATAGCGGTTATAGTTCTCATAAGTTGAGTAGTATCCTCCCATTGAGAGCGACTTATTGCCACCCATCTGTGTAAGGATATTGTAGTTGTAGTTATAGAACCAATCGAACTCAACGCCAAGCTTACCGTCCCACAAAGTGGCATCGAAGCCAACGTTCGATGAACGTATCTTAGTCCATGTCAAATTCATATTTGGAACACCGCTGGTATAAAGCGATTTTGCTGCAGTTCCGCCAATGAAGCGGTTGCCACCCTGTGCGTAAGTTGCCAAATACATGTATTCTGGCAGACCGCTATCGTTACCCAGCAAACCTATTGAGCCACGAACCTTCAAGTCATTCAGCCAGCCACGTGTCGACTGCATGAACTTCTCCTGTGTTACACGCCATGCCAACGAAAGTGAAGGGAAGAAGCCCCAACGCTTGCCACTGGCGTTACCGCTGAACTTGTAGCTACCATCGTAACGGCCGCTAAGCTCTGCCAGATATGTGTCAGCGTAAGCATATTTCAGACGGAAGATATAACCCGCACGACGTGTATGGGTGCTATAGCCCGAGATAGGGCCTTTCTTCAGTGCTGTACCATACGAAAGTTCTGGAAGCTCTGCAAATGGAACATGATCAGCATAAGCGCCCAACGAGTTAGTTTTAATATCCTGCGCCTCAACCATAAGCATGGCATTTAAGTTGTGGCGGCCGAAAATTCGAGAATATTCAGCACCAAACTGTCCGTCCATCTGCTCATAGGTATACTGACCTTCACCCAGATGGTTCAGTGTTTCTGCTGCGCTGCGTGGGTCGTCCATCAGCTGCCAGTTCTGAACACCACCAACAAGTGTTTGCGAGTATGTTTTATAAGGTGTATCCAAATTCTTGTTATGCGATGTAGAATAGTCGTATGCACCTGTAGCCTTCAGCGTCAAGCCCTTGAACCATGGTGCTGCATACTCTAAGCTGAAGTTTGAACGAATTTCAGTAGAGCGTGTCTTCTTGTAACCAGAATCGTAGATAGCTGCCAGCGGACTGTAAGCTACTGCTGCGTTATTTGGAATAGTAGCTGTATAATGGTCCTTATATTTTTCGGGCAGATAAGGACGCATCATGATAGCTTGGTGGCCAATTGACAACCAACCTACCTCACCGCTACCGCCGCTACCATCGTCAGCACCACCCGATGCATAGCCAGGAGTCTGACGGCGACCTACAGTTCCTACCAAACCTACGTTCAGTTTCCAGTCGCGTCCAATCTTGCTGTCGAGGTTTGCACGCAGGTTATAACGGCGATAATCAAAGTTAGCAATGTTACCATTCTGCTTCATGAAACCACCGCCCACAAAGTAATGGTGATCGGCTGTTCCGCCCTGCAGTGTAACATTGTGCTTCATGTTCGTACCTGTGCCGAACACCTTATCTATATAGTTGATGTTATCCCAACCGTCTGTTGGGTCATTGTTCGTCATTTTCTCAATATGCTGGCTGGTGAAGATAGGCGTATACTGCGAACGGTCAGTAATAACACCGTTGGCCAGCTTATCCATCATGTCAGCCATATTGTAATAGTGGGCAAACTCAGGGCCGTTCATGAACTCGGGGAAGTTGGCATTCATCGAAACACCATACTGACCATCGTAGCTCACTTTCGTCTTACCCTCGTGACCTTTCTTTGTGGTAATGATAATCACACCACCGCCCGAGTTCAGACCATACACCGCTGCTGCCGCACCGTCCTTCAGAACCGATACCGACTCGATGTCGTTAGGGTCTACATCATCAATGCTACGTGGCACACCGTCAACGATGTATAGCACACCGTATTCTGAACCACGAATACGCAAAGAAGCTTGGTCGGCACCAGGCTCACCTGATGTTTGAACCGATGTAATACCAGGCATACGACCACCCAGCAAGCTTGAAACGTTTGTTGAAGGCGCTTTAAGCAGTTCGTCACCACGCACAGCCGAAACCGCACCCGTTAGCGAACCCTTGCGAGCCTTACCGTAACCAATAACAACAACGTCGTTCAACGTCGACTCATCATCGGCTAATTGTACATCAATATTGTGGCGGCTGCCCACCGACACGGTTTGTGGAGTCATACCCACATAAGTAAATACCAGCTTGTCGCCTTTTGAGGCGTCAATGCTAAAGTTGCCATTTGCATCGGTAACTGTTCCTGTACCTGAACGGCCTTTCAGCGTAATGCTCACACCAGGGAGCGCTTCGCCAGAAGCGTCTTTAACGGTGCCCTTCACAATATTCTGGGCATCGGCCGGAAGAGCCGAAAGCAACAGAGCTGCACACCCCGTTATAAGCGCTTTGCTAAACACTGAACCTCCCTGAACCTTGAAATTCATCATGGTCATTGTTTTAAGTTAGACGTTATTATATTAAGTAGATTATTCTCGAAAACATTTTTAATTAACGAGATACGCCACAAAGTTAAACAAAAATTATACATTTCAAAAAATATTTTTATAAATTTCGAGCATTTCATATAAAAACTTTTATTTATCCACCCCAAACTATCAAAAATATATAATTAAAACGGTGTACACCGAATAAAAGCACATCTGCATACTCGTTCTTTTACCCCATTGCTTTCTATCCTAAACCTCTATAACTCAATGACTATCTGAAACAACCCACTACCCAGCCACGAATAATCGTCCACCTCTATTTCTTAAAACCATATATTTAAATAGTTTATTCCTATCTTCTTTATTTCTTAAATTAATATTCTAATTCTCCTTTTTCTCAACCCTTTATTCCCTATCTTCCTCTCCCCTCCTAAAATATGTCCTTTATATTCTTATGTCCGCAAAAACCCGTATTTCTGTCTTCAACATTTCCTCTTTTTGTCGCAGCACTATCCGTCTAACATTTGTCTTAACTCCCAATCTGGAGCATAAAGTTCCAAAACTATCTTGTTGCTTCATTTGCTTATGCTATAATTACGAAAATAATGCGAAGGCAGAGTGCTAATTTCTGCCTTCGCATTTTTAACTTATCAGATAGTCCTGATAATCAAGACCCTATTTTCACAACTCCCAATCTGGAGCATTACCAGAAAGCAAACTATCTATGCCTGTAACAAGAAGTAGTTTTTTCTTTTTCTTTGTTGAAATAGAATATATATCTAACAAATAATCTTGCCAATTCTTGTCTATAG
>JABCPF020000045.1 GCA_013333285.2 Prevotella sp.
AAGTGGTTAATATTATTTTGACCAAAAGGATCAATCATTTTATGGCCAAAGTGAGCAATCCTGTTTGCCCAAAGGGGTTAAAGTAGAGTGGCTTTTCCAATATATAAGGGCTTGCACCTTGCACTGGAAAATGTAGCAGTAAAATCTCTAAATATTTATGGCACAAAGATTTGGATATGTGAACAAAAAGATCTAACTTTGTACTCAAAGAATGAGAGTGAGTGTGCGTTCAACAGATAGTCAGAATAGCAGTCATAAACCAATCAGTTTGCTGCTACATTTCTGCTACAGAGATTGTCAGTACAAAAAGGTAAATATTTAGCTAACAGCGATAAGGACATATCGTGGATTAGTCCTATCTGGTCCACAATAATAATTAAGAGCTTTGTATTTCGATACAAAGCTCTTAATTGTTTATATCTAATAGCTTATGTCAAATAATTATAATTGTGGATAGAATGAAACATGGAGAGGGTAATTCAAAGAAGTTGTCTGTCTTTCGAAATATTTGTGGGGTGTTCTACCAATCTGTTATTGTAGATATTTTTAGCATGAAATTGTAAAAAAAGAAGACGGGTTGCTGTATTAATTAAAATGTTTATTAATTTTGTACAATTGTCGCGACTTGATGTCGGCAAATGTTGAATCAAATTACTAATAGAAGCCTCTTTATGTATTTAGATATTGGGGTGTATAATTTTGACAAAAGAATATCTTTGCTAATGAAAACTCTATACGTTAAGCCTGTCGCAAATGCGGTTTATATCCAGTGTTATGGTAACATTTTTACAGGTTCAAGAGGTGGATTAAGTCAAAGCGACCCAACTGCAGGACTTGATAATCCGCCGAGTAATGGCGGACAAAGTGATGGAACGCATGGAGTGGGAGCAAAAAATGAATGGGTTAATTACAGTGTATGGGGAGAATAATTTTCTTGTTTTCTCGTTAATATAGTAAAATATCTTAGAAAGGAATAAGCGTTAATACATGATGAAAAGCATGATAGAACAGCAGAATAATAATAAAAAAAGGGTAATAGAGTTGGATTTTTTAAGGTCTATCTTTATTCTTTTGATGATTTCTTTTCATCTTGCTTATTTCGCCGACGGCTACCCTTATCTAAAACAATTTGTCTACACGTTTCACATGCCGGGATTTTTAATTATATCTGGTTATTTGATGAACGTGAAAAAGCCGATTCATCATTATGCGAAAACGATGTTATGGATAGCTATACCTTACGTGATTATGGAATCGGGGTATGTGCTTATGGCATCTATACTGCCGATAAGAGAGCATGTAGATAATTTGACAATTCCTGTATTTCTAAATAAATTAGTAGTAAATCCACTTGGTCCTTATTGGTATCTGCATACTTTAATGATTTGTGGAGTTCTGTATTTTGCGGTGTTTTGTTGGAAAAATATTTCTATTTTCTCTCGACTTATCATCTTGGGATTGTCTTATTATTTCATATCTCTGCTTGAAGTTACTTCGTTAGCGTGTACTATGTATTTCATGGTGGGTATTGTTATTCGACAAAGTGGATTTCCCTTTTTGGACGTATTTCGAAAATCTTGGTGGGCTTTTGTTGTTTTGATAGTTTTATTTTTACATCCTGAAACTTTTGATAAGGCTACGTTCGGAGGCGCTCTTATCGTATATTTTGTGTTTAGTGCATCTTTGCTTGTTTACCATCATATCCCAGGAAAAGCAAAAGATGTGTTTCTGTTTTTAGGTCGAAACTCATTGTCATTGTACATTTTTTCTCCGATATTTACAATATGTTGTAAAGTTTTTATACCGTTTTTGTCTTTTGACTCAACACGTTTGCTATTCTTGGTTATTTCGTTACTCATATGTGTTGTAGGCTGTTTGGTTACTTGCAAGGTGTTAGATCTGTTGCGCATATCACCATTGATGTTTGGTAGAAAGCATGTTATGGTCTGATATTTTAGGTTAAATTTCTTGACTTTTTTGATGTATTTGTCAGAGGATAAATGCTATTAAGCTATAAATTTTGTTCTAAATTAGCTGTGTAAACAGCCCAACTCCCTGATAATCATTTATATTAAAAAAACAAAATTTATCCCTATATAATAAGGTAGCTGGCAAAGATTTAGTTACTTTTGTCATCCATTATATAACAAAAGCGACAAGATGCAAGATAATTTAGTGATAGTTGAGAGCCCTGCGAAAGCAAAAACTATTGAGAAATTCTTAGGGAAGGATTTTAAAGTAATGTCGTCATATGGTCATATTCGTGACTTAAAGAAGAAGGAATTAAGTATTGACGAATCGACCCTTGAGCCAGATTATGAGATTCCAGAAGAAAAGAAGAAGATCGTAGCAGAGTTAAAGAAGAATGCCAAGGCTGCAACAAAGATATGGCTGGCGTCCGATGAGGACCGCGAAGGAGAGGCTATCAGCTGGCATTTATGTGAAGTTTTAGGACTCGATGAAGAGAAAACGAGTCGTATTGTTTTTCACGAAATCACTAAACCTGCTATTTTAGAAGCTATCCAAACTCCTCGTCATCTTGATATGAATTTGGTAAATGCTCAGCAGGCACGTCGTGTTCTTGATCGCTTAGTTGGTTTTAAATTATCTCCAGTGCTTTGGCGTAAAGTTAAGCCTGCGCTTTCTGCGGGTCGCGTGCAAAGTGTAGCGGTTAAGCTTATTGTAGAGCGTGAGCGCGAAATACAATCCTTTAAAAGCGAACCTTACTATCGTATTAATGCCACATTCTTTGTGACAGATACAGACGGTAGCCAAAACGAAGTAAAAGCTGAGCTTGATAGACGCTTTAATAGCCATGATGAGGCTATGGCTTTTTTGGAGAAATGCAAGAACGCGAATTTTGTAGTTGACAATATTGTCAAGAAGCCTTTAAAACGTGTTCCTGCACCACCTTTTACTACTTCTACTTTACAGCAGGAGGCTGCACGTAAGCTTGGCTTTACGGTTTCGCAGACCATGATGGTTGCTCAACGTCTTTATGAGAGTGGCCGTATTACGTATATGCGTACCGATAGTGTAAATCTTTCGTCATTGGCTATTAATGCAAGCAAGAAAGAAATCGTAGAAAGCTATGGTGCAGAATATAGTAATCCCCGAAAATTTCATACCAATTCCAAAGGTGCGCAGGAAGCTCACGAAGCTATTCGACCTACATTTATCAATACCGAAGATCTTGATTGGACGAATCAAGAGCGTCGTTTATATGATCTTATTTGGAAGCGTACAATTGCCTCGCAGATGGCCGATGCGCAAATTGAGAAAACAACGGTAACCATTGATATTAATGGAGCAGAAGAGAAATTTGTAGCTAATGGTGAGGTTGTTGTTTTTGACGGATTCTTAAAAGTATATCGCGAGTCGATAGATGAAGAGTCAACTTCTGGTCAAGACGAGGTGCATATGCTACCATCACTGCGTGTAAACGACAAGATGGAGTGTAAAGAAATCGTATCTACCGAGCGTTTCTCACAGGGTCCAGTGCGTTATACAGAAGCAAGCCTTGTGCATAAAATGGAAGAATTAGGCATAGGCCGACCATCAACCTATGCACCAACTATTTCTACTATTCAACAACGTGAATACGTGCAGAAAGGTGACAAGAAGGGAGAAGAGCGTTCTTACGTCATCAACACGTTGAAAGGTTCTACCATTATCACTCGTAACAAGAAAGAAATGGTAGGCTCTGAAAAGGGAAAATTGTTACCAACAGATATTGGTATTGTTGTAAATGATTTCCTTCAAAAGAATTTTCCTGATATCATGGACTATAATTTTACGGCTAAAGTCGAAAATCAGTTCGACCAAATAGCCGAAGGAAAGGAAGAGTGGAAGGCCATGATGCAGAAGTTTGACAAAACATTTGAACCTGTTGTAGAGAATGTTATTCAACAGCGTTCGGAACATAAAGCTGGCGAACGTCAGCTTGGCGTCGAGCCACAAACAGGTAAACCTGTCTTCGTGAAGATAGGACGATTTGGGCCAGTTGTCCAAATTGGTTCGGCTGATGATGAGGAAAAGCCACGTTTTTCTCAACTTCCAAAAGATAAGAGTATCGAAACCATAACACTTGATGAGGCCCTCGAACTATTTAAATTGCCACGAATTTTGGGTGATTACGAAGGTTCTGAGATTAGTATTGGTGTTGGACGTTTTGGTCCTTACGTTTTACACGATAAAAAATACGTCTCACTTCCTAAGGGCCAAGACCCAATGACGATAAGTCTTGATGCTGCAATTGAACTTATAGAAGAAAAGAGAAAGCAGGAGAAAGAACGCCATATCAAGGCTTTTGACGAAGATCCGAAACTTGAATTATTGAAGGGACGTTATGGCCCTTACCTGTCTTATGACGGTAAAAACTATCATATCGATAAAAAACTTCAGGATAGAGCCCTCGCTGGTGATATGGAATACGCTGAATGTATGGAAATCATCAAGAACGCACCTGAGCCAAAGGCTAAAAGGGGTAGAAAATGAAGCCGTCGCGCATCATTCTCGTAGGCTACATGGGTTCGGGCAAAACCACTGTTGGTAAGGCCCTTGCTCGATCGCTTGATATGCCTTTTTATGATCTCGATTGGTACATCGAAAGTCGCATGCGCAAAAGTGTCCGTCAGATATTTGACGAACGAGGCGAAGAGGGATTTCGCAAAATAGAGCAGAATTTACTTCACGAGGTGGCCGAATTTGAGAATGTTGTCATTAGTTGCGGGGGCGGAACTCCTTGTTTTTTTGATAATATCGACTATATTAATCAGCAGGGTGAGAGCATCTATTTGAAGTGTATGCCCGACGTACTTTACATGCACTTGAAAATGGGAAAGACTGTTCGGCCGCTTTTGCTGAATAAAACACCTGAAGAGGTACATCTTTTTATCAGTAAGCAGTTGACTCAACGTGAGGCTTTTTATAGCAAAGCACGCCATGTCGTTGATGTAACGCTGATGGATAGTTATGAGAAAATTAATATAACCGTGTCACAAATCCGAGCCTTGCTTGGCATATAAAACATAAAGATTCGGTATCATATATCAAGCATTTAGAAGAGATAGCAGAGAAATGAAGAAATGGACTATTGAAGACTCAAAAGAGCTCTACAATATCAATGGATGGGGAACATCTTATTTTGGTGTTAATGAGAGTGGAAATATCTTTGTTAACCCCAGCAAAAACAATGTAAAAATAGATATTCGCGAGGTTATAGACGAATTAGCTTTGCGCGATGTCACGCCACCAGTGCTACTACGTTTTCCCGATATTCTTGACAATCGAATCGAGAAAATGGCTTCATGCTTCAAGAAAGCAGCCAAGGAATACAATTACAAGGGCGAAAGTTTTATCATCTATCCCATCAAGGTGAATCAGATGCAACCCGTTGTTGATGAGATTATTTCGCACGGACGCAAGTTTAATTTAGGTCTTGAGGCTGGTTCGAAACCCGAATTACATGCTGTTATAGCTGCACAATGTAAGAGCGATTCTTTGATTATCTGTAACGGTTATAAGGACGAAAACTATATCGAATTGGCTATGCTGGCTCAAAAATTGGGTAAGCATATCTTCCTTGTTGTTGAGAAACTCAACGAGATTGATGTCATTGCTAAGGCCGCTAAACGATTGAATGTAAAACCGAATTTGGGCATTCGTATCAAGCTTGCTTCTTCAGGCTCGGGTAAATGGGCCGAGAGTGGCGGTGACGCATCGAAGTTTGGCCTTACCTCTTCTGAGCTTTTGCAGGCATTTGATAAGCTAAATGAATTAGGCTTAAACGATTGTGTTAAGCTCATACACTTTCATATTGGCAGCCAAATTACGAAAATTCGACGCATACAAAACGCCCTTACTGAAGCTGGACAATATTATGTAAACCTCCGTAAAATGGGCCATAATATCGAGTATGTCGACTGTGGAGGTGGACTCGGTGTTGACTATGACGGCACCCGTTCAAGCAATTCGGAAAGCTCTGTCAACTATTCTATTCAAGAGTATATTAACGATTGTGTCTACGCGTTTACCGATGTGGCCAATCGAAATGATATTCCTCATCCTAATATTATTACTGAAAGTGGTCGCTCTTTGGCCGCTCACCACTCTGTACTTGTAATAGATGTCTTGGGCGCAGCGTCGTTACCAGTGATGCCCGAAGAGTTTGAGGCGAAGGATACTGATCATAAACTGGTTAAGGATCTTTATGAAATATGGTGTAATCTCACGCCTAAGACCATGCTTGAAGACTGGCATGATGTCGACCAAATACGAGAAGATAGTCTTGACCTCTTTGCACACGGTATGATTGACTTAAAGACCCGTGCAGAGATTGAGGCGATGTATTGGAGTGTTTGCCATGAAATTAACGGACTTACACGAGGTATGAAGCATATCCCTGACGAGTTACGAGGTTTGGATAAGCTGCTTGCCGATAAATATTTCTGCAATTTCTCGCTTTTCCAAAGCCTACCCGACTGTTGGGGTATTGACCAGTTGTTCCCGATTATGCCTATACAACGACTTGATGAACGTCCGTCGCGCAACTGTACTTTGCAGGATATCACCTGCGATTCTGATGGTAAAATCAGCAATTTTGTGGCAGGAGGAACCCTCTCTAACGTTCTCCCTGTACACGCCTTGCGTAAGAACGAACCCTATTATATAGGTGTTTTCCTTGTAGGTGCTTATCAAGAGATTCTTGGCGATATGCACAACCTCTTTGGCGATACGAATGCAGCGCATATCTCTGTCAAAGACGACACCTACCATATTGACCAGCTTATTGATGGCGAAACGGTAGAAGAGGTGCTCGAATACGTTCAATACAACCCGAAAAAGCTTGTTCGTCAAATCGAACAATGGGTGACAAAGTGCGTTAAAGAGGGAAAAATCTCTCTCGAAGAAGGTAAGGAATTCCTTAGCAATTATCGCTCAGGTCTTTACGGTTATACTTATTTGAAGTAATACCTATTACTATACGTGGACAGCCTCTTGCAGGTTTGCCCACTTTTCATCGCTTTGCTTCATTCCACATTTGCCCATGCTCAACTTTCGCACAGATATTCTTCCGCTGAAAAATCAGCTCTATCGCCTTGCCCTGCGCATCACGCTCAATACGGCTGAGGCTGAAGATATCGTGCAGGAAACGCTTATTAAGGTGTGGAATAAGCGCGAAACATGGGACCAGATTGATAATATCGAAGCTTTCTGTTTTACGGTTTGTCGTAACCTCTCGCTCGATAGTATTAAACGGCATGATAATCAGAACAAAACCTTAGACGATAAAGGGGGAGATCAGATTGACCTCTCGAACGACCCTTCCAGGCAGACCATAGTTAACGATCAAATGAATATGGTTCGCCAAATTGTTGATAGTCTGCCCGAAAAGCAACGTAGCTGCATTCAGTTACGCGACTTTGAAGGCAAAACTTACAAAGATATCGCCCTTGTTTTGGGTATAAGTGAAGAACAAGTTAAGGTGAATATCTTCCGCGGTAGACAAACCATCAAGCAACGTTTTGAGAAGCTTGATAATTTCGAAAAGGGGATTTAGTACTCTTTTCTTTTTATTAAAAGCCCCACTTTCTTCTGCAATTATGACCGCTTTATATTTAAAGAGTGTTAAAATTATATTGAGCTGTAACTTTCTTTAGTGCAGTTCGTCGTAACAATAGAAACAAGAAAACAATGGACTATAAATACATTAATCAGTTATTGGAACGCTATTGGCGCTGCGAAACTTTTGTAGAGGAGGAAAGCATATTGCGTGCCTTCTTTAGTCAGGAGGTTATACCCGCCGAGCTTAAGCGTTACCAGCCCCTCTTTGCTTATGCAGAGCAGGAAACTGAACAGAATGTACTTGGTGACGATTTCGATGAGAAGCTTATGGCTTCTATTGAGCAAGCAGAGCCTGTAAAGGCGCGCATCATCACAATGCCGCAGCGTATGAAGCCTCTATTTAAGGCTGCAGCCGTTGTGGCTATTATGCTTACACTTGGCAATGCCGTACAGGTGCCGTTTGGTCGTCAGCAAAAAGACCCAATCAGCAGCTATGATGGCTATTATAAACCTGAACTTCAGATGGGAACATCTGTGGCTATGGACGATAGTGCCAAGGTTGATACCATGCAGCAAAGTATGGTTGCCCCTACAGAAAATGCGCAGTAATGCTGTGCAAGCAGCGTGCAAACTGTGGGGAATTACAAAGGAAAATTTTTCTATGCTTTCTCTATAAAATCATGTTTAGTAAAACAACACAGAAGCTGTGAAGCTTTAATTCTCTCAAATTTTTCATAACATACTAACGTAGTAAGGGGGCCGCATACTCAAAAAAGAGATGTGGCCTCTTCTTTTTTACAGAAATGTGATATGGTAAATATTTTTATAGCATGTTTTCATGCTTTTGATATATCCTTAAGAAATTTATTTCGTCAATTGCTTGTTCTGTTATATATATATTATTATCTTTGTCATATCCTGTTGGAAGTATGCAATAATGTGGAACCCATTAAATAACATAATCATGAAGAAAATTTTATTTATTCTGATGCTTTTCTTTACCATGTTTACAACTGTCAGCGCACAGTCTGTTCAAGAAAAGCCACAAGAAAAAGTGTATGAGGTTATAGAAGATATGCCTAATTTTCCCGGAGGACAGGGAGAACTGATGAAATATCTGCGTAATAATATCAAGTATCCTGCCGAAGCACAGAAGAAAAAGATAGAGGGACGCGTTATAGTAGGCTTTGTTGTGGATAAGAAAGGGCGTGTTGTTAACCCAATGGTAGAACGCTCTGTGCACCCGTTGCTCGATGCCGAAGCGCTACGGGTTATCAAACGCATGCCTAAATGGAAGCCAGGAAGGGTGAATGGAGAGCCTGTAAATGTCAAGTACCGTCTTCCTATAACATTTAAACTTTAAGGTGTATAGATATAAAATCTTGTAGATGTAAGGCTATAGCCTGCACATTTATTATTATTAAAGTACTTTACTTCGTTAAGGGGGCATAAATATATTTCACATTTATGCCTCCTTATTTTTTGTAAAGTCAGTTGGGTATATTTCTTTTAATCCTCGTTTTGTGTTTCTTTCGCTTTATATGAAAGCTTTTGTTATTAAATACTTGTTTTATACAGCATTTCACATTATATTTGCGATATGATAAAATAAGTATGCTGAAGTTTTGAACTTATTAAATATAACCACAATGAAAAAGCTGTTATTCTTTCTTATTCTGGGCTTTACTACCCTTACAACTGCTCGTGCACAGAATACGGATACTCCGTGTGGCAAGGTTTTTCATGTTGTAGAACAAATGCCCCAATTCCCAGGAGGTCAGGCAGCAATGATGAAATTCATTGCCGACAGCCTCAGATACCCTTCCGTATCGTGTGAGCACAGGATAGAGGGGCGCGTTGTAGTGCAGTTCGTTGTCGATTGTGAAGGAAATATTTTAAATCCATTAGTAGTTTGGAGTGTTGACCCATTGCTCGATAAAGAGGCCATACGCGTGGTTAAACTGATGCCAAAATGGATTCCAGGAAGGCAGAATGGAAAGCCTGTGTGTGTTATTTATAATGTCCCTATTAGATTTAAACTGTACGAGGAAAAACCATGAAAAATTTTACGTTTTTGCGTTCTCTGAAGGGCGTATTTACAAACAAATAGCACTTTGTAGGTGTATACGTAAAATATGAACGGTATTAACAACTTCCTGTTATACAGCTATTTATTGATATTTTGCATATTTTGAAGCCTGAAGAATTATGTTTTTATATTGCGTTTACGTCGTAATCGTGATACTTTTACGTGTTCAAGTATCAGGTATGACGCTGAATGATTGTACTCAAATTTGTAAAAACACCCCATACCATCGCTATTTGTAGATGCTGTTTCTTGTGTAAAGGGTGTGCGTTTACGTCGTAATCGCGTTCCGTTTACATCGTAAAGGTTTTGCGTTTACATCGTAATCGCATTGTCATTACGTCGTAATCGTCATACAAGTATATAGTAATGATGTGAATATAAAAGCCACTTCTTTTAAATTTGACAGAATAGGGCTTATTTAACGCTGTAATAGTGAATTTACTATATATATGTTTTCTATTTTACCCTATAGAAAAAGGGTAAAATATTCAGAATTATTTTTACAAATTAAAAGGACTGTTACCCTTGCTTTAAAGCCATAAAGTGGCTAAGTATAGCAAAGGTTACGAAAGGTAGTATATGCTATTTGGTTACGAGCCATGCACTTAATAGTACCAAAACAAGGGCAACAGGTTTATCCCATGTCAGCACATCTTGACTGAGAGAAATGGCTACCAGCGAGGCCACAATGGGCTGTAGGTTGGTATAAACACTTACGGTGGTAGCCTTTAAATAGCGCATGGCAAAAGGTATAGCAAAGTAGCCAGCTACCGTAGCAAACACCACGATGAAAGCCATTTCGGCTAATCCGCTCCACTGTGTGGCGGCACTGTATAGTGTGGCGCTCTGTAAGTCGGTCAAAGAAAAGGGTAATACGGCAATGGCCGAAGCTAAAAACACCCATTTCATTTGTGTAACGGCCGTATAACGAGCCGATACCTTTCGTGTGATAATGAGGTAAACGGCCCATGTAAACATGCTTAACAAGGTAAGGGCAATGCCTAAAATATCGTTCTTTCCTGAACCACCTTGCCAGCCTACAAACACCATGAGCATGGCTCCAGCTACGCCAAGCGCAACGCCAGCGATGCCACGTACCGATATTTTTTCACCTATGAAAAGGGCTGCGCAAAGCATGGTAGCTACAGGGGTTAGCGTAGCGATGAGCGAAAAGTAAACAGGCGTGGTAAAAGTTAAGGCCCATGCCGTGAGCGTTTGCGACACCACGATACCCAATAAGCCTCCTAAAATGATGACGGTAAGGTCGCGTGGTGCTACCTTTTCGCGCGGTAGGAAGAGGGAGATAAGCCAGAAGATGGCAGCTGCACCCAAACAGCGTGTGGCCATATAAGCCATGGGCGATACCCATTGGTCAAGAAGCAGTTTGGTTACAGGCACACCAAGGCCGAAGATAATGTTCGCTAAGAGTACGGCTGTATGGGCTTGAAGTCGATGGTTTTGCATGGCAATATGCTGTTTTTTAATAAGTATAAGTGTGGTTTAGCAGTGCAAAGGTATAAATAAAAGCATAAAAGCAGCCGTCATAGGCTGCTTTTATGCTTATCATTCAGCCATTATAAAGGCTGTATTGCTTATTGTATTCTGTTGTTTAACGGGTTACCGCGATAGGTGCAACATCTGCCAACCTGAATGTTTTGCTTAGTGTAATATTGTCGGACGCGTTGCCAACAAGGGCTGTGTACGTGCCAGGTTCGTCAGCCCAACCCTGTATAGCTTGGCCATAATACCCCAAATCGCTATCAGCTATCTTAATATTCACGTCGCGAGCCTCGCCAGGTTTCAAACTAACTTTGGCGAAACCTTTCAGCTCTTTATATGGACGGTCAACAGCAGACTTGTTAGCATGGATATAGAGTTGTACTACTTCGCTGCCCTCGCGTGCCCCTGTGTTGCGCACATTTACTGTTACCGTAAGGCTGTCGTCACCATTAAGCACGGGCTTGTCAAGGCGAATGTTAGAAAGTTTAAAGGTAGTATAGCTCAAGCCATGACCGAAAGCGAATAGTGGACGCACCTTTTTCTTATCGGCCCAACGATAGCCTACGTAAATGTCTTCTTTGTATTCTTCGTCGATTATCTTTTTATCGGCGCGCCAAGTACCTGGATAAGTATTGAGGGCGTGGGCGCCAACATCGTTCAAACTTACTGGCCACGTGAAAGGAAGCTTACCCGATGGGTTTGCGTCACCAACGAGTACGCTGGCCAAAGCTTCTCCTGCTTGCGAACCAATAAACCAGCCCTGTACAATAGCTGCTACCTTATCTTTCCATGGCATGGCCACAGCGTTACCCGAGATATTGACAAAAACAAGGTTCTTGTTAACGCGAGCGAGTGCCTCTACCAGTTTATCCTGTGCGTAAGGCAGCCCATATTGCTGGCGGTCGGTGTCCTCAGTGTCTTGATGTTTGCTCTTGTTCAGTCCGCCAAATACCACAACATAGTCAGCTTTGCGAGCCTTATTTACAGCATCTTCAATCAGTTGAGCCTCTGAACGACTATCGTTAAGGTCTTGGCCTGTGGTTACACCGTTGTATTTACCATTCACATCGCCCACATAGCCACGCTCAAAAACAACATCGGCATAACCATTAAGACGGTCTTGCAAGCCTTTAAGCGGCGATATTTCTCTTTGTACCTTTAATGAGGAAGAGCCACCTCCTACAGTCATCATCTTAATAGCGTTCTCGCCAACAACCAATATTTGACGTTTCTTAGCGTCTGAATTCATGGTTTGAGGCGTCTTATCCGCATTCAAACCACCGTATAAAGGCAGAACGTTACCCTTGTTTTGTAGCAGGACAATGCCTTCTTCGGCAATGTTTTGAGCGGCTTCATAATGGCTTTCTGAGCAAAGGAAGCCGTGGTTTTCGTGCTTAGCCATTGATGTGCGGAAGAAGAGTCGCAGTACGCGGCGCACCTTATCGTTCAGCTCTTTTTCAGTATATTTGCCTGCTCTAATGCCTTGTTTGTATGCGTCGGCTAAGTGATAGGCATCGTAAGCATTCGATTTTCCAGCTGTTAAACCATCAGTCCATGTACCAAATTCCATATCAAGGCCATTCTTGATAGCCTGATCAGTATCGTGGGTTCCGCCCCAATCGCTTACCACTACGCCATCAAACTTCCAGTCGTTCTTCAATATTTTATTAAGCAAAATATCGTTATGACAGTTGTGTTGGTCCTTATACAGATTGTAAGAACCCATTATTCCCCAAACATTTGCTTTGGTAACGGCTGCTTTAAAGGCAGGAAGGTAAATTTCATGCAAAGCACGGTCGCTGATAACCACGTTGGTAGTGTGTCGGTTTACCTCGTTATTGTTCAACGCATAATGCTTTACACAGGCAGCAACACCGTTCGATTGGAGTCCTTGAATATACGGAACAACCATAACAGAAGCCAAGAAGGGGTCTTCGCCCATATATTCAAAGTTGCGCCCATTCACGGGGGTACGATATATGTTTACACCAGGTCCGAGAATCATATTCTTGCCACGGTATAAGGCTTCCTCACCTAAACTAACGCCGTAAATCCAACTCATTTGTGGGTTCCACGTCGCAGCCAGACAGGTAAGAGCAGGGAAAGCTACGCACGAATCGTTGGTTTGCCCTGCCTGTTCCCACTCGTCCCATAGCACGTCAGGACGTACTCCGTGTGGGCCATCATCGGTCCAGAAGTCGGGTAAGCCCAAACGCTTCACGCCAGCAGAAGAGAATTTGCTCTGCGCATGAATGACAGCAATCTTCTCATCAAGCGTCATTCGACGGAGTGCGTCCTCAACACGATCTTCAATACTTTTTGAAGCGTCAAGATAAATAGGTTTGGAAATTGAATTGGAACGATGGTTTTTTACTGTGGTTTGGGCCATAGCCATGTGGCTTCCTGAAAGCAAGAAGACAGCAACCAGCAGGTTTTTAAAAACTGATGTCATGTTGGTAAAATAGGTTTATTGTTTATTTTGATAACGTGCAAATATATATAAAAAGTATGAGACGACCTATATAAAACGTCTTTATATTATGGTTTTTAAAGGGCTATACCTGTGGGAGAAAGGGATTGTTGCATAAGGTGGGAGGGAAGATACTGTTGCTATGAGTAGTAATTGATGGAATAGCATATAGGTAATGGGGGAGTGAAGGTGTGTGGGGGTAATATAAATCGGCAAAAAGGGTGGTGAAATAGTATTAAAATCGCAGGTTTGGGATATTCTTTGCCGTTTAAAAAATACACTTTTTGATATAAATCAATTCGGCTTATATGTTTGATTATGAATAGTTTAAATAAAAATTAGCCCGCATAATATCCACTTTTTTAGTTTCTGTGTTATTAACACGTTGTTTTTTTATATAATTTTGTGATGTCCTAAGTGGCAAAACCCTAAGATCCGAAAAACAAGAAGGTGGATAACTTCAACTGATTATTAAACAATAAATCTAAATTTTATTACGTATGAACCAAACAAGATTTTTTACCTTATTGGTATCTCTTCTGTTTGCTGTGATGACACAAGCCCAGAATTATCAGCTTTCGGGTATGGTTGTTGACGAAACAGGCGATCCCATTATTGGTGCTTCTGTTGTAGAAAAGGGAAGTACGCGTGGCACAGTAACCGATATTGACGGTAAGTTTGCCTTCAAAGGTAACGAGGGTGCTCGCCTTGTCGTTTCTTACATTGGCTTTGTAACTACAGAGGTTGCAGGCGGACAGAATTTGAAAATCACCTTGAAAGAAGATCAAAAATCATTGAGCGAGGTGGTAGTTGTGGGCTATGGCACGCAGAAAAAGAGCGTTGTTACCGCAGCTATAGCAAAGGTTGATGCCAAAGATTTGGCTGCAACAGCCCCCATGCGTATGGATAACGCACTGAAAGGTTTGGCAGCTGGTGTGACGGTAACATCGTCATCAGGTCAGCCTGGTGCTGCTGCAAGAGTTCGAATTCGCGGTATTGGTACCATCAATAACTCGGATCCGCTCTACATAGTTGACGGAATGCCAGTAGAAGGTAATATTGATTATATCAACCCCAGCGACATAGAGAGCATAGAAGTATTGAAAGATGCTGCTTCGGGTGCTATTTATGGAGCTCGCGCTGCCAACGGTGTTGTATTGGTAACTACTAAGGGAGGCAACAAGGGTAAGGTGAATGTGAATTACAATTTCTCTTATGGCTGGCAGAGTGCATGGCATAAACGTAGTGTTTTAAATGCAACACAGTATGCCGTTATGATGAATGAAGGTGCGGTGAATTCAGGCTTAGCTCCTATCTATGCTGACCCTTACTCGTTTGGAGAAGGCACAAATTGGCAGAAGGAAGTGTTTAACGATAATGCCCCTATGGTAAACCACGAGGTGAATGTTAGCGGTGCTTCTGATCGCATTAACTACTATTTATCGTTAGGTTACAACAATCAGGAAGGTATTGTAGGTGGTAATTTTAATAAGTCTAACTACCGACGTCTTACCCTTCGCAGCAATACGAAGTACACTTTGTTTGATATGAGCAAAGAGCGTGAATGGTTAAACAAGCTTGATATCACGGCAAATATTTCGTATGCACGTATTAAGAGCACAGGTATTGCAACGAACTCGCAGTGGGGTTCTGTTTTAGGCTCGGCTATTGTACTGTCTCCGATGTTACCTGTTTCTATTGCATCGGCTGACGCTGCTGCTCAAGCTGCAGAAATTTCACGTATGCAAGCAGCAACGGCTACTACTGATCCTAAGACGGGTGCTGTAAGTTACAACTATACTCCGATATATGATGCCGCAGGCAATTTGTTCTATACACCAGGTGCTGACTTCCATGAGATGAACAATCCTATGGCTATGCTTAACCTCCCCAGTGCGCCAACATGGGTACATAAGTTTGTAGCCAACTTCGGTGCTAACCTAAGTTTGGGTTGGGGATTGACCTATCGCATCTCTTATGGTGCTGATATGACGTTTAATGGTGTGGATAATGGTTATACGCCTCGTTATTATTTGTCGGGCAATAACCTTGCTATTAAGCCTTCAGTAAACGCTCAAAGCAACCGTTATACGGTGTGGCAGTTAGAGAATGTGTTAACTTGGGAACATCAGTTTGACAAGCATCATGTAAACGTTGTGCTGGGACAATCAGCTAAAAAGTCAACAGGCTGGTATCTTGGAGGCAGCAGAAACTTCCCCATTGATGGAAGAAAGCCTTATATTGACTATGCAACGGGTTTGGCTGTTAATAACGATTTAGGTGTATATGGCGGCCCTAACGATATTGCAACATTGGCTTCTTTATTTGCCCGTGCAAGCTATAACTATGATGAGCGTTACATGGCCGAAGTTACTTTACGTCGTGACGGTTCAAGCCGTTTTGGCGTAAACAATCACTATGCTACCTTCCCCTCGTTCTCTTTAGGTTGGAATGTAACTAACGAAAAGTTTATGGAGTCAACTCGTGATTGGCTGAGCAACATGAAAGTACGCTTTAGTTGGGGTAAGAATGGTAATGAAAACATAGGCAATTTCCGTTATGCCGTTTATACAGAAGGTAATCATAACGTGCTCTTTGGTCGCAATAATACTGAAATTATCGGAACACAGGCTGGTGGTTTAGCTAATCCTGACTTGAAGTGGGAGGAAAGTTCGCAGGCTAATTTTGGTATTGATTTCGGATTCTTTAATCAGGCTCTTACATTCACTTTTGACTGGTATAAGAAGACTACCAACGGAATGTTGATGGAAATACCTGTTCCTTTGTATGTAGGATCGGCACGTCCTATTGGTAATGTGGGCAAAATGGAGAATAGTGGATTTGAGTTTGAAGCAGGCTATAAATGGCAACTTTCTGATGCTCGTTTCCATATCAAAGGTAATGCAGCCTATTTGAAGAACAAAGTTGTGAACTTAGGTAACGATACGGGTTATCTAAATTATGATAATTTCCAAGGTGTTGGCACAATCACACGTGCGCAAAATGGTCAGCCTTTCCCCTATTTCTATGGATATAAAACAGCTGGAGTATTCCAGAATATGGACGAAGTACGTGCATATAAGAATGCGGACGGAACGTTGATTCAGCCTAATGCAGTTCCCGGAGATGTGCGATTTGTTGACGTTAACAACGATGGAAAGATTACTCAAGAGGGTGATATGACGAAGATTGGTAAAGGAATGCCCGACTGGACTTTCGGTCTTAACTTCAATGTAGATTGGCGTGGCTTCGACTTCTCGATGATGTGGCAAGGTGTTACAGGAGCGGAGGTGTTCGATGCTACACGTAGAACCGATATCTCTAAAGCCAATTTACCAAGCTGGATGCTTGGACGCTGGACGGGAGAAGGTACGAGTAACAAGTATCCTCGCTTCTGTACGGTTGATACACATAATAACTGGCTCTCGTCCGATTTGTATGTTTATGATGCAAGTTACTTCCGTTTGAAGAATATTCAGCTGGGTTATTCTCTCCCCAAGAATATAATAAACAAGTTCTATGTTGACAGAATTCGTCTGTATGTATCGGCAGAAAACCTGCTCACCTTTACAAAATATCATGGTTTTGACCCTGAAATATCTTCAGGAGGAACCTCTTTAGGTGTCGACTATGGTGTTTATCCACAAGCTCGTACATTCATGATTGGTGTGAATGTAGGCTTCTAACGTAAGACAGGAAACATTTAAAAGTTTGAGAACGGAACAGTTATGAAAACGAAAATATTAAATAAATTTGGAATCGCAGCTTCTGTTTTTGCTGCTCTTTCCTTTACAAGCTGTAAGGATTCGTTCCTTGAGGTTGAACCCGGAACAAAGACAACGTTAGAGGAATATTTCGCATCCGATGCTCATTTATTTGAGGCTGTTGCAGCCGCTTATCAACCAATGCGACTGTTTGACTGGAATGGCGCGGCGTATAATCCTATAAATATCAGCAGCGAAGTGATGGCAGATAACTTCAGGGCTGGTGGAGCCGACCTCAATGACTACTCATATTGGCACTACATGGAGGACTATAAGGCCGATGCTTTGCACACGCTCAGTGGTATTTGGAAGCAGTGTTACGTTGGAATTAAGAACTCAAACGATGTCTTAGGTTATGTAAATAATCTGGGAGATAAGTTAGATGCAGCGAAGAAAAACCTCTATACAGCAGAAGCTCAGGTGCTACGCGATTATTATTACTGTCAACTTTGGAAGTTCTATGGCTACATTCCTGTTTACATGGAGAACCTTAGGGCTCCTTATACCTGCCCACAATACTCGCCCGATAGCGTATATAATAAGGTGATTGCTGACCTTGAGAGCGCTATTTCGCTGAATGTTTTACCTATGCAATGGGACGATGCTAACCTTGGTCGCGTCAGTCAGGCTACGGCTTATATGCTGTATGCTGAGATGGTGATGTATCAAAATGACAATAGTCGTTATGCACGCGCACTGCAATATATGCAGGAAATCATCAACAGTGGCAAGTATGAGCTCAACGCCAGCTATGCAGACATCTGGACAAGTGCAGGTGAATGGTCAAAAGAAAGCATCTTTGAGATCAACTATACCGACGGTCCCAACGGCAAAAGAGCCTATGATGGTGGTGTCGGAAACGTTGGCGGCACGTGGCTTCCACGTATAATTAGTCCCGAAGGTGGCGTGTCAGCCGATGGCGTTGACAACGGATGGGGTGGAGCTCCTGTACGTGTTGAGGCTTACAATAAGTTTAATAGCGGTGACGCTCGTCGCGATGCCACATGCTATCGCCCTGCTACTGGTTCTTATAAAGCGCGCTATCAGGATAGCGGTTTATGGTTAAACAAGTATATTGCACGCGGTGCTAATTTGCAGAATATTGCAGGAGCTACCGACGGTAACTACAATAACAACCTCCGCATTTATCGTTATGCCGAAACCCTACTGAACGCTGCAGAGTTGCTGGTGCGTACAAACGGAAGCCTTGCTGATGCACAGCAGTATTTGAATTTGGTGCATCATCGTGCAGGTTTAACCGATAACCGTGCGGCTACTATTGATAATATCATCGACGAACGCGACTTAGAGTTCATGGGTGAGGGCAAACGCTACTGGGATCTTGTGCGTACAGGTAAGGCCGTAACGACGTTAGTTCCTGATGCCGACGGTTATCGCAAGAACACATGGAGTGAGAATCGCAAGTACGTTCCTATTCCACAGGGTGAAATTGACGCTGCACAGGGCGGACTTGTTCAGCATAATTATTAAGTTTTACAACCAGAAATAACCATAAAGAATTTCTTGATATGAAAACGATATTAAAGAAAATATACAGCAGCAGTTCCATGCTTAAAGCATGTTTTGCAGTAGCACTTGCTGCCGTTACTTTGACAGGCTGTTCGCCCGAGGAGTATGAGGGCCCCAACGAAGCGGGTATTCCTTCGGTAAATGCGGCGAAAGTACGTGTTGAAGTGGACCAAACCACGAACGGTGTAACCTTTTATCTTGATAATAAGGGCGAGTATCCTATATGGCTTATGCCACAAGGCCGTAACACCACATATTCTACAGTTAATGGACAAACGGTTATTTTTACCGTTGCTGGCGATTATAAGATACCTTACCGTGTAGGTAATCGTAACGGTATTAGTGACGGAACCGATACGCTCACTTTCCATATTAACAACTCAATAGTTAATTTCGACCAGTATTATAACCTGTTGGCAGGTGGCTCTGAGAACAGTGGGAAGACGAAAGAATGGCGTATTGCCAGTAGCGTTGCGGACCATCTTGCTTGTGGTGATTATGGAACCACAGGTAACGGCTGGTATTCTGCTCAACCCAATGAGAAAGGATCGTTTGGCTTGTACGACGATCGCTTAACCTTCTCTACAGAGAAAGGCTACGTCTATGAGCCAGGAACGAGCGGTACTGTGTATGTTAACAAAGATGCTTCGTATGGTAATAATCCTCACTCTGGCAGTGATTATACTACACCTGTAAGCCGTCAGACTGCCGATTATCGCTTTGAAGTAGAAGGAACATCGCTTTATCTTGTTCTTCCTGCAAACACACTCTTCCCCTATATCTCGGCTGATGCTCAGTATAGTGAGCCACGTTTCCGTGTTGAAAACATCACAGCCACACAGCTCGATTTGGTTTATGACAACCCCAATAAGAGTATTTCTTGGCACTTTATTCTCACCAGCGGACAGGAAGGCTTCCAAGGTTTCAATGCCGATAGCAACTGTAACTTATGGAAGAATTGTACGTACAATATGACATTCTTCTATGCTCCGGGTTGGGCACAGATAGCAGCGCCAGGCTTTAGCGCCAATGGCAACTCGTATACCATTAGTCTTCCAACGGCAACTACGCAACAATGGCAGGCTCAATGTAAATTCCATACCGATATGACTACGAATTCATCAACTCGTTACGACTTCTCTGCGAAGTTCCTTTCTACAAAGGATCATAACAGCGTTACCGTTAAGTTGGTGAAGGAGGGTGACGATAACACATTCTATTTTACCGAAGTTATCAAGCTGAAAGCTTACGAACCATACGTGTTCTACAAGAGTGACATGCCCGGTATTGATATGAATAATGTTACCCTTGTGCTTGATTTTGGTGGCAATGAAGCTGGAACCGATGTAACAGTTAGCCGAATTGACCTACAAGAACATGGCTGCGACGGTATCGTTGCGCCTGAAGAGGACACCGATCGTACGGTATATGTCTACAACGCTATATCGAATCTTTGGAAAACTCGCGTTGACGACCGCGGCACAGCAGGCTTTACAACTCGTTATTATTATGCGCCAGGCTGGGCACAAATTGCCAATCCTGTATTGACATTCAACGCTGGAACATTCTCGTATGTGTTGCCACAGGCAACTTCTGCTCGTTGGCAGGCTCAGTGTTTCATTACAACTGATATTGCAGGCGAAGCCAATACCAAGTACGATTTCAGTTGTAAGCTCAACAGTGATAAGGCTGGAACCTTTATGGTTAAGCTTACAGATACCGCTTCGGGCGATAATTTCTTGTTTGCAAAAGAGGTTACACTGCGTCCTTATGAGGAGTACACGCTTAAAGTTCCTGCTGTAATGCTTCCTAATGGTGCGGCTGCAAGTCTTGAACTTGTGCTTGATTTTGGTGGAAACGAGGCCGATACGCATGTGTCAGCAAGTAACATTATTCTGCAAAAAACAGCGATTTAATCGCTATTTTTCAATATAACATACAGTGATAAACCGCGCAAGAGACGCGGAAGCAGAAACTTCTGCGTCTCTCATGCTTAGCTATTTATAACAACTTATGAAAAAAATATCATTGCTTACCCTTTTCCTTTCACTCTTCGTTCTTGCAGCATGTGGTGGAAGTGATAACGGAGGCGGTAGTTCGGTAGTGCCTTCAAGCGATGGCATTACGGCCAGTGCCAGTGCTATTAGCGTAGGAAACACAGGCTCTACACAAACAATTAGTGTTACGACACTGCGCGAATGGACGGCTTTTGCTGATGATGCTTGCAGTGCATGGGCGAAAGTAACAACTACTGGAACCAACAAAAAGTCGGGTACTATTACCGTACAAATCGATGCAAATACAAGCTATGAGGCTCGTATGGGCAACATTGTCATCAAGTCGGGTACACAGCGTCTATACATTCCTGTGAAGCAAGCGGCTACAGAACGCCCTGTGGCGGTCGACTCATTGCGTGGTCCTGCTGGCTACAATTTGGTGTGGCATGACGAGTTTAACGGCACTTCGCTCTCGTCAGATTGGACTATTGAGAACTGGCCTGCAGGCCGTGTGAACAACGAAAAGCAGGTTTACCCAGGCACTGATAGCTATAGCGGACAGAAACTCATTGAGGTAAAGGACGGTTTCCTTTCAATTATTGCGCGTAAAATTAATAATCAATATTATTCGGGACGTATCTATGGTAAGCGTAATACAGGCTGGAAGTATGGTTATGTAGCTGCCAGAATTCGTGTGCCTGCGGGCAAAGGCACGTGGCCTGCTTTCTGGATGATGCCCGTTGCTGGCGGTTCTTGGCCTGCCACAGGCGAAATAGATATCATGGAACACGTAGGATACAACCCTAATGTAGTGCATTCAACAATCCACTGTACAAAGTATAACAACGGTGGAACTGCCGTTGAGTCGGCATCACGCAATATAGGAACAGCAACCTCTGCGTTTCATGTGTATGCCATGGAGTGGACACCCGCCTACATGAAATTCTATGTTGACGACCAACTTCTGCTTACTTATAATAATGAGGGCACTATTAGTGCATGGCCTTTTGATAAGGAATTCTATGTCATTCTGAACCTTGCGTGGGGCGGCGACTGGGGCGGCCAGCAGGGAACTGACGATACAGCCCTACCAGCAGCGATGGAAGTTGACTATGTGCGCGTTTATCAGAAATGAAAATAAGTGAGCATCAAAGCTCTAAATAAACTGAAAATAAAAACAGCATTTTGCGCTTAAAAGTATAAAAAGCGCCCATTTCATCGGAAATTTACGGCTATTTTGCTGTGGGTTTCCGATGTTTCTTTTTCGTGTTTTCGATGTTGTTTTGAACCGATAACGTTGTATGGGTTGTTGTACGGTGGCTGTGGTACACATCGTTCGGCGGTTGTGGTATAATGGGTACGACGGCCGTCGTACAACGTGTATGGCGGCCGCCATATCATGTCCCAATCGTTGATAACGTAAAAGTATAGTGTAAGAAAGGGAGAGCCAGAATAGAAGAAGGGTTGCAGCAAACGATAAGGAGTATGGAAACATGATGCAGAAAGTGCGAAGTGCTGTTACCGAAAAGGGCCTTCTATAATACCAAAAGGGGTTTTTAATTAAAAAAGAAAGCGCATTAAAAAAAATATATTATCTTTGTCCATGGCACCAAAAACCATATTATGCCAGCAAAGTTTCTACATATCTGTTTTATCTTTTTAGTGTTTCCCTATACGCTTTGCGCACGCGACTATCAAACTGATTCGCTGCTTCATCTTATTGATGAAGCCGTAAATCGTTCAGGAGAGTATATCGCACAAAAGGAGAAGCGTATTACGTTATTGCGTAACGATTTTCAAAAAGCGCACGATAAACAGACGGCATATCATGTGGCTTTTAAGTTGTATGAAGAATACAGACCGTTTATTAACGATTCTGCCATTTATTATCTTAATCGTTGCATTGCGTTGGCCACTGCATTAGGCAATCAGCAACGTGTAGGTTTGTGCCGTTCGTGGCTGGCTTTGCGGTGTAGCAATTCGGGTATGTATAACGAAGCTTTAGACATTCTGAAGCTGGTAAATGCCGATGAAATGGACGAAAATGCGCGTGGAATATATTATTTTGCTTACGTTCATGTGTACGGTGAATTGGCTTATTATACACATATCGCTAGCATGCGTAAACGCTATGAAGCTGAACAGGCTCGCTATAAACAGTTGATGTATGCCGTCCTTCCGCGCTATGACAACAACCGTTTGCAAATAGAAGAGCTTACGTTGCTGAACGAGGGTAAGTATAAACAATCGAAAGCAGTAAACGACGAGTGGCTAAAGCGTGTGCCTGAAGGCTCACACGTGTACGCTTTGGTGGCGCTCTACCGATACCTTGAATATAAGAATGTGGGCGACTCTACGCACATGATGCAATGGCTTTCGCGCTCGGTGCTGGCTGATGTACGTAACGGAGTGCTTGACCAAGGGTCGATGTGGGAAATGGCTAACCAGCTAATGATTCGGGGAGATGTTGATAGGGCCTACCGTTATATTAGCTTTACGAGCGATTGTGCAGGACGTTTTGGCTCACGTCAGCGTTTGTCACAAATATCGCCTTTGCTGTCAACAATAGCCAATCAGTACAAAGCCGAAAGCGAAGAAAACTATCGTCGTTTAATGATTGCATTGGGTGTGTTGTCGGTATTGATGCTTTTGGTATTGGTTTTATATTATTATGCTAACCGACAAAGGCAACGATTGGCCGTTGTTCGTGATGACCTGAAGCAGAGTAATGACAAACTTTCTGACCTTAATAGTCAGCTTTCGCTACTGAATGAGCAACTTACTGCAAGTAATACGCAGCTTATTGATGCTAACCGTGTGAAAGAAGAGTATGTAGGGCGCTTCATGAGTATGTGCTCGGTATATGTTGACAGGCTCGACAGTATGCGCAGACGTGTAAACCGTTTAATAAAGGCGGGTAAGTATGATGAGCTGAAAGAGCTTACGCGTTCGACGGAAACTAAGGATCAAGAACTTGACGAGTTGTACCTAAACTTTGATAATGCGTTCCTCCATCTGTTCCCCGATTTTGTTGATCGTTTCAACGAGCTGTTGCGTCCTGAGGAGCAAGTGCAGCTCACGGAGAAAGAACGACTGAATACTACGGTAAGAATTTTTGCGCTGATACGTCTTGGAATTGATGACAGTAGCAAGATAGCTGAGTTTCTTCACTACTCGGTTAATACCATTTATAATTATAGAGCGCGCGTGAAAAACGGCGCACGGGTCGACCGCGACACCTTTGAGGAGCGGGTAAAAGCTATAGGAACAGTATAAATAAAATAATAAAGTAGATATGAAATGGTTTAAACATCTGTTGGTTTTCGTGTTACTTGCAAGTCTTTTGCCGCAATTGGCTATGGCCCAGCAAGCAATTTTTGACCGTAATACTACAGTTTCTCCCCGTATAAATGAGGACGGAACTGTTACATTTTCTTTGTATGCGCCTGAAGCTAAGAGGGTGCAGATTACGAGTGACTGCCTCCCTGCTGATAGCTTTTGTGTGAAAGGTAAGTTGAATTATCGCGACGGCGTGCGCGATATGGTGCGTACAGGTGATTTCTGGGTGTTTAAAACGCAACCTCTAAAGCCCGAATTTTACTATTATTGGTACACGGTTGACGGTGTGAAAACAAACGATCCGCTGAACGCTTTTAAGGTGCGCGATGTGGCAAATATAATGGATTATTTCCTCATTGGTGAAGCATCATCTAACCCTTACGTTACAAGCGATGTTCCTCATGGTACGGTTGCTCGCGTGTGGTATCCGTCAAAGCAAGCTGGTTTCAACCGTCGTATGACGGTTTATACACCTGCAGGCTACGAGGAAGGGAAACAGAAGTATCCCGTTCTTTACCTACTTCATGGCATGGGAGGCGATGAAGAAGCGTGGATTGCTACGGGGCGTGCTGCCGAAATTTTTGATAACCTGATTGCTTCAGGGAAGGCTGTGCCAATGATAGTGGTGATGCCTAACGGTAATATTTCGCAACAGGCGGCACCAGGAGAGGCTCCAGGACTTCCGAAACAGCCGTCGTTTAACCTGCCTAAAACCATGGAGGGAAGCTTTGAAGAGGCTTTTCCTGAGATTAAAGAGTTTATAGAGGGCCATTATCGTACCATAAACGATAAGTCGCATCGCGCTATTGCTGGTCTCTCTATGGGCGGATTTCATAGTCAAGTCATATCAGCTAATCACCCCGATTGGTTTAAATATGTAGGTCTTTTTTCAGCAGCCATAGTAGATGGACAACGTCAAAAGAGCAACTTAAAGATGTATGGTCATTTTGATGACAAGCTTAAGAAGCAGTTTGCAGATAAGAATTTGTATTACTGGATGGCTATAGGTCGTACCGATTTTCTTTATGATATGAATAAAATTTATCGTGAAGGGCTCGATAAAATGGGCTATAAATACACTTATATGGAAACCGACGGCGGCCATATATGGCGTAATTGGCGTGTGTATCTAACAGAATTTGCACAGAAATTGTTCAAGTAGTAAATACGAAAATCCTGTAAGCGCAGGTTGTGGTAGTCGCAGACGCGGTATAAAATAGCATTAAGGCTAAGCAGATAAAAGAAAAAGGGCAGGGAAGAATAACAATAAATGTGCATTCTTTCCTGCCCTTTTTAGATACTATTGAAAAGTAAAGGCCTTATTTTTTCACCGTTTCTTCCTTCTTAGGTAAGGGTTCTTTCAACAGCAGAATACCGTTAATGCTGAAGTTTGACGGCTTATTGCCGGTGAGTGTAAGCGATAAAGATTCGACGATAAGGGCGTTACCGTCGTATAAAATGGGTTGAACCGCTTTCTCATCTTTATCCATTTTACGGATTGTTTTCATCGGAATCACCATGCGAATAGGTTGCTTAAAGCCTTGCGTTTTAAGTGGAATGTCGACGATTAACTGCCCGTCTTTCAAAGTCGAACTGAGGGTGTCGATATCAATGGGCACCATAGTGGCATAGTCTTGTATGTTGAAAACTGGATAAGCGGCGCCATAAATGCTGAGGCATTCAGCCTGTACGGTGTCTTCATCATCAGCGTAATACCTTCTGCCATAAACGGTAGAGTCCATGATGTCAGCCACATCTTCCTCCTGATAATTATCTGAGAGATAAGCCAATTGGTCTAATACCCTTTGCTTATCTGGCGTTTTTGATTTGAAAAGTTGGTCATAATCGCGTTCGTTCAGTGGCAGTTTCTTTCCCTTTAGTGCTGTGCGCACCTCATTTTTTATACAAGCTTTTGCCAGGTTGCTGTAGTTTTGTGGTCCTACTGATGTCACAAACAGCACGGCTGCAAATGATATAGGAATCCAGATAACGCGACTACCCTTGCATTTTACAAGCCAAAGGCACACACCGTAACACCATAGATTGAACGTCAATACGTACAAACGAGGCATCGTTACTCCATAATCAGAGAAGCGTTTTACGATGCCAACGGTCATCAATATAAGCAATGGGAGCGTGAGAATAGGTAGCCATCGTGCAACGAGCTTGTCGAAACGATGCCCCTCTTCAAAGCGAGTGGGATAGAGACAAAAGAGTATTGCAATAGTCCCAGCCATTAAAGCAGTGACTAAATACGATACCATGCCCTCGGGAAGCTCCCATATAAAGATGATCTTTAATAAATAAATGTATAGCGTTATAAGGTATGCGCCAACTAAAGGCATAAATAAAAAGTGCAGCAATCCACCAAGGAAGCGCGGCATTTTAATCGTGCGTTCGTCGTTCGGAGTAAGCGATGGTAACATCTGAAGCCAAACAACGGGACAAATAAACATATAACAGACGATGATAATATCTAATGTTATCTCAGAATAAAAGCTGATACCGAACAAGGTTTCAACCCCAATCAAGAGCAATTGTAAGCCTCCAAAGAAGATGCCTGCACCAATACCTGCTACAACTGCTGCAATAATGGCTCCCATGATAAGGCGCCAAAACTCGCGGTCGTCTTTAGAATGACGGAACGCTAACGTCGCCGTTACAGCTATAATAGTGGCTATGAGCGTGCCGAGCATGATGTTATTGGATATAGAAAACGGTATAAAGTAAGCCGTTATGCTACAGAATGCAAGCCACGCTACATATATAAGGGGCGCAATAAAACGATTTAAAGGTTTGGTGGGATTAGCCTCACGGTCGAGCGTAAAGGCCGTAACAAGCAATGCTGCAGAGGGGAAATAGTAGGCGATAAAGAACTCAAGCCTTTGTAAATTAAGCTTGCCATAGCCGTATTTTCTCTCTAAATGGTGCATAATGATGGCACCAACGGCCCAGCAAAACAATAGTAAGATAGCCAGAGGAAAGCGTCGGCATCCGTTCATAAAGCCATGAAACATTCGTGTAATCAGGCTGTTCTTGTTTGAATTGAATAAGTTCATATATCAAATTTTTATGTAATTATCTGATGGTATAACGTAATAGGCAGTTGAATATTGATTTTGTGCCCCTGTTTTTTGTATGTATCGTTATTAAAAATTGTACGAAACCAAAGTTTTAAAACAATATCAATGTGATACTCTTGTGATATAAACGTGTAGCTTTTATTACATCAACGTGTAGCTTTTATTACATTAATACATTACTTATATGACATCAACACGTAGCTTTTATGATATCCCCACGATACCTGTATTATATAAAGGTGTTGTAACAATATTGTAAAAGTATAGAATTTATGCGGTAAAGATAATAATTTTATGATATAACCGCAAAGAAAATGCGTTATATTTATCTTTAAAACTTTATAGAAACAAAAAAGAAGTTGTCCGTTAAGACAACTTCTTTTGGTGCGCTCCAGGATGGGCTTGAACCAACGACCCCCTGATTAACAGTCAGGTGCTCTAACCAACTGAGCTACTGAAGCAGTGTGATTTCATTTCTGAAATGCGGTTGCAAAGGTATGTAGATTTGATGAAACTTCCAAATGTTTTCCGTAATTTTTTAAAAATTTTCTTAGAAATGTTGCTTTTTATATAGCTAATAACGACGTAGACGTATTTATTTGTATCTTTGCAGGCAACTGAATAAAACTGTATAGAATGAAAAAAATAATGCTGCTGGCAATGGTTTTATGCTGCAATATTGCTGGCTTTTCGCAGAATGAAGAACATAATTTCAAGGTAGCGAAGAATCTTGATGTGCTGAATGCCATCTACAAAAACCTTGATTTGATGTATGTTGACACGCTTAACGCCGATGTAGTGGTGGGTAACGGCATCGACGCGATGTTGCGCAGCCTCGACCCTTACACCGTTTACTATCCTGCTGATAAGAGTGGCGATTTGAAGATGATGCTTACAGGAAAGTATGCCGGCATTGGTTCTCTGATACGTTATAACTATAAGCTTGGGCGCGTTTGCATTGATGAGCCTTATGAACACATGCCTGCCGCAGAGGCAGGACTGAAGAAAGGTGATGTCATTCTGTCTATCGACGGTGAAGATGTCACCCGAAAGGATAACAATTATGTGAGTGATCATTTGCGTGGCGATGCAGGAACAACCTTTGAATTGAAAATATTCCGCCCTTCAACAGGCAAGAATATGAAATTCAAAATTACGCGACGCGCCATTCAATTGCCTGCAGTTCCTTATTACGGATTGCAAAAAGACGGCATTGGATACATCAACTTGAATTCGTTTACTGAGGGTTGTGGCAAGATCGTTCGCAATGCAATTATCGAGATGAAGGGCAAAGGCATGAAGGCTTTAGTGTTTGATTTGCGCGGAAATGGCGGAGGATCGGAGCAAGAAGCTGTTAATATTGTCAACTGTTTTGTGCCGAAGGGTAAGATGGTCGTGAGCAATCGCGGTAAGATGAAGAACGTTAATCGCGACTATTTTACGCAGGTTGAACCCGTTGATACGCTTATGCCCGTTGTTGTGCTGGTTAATAACAGTTCGGCTTCAGCCTCTGAAATTACGAGTGGTGCGCTGCAAGATTTTGATCGTGCGGTTGTGATGGGCACCAAAACCTATGGAAAAGGACTTGTGCAAAGCATGGTAGACCTGCCTTATAACGGCCAATTGAAGCTTACAACTAATAAGTATTATATACCCAGTGGGCGTTGTATCCAGAAGCTAAACTATAAGCACGATAATGGCGGTTCTACGGAAGTGGTTGCCGATTCGCTCACGCGAACCTTCTATACAGCGGGTGGACGCGCAGTGAAAGACGGAGGAGGTATCACCCCTGACGTTGAGGTGATTGCCGATTCGTTGCCTAATATAACCTATTATCTTGTAGGAGTGCGTGATTCGAACGAGCTTGTCAGTACCTTTGAACAGGATTATATCGCTCGCCATGCGTCGATAGCTCCTGCTGGCGAGTTTGAATTGAGCGATGCAGATTATGAGGATTTCAAGCAGCGTGTGTTGAAAAGCAATTTCAAATATGATGCTTTGAGCGCTAAACAACTTGAGAGTCTTGAAAAGATTGCGCGCTTTGAGGGTTATTATGACGATGCAAAGGAAGAGTTTGAAGCCTTGAAAAAGCGACTTCAACCCAACCTTGCGAAGGATTTAGAATATCATAAAGCCAGCATTAAACAGATGTTGACGAATGATATTGTGGCAGCTTACTATTATCAAGCAGGCTCTGTTCAGAATGCGCTTCGTACAGATAAGCAGGCAAAAGCTGCTTTTGACTTGCTGAAAAATCTTGATGAATACCATAAGCTTTTGAAGCCAAAAGCAACGGTTAAGTAAATGTTTGCGATGTAACAAGAGGCTTATCGAATGGCGCAAAAATCGTTTATTTTTGCCCATTTCATCGAGCTTTATTTATACTGTCGGCCATCTGAAGCGAAAGAATAATCGTTTCGGGTGGCCTTGCTGTTTTCTTTGATTACCTGCTTATGGCTTTGTTTAATTTTCTTTAAACTATTATGTGTCTTCCATCTTTGTTTTATTCAATTACTGCGAGGGTTTAATGCGATTTTGCGGCCTGTTATCAAACCTTGTTTTTACTATTCTATTTGCGGACACTCGTAGGCTTCTGGCTCTACTTTTACGTTGATGATTATTTGTCTTTCCGTTTATTTCGTTCCTCCTTTGTGGAGTGGTGGTGATAGTGCGGCGGCCGTCATACACATTGTGTGGCAGCCGTCATACGCGTTGTGTGACGAACGTGGTACGTATTGTATGACGGGCGCCGTACAACGACCGTTATGCGCAAATTAAAAAGCCTTTTGATCAGAATATAAGCACCTTAATATAAGAAAAGTGGGAAAAATATTGTGTAATCCGAAAAGAATGCGTAACTTTGCGGTGTTCAGTGGAATGAGGGACTCGTACGGAGTTCCTCATTTTTTTATAATAACAGAATATGATTGACAAAAACGTCGTTAAGAGCTTAGTTGAGGAGTGGCTGCAGGACACCGAGTATTTCCTTGTTGACCTAACGGTTAGTGCAGATGACAGGATTGTAGTTGAAATTGATCACGCGGAAGGTGTGTGGATAGAAGATTGTGCCAAATTGAGCCAATTCATCGAAGATCACATCAGTCGTGATGAGGAAGACTATGAGCTTGAAGTAGGCTCTGCGGGCTTAGGTCAGCCGTTTAAGGTGCGTCAGCAGTACGAAAATCGCATAGGAAGCCCTGTGGAGGTGCTTGATGCGGAAGGTCGTAAGGTGCGTGGCGTGCTGAAAAGTGTTGATGGAGATAACTTCGTTGTGACAGTTAACGAAAAAGTTAAGGTAGAAGGCAAAAAGCGTCCTGTAAAGATGGACGTAGACCATACCTTTAATATGGAGAACGTAAAATATACAAAATACTTAATAAATTTCAAGTAGAAAAAAGCTATGGCAGCAAGAAAGAAAGACGATGAGCAGGTGAGCATGATAGGCTCATTTCGCGATTTCCAGGATACTAAGAACATAGACCGTACTACTCTCGTAAGTGTGTTGGAAGAAAGCTTCCGTAACGTGCTTGTGAAGATATATGGTAGCGACGAAAACTTTGACGTTATTGTCAATCCTGATAAGGGCGATTTTGAGATCTATCGTAACCGCGTGGTTGTGGCTAATGGCGATGTGGCTGACGAAAATAAAGAAATTAGCCTTTCGGACGCACAGAAAATTGAACCCGACTATGAGGTTGGCGAAGATGTATCAGAGAAGGTTGATTTTGCGAAATTTGGCCGCCGTGCTATCCTTACCCTGCGCCAGACGCTGGCAAGTAAGATATTAGAGCTTGAGCATGACGCCCTTTACAACCGTTATAAAGACCGTGTTGGCCAGATTGTTTCGGCTGAAGTGTACCAGATTTGGAAACGTGAGGTGCTGCTTATTGATGATGATAATAACGAGCTTATTCTGCCAAAGAGTGAGCAGATTAACGGTGACCAGTATAGAAAAGGCGAGACCGTTCGTGCCGTTATTGAGCGCGTTGATAACGAGAACAACAATCCTAAGATTATTCTCTCACGTACAAGTCCTGCCTTTCTTGAGCGCATGCTCGAGCAAGAAGTGCCAGAGATTGCTGATGGACTTATCGCAATTAAAAAGATTGCGCGCATGCCGGGCGAACGTGCTAAGGTAGCCGTTGAGAGTTATGACGATAGAGTTGACCCCGTTGGTGCGTGCGTTGGTGTTCGTGGTAGCCGTGTGCATGGTATTGTACGCGAGTTGAACAACGAGAATATTGATGTTATCAACTGGACAGCCAACACAAAGCTGTTTATTCAGCGTGCATTAAGCCCTGCAAAGGTTACGAATATCAATATTGATGAGGAAAACAAGAAGGCTGATGTATTTTTGCAGCCAGAGGAGGTAAGCCTTGCTATTGGTCGAGGTGGCCTCAATATCAAGTTGGCTTCTATGCTTACTGAATATACCATTGATGTATATCGTGTAGTTGATGACCAGCAAGGCGCTGATGAAGATGACGTATATCTGGATCAGTTTAATGATGAAATAGACCAGTGGATTATCGACGCCATCAAGGGAATTGGTCTTGAAACCGCTAAGGCGGTGCTTAATGCTCCGCGCGAAATGCTCGTTGAAAGAGCCGATCTTGAAGAGGAAACAGTAGACCATGTGCTGTCAATTCTACGCAGTGAGTTCGAAAACGAGTAATCACTTAGCTTATATACACCCCGAACATACGAAGAATAAAAAGAAAGTAATTGAATGAGCATCAGATTAAACAAAGCATTACGTGAATTGAATATAGGACTTCAAACGGCAGTTGAATTCCTTGAGAAGAAGAGCGAATTGGGCGAAGTAAAGGCCGAACCGAGCTTTAAGCTCAACGACGAGCAGTATGCGGCTCTCGTAAAAGCCTTTCAACAGGACGCCGCTGTGCGTACCGAGGCCGAAAAACTCTTTAAAAAACCAAAAGAGAAAAAGCGTGCGCAGGAAGCGAAAAAAGAAGAGGGCAACAAAGAAGAGCTCTTCGGAGCAACCTCTCGTCAGCAGTATACCCCGTTGGGAAAGATTGATCTTGGCAACGTTGGTAAAAAGTCGGCCGCTCCAAAATCTGCTGCTCCTGACACCGAAAAGAAAGACGAGGCGAAGGCTGCTGCCGTCAGTCCTGCCCCTGCAGTAGCAAAAGAGGAGCAGAAAAAGGCTCCAAAGGAAGAGCCTAAGGCTGCTCCCGAAGCTAAAGTAGAGAAGCATGAGCCTGAGGTTAAGTCGAAGCCTGCTGCAGAAAATGCCGTAAAAGCAGAGCCTGTTAAATCGACAGAGTCTGTCGCTCAGCCTGTAGAAGCAGAGAAGACAGCACGCCGTGCCAAGAAGCCTGCTGCAGTAAAGGTAGCTGAAGTAACCTCTGAGAAGAATTCAGATCAGAAGAACGAGACTGAGATTTATCAGTTGAAGAGTGAGCGTAAAATAGCAAATACTCCGAAAGTTAATATCTTAGGAAAGATCGATCTCGATTCTTTGAATCAGAGTACACGTCCTAAAAAGCGTTCGAAAGAAGAAAAACGCAAGGATCGTGAGGAAAAAGCGCGCCAGCAAGGTGGCGGTGAACACAAGAAGCGCCAGCGCATAAATGGTGGTCGTGTTGATATTAATGCGGCTGCTGCACAAAATAACAAGAACGGTTCTGCGCAAGGTCAGGGCGGCAAGCGCGGCGGAAAAAATCATAAACGTGCGCAGAAACCGCTTGAGGTTAACGAAGAAGACGTAGCACGTCAGGTAAAAGAGACGTTGGCTCGACTGACAAGTAAAACGCAGAATAAGCGAGGAGCTAAATACCGTAAGGAAAAACGCGAAGCTGTTCAAGAGAAGCTTGACGCAGAGGCACGCGCAGAAAAGAAAGAAAGTAAGACGCTGAAGCTGACAGAGTTTGTAACTGTTAGTGAGTTGGCTACAATGATGGACGTAGGTGTTACTGAAGTAATTTCTACACTGATGAGCATTGGTATCATGGCGTCTATTAACCAACGACTCGATGCTGAAACCATAAACATGGTGGCAGAAGAGTTTGGTTTCAAGACCGAATATGTGAGTGCAGAGGTTCAAGAGGCCGTAAGCGAGGAAGTAGATGATGAGAACGAACTCGTCCCTCGTGCGCCAATTGTAACTGTTATGGGTCATGTTGACCATGGAAAAACCTCATTACTCGACCACATTCGTAACACAAACGTCATCGCTGGCGAGGCAGGCGGTATTACTCAGCATATCGGAGCCTACAGTGTTACGATGAAAAACGGTCGTAAAGTAACCTTCCTTGACACACCAGGACACGAGGCTTTCACCGCCATGCGTGCACGTGGTGCTCAGGTTACTGACATTGCAATTATTATTATCTCTGCTGACGACTCTGTGATGCCTACTACAAAAGAGGCTATTTCACACGCACAGGCAGCAGGTGTACCTATGGTTTTCGCTATCAATAAGATTGATAAACCGGGCGCTAATCCTGATAAAATACGTGAAGACTTGGCAAACATGAACCTCTTGGTTGAAGAATGGGGAGGTAAATACCAGTGTCAGGAGATTAGTGCTAAGAAGGGAATCGGTGTCGATGACCTTATGGAGAAGGTTCTTCTCGAAGCCGACATGCTCGAATTGAAGGCTAATCCAAACCGTAGAGCTACAGGAACAGTAATTGAATCTTCACTTGACAAGGGTCGTGGATTCGTTACAACACTGCTGGTAAGTAACGGATCGCTGAAGGTTGGTGATATTCTTCTTGCAGGAACCTGCTGGGGACGCGTGAAAGCTCTGTTTAATGAGCGTAACCAACGTATCGATAACGTGAAGCCAGCTGAACCAGCAATCGTGTTAGGTCTCAACGGAGCGCCATCGGCAGGTGACCAGTTCCATGTGATCGAAACGGAGCAAGAGGCACGTGAAATAGCAAACAAGCGTGAACAATTGCAGCGTGAGCAGGGCCTTCGTACACAGAAACGCCTTACGCTTGGTGATATTTCGCACCGTATTGCACGTGGTGAATTCCACGAGCTTAACATTATTGTTAAGGGTGATACCAACGGTTCGGTAGAGGCTTTGTCTGATTCTTTCTTGAAACTTTCTACTGAAAAGGTACAGGTTAATGTAATTAATAAGGCTGTTGGACAAATATCTGAGAACGACGTTATGTTGGCAAGCGCTTCCGATGCTGTTATTGTGGGCTTCCAAGTTCGTCCTTCTGCTGATGCCCGCCGCCTTGCTGACCGCGAAGGTGTTGAAATAAACACCTATTCAATTATCTACGATGCTATCGACGATGTGATGGCAGCAATGGTAGGTATGCTTGATAAGGTGAAGAAAGAAATCATTACTGGTCAGGTGGAAGTGAAGCAAGTGTACAAGATTTCTAAAGTGGGCACTGTGGCAGGTGGTCTGGTTACCGAAGGCAAAGTACACAGTAAGGATAAGGCTCGCGTTGTACGCGATGGTATCGTAGTACATACTGCAGCACTCGCAGCGCTTAAACGTTATAAAGATGACGTCAAGGAGGTTCCTGCAGGTATGGAGTGTGGTATCAGCCTTATGAACTATAACGATATTCTTGAGGGCGATATCTTAGAGACCTTTACAGAGATTGAGGTTGAGCAGAAACTATAAGAGCTGGGAAATAAGCGTGGAAAGACAAGCTTTCCACAGCTTTGTGCTCACGACTATATCAAGGTGGTGACATTCTTCTTTCGTGAGGAATGTCACCATTTAGATAACAAATGTTACCACTTTTAGCGCGGTAAGCTAATGACATTCATGTGGCATGTCGTTTGCTGTAAACAAGTGGGGCGGGTTCCGTAAAACGTAGAATAGAACCCTTTAAATATGGAAACAAATAAAAAAGATAAAGAAAAGAACGCCTTTGTCAAGCAGGTGGCCGAGCAAAAATATGAGTATGGCTTCACCACTGATGTGGCAACTGACGTCATTCCTAATGGTTTGAACGAAGATGTTGTGCGCCTTATCTCGCAGAAAAAAGGAGAACCCGAGTGGCTTCTTGATTTCCGTTTGAAGGCTTATCAATATTGGAAGACGTTGAAAATGCCAACTTGGGGACATGTTCATGTACCAGAAATCGACTTTCAAGGCATATCTTATTATGCCGATCCGTTGGCAAAGAAACCTCAAAATAAAGAAATTGATCCTGAATTAGAGAAGACTTTCGATAAGTTAGGCATTCCATTGGAAGAGCGTCTTGCCCTTTCGGGAACGGCTGTTGATGCTATTATGGACTCGGTTTCGGTGAAAACCACCTTTAAAAAGCAGCTTGCCGAGAAAGGAATTATATTTTCTTCTATTGGCGAAGCGGTGAAAGAACATCCCGAACTCATCAAAAAGTATTTGGGAAGTGTAGTTCCTTATCGTGACAATTTTACGTCAGCACTCAACTCTGCCGTCTTTAGCGATGGCTCATTTGTGTATATTCCTAAGGGCGTTAGGTGCCCAATGGAACTCAGTAGTTATTTTAGGATCAACGCTCGCAATACAGGACAGTTTGAGCGTACGCTTATTGTTGCCGACGATGATTCTTATGTGAGTTACCTTGAAGGCTGTACAGCGCCCATGCGTGACGAGAATCAGTTGCACGCTGCTGTTGTAGAGATTGTGGTTATGAACAATGCTGAGGTGAAGTATTCGACTGTACAGAATTGGTATCCTGGCGATGAGAATGGTAAAGGAGGCGTATTAAACCTTGTGACTAAGCGCGGAGATTGTCGCGGTATTAACTCAAAGCTTTCGTGGACACAGGTAGAAACAGGTTCGGCTATTACGTGGAAGTATCCTTCTTGTATTCTTCGCGGCGATAATTCACAGGCTGAATTCTACAGCGTTGCGGTGACAAACCACCATCAAGAGGCCGATACGGGAACGAAAATGATTCATATTGGCCGCAACACTAAATCGACAATCATCTCAAAAGGCATCTCAGCGGGTCATAGTCAGAACTCATATCGTGGATTGGTTAAATGCGGACAGCATGCCGAAAACGCTCGAAACTACAGTTCGTGCGACTCATTATTACTCGGCAATCAATGTGGAGCCCACACCTTTCCTTATATGGACATTCACAACGATACGGCTATTATCGAGCACGAAGCTACGACATCAAAGATCAGTGAGGACCAACTCTTCTACTGTAATCAGCGTGGAATTCCCACCGAAGATGCAGTAGGGCTTATCGTTAACGGCTATGCCAAGGAGGTTTTAAACAAGCTTCCTATGGAGTTTGCTGTTGAAGCACAGAAACTTCTTTCTGTAAGTTTGGAGGGGTCAGTGGGATAAGCTGTTGCTATCGTGTTTAAAACCGATTGTCATTAAAAGCACAACGCGTCATCTTGATGACGAATAAATAATAAAATGATATGCTTGAAGTAAAGAATTTACATGCTACAATTGCAGGCAAAGAGATATTAAAAGGAATAAATCTTACCGTTAACGACGGAGAAATACACGCTATTATGGGTCCCAACGGCTCAGGAAAGTCAACCCTTAGCGCCGTTCTCACAGGTAATCCCTTGTACACTGTTACCGAAGGCGAAGCCTATTTTAATGGTAAAAACTTGCTGGAGATGAAACCAGAAGAGCGTGCTTGTGAGGGCCTTTTTCTTAGTTTCCAGTATCCTGTCGAAATACCCGGTGTGTCAATGGTCAATTTTATGAAGGCCGCTATTAACGCAAAGCGTAAGTATCAGGGCCTTGAGCCATTGAAAGCAGCCGATTTTCTACAACTTATGCGCGAGAAAAGAGAGATTGTTGAGCTCGATTCCAAGCTTTCACGTCGCTCTGTGAACGAGGGCTTTTCGGGAGGAGAGAAGAAGCGCAACGAAATTTTCCAAATGGCTATGCTCGACCCTCGTCTTAGCATTCTTGACGAAACCGACTCTGGTCTTGATGTTGACGCCATGCGTATTGTGGCCGATGGTGTGAATAAATTGTTTACACCCGAGAAGTCAATCATCGTTATTACCCACTATGAGCGTTTGCTCGATATGATTAAACCGCAATTTGTACACGTACTTTACAACGGACGCATTGTTAAAACTGATGGTCCTGAGCTTTCGAAAACAATTGAAGAACGCGGTTACGACTGGATAAAGGAAGAGGCGAATGCCCTTTACGGAGAGTAGATTGTATTTTAAACTTCCCCTTTTTACAATGATAACGATATGCTCCTGCTATTATAAATTCATTTCCTATTATAATAAAGGTGTATCTCAATGAACAAAAAGGTGTAGCAAATACGACATTCCCTTTTCCCGACGACAACAAAGAAACAAGAAAGAATGAGCAGCGAGAAACAATATATAGACCTTTATGAGGCATCGCGCCAGATGATATTTGACCATGCCGCGCCGCTAATGAACGCCGTTCGTGATAAGGCTTTCAACGATTTTTGTGCGCAAAAGTTCCCCTCTAAGAAGGTAGAACGTTACAAATATACAGATATTGAGAAACTGTTTGCGCCCGATTACGGCCTTAATCTCAAACGTCTTGATATCCCTGTAAACCCTTATGACACTTTTAAATGCGACGTACCCAATCTAAGTACTTCGCTTTACTTCGTGGTTAATGACCAGTTTTATAAGAAGGAATTGCCCAAAGCTTCGTTGCCCGAAGGCGTTATCGTAGGCAGTTTAAAAGATGCTGCCGAGCAGAACGAACAATTACTGGCTCGTTATTATGCCCAATTGGCTCATACAGATAAAGATGCAATAACAGCCCTTAATACGATGTTGGCTCAAGATGGCCTTTTTGTTTACGTACCAAAAGGTGTGAAAGTTGACAGGGCTATACAAGTAGTGAACATTCTTCGCTCTGATGTCGACCTGATGGTTAATCGTCGAGTGCTTATCATTATGGAAGAAGGGGCTGAGGCTAAGTTCCTTTTCTGCGACGATACTGCTGATGATCGCAACTTCCTTAGCACGCAGGTGATAGAGGCTTTTGTAGGCGAAAACGCAAGCTTAGACCTATATTGCCTTGAAGAAACTCATACGAAGAACGTTCGTATAAGCAATGTTTATATTGAGCAACAAGCAAATAGTCGCGTTAACCACGATGTAATAACGCTCCATAATGGCATAACACGCAACCGTCTCGACCTTATTTTGAAGGGCGAAGGCGCCGAATGTTGGTGTAATGGCTGCGTAATTGCCGATAAGAATCAGCATGTAGATAATAATACCCACATCGATCATGCTGTACCCCGTTGCAATAGTCATGAGCTCTATAAGTATGTTTTAGACGATCATGCCGTTGGCGCTTTTGCGGGTCGCGTGTTGGTTCGTCCCGACAGTCAGCATACAACGTCGCAAGAAACCAACCAAAACCTTGTCATGACACGCACTGCACGCATGTACACACAGCCCATGTTGGAAATTTATGCCGACGATGTGAAGTGTTCGCATGGCTCTACAGTAGGACAGCTTAACGACGCAGCGCTTTTCTATATGCAGCAAAGGGGCATTGATCAACGTGAGGCAAAGCTTCTGCTTGAGTTTGCATTTATTGGTGAAGTAATCGATAATATTAAGCTTGAGCCCTTACGTGACCGCCTTCATATGTTGGTAGAGAAACGTTTCCGTGGCGAACTTAACGGCTGCGAAAACTGTAAGCTTTGCAAGTAAATGCTTGATACCGCATGGTAATATAATTGTAGCGTAACCTCTCTCATAAATTTTTAAGGAACAGAATAAGGTATGTTTGATATTGAAAAGGTAAGAGCCGATTTCCCTATACTCGCTCGCGAGGTACACGGCAAGCCGCTGGTTTACCTCGATAACGCAGCTACCACACAGAAACCCCTGTGTGTGCTTGACGCCATGCGTGAAGAATATCTTAACGCCAACGCCAATGTACACCGTGGTGTACATTATCTGAGCCAGCGCGCTACTGAACTTCATGAACAGGCTCGCGAAAGAATCCGCTCTTTTTTAAATGCACGTTCTACTACCGAAATTGTGTTTACACGAGGTACTACCGAAGGTTTGAACCTTATAGCTTCCTCATTTTGTGATGCCATGATGCAAGAGGGCGATGAAATTATCGTTTCGGCCGTTGAGCATCATAGCAATATTGTGCCTTGGCAGATGCAGGCTACACGCAAGGGAATCAGGCTGCAGGTTATACCTATGAACGATGAAGGCGTGCTCGATATGGCTGCTTTTGAAGCCCTTTTCAACGAACACCCCCGACTGGTTAGCGTGGCTCACGTCAGCAACGTGTTGGGAACAGTTAACCCCGTTAAACAAATGGCCGAAATAGCTCATGCACATGGTGTACCTATCGTGATTGATGGTGCACAGAGTGCTCCGCATTTTACGGTTGATGTGCAGGATATTGATTGCGACTTCTTTGTGTTGAGCGGTCATAAAATGTACGGTCCAACGGGTATAGGTGTGCTATATGGCAAGGAAGAATGGTTAGAAAAGCTTCCTCCTTACCAAGGTGGCGGCGAGATGATAGTGCATGTAAGCTGGACGAAAACAACCTTTGAGCGTCCGCCTTTGAAGTTTGAGGCTGGCACACCCGATTATGTTGCTTCGCACGGATTGGCTACAGCTATCGACTATATGGAAGAGCTGGGCATGGAAAACATACAGGCCTATGAGCAAGAACTTACCGATTATGCTGTTGAACAGCTTGCCAATATTCCTGAAATGCAGCTTTATGGTACAGGCTCGGCATCGGCAGTGTTGTGTCCTCATGATGCAGTGATTAGTTTTAACGTGGGTAATATACACCACATGGATATGGGAACGCTGCTCGACCAGCTGGGTATTGCTGTACGCACAGGCCACCATTGCGCTCAACCGCTAATGGATAGGCTCGGTATTTTAGGCACTGTTCGCGCCTCGTTTGCGTTATATAATACCAAAGCCGATATTGATACGCTTATAGCTGGCATACGTCGCGTGCAGGCTATGTTTTAATAAATATTTGTTATAACATAGTTGTTGCAGCAGCTAATAGTTATAAATCCGTAGAACTAAAACTTGTTGGTTATAGTATATAGCGAATACCTTTGGGGTATTCGCTCTTTTTTTTACTTGGTTTTTCTATAATATCTGTATAAAAGGATATTTCAATCGAATTGCTTTGTTGTCACATACTTATCGCGGTTTCCCTTATTTGTAGAAACGCTTCTTGTGCTTTGCCTAAGTCTTTACCGTGAGATGGTTATTTTACGGCGGCCGTGATACAACGTGTACGACGGCCGTCGTACGCATTGTACGCTGGTAGCCGTATGATGTGTATGACGGCCGCCGTAAACCGACCCTATTGCAACAATGGCGGAAGAAATACATCAAAAGCGCTAAAATAATTCACCATAAAGGGTATGCAAAAACGCTGTAAGTATATCATTAAAAAGAAATTACTTCGTTACCTTATTGGTGTGAAATAACTTATTTTTACAGTTTTTACCTTGTTCCTTATATTATTAGTTAATTACATAATTATCGCAAACTTTAATTCTGTTGTATTGTTATGCGTTTTAAATAAATAATGTAAGTAAAATGATACTTATTTTAATCAAATTGAAACTTTTAGCCTAAAAAATTTGTGTATATAATAAAAGTTGCTTAGTTTTGCACTTGTTATGTTATGTTAACCTTGCGAGGTTATAGTCAAATTTTGAAAATGAGAGAATTTATGGTAAGGAGATTAGCAATGATTTTCGCAGGTTTATTCCTTATGATAGGAGTAGCCTTGGCACAGTCTTCGGTAAAAGGTACCGTGACTTCTTCGGAAGATGGTGAACCTATTGTCGGAGCCTCCGTGATGGTAGATGGTACAAAGACGGGCACGGTGACCGATTTAGACGGTCATTTCGAGCTTAATGTTCCAGCAGGAAGCAAGTTGGTGATTACCTATTTGGGTATGAAGAAAAAGACTGTAACCGCAGCGGCTAACATGAAAGTAGCTTTAGACTCGGACAATAAGGAGTTGAAAGAGGTTGTGGTAACCGCGATGGGTATCACGCGTGACAAGAAAGCTTTGGGTTACTCGTCACAAAACCTGAAGGCCAGTGACCTTAACGTAGCGGGAACATCGTCATTAGCCAGTGCGCTTCAAGGAAAATTAACGGGTGTTTCAATCCGTCAGTCATCGGGTGCACCGGGTGCTTCTGCGCAGATTACAATTCGTGGTGCGCGCTCATTCGACGGTAACAATACGCCGTTGTATGTGGTTGACGGTATGCCTATTGTATCGACGCCCGACTTTAAAACCCTTGACTCGGTGACAGGAGCCGATTATGCCAGTCGCTCTATTGACATCAACCCTGACGATATCGAGAGCGTCAATGTGCTCGAAGGTCAGGCAGCTTCGGCCCTTTATGGTATTCGTGCTTCGAATGGTGTAATTCTTATTACAACAAAACGTGGTGCAAAGGGAACCGAAAAACCAGTGATAACGTTCTCTACTGACCTTAGCGGACAGACTTTGAGTCGTAAGTTTGAGCACCAGTCGGTGTATGCACAGGGTAATAGCTTTAGCGAGTATAGCCCTACAAGCTCTATGACTTGGGGCCCTAAGATTACAGAGTTGGCCAACGACGCAAAGTACGGCGGTAATGTAGCTAATAGTTATACAAACAATGGGGCGAATTTGCACCAAGGTCAGTATTATAACACCAAGTATGCAGCCGCTGGATTAGATGGCTGGACAACGCCTCAGCTATACGATAATGTTGGCGACTTCTTTAAAACGGGCCTTACACAGAATGCCACATTTGGTATTGCGCAGAGCAAAAAGGATTTAAGCTATGCGTTTAGCTTAAGTGATACCTATCAGAAAGGTATTATTCCATCTACAGGTATGACCCGTACGGGTGGACGTGGAGCCGTTGATTGGAAGGTGAATGACCAATGGAAGACGGGCTTTTCAGCCAATTATAGTGCAACGAAAATTACGTCGGCACCGGGTGCTAACAGTGGTATCGTAAACGTTGTATATAGTGCTCCTGCCGAGTATAACCTGAAAGGAACACCGTATAACGTGCCAGGCGATCCTACTTCGCAAATATGTTTCCGTAGCGTTACATACTTTAATAACCCCTATTGGTGGGCCGACAATGATGAATTCTATCAGCATACCAATCGTATTTTTGGCAACGCGTATGTTGAATTCCGCCCAAAGCTTGGCTTAGGAGAGAATTATAATCTGGTGTTCCGTGAACAAGCGGGTCTGGATACTTACACAACCAATAACCGTACAGTAGCTGAAATTGGTTCGGCTTATAATAAAACAGGAGAGGTTGAGAACCGTGGCGTTCAGCGAAATGTATTTAATAACCTGCTCACGGCGAACTTTACGGCAAAGTGGAACGACTTTGACTTCGGGTTTGTATTGGGTAACGAGTTCAACCATGAGAACGCACGTAAATGGGATTACGACGGTGTGGGTCTGTCTTTCTACGGTCAGCCCACTATCGGTAATACAAAAACGATAACCACTCACGACGAATATCGCGAACAGGAACGTACTGTTGGTACCTTCGGTCAGCTTACTTTATCGTGGAAAAACATGCTTTATTTCACGGCAACAGGTCGTAATGACGTAGTTTCTACTATGCCAAGTAAGAACCGTAGCTTCTTCTATCCTTCTGTTTCGTTCAGTTGGATATTCACCGAAATGCCACAATTGAAGAATAACAAGACGCTTTCTTACGGTAAATTACGTATGTCTTATGCGCAGGTTGGGCAGGCAGGCAAGTTCTATAACAATTATATGTATGTACCAGCATACGGTAGTGGCATGTACACTTATACACCAATAAGTTACCCTTTGGCCAGCGCGAATACTTATACACCCTATTTTGTGAAGTACGATCCGAACTTAAAGCCACAGAATACCAACAACTGGGAAGCGGGAATTGATTTGAATTTCTTCGATAATCGTGTACGATTCCAATATACTTACAGTTATCAGGACGTGCGAGATCAAATATTTAACGTACCAACTGCAGGCTCAACGGGTTATCAATACCTACGTACAAATGCGGGAGAAATGACGACATCGTCACATGAATTCTCTCTGCAGGCAACCGTTTTACAGCATCGCGACTATAGCGTTGAGCTGGGCGCGAACTTCACTAAGGTGCATAACTTCGTGAAATCGTTGGCTCCTGGTGTGGAGAGTATTATGTTGGGCGGATTCGTTCAGCCCCAGGTTCGTGCTCAGGCAGGCTATACTTATCCAAACATTTATGGCTTAGCGTTCCAGCGTGCCGACAATGGCGAGTTGCTTTTAAATAATGGTTTGCCACAGCCTACAAATGATAGCGAGAACCTTGGTGAATGTTCTCCCAACTTCAATATGGGCTTTAATCTTAGCGCTAATTACAAAAGGCTGTCGCTTACAGCTACATTAGACTGGCAAGATGGCGGCAAAATGTATAATGGAACATTGCTTACAATGAACTACTTTGGCGCGACAAAGGAGTCGCTTCCTTACCATGAGGGAACGATGGTAGCTAAGGGAATTGATCAGGCTACGGGCTTAGAGAATACCGTTCAGGTAAGTAAGCAGAAGTATTTCCAGGCTTATAACAACGTGACCGAAGCAGGAATCTATGATACAAGTTACCTTAAGCTTCGTGATATTACGCTATCTTATAAGCTGCCTAAGTTTGCAGGTATCGACCTTTCTGTTTATGCTTTCGCACGAAATCTTTTAGTTTGGGCGAAGATACCAAGCTTAGATCCCGAAAGTTCTCAAGGAAACGGTAACATGGGAGGTTATTTTGAGCGCTTCTCTGTGCCTAATACATCAAGCTATGGTGGTGGATTAAAGCTCAGTTTCTAAGGATAACGTTTATAGATTAAATCAGTAAAGGACAGTGATTATGAAAATAAAATATATTTTAGCTTTAGCAATATCTCCTTTATTCTTCTTATCTTCTTGCTCGGATAGCATTATGGATAAGATCAATACTGACGAACAGCACCCTTCTTTAAGCACTGTAGATGGCAAGTTTCAGATTACAGATGCTGAGGTTGCTACCGTTTACAGCGTGCTTTGTGGAAGTTATGCTTGGTACGTTTCTGCGTATACCGAACAAACTTTTGGTACAAACAACAATCAATTAAGAGATGTTGAGGCTCGTCTTCTGTCAGAAATTGCGGCCAGTTCTTCTTTTGCTAACGAGTGGAATAGCACATATTTGAACCTCTATAACCTTGCAGTGCTTCGTAAAAAGTGCGAAAGCGGTGTAAATAAAGGTCAGTATGACTTGCTGGGTATGACACTAACACTCGAAGCTTTAAACTGGGGCGTGCTTACCGACTTGCACGGAGATGTGCCCATGTCGGAGTGTTTCTCAGATGTTTCTGCTCCAAAGATTGATTCTCAAAAGGCTATTTACGATTCAATCTTTGCGAAATTAGATGCTGCTCAGGCCAATTTCGTTCGTGGAGCTAGTATGAAAAACGGAATAACTCAGGACGTCATCTTCAAGGGTAATTTGCAGAAATGGTCAGGCTTTGCGCACGCATTGAAGGCTCGTTACTTGCTACACACCTACGGAGTAAATAAGACCGATGCTCTGCTTCGTGAAGTATTGAGCGAAACTGACGCTGCAATTGCTGCAGGATTTGATGGTGCAAACCTCAATGTTTTTGATACAGGGTCACAGAATAATTCTTGGTACGCGTACTGGTATAGTCGTGAATATATTGGCGCTACGACAACAGTTGACAATCTTTTAAAGGATCGCAACGACCCTCGTGAGCCTATTTACAATTACGCTTGCTACAAAGACGTGACTGGTGCCGACACTGTCGCAACGCCAGGTGATGCTAAACTGGCTGCCGAACAAGAAGGAGTTAACGTTCCTGCTTTCTATCTGAACCCTGCTGCATACGAGCATTTGTTCAGCAAATCGGAACTTTATTTCATTCGTGCCGAAGCAAAGGCTCGACTTAATGAGAATGCAAAGCCCGACTTTCAAGCAGCTGTTACGGCCGCTATGGAAGATTGGCAAGCAACAGGAGGTAAGTTTGCTGATGTGGCATTAGGCGTAGGAACTATTAATCCTGCCAATATCACAACCACAGATATACAGAATTACCTAACCAATATTGATGCACTTTATACGGCAGATCCGTTAAAAGAGATTCTGATTCAGAAGTATATTGCACAGACTCGCGATGAGCAGCTCGAAACTTATAACGATATGCGTCGTTGCAAATATGTTGATGGCAGTTATCCTGTAACCATGGTCAACCCTAATAATAACAATGCAGTGGGTAACCGTTGGCCGCTTCGTCTGCCTTATGGCAACAGCGACGTCATCTCAAACCCCAATGTAAAGGCCGCTTTTGGCTCGGGCAACGAGGCTGGAATGTACATTTTCACCAAACCCGTATGGTGGGCTGGAGGTCAACAATAATCGTATAACATAACAAAAAAGCGGCTGGCGTTTGGTACGTCGGCCGCTTTTCGTTTTACATTTATGGGCTTATTCGATGACTTTAAAGGTTAAGTTTAGATTTCGTTCTTACATGTTCTCAGACTGTAAACGAGCCAAGCACAACATGCAATGCGTGCTACGATGGGCATATTTGCGGGAAAAGCAGTGGCGAGAAACGCGAATTGCGCGTTGATTAACAGCATAGTTTGCCTAAGTGTAAGCTCTTTTTCGCACACAACAGAGTAGTAATTGCGTAGCCATTCTATCGGTGTCTTTGCCGCGTTCAATACTTTGTTTGCAGTCGTTATCACGCTGTTTGCTGAACGTTGCATGCTGTTTACCGTTTCATTACTCGCTGTAAATACCATATTCTTTTCCATTTTCTTATTTCTTTTAATTGTTATTTTCTGCTGCAAAGATAGGAACGCAAAAAGAAGTGTGATTTCGCAATACAATATTTTAAAGTTAAAAACGTTAAGAATATTGGGTAAAGCCCTGACGATTATTTCAAGAGCTATAGGGAATTGAAGCGTTAGTAGGAGTTGATACAAATGTAGGTGCAGGTTCTGAAGGCCAATTATACATTGTGAAATCAGTCATTCTATCTTGCTTTAACAATGTGTTTTTCTCGAAAACACCTTTGTTTTATATCTGCAAACCTCTTGAATCGTTTAATGCAAAGCTCAGAAAAAGCCTCAAAAACTTATATTTATGCTCGAATCACACTATTATCAGGACCTTGTAGAAGCAGGTTGTGACGAAGCCGGACGCGGCTGTTTGGCAGGTAGTGTTTATGCCGCCGCTGTTATTTTACCTCGCAATTATGACAACCCATTGTTGAACGACTCTAAAAAACTCAGTCTAAAAGCGCGCTATACCTTACGCGAACAAATTCAGCGCGATGCCATATCGTGGGCTGTTGGTGTAGTAACCCCTGAGGAAATTGACCGTATTAACATTCTGCATGCCAGCTTTTTGGCAATGCATCGTGCTATTGCCCAACTCAAAATACAGCCAGAAGCACTTATTGTTGATGGCAACAGGTTCGACCCTTACTATCCTGAGGCAAACACTTCACAACCTAACCACTCATCTAAAAAGCCTTTACCACACACCTGTATCGTTAAGGGCGATGGCAAATATCAGGCTATCGCAGCGGCCAGTATTCTGGCAAAGACCTATCGTGACGATTATATGGACGAGCTTGATCGTGAATATCCCGTTTACGATTGGAAGAAAAATAAAGGCTATCCTACACCAAAACACCGTGCGGCTATTGTAGAACATGGTATTTCGCCTTACCATAGGCGCTCGTATAATCTATTGGGAGCTCGTCAGCTTGAGATACAATTTGAATAGCAATACATGGGGCACATACTATGAAAACCATGTATTCATGCCATGAACTTGTTGTTTTTTATCTTGCACCACCACTATTTATACACCTTATTCTTTCATGATAAACAAAACCTCACAGCCTTCAGCTACCGCTATTGGCCGTATATTAGACCTTCTTTTGGCCATGGTGGCCGACAGCCATACCGCATCAGAGCTTGCCGATGTGTTGGGAACCTCAACGCGCAACCTCTATTACGTGA
>JABCPF020000046.1 GCA_013333285.2 Prevotella sp.
ACGAAGAAAGGTAAGACACGATGATGTGTCTTACCTTTTCTTTTATATGCTTTTTTTGTTCGTACGGAAAATGCCGTAGTTTTGTATTTCTGTGGGCTGATTATCGTAATCCCCAAGCCATAGGATCGCACTGAGTTTCCATTTTAGCTTCTTCGGCATTGGGAACATTGCAGAAGAAGTCGACACCTGTGCGCTTTTCTAATTCGTCAATAGAAATAGCGAATTGAGCTAATTTGTTCTCTCTGCTTTCGCGATAAGCAAACTGGTCAATCCATAATGCAATAGCATAGTACTTTCCACGTGCACGGTAGAACATGGCTGAGTAAAAATAACGAGGAATTACCAGCCCGTTTCGTAGCTTATGATAGATAAGGTTATAGCCGCCATAGGTGCCAGCGTCAATGGTTCCGCCTTTAACAACATATAGTGTGTCGCCATGTTTTTCGGCAACTCGACGCACAGCCTTTTCAATATTAGCCCATACGCCGCTATTGAAAGGACCAAACATGGGCGCCATATTACTCATATAAAATGTTTGATATTGCGATTCTTGATCGCAACGACGGTCAGCCGATGGGCACAGATGGCCGTGGTCGTAACTTCCATTGTCGTCAGTGAGCCAATCATAATCCCATTGAAGCGAACTCGGAATGAGTGGATCGAAGGGATATTGTTCTTCGCCTCGTCTCTTATCAGCAACATAACGAGACACGCTTTGGCTCAATAGTTGAGGTGTTAAAATATATGCGCTCCAACGTGGGCTTTTCTGTATGTCGTCCCATTCTGTCATATAGTTGACACCATAACTGGCTACTTTGTGAATAAGAACGCGCGAAGTGCGGCTATTTAATGCAGGAACCTCTAAGCGTCCGTATTCAGGAACGATATGGGTAGGGTTAGAATTCTCGCGCTTCGTGTCGTCTGTATATCCACCAGTTTGTGCAGACGGGCCTCCTCCTGTACCCGATTGCGTATTACCTCCTGTTGTTGAGGTATTAGTTTTTGTACTTGGAGAATCGTCTCCCGAAGAACAGGCTGAGAACGAAAAGGCAATAATGCTCAGTAAAAAAAATAGTTTTTTCATCGCGTTGTTGCTTTTTAAATTCGAGGATAATGGAGTAAAGTGGGGCAAAAAAAGCAGAAGTGCGATGGAACGTATATGCAACTACGTTCTACCGCACCTCAGTCAGTTCCTTATAATATATGTAAGAAGGTATCTGATTACTTATTCAGCTTGCCGTAACGGTTCATGAAGCGGTCAACGCGACCAGCAGTATCAACAAGCTTGCTCTTGCCCGTGTAGAATGGGTGTGAGGTGCTTGAGATTTCGACCTTTACCAGAGGATAAGTCTCGCCTTCAAATTCTACTGTATCAGAAGTTTTGCAAGTAGACTTTGTAAGGAACATATCGCCGTTGGACATATCCTTAAATACGACGGGGCGATAGTTTTCTGGATGAATACCTTTTTTCATTTTATCTGTTTTTATATTAATAATAATCTATGCTATAAAGAATTAGCGGGTGCAAAATTACAAAGAATTATGCAACCCGCCAAATGTTTTATATACTTTTTGATAGTCTTGTCAACTATCTTCTACGACGTAATTACTGTGCGTAGGTGATAGTTACCTTCTGAATACGTAGCTGAACGCCACCTCCTGTTGTGCCAGTAAATACGTTAATGTATTCGGCATCATTGCCATTGAATGCAATAGTAGCAGTGTTGTTACCTACATAATCGGTTCCGTTATAAGAGTCGCACTGGATAACAATTTTCGCAATCGGAGCCTTTCCTTTGAAAGTAACCTTGTTCTTTGCATAGACACGTACACCTCTGGTGTTTGTATAGAACTTAGGACCGTTGGTTTGACCGTTAGCATCAAAGACGATACTTGAACCGTCAGACAAAGTAATAGTGCTTGCGCTTGTATTATCAGTAAGACCAAATGTGTTAAGATCAGCAGTTACAGTAGTGCTTCCTGCGGTTACATTTCTGTTGGTTAATGTAACAGTTGTGCCTGAAACGGTGATACCTTCAGTGGTAGTCGCGGGAGTTGTTGTACTTCCTGTACCTGTGCCTGTTCTGTTCAGGGTAACAATATAGTTGCCTTGCGCAAGCTCTTTACTACCACTATACTCAATCATGTTTCCACAAACAACAACCTGATCGCCTACTTTGATTTGATCCTCAGCAGTAAATTGTGCTTGGTTAATGTAGAGACCACGGAAAATATGTAGCGTGTTAGCATTTTGTCCGTCATCAGAAATAAAGTATTCTGCATTACCATACTGTGTATTTACACCCTTAATCTTAGCAATAATACCCTTTACGAAGAATTGTGTGCTTGAAGGAGTTTGCTGTAAAGCTTTAGACACGTTGTAAGGATCAGCCTGGGTACCTGCTCCTGTAGGAGGCGCTAAAGGTGTAGTTGTTGTACCTGTGCCTGTACCAGTTCTTCCATTAAGTGAAACAATGTAACTACCTTGTGCAACCTGTGGTGAAGTCTTGTATAAGGTTAAAGTACCTTTTATAATAACTTCATCGCCCACTTTAATAGCATCAGAAGCTGTGAAATTTTGATTATCTAAGAATTTTCCACGATAGATGGTAAGCTGTGTGGTGTTTCCTTTTTTATCAGCGATATAGTAAACAGCATTACCGTAAGTACCAGTATCAATATTGTCAATCTGGTTTACGATACCTTTGATGTATACTTGGTTAGAGGTATATGTACCGCTGTTGATGAGCTGTAAAGCTGCTGCAACGTTATAAGCAGTGGCTACTGTTTGACCATCACCTTCTGGGTCAACGTTTACGTTAGTTGACTCTGTTTGCTTATAAGTAAAATTATAGGGTGTAGGTACGTCCTCACAACTGGTGAAGGAGAGTGCCGCCATAGCCATAATAATGGCTGCTTGATAAAATCTTTTCATAGTTATCGTTGTTTTTATTTTTCTATATTTATTTTTTATCTAATCTCTTCAACATCATTAATGCTACGAATAATAAGTTCCCAGCTATTGTTGTAACGCATCAGAATTCCAGTTACATTTACAGGTCCCGTAGGTAATATGTTATTGGCAAAATTTGCATATTGACTATTATAGAGGAATATGCTAACACCAAGATTGTTAAAGTAAACAGAACCAGTACCATTTGGTTCATAATACTTCAATTTGCCGTTGGCACCCTTGAAAGTTACGTTCTTTAATGTAACAAGTTTTGCTCCATAAGCTGTTCCGTTATTGGCAGCAGTCCACGCTGTATTATACTCAACAGGCTGTACAGTTTTGCCAGTTGCGGTGATCTTATAATGCTGATTCCAAAGATGTAAGTTCATACGACTCACGAAAGAAACCTGTGTGGTATCACCATTTGTTTTTCTGTAGTTTTGGAAATATGGTGTTCCAATAGTAGCTTGCTTACCTTTATCGCCACCCACATAAAGGTCACGAAGATTGATAAGTAACTCAGTTCCTACTGGAAATTTGCCACGAAGTCCGCCTTCATTAATCGCAATAATGATAGCTCCTGTACCATCATCTACAGAGATCTTGTTGTAAAGGTTGCCAGAAATATCATTACCTGTTACAACAGCCTTTATTTGCATATCTTTATCTATTTGCACATAGGGTGTGCCATTGCGATAGTCTGTGTTGATTTGTGTAAGATATGTCTGCTTGAGATTGGCAATAGTTACTACATTAGTCTCCTGAATATATTTGTTGCCAAGACCTACTTCTTCAGGCGTTTTTTCAGATTCGTCCCAACCTTTGTTCATACACGATGTCGTGAGACCGCAGGCAAGGGTCATCATTAAAATATATTTGAGTGTTTTCATTTTTTATAATTTTAGAATTTATAGGAAACTTGCAGCAGGCCGTTTGTACCCAAAGCATAATACTTCTTAGGATTCTTTGAGAAACGGTACACGCGTGTCGCACCTGAAGCTGTACGATCTGAACGGCTCTGTTCGTAACCACCAGTTACAATTCTGCGGTTATTGAGAATATTAGTAACCATTAAGTTGAAGTTCAGAGTGCCGTGCTTTAAGTAGATATTTTTTCCAATTGAACCGTCAAACATCCAGCCTCCGTTACCTTGTGCTTGAGCAGGAGCTTTGTCTTCACGGCCAATCACACTCTTATATCTATAATAAGGAGAATAACTTAGATAGAAACGATCATACCAGTTGCCATTTAAGTTAATAAACCACCCACCTTTATGATAACCCAAAGCAATAGAAGTTGCTGTTAATGGTGTGCCATCTTCGCGCATTCCCTTGATGAAAGCTTCGTCGGGTCTGCTGTAAACACCATCGGTAGAGTTAAGATAGATAACTTGTGCATTGCTAATATTCTTTGCTTCACTGATAGTTCCAAGAAGCTTCAAGTCAAGGAAAGATGTAAGTTTAAAATTGAGGGCACCCTCAATACCGTAAAATTCTTTTCTTAAACCTGACAGAGAATTATAAGAGAAACTATTGATATCATCGAAGTAGAAGCAGTTCCATTCAGTAACATTCTCCAAATAGTTGTAATAAGCATTAAAGTTAGCATGGAGCCAACTGTTAAGATACTGATATCCTATTTCAGAAGAGAATAAGCGTTCGTTATGCAAATTAATAACAAAATCATTGTTCACCTCAGGAGCATAGAATGCTGTAGATGCAGATGGCGCATGCATATCGTAACCCATTCCAAGTGTAAGAGTGCTACCTCCACCTAAATCAAAGTTACCGCTTGCTTTTATTCCACCTTCAAAAAACTTCGCTGTTTTGCTCTTCCCATACGAGTTGTCAGCAAAGAGACCATTGCGCATCTTTCCATCGCGCTGCATAGTTTGTCCGCCTATACGTGCTGCAACTGAGTAGTGTACAATTCCAAAGTTTTCTGCATAGTTCGACCAAAACTGAGCTCTATTTACTATAATATTGTAGTCGTAGCCAAAACGGTCGCCCACTTTTACAGTAGCATTAGGATTATTTAAATCATATTGTAAGCGATCTGAGCCAGGAGCATAAGTGCCTAAAGCATAAGTATTAATGTTGTGGAAAGAAGAAGCGCCTAACATGTCCTCCATTGTCTGGAAGTGGTTGTTGACATTACGTGCAATAAAAATACCATTATTCCAAACGCTCTTTTCTGTAATGTTTGATGTAAGCGTTGATGAAAGTGATAGGTTTAATACTCGTGAATTCTTAGCTTCTATATAATACATAGCGTCCGCCCCTTGTGCAGCCGACTGTCGATTAGCATAAATAAGCTGATCAAAGTTAATTTGTCGTGCAGCCATGCTTCCCATAAAATAGTTGCGTGCTGTCATGAAGTCCTGATAACCTTGATATGTGTTTGACTCGTTACCCCACACATCATAATAACTTGATGGCAGGCGCTTCCAATAATCAGGTTGTGGATTGTCGCCACCATTATAATTAAGTTTGGTACTCTTGTACATTCCGTACTTGCCAAAAAGTGAAGTAATAAGCTTATTCTTATTGTTGATTTTCCAATCCCATGTAAAGATGGCAGCAGGAGTAAAGTCATTAATTACACGGCTATTGCGTATTTTGCCATTTTGATAGCCCCAATATGGATTGTATTGATAGTCATTTGCCAACCAATACATTTCATCAGTAGAGGCTCCTTGTGATGCACGTTCTGTAGGGTTCCCCCAAGTTGTTAGTGCCAAAGAATGGTTGCCAAGAAGTTTTTGTATTCCAAAGAAGTAAGAGAGTGAATTATAAAAAGTACCTCCTACATAACCACGATTAGCCCAACGGTAGGTAAGATTGGCAGAATAAGCCCAACCTTTATTATTCAGACCGCTGTTGTAGGTGTACATTCCGCGTAGCGTATAGTTACGATTAGCAGCTGCAAGTGAAATTCTTTGACCTGAAGGCATGTTGGCAGAGCGAAAATCGTAATTGTTGCTACCGCCTAATGCAGTATAGGCATAATTGCCTGTTTCGAATGGAAGAGTCGATTCCATATTACGAGTCTGCTGATTAAGACCTCCCACCATAGAGAAACGGAATTGTCCTGTCTCCATATCATTGACAGGTGCACCATTAATATAAATTTCGTTATACTTCTGGCTAAGCGCACGATAGCGGAATCGCACTGGCGAGAAAAGAAAGCCTACTCCTGAGGCATAGGCGTTAGAATTGGAATTGATTATGGATACATTCCGTTCCATATTCTCGTCTTCTCCTAGCTGTGCTTCAACGAACGTAAAAGCGGCCTCACCAATACTTGTAGAGTCTACTTGGGCAAATGTTAGTGGGGTATAGCTTAAGGCCAAGAGAGCCGCGATAAGCTTTTTCTGCATAATTAAATAGATTTTGAATAATATGAGTGATTTGAGCTGCAAAGATAGTTATTTTAATTTTAAAGATGTGGGCATTTTTATTAATTTTTTGTTTAGCGTATCTTTTGTTTCAATATTAATTGCGATATTTGCAGAAAATATATATAATCCGATGAAAAAGTTTTTTCTCTTTCTTATTTTAGTTCTGGCTGTTGTTTCGTCAGCATCAGCTCAAAAGAAATTTTCAGTTTATGCTGTAGGTTTTTATAATCAGGAAAACCTTTTTGATACTTGTCATGATGTGGGTAAGCGTGATTTCGACTTCCTTCCTTCTGGCTCATATCGTTGGAATGGTTTGAAATACAGTCATAAACTGCATAATATGGCTCGAGCATTAAGTGATATGGCAACAACTACTCTTCCTGGAGTAGGATGTGCAATAATAGGATTGGCTGAAGTTGAGAATGCTCGCGCATTGACAGATCTTTGTGCTCAGCCAGAACTTAAGAAAAGAGGATATCGTTTTTGTCATGTAGAGGGTCCAGATCGTCGTGGTATTGACTGTGCCCTACTGTATAATCCTCAGTTTTTTCAGGTCGACGACGTCAAACTTTATCCTTATGTTCCTACAGAGAAACAAGATAGCACTTTCCGCACTCGTGGCTTTTTAGCTGTTAGCGGTACGTTGGCAGGTGAACATGTTGTTGTAATTGTAGCTCACCTCCCCAGTCGTTTTGGTGGTCCTTATTCACGCGAGGTGGGTGCTGCTCAAATGAAGTCACTTAAAGATAAAATATTGGCAGCTGATAGTAATTGTAAAGTGTTTGTCATGGGTGATATGAATGATGATCCTACCGATAAGAGCATGCATGTTGCTCTTTCTGCCAAAGAAGAAATTTCAATGGTAGACACTGACGATATGTATAACCCATGGTATAACGTGCTTACCAAGCAACGCACGGGTACACTACAGTATCAAGGTAATTGGAATTTGTTTGACCAGATTATACTTTCACCCACATTGCTTAATAAACCTGGCTTAAAAGATTATAGCACACTGAAATATTGGAAGTGTGAGATACAGCGTATGCCTTATCTTTTCCAGACAGAAGGAAAATATAAAGGTGCAACACGACGCACAACTGCTGGCGGAGTATGGCTTGACGGCTTCTCTGATCACCTTCCCACTGTGGTTTATCTTGTAAAAGAACAGGGTGTTGATACTCCTCCCACTAATCTTACAAAGCTACCCGAATACGATGCAGCACAACTCAAAAATATAGCAGAGTGCGAAGCTGAACGTCTACACTTGGAAGCAAAAGATACATCAAAATAAACAAGTTATTAAATAATTGTCGATGACTGATATTGGTGCGATAGAAACACACCCCTTTGAACCGTTTCTTCCCTCGCATGCACGTTTGCTGATATTGGGAACGTTTCCGCCAGCTTCGCATCGTTGGTGTATTGATTGGTATTATCCAAACTTTACCAATGACATGTGGCGCATTATGGGGTTATGCTTTTATGGTGATAAGATGTGGTTTGTAGATCAAGCCAATAAAACTTATAAGGTTGACGAGTTAAAGGCGTTTATGCAGGAGAAAGGTATTGCAATTTTTGATACTTGTTTGCGTATTCGTCGTACCAAAGGTACAGCTGCCGATAAGGATCTTGAAGTAGTTGAACAGGCTGACCTTGATGGAATGTTGCGTTCACTACCACAATGTAAGGGTGTTTTGGCAGCAGGACAGTTGGCGACCTCTATTTTTACTAGCCATTATGGCATTGAAGCCAGCAAGATGAAAATGGGAGAGCATGTTGATTTTAATTTTGAGAACCGTGTTATAGGTCTGTACCGTGAACCCAGCTCGTCAAGAGCGTATCCTATGCAAGTCGAGAAGAAGGCCGAATATTATAAGCAGATGTTTCACGAAATAGGACTTTTGTAGACAGAAAATAAAACATAATCATTATGAATGATATACAAGAACCCATACTTTCCGTCGAGGAAAACGTAAGCACATATTTAGATAAGATTACTATTATTGGTATTGCTGGCGGAACAGGCTCTGGCAAGACTACTGTTGTAAGGAAGATAGTAGAGGCATTGCCACCTCATTTTGTGGCTGTTGTACCTCTCGACTCTTATTATAATGATACTACAGGCATGACGCCAGAAGAGCGCAGCGATATTAATTTCGACCATCCTGATGCCTTCGATTGGAAGCTTCTTATTAAACATGTGAACGAATTGCGTAACGGCCATGCAGTAGAGCAACCTACCTATAGTTATATTATCAGTAATCGTTTGCCTGAAACTATTTATGTTGAGCCCAAACCTGTTATTATTATAGAGGGTATTATGACGCTTATTAATAAACGTTTGCGTGATATGATGGACCTAAAGATTTTTGTTGATTGTGATCCTGATGAGCGTCTTATTCGCAATATACAGCGTGATACCATTGATCGCGGTCGTACAGTATCAATGGTTGTTGACCGCTATCTTAAGGTGTTAAAGCCTATGCACGAGCAGTTTATAGAGCCAACCAAACGTTTTGCTGATGTGATTATTCCGCAGGGTGGTGATAATATTAAGGGTATCGGCATGCTTAGCAACTATATTGAAACCCTTGTTCCAAACGAAGATTAAACGCAAATAACTCTTTATTAGATAATATAGGCAAGTTTATTCGAATTGTACAAAAAAGTTTCCCCGCACTCTCATAAAAGAAGAGTGCGGGGAATTATTTTTTAACTGTGTATCAGTTTACAAGAAAATAAATCTGTTTACAGATTATTTTACTTTCTCATAAACGTATACCTCGTGAATTTCACCTGTGTAACCTTCCTCAGTGAAAGGACCCTGGCTCATACCCAAGATAATTTGTGTACCACGGTTATTGAGAACTAACAGGTCGTCTGTAAGAGGGTCAACTGTAAGACCTTCAATTTCACCACAACGACGGAAGTCTTTCATTTCACGGAACAAACTGAGATGACGTGAGAATGCGCCTCCAGGAATAAGGCCAGTACGCTTAACAACCTTGCCATTTTCGTCTACTTTTACGCTCCATGGATTAGCCTTTACAGGCTCTGTACCCTGCTTCAAACCGTAGTAAGGAGCGCCAGAGATGTCGGCAATGTACAAGTTGTCTGCGATATGATAAGTAGATTCGCCATCGTCAGCAGCGAAAAGCATCTTTCCATCTGCAACGTAGATACCCTGACACCAGTATGGAGTAGGACGGCATTGCATCTTTGTGTAATACTGTTTTGTAGCAAGGCTATAAGCATATACATAGCGACTATCAACCCAGTCGGACATCCAGATAAGTCCGCTCTCACGATCCACAGCAATACCAGAGCATTCTACCTGACCCGATTCGGGGCTCCATGGAATATCTTCAATCCATTTCAGAGTCTTTGCATCGTATACAGAGATAGCGATATTTTCACCACGACCTAAGTTAAAGTACTCATTACCAGTGTAAATCTTGCCATCATAAACGTCGATATCACCAAAGTGATTAGCCTGTTCTGGATGTGGGAACAATGGATCGTCCTTAGTTTGAACTCTCTTTTGAACGAGATTCCAGTTATGATCGTACTTATACAGACCACGTGTATCAGATAGATAGAAGTAGTCCTTGTCAGCAG
>JABCPF020000047.1 GCA_013333285.2 Prevotella sp.
ATGAAGTATGCGGTATCTATGTGTACTCTGTATGGTATCACTGGCTACAATTTTAGAAAGATGATTTTTCCTGTAGCCATATTGTAGCCAGTTGGGAGTATTTTGAGCGACTTGGTGATATCTGTATGTACCCCCAAATAGGGATATATATAAACAAATAATCGCCGTAACTCATTGAGATTACGACGATTATCTGATTTAATTAATTTACTAAAAACTCTTGATTAGAGTACATCAAGTGGAGCTGGTGGGATTCGAACCCACGTCCAAACAGCGAAACCATATGCTTTCTACACGCTTATTCCAGCCTTTTATTTTCGTGACGCAGCAAGACCTGGACCACCAACTACGCCCTTATCCTCTTATTTTCACTTCCACAATGAGGCTTGCGAAAGCTATTCCCGATTGTTCTGCACCGCTGATTCCTTAGATTCGGAAAAACATCTTTGGAGCGATGTCTCGTCGCATTACCTTGTAACGCGATAAAGCCAGTAACCTACTGTACTTCAGTTAGGCAGCGAGAGCGTAATTATTTTCGCCATTTAATTCTTTGATCGCTTTGTTTAAGGAGCAAGCCAACGAGGCTCCGCGTGCTTACATACCACTTCATCTGCTGTCAAATCCAGTCAACCCCAGTATGATATATAATTAAATGAGTAGGCTAAATAAAGCTTATAACAAGTCTTAAAGCATCTGTAATGCAACCCTTACTATCGCTCTTTTAGGCCATTTCACGTTGCAAATATATATATTTTCAGCGTAATAAAGCATGATTACTATATATTTTTTCATTTATAAAGCTGTTTTTTAGCTGCCAACAGATATAATTTTTACATTCTATTCTGTTATATCTTCGCTTTAAAGAATATCAATATAGGTGATTATTCGTAATTTTATCATCATGACATCTAAACCGTAAGATGTTACACTTTTTTTATGTATTTTTGCAGTACATACAATATTTCAGATAAAATAAGGGTTACTACTATTAGATAAATATACTCTTAAGAGAATATATAAAATACACATTAATAATGAAAAGACTCATTGTTTTTGTCATGCTTCTCAGCATGATTTCTACGAAAATCATGGCCCAGTCATCAATGACTGACTCACAAGTTGCCGAATTCGTACAGAAAGAGGTGGCTAAGGGTACGCCACAGTCGAAAATTGTTACCAGACTTATGCAAAACGGTGTAGACATTTCACAGATAAGGCGTGTTAGAAAAATGTATGACCGAGAGAAACAAAACTTAGGGTTAGGAAACGCAGAACAAACAACCCAACCTACCTCACGGCTGAGAACTAACAATGGAAAGAAAACAGAAGAAGAGACTGAAGCCGATAAAAAAGCAACAGCTACAATGAATCGTAAACGCACAGCTACAACGACACAACGTATACAAGGCAATACTGTATGGCAAAAAGAATATGACGAAAACGATCAGGATTTTATTCAAATTCAAAACGAACTATCGCCCCTGACGAAATTAAAGAACGAGAGAGACTCTGAAGAAAAAGAAGATAAAAGTAAAAAAGTATTCGGTCGTGATATCTTTAACAATAAAGATCTCACCTTTGAGCCTGCTATGAATATAGCCACACCTCAGAACTATGTGTTAGGACCTGGCGATGCTGTTTCAGTAGACGTTTATGGTGCATCACAAAAAACTTTTGACTGCACAGTATCACCTGATGGGCAAATTATTATAGAAGGATTTGGGCCTATACAGGTTGGCGGGCTCACCGTAGCAGCAGCCAAAGCACGAATTCGCAGCACACTTGGTAGTCGATATAGCAGTAGCCGTATCAGCCTATCGTTAGGACAAACCCGTACAATCTCTGTTAATGTTATGGGAGAGGTGAAAGTGCCAGGTACCTATACCTTATCAGCCTTTGCTACTGTATTCCACGCCTTGTATATGGCGGGTGGAACTAATGAGCTTGGTACGTTGCGAAATATTAAAATATATCGTAGAAATCAGCTCATTAGTGTTTGTGACATCTACGATTACATCTTAAATGGCAAGATGACAGGGAATGTAAGGCTGAATGATGGCGACGTAATTACTGTAGGACCATACGATTGTCTAGTAGATATTTCAGGTAAAGTAAAACGTCCGATGTACTATGAAATGAAGAAGAACGAGAGTGTGGGAACGCTTTTAAAATATGCAGGTGGTTTTACTGGCGACGCTTATACAAAGGCTGTTCGTGTAAACCGAAAAACGGGACGCGAATATGCAGTGTTCAATGTTGAAGAGTTTGATATGAACAGTTTTCGCATTGCTGATGGCGATAGTGTCAGTGTCGACTCTATTCTGCCTCGCTATCGAAACACCGTCGAAATAAAGGGTGCAGTATTTCGCCCAGGAATGTACCAATTGGGTGACGGTATCAACAGTGTGCGAACACTTATTCTGCATGCCGAGGGACTAACAGAGGACGCTTTTACTAATCGTGCCGTAATGCATCGAATGAAAGATGACCGTACACTAAAGGTGATACCCATTGATATAAAAGGAATAATGAGTGGTGCTGTAGCAGATATTCCGCTGAAAGAAAACGATGTCCTCTTTATTCCCACCAAACAGACAGCTATGTCTGAACGTACTATAACCATACAAGGGGAGGTACAATATCCTGGCATTTACAAATATGCTGATGATGAAACCTTGGAAGATCTTGTATTGCAAGCTGGAGGTTTAAAAGATAATGCATCGACTGTAAAAGTTGACGTTGCACGCCGTGTAGCGTCACCATACGCTACAACCACAGATAGTATCATTGCTCATAATTACACCTTCTCTTTGAAAGAAGGGTTTGTAATCGATGGTGAGCCAGGATTTGTATTACAACCTTTCGATGAAGTTTATGTGCGTAAGAACCCTTCTTACTCCATTCAGCAAAATGTTTTTATAGAAGGAGAAGCGCAGTTCCCAGGAACTTACACGCTAAGTAAGCGCAATGCACGTCTTACAGACTTACTAAAAGCTGCAGGAGGTATTACAGACATTGCTTATATTAAGGGAGCACGTCTTGAACGACAGGCCAACGAGGCAGAGAAGGCTCGTATGGAAGCTGCTTATAAAATGCAGCAAGAACACATACAACAACAACTTCTACAACTTGCAGCAAGTTCGCAAAACAGTAACATCATGCAAGTAGGTTCTGAAGCAACTAAAAGTCAACTTGAAAAATTTCAAGTGCCTAACAGCTATCCTGTAGGAATAGAACTTGATAAAGCAATAAACGATCCACAAAGTGATGCGAACATGGTTCTACGTGCCGGCGATCGTCTTATTCTGCCACGATATACTGCTACAGTTAAGATTAATGGCGCAGTAATGTATCCTAACGTTGTTTCTTTCCAAAAAGGTAAAGGAGCAAGTTACTATATTAATGCAGCAGGAGGATATGCCCAGAATGCACGCAAGAGCGGAGCATATGTTATTTACATGAATGGCATGGTGGCAAAAGTCAAAGCAGGTACCAAAATTGAACCAGGATGTGAAATAGTTGTGCCTAACAAAATAACACGTAAAATGTCAATGGCTGAAACAATGAGTCTTGGTTCAGGCATGGCTAGTATCGCAGCCATGATAGCAACCATAGCTAATGTGATAAAATAAGCTACGGATTAAACCGATAAAAGTTAAACTTTCCCTGATTAATATTAGTTATGAACGACAATAAAGAAGTAGCTGTCATAGACCTACGCTTAATCTTTCAAAAGATAAGAGAGCACAAACTGCTTTATTTTATAGTGCTTCCAATTGCTTTTGTTCTCTCTGTTTTTATCATACTTTGTGTACCAAGATATTACTCAACTGATACAAAGTTAGCCCCAGAAGTAGAGAATGGGGGCTCTTCAGGGGCCATTGGTTCTTTAGCCTCTTCGCTAGGCTTTGATATGTCACAGATAAAAAGCTCTGACGCTATTACTCCTTTGCTCTATCCCGAGCTAATGGAAGATAATAAATTTATTGTTGATTTGTTCACTATCAAGATACAAACCATTGACGGGAAAAGATATTCCTATTTTGATTATTTGGCTAATCGGCAAAAAGAACCATGGTGGAGCACGCTAATTGGTAAAAAAGAAAAGCCTTTAAAGATGGATAAAATATCTCCCTACTATCTGAATAAAAGACAAAGTAAAGTAGTAGAAGCCATCAGAAGTAATATCTCACTGAAAGTTGATTCGAAAGATGGCGTAATTACCATTGCAACAACTGCACAAGATCCATTAACTTGTAAAATACTGGCTGATTCTGTTAGCAGTTTACTGAAACAACATATCACAGCTTATCGTACAGACAAAGCACGGAAAGATGTAGCATATTATAAACAGTTAGTAGGCGAAGCACAAGCCAGTTATGAACGTGCAAGACAAATATATGCTTCCTACTCAGATGCCAATCAGGACGTTATATTACAGTCTGTTCAATCAAAAATTGCAGATTTAGAAAACGATATGCAATTAAAATTCAACACCTATTCGAATGCTAAGAATCAGTATGACGCCGCAAGAGCGAAACTACAAGAAAAAACTCCTGTGTTCACCGTGTTGAAAGGAGCTTCTGTTCCCACCAAACCTGCAGGCCCAAAACGTATGATTTTCGTACTGGTTATGGAGATTCTTACAATTATTTTCCTAACTATTTGGGTAATACGGAAAGATATTACAAAGATATTTGCGTAGTCGAAACATGTCTACGAGCCTTCTTACCTCCCTTGGTTTAGCATTCAAAAAAGTCACAGGCGTAAAGGATATTTCTCTATTAAGGAAAGATATTCACAAGCGACTAGGAATGTTAATATATCATCAGAAGTATTCTGCCGATGATATTATAGAGGTCATGTGTCAATTTGGAATGACAAAGGGAAGCGTTGTATGCGTTCATTCTGCCATGAAAGAGTTCTACAATTACACAGGAAGCGCCGAAGAACTTATACAAAAAATACAATCTGTAATCACCACCGAAGGTACATTATTGATGCCTGCTTTCCCTAACCCAGAAATGCAGAGAAATAAAGACTGCATATTTAATCCACAAACAGATAAGACTTTTGCGGGCTATATGGCGGAAACATTTAGAAAACAGCCCAAAGTGAAACGAAGTATTAATGTACAACACTCTGTCTGTGCATGGGGAAAGCATGCTGATTGGTTGATAAAAGATCACCACAGATGTATTAATTGCTGGGACGAAGATTCTCCTTGGTACAGAATGACTCGTTTAAATGCGCTTGTATTTACTCTTGGTCTCGACTCCCATTACATTGGAACATTTGACCATTGTGTGGAAGCTTTGCTATACAAAGATTATCCATACTGGCAACAATTCTTCACTGTTGAAAAGACTTATCAATATGTCAACGAACAAGGAAACATTGAATCTTACACATGCATTGAAGGCGATTTGGAGAGAAGAACTCACGAACAGACACTCATTAAGCACTTCGGAGCTGATATTTATAAGAAGAAAAAAATATCTAATCTGCTCATAAAAGTATTTGATTCCAAGCCATGTCTCGATATAATGCTAGAACTTGGTCGTCGGGGAATAACCATGTACTATGTTCCTTCAACTAAAGGTTACCAATTTGAAACGAATAATAGATAGAATAAAGATAAGCTCTTTATTGCTTAACACCATGAAAATGTCGTCAAGCAATATCCTAATGTTCCTGCTACCCGTGGCTGTAACACCTGTATTGTCACGCCTTTATACGCAAGCAGAGTTCGGTGAGTGGGGAATCTTTTCATCTTTTGTTTCTATTCTTACTATTGCTATTTTTGCTGGATATGAGAATACTATCGTAAAAGCCACAGAAGAAGAGATTCCTTATGTTTCAACCTTATGCTTACTGATAGCTTTTATCGTTGCATTTTTTACCGCATTAATCTTTTATATTGGGCAAGCTGAGCATATTTCTTTTTTTCTCAACTTCCCTCCCATTACCCTATTGGCTGTATATTTAATAGCCTACGCCATTCACACTGTGTTTAGTAATATGTGCAACCGATATGGGAAATATTCTGGCATTGCTATCGAAAACGCTATCTTAGGAGGTACGCAGGCAGGCTTTAGAATGCTCTTTGGCATCGTCTCGTTGATTGCTATTAATGGACTAATATTAGGAACAACCCTTGCCCAAATTGCCACCTTTGTCTTTCTATTGTTCTATATTATTCATGTTGGAAAAGCAAAAAAACTTTGGGGTTGGGATATAAATAAGATGCGTAGTATTCTGTTTAAATACAAAAACTTCGCTCTATTTGATGCCCCATCAAGTCTTTTATGTTTTGCAGGCTTTAATATTCCACTGCTTATTTTAGTTGCATTCTTTGACAAAGAAACTATAGGCTGCTATTCTATAGTCCTTCAACTACTCTTGTTACCGATGAGTCTTGTTGGCTCTGCTATAGGAAGGGTATATTACGAACAACTTTGTTCAGATAAAGATGGCGAGCAAATCACAAATATACAACGAAGCACATTACAGGTGGGAAAGATTGTTGCACTTATTGCTTTCATTCCAATGCTCTTTCTCGCATGTGGTGGTGACAAGGTTGTCACGTTGTTCTTAGGTTCTAAATGGAGTACTGCTGGAGATATTTCCTTATGTTTAGCATTTTGGTCTTTTCCTACTATACTCACCCAACCTCTCATACCGCTTTTCAGATATCTCAATAAACAGAAAGTGCTATTCCTTTATAACTTGGCCTATTCTATCGTAGCCGTTGGCACAATCCTATTAGGATGTCTTGTTAGTCGTGATATCTACTTTATTCTTTCCGTATATGCTTTCTGTGGTTCAATGGTCAATTTGGCTATGTATA
>JABCPF020000048.1 GCA_013333285.2 Prevotella sp.
ACAATGATGTACTTAAAGCCATACAATGATGTACTTAAAGCCATACAATGATGTACTTAAAGCCATACAATGATGTACTTAAAGCCATACAATGATGTATCTTAAATCATACAATGATGTATCTTAAATCATACAATCGTGTGTCTTGACCTACACAATGATGTGCTTAAAATCATAAAACGAGGTGCCTTTCCCCATGTAATAACGTGTGTTCAATGACGTAATGATGCCGATAGAATGATGAACGTAGAAGCTTTATTTAAGGCTTATTACCAGCCGCTTTGCTTATATGCCATGCATTATCTTGCAGGTGATAGGGAGCAGGCTGAGGACATTGTTCAGGAGTGTTTTGTCAAGTTGTGGCAGAACATTCCAGCGCAATCGCGTGCTTTCCTTTATACGGCGGTGCGCAATGCCTGCATAGATTATCTGCGACATACGAAAGCAATGCTTGGCGATATTGTACCATACGATATTGAAGGAGCTATTAGTGACGACGAGGCGCAAGAGCGATCGGTTGACGAAGCACGCCTATGGGCTGCCATTAATGGTTTATCAGAGCGTCGCCGACAGGTATTATTAATGGGCAAGCGTGATGGCATGAAGTATCAAGATATTGCTAAGGAGCTGGGCGTTACGAAGAAAGTGGTAGAGCACGAAATGAGCCGCGCGCTTAAACAATTGCGTGGGAGTAAGGCTAAAATATTATATATGGTGTCACTAATGGCCTGAAATGACTGATTATTAAAGCATTTTTATTTAAGAGATACGTTGTGCGGGAATATCTGTAAAAGGATATTCTCGCATTTTTTATGGCTACTTTCTCCTGTGATTTTGGCGTATAACTTTACCCGATAAAGTGTGTTGGTGGTTGTACGACGGTCGTGGTACGTGTTGTACGACTACTACCGAACACGTTGTATGACGGCCGTAGTATAAACTGTATGGCGGCCGTCATAATACGACTCTTACATCGCAATGCAACGATCGAAAGCTAAGAATATGCGAACCAGAACGCATTATTGCAGTCGGCGTTGCAGCCTTTTCGTAAAAGGTCTATTATTTATGCTGTAGTTTTCTGTTTTAGAGAGCGTTGCACGTCAGTATATGTTCGCGATGAAATAAAATCGTAAAAAAAGTTTCAAAATATTGGGGGATATTTGAGATTTATGCGTCATAGCGATATAAAAAGAACAAAAACTTAAGCTATAACTTATGAAAAAACTCGTCTTAGCTACCCTTATTTTTACGTCAGTAGCAGCTAAAGCCCAGACCGCTGGCATGACCATTCAGCAGCAAATTGATTGGTTACAACGTGCTCGGCAGGTGCATTTTGTGTACGATTCGACGTTACCTCTTGGTCAGGTTTACGAAGGTCCTTCGCTCTTAAACCTTACAACCGATAAGGCCCTGAAAGAACTGTTTCATAATACCCATATTAGTTATGAGCAACAAGGCACGTATGTTATGTTGAAAAGGCTTAATTCGGCACAAAAAACAGCTAATACCAAAGAAGTACAACAGAAAAAGGAGTCGGCCACAAAAACCTATACGATAAGCGGTTTTGTAAAGGACGAGAACGGAGAAACACTGATTAATGCCACCGTTTTTGACCAAACAACAGGGCTTGGCACTATGACGAATGCCTATGGCTTCTTTTCTCTTACGCTGCCAGCGGGCGAACACCAGTTGCGTTGTAGCTATATCGGCTTTGACGATAAGCGTATAACGGTGCAGCTTACGGCAAACCGAACCGAAAATATCACGCTGAAAGAAAATGCGCGCTTAGGCGAAGTGGTGGTGATGGGCGACTTAAATTCACCGCTTATTCACACGCAAACGGGTAAACGCTCGTTAAATGTCCGCGACATTAAAACCGAATTTTCGCTACTTAGCAGCCCTGATGTGGTGAAAACCTTGCAGCGAAGCAGTGGTGTATCAGAGGGAATCGAGCTGATGAGTGGTTTATATGTGCATGGTGGTAGTAACGACGAGAACCTGTTTTTGATTGATGGTACACCACTTTATCAGGTAAACCACTCGCTCGGACTGTTTTCTTCGTTCAACTCGGATATGATAAAGAATGTCGATTTCTATAAAAGTGGTTTCCCTGCACGCTATGGTGGGCGTCTGTCGTCGGTGATTGATGTGCGCACTCGCGATGGCGACTTTAACCATTTCCATGGTAGTTTCCGCATCGGTTTGCTTGATGGCAGTCTGCAATTCGAAGGTCCTATTCGTAAAGGACGTACATCTTATAATATCGGATTGCGCCGCAGCTGGCTCGATTTGCTCACGCGCCCCATCTTTGCTATTCATAATAAGAAGAACGATAAGAACGACGACGACATCACTTTAAATTATTTCTTCCACGATTTCAATGCTAAGGTGACTAATATTTTTAGCGATCGGTCGCGTCTTTCGCTCAGTGTATATTCGGGAGAAGACCGTATTCATACAAAAGATGAGGTGAAAGATGATGATATTAATGAAACAGAATTAAACGAATTCAATATGAATTGGGGCAACTTAAATGCTGCCTTAAACTGGGAATATGTATTCTCTCCCAAGCTGTTTGCTAACTTTACAGCGGTTTATACTCACAATGTGTCGAAGTATAAATTCTTATATGACCAACGTGTTGTATCGAGGTCGGGGCCTCATGCTGGCGAAACTTCTGTAACGTATATGGAGTATGGCTATCGGTCAACGATTGATGATTTGGGCTATCGTTTAGCATTCGATTATCGTCCGTCGCCTCGTCACCATATCCGTTTTGGGCAAGACTACACCTTTCACATGTTTCACCCCCAAACACGACAACATAAAAACTATTATGGTACGGGCACAGCAGTTGACTCTCTCGACAGGAAAAGTTCGTACCGCAACAATGCAAACGAGTGGAATGTGTATGCTGAAGACGAGGTTACACTCAACAAACATTGGAGTTTTAATATGGGTCTGAATGTGACAATGTTTTCAATAACAGGCAAATGGTTTGTAAATGCCGACCCTCGTTTGGCTATCAAGTATCAGCCTATGGAGAAACTATCGTTCAAAACCTCGCTAACCTCGATGACTCAATATGTGCACAAAATATCGAATAGCTTCTTAGAGTTACCCACTGATTATTGGGTGGCTACTACATCAAGGTTAAAACCTATGCACTCATGGCAATGGGCGGGAGGAGTTTACTATCAGCCTGCACGCCGATGGACCTTATCTGTAGAAGGCTATTATAAGCAGAGTAAACATCTTTTGCAGTATTCGAGCTGGTCAGGATTAGAGCCTCCTGCTGAGCGTTGGGACAAATTTGTAATGGACGGTAAAGGAAAATATTTTGGATTAGAATTTGATGTGGCTTACAAAACACGCCATTTAGAACTAACAGGTGCTTATACGCTATCGTGGAATAAGCGTCGTTTTGACGATTTTTATCCAGAATGGTACTATGATAAGTTTGATAATAGGCACAAAATTAACCTGACGGGACGCTGGCAGTTAACATCAAAAATAGCTGCTTTTGCTGCATGGAATTACCACAGTGGCAATCATATCACAGTGCCTACGCAAACAACGGTTACCCCTTCTGTACCCGAAGGATTTCCCAGAAAGTTAAATCCCTATGGCTATAGCTTTGATGAACGAATGTATGTCTTCGATACTCCTAATAATTATCGACTTCCAGCTTATCACCGTCTTGATATAGGATTCGATTTTCGCCACATAACCAAACGTGGAAATGAACGCATTTGGAATCTCAGTTTTTATAATGCGTATTGTCATTTCAATTCGTTGTTCGTAAATATTAGGCAGGATAATAAGGGGCAGTTTAGCATTAAGAACCATGCTTACATACCTATTATTCCTTCATTCAGTTATACAATTAAATTCTAAACGCTATGAAATACATAAGATATTGTCTTTTTTTGCTCCTGCTTTTAACGATAGCAAGCTGTAAGGACGAAGTAAGCCTTAATTCGTTTAAACAGGAAAGTAAACTCGTTGTATATTGTTTCCCATCGCTCGGAGATACTACTTATTTGCGTGTTACGCGCAGTATTCCTGTTCGTTATTATGCTGACACGGTAAAAATTGAGCATGTTGACAATGCTTCAGTGGTTTATGCCGTAAACGGAACGCCTTACACGGCAACACCAATAGGGCAGGGTTACTACCGCATTGTGGGGCAACAACGAGTAGGCGACAATATATCGTTGAGGGTTTCTGCACCAAATGCACAGGAAGTTTTGGCAACAACAACTATTCCTGACACCGTAGCGGTGACGAATATTCGTGTCAAACCAATTGAAATTAAGACCGATGACTCTACTGAACCAGAGCCTTTTATGCAGGTGATGGCGACGTTTACGGACGATGCTTCTACCCATCGTTATTATGCTGTACGCGTAAAATGTACGACGTCGGCTACGAATAGTATAAATGAAGCCGATTTTATTTATCCTAATATCCATACAGAAAGCGAGCCGTTGCTATCACCTTTAACAGATATTGACGACCAATTTGGCTTTTCCAATAGCTTTTATGACGACTTCAATATTTTTGATGATACCAGCATTAACGGCCAAACTTACACGCTCCGACTTAATATTCGACCTTTCGTTGGGCCGTCATGGCTTAATGTTTTTTATCAGGTTGAGCTAATCAGTATTACGCCAGAGTTTTACCATTTCATGACGGCCATTAATCAATATAATAATAATGAACTTGCGCAAAATGGCTTATCGCAAATTCGTCCTACCGTAACCAATATATCAGGAGGGTTAGGACTTCTTGGCGCATGGAGCACATCGCATACCCAATGGACAAGATAATTCGAAGAAAAAGCGTATGAAAGAAAATAATTTGCAATATGTAGCCCGTTTCTTTAAGCAGGATACACTCGATGCGGACAAAGCTTTCAGAGACTTCCAACAGCGTACAGGATACCGCACAAGACTGTTTAGTTGGCGACATATCGCTGCAGCTGCAGTGATTTTATTGCTGGTAGGGTTAGGCGTTATGTATGCATTACGTCCGCAAACTACTGTTTTGATGGCTGGAAATGAACAGCGTTCCTTTGTGTTTAGCGACGGAACAGAGGTTATTTTGGCCCCAAACGCTGTGCTTTCGTATGAGGGCGATTATGCCCGTAACGTGTCAATCACGGGTAAGGCTTATCTAAGAATAAAACATGATGCGGCTAAACCTTTTATCATTCAAGGAGAAAACTATCTGATTCGTGATATTGGGACACAGTTAGAAATACGTGCAGACGAGGTAAGTACAGATGTTTTTGTGAGCGAAGGCAGCGTATATTTTGCATCATCTCGGCAAAAAGAGGAGGGAATCATATTGAAAGAGGGTAATCGGGGTTTCTTGAAGAGTGGAGCTGTGCGACCTTTCTTGCGCGCCAAGCCATCGCCCAATCGTGCCGTTTGGGCTACACACCAGTTCCGTTTTAAGGATACAGCTTTGCCTTATGTGCTGGACGATTTGTCCGATTATTACCATGTGCGCCTCACTTGTGCCAATAAAGACAAGCGCCTTACGGGCAACTTCGATGCCGATAGTCTTGAGACCATCGTAAAGTTAATAGAGAAAACCCTTGACATTAAGATACAATATTAAGGAGAAAGTTGTACCTTTGCGTGCGCTCATCGCTTAAAGAGTAATATAAAAACTAATGAAGAGTTCGTTTTTAAAAGGCCAAAATCTGTTGGTTCATTTACAACAGAGCATGGCTGAACACGCACAAGCTTCGGCCTTTTGCATTGCCGACCGTTATTATACTTACCAACAGCTACTTCAAGAAGTAGGTAATGCGCGTCACGTATTGCGCAATAGGGAAGAAAATAACATCGGTCTTGTGGTGAATGATGACCTTTATACCTATGCGTGTATTCTTGCATTGTGGATGGAAGGCAAAAGTTACGTCCCACTTCACCCCTTATGGCCCATGCGCCGTTGCGAAGATATTATCGAGCAGGTGGGGCTAAAGACGATTATTAACTCGCGTAATGATGGCGTTTCTTTTACATCGACCGATGTACTTTACCCTGGAAACTTTGAGCCGCATCATCATAGTTTCTTCGATTCTATTAGCTATAATGAGGATAAATTGGCTTATATTCTCTTTACTTCTGGAAGTACAGGGCGTCCGAAAGGTGTGGCAATTACGATAGGAAACGTCGCAGCCTTTGAAGAATCCTTCTTTTCTCTGGATATCGAACTGACGCAAAACGACCGTTGTTTGCAAATGTTCGATCTCACTTTTGATATGTCTGTAGGCAGCTATGTGGCGCCATTATTGTGTGGTGCTTGCGTTTACACAATTGCTCCAGGAAGTATTAAATGGCAAGAAGTGTTTAGATTGATAGACGATTACGAAATAACCGAAGCCCAACTTGTGCCAAGTGTTATTCACTATCTTAGGCCATACTTCGACGAAATTGATGCACCCGCTATGCGTTATGTGCTTTTTGCAGGCGAGGGACTGCCAGCAGAGGACGTAAAATTGTGGCAAAAGTGCGTTCCAAATGCCAAAATTTGGAACGTCTATGGCCCTACAGAGAACACCGTTTACAGCACCTATTATCTGCTTCCACATGATAATGTTCGTGAGGTTAACGGCATAGTGTGCATTGGTAAAGACATGAAGCATGTGCAAACACTTATCATTGACGATAACAATATGCCTTTACCGCAAGGTGAGATGGGCGAACTGTGCCTTTCAGGACGTCAGCTTACGCCTGGCTATTGGCGTAATTCAGAAAAAAATAACGAAGCTTTCTTTACATTAAATGGACGCAGATGGTATCACACAGGAGACATTTGCTCGGTCGATACTTCTGGCGAAATCATGTATTACGGACGTAAGGATTCGCAGGTTCAGATACAAGGTTATCGCGTTGAGCTAAGCGAGGTAGAGCATGTAGCGCGTCGTTATTTTAACGATGCGGTGAATGTAGTCGCTCTTCCCATTGACGACGGCAACGGAAATGTGGCTATTGCTCTTGCCATTGAGGCAGAAAAGCAGAATGACGATGACGAACTCATGAGCTATCTTCGTCAGTATCTCCCGTCATATATGTTGCCATCGCGTATTAGTTATATCAATCCCTTCCCATTAAATACAAGTAATAAGATTGACCGTAAGCTGATTAAGCAAATGGTTTAATAGCATAACAACTATGGAAAAAGAAGAAATATTACAACAATTAACTCTTATTTTCGAGCAAGTTCTTAAACGTTCCGATCTGAAAATAGATTATAACATGTCGGCAGAAGACATAGATGAGTGGGACTCGCTTACCAATATGACAATTATTAGCGAAATAGAGAAGAAGTGGGATGTGCATTTTAAGCTTCGCGATATTGTAAGAATGAAGAATATTGGCGATATGATTGACGTCATTATTAAGCAAAGCCGATAACCTATTTCGCCGCATACACTTCTATGGAATTTCTTACACTACCTTTCGTAGCGCTGTTTGGCGTTACGCTGTTGCTTTATTACGTGCGCTGTTCTAAGGCTTGGCAGCATGGTATTTTGCTGATAGCGAGCAGTGTGTTCATCGGTTATTACCATTGGCAGTATCTTGTTGTAGCACTGGGTATTACGTTGTCCACTTTTTATATGGGCAAGGCTATTCACCGATATTTGAATAGCCGCACGGCAACTTATCTGTTTTTATTCAGTGTTATAGGGCTGGCTGGCTTTTGGTTATTCTCTCGTTACTGGTCGGGTATGTTTCCAATTGGTATTTCTTTCTACACTTTCCAAGCGCTTTCTTATTTAATTGAGATTTACTGGGAAGAAGAACCCGAAGACAGTTTGCCTGATTTCACGCTGTATATGCTGCTGTTTATGAAGTTCCTTTCGGGGCCAATAGAGCGTGGTTTCGACCTTTTGCCACAGCTGAAAGAGGGTAAAAAATTTAATTATACAGGTGTAACACGCGGCTTAAAGCTTGTTGCTTGGGGGTGTTTTTTGAAGCTTGTCATTGCCGACCGTATTGCAGCGCCACTCTCTACCGTCCTTGACCATCTGCCAACCTCCTCTGGAATGCAGATACTTTTTGCCACATTACTTTATCCTTTGCAGCTTTACGCCGACTTTGCAGGCTATACTTGCATGGCCATTGGTATGGGACGCATGCTCGGTTTCACGCTTCAGAGAAACTTTGACCGACCTTTTATCTCACAATCGACAGGCGAATTATGGCGTCGTTGGCACATGACGCTCTCGTTTTGGGTGCGCGATTATATTTTCACACCGCTTAATGCGTCGCTTCGATCTTGGGGACAGATGGGTGTTTATACCTCTTTGCTGGTTACGTTTGTAGCAATAGGTGTATGGCATGGTGCAGGCTTGACATTCGCTTTATACGGATTGTTTCAGGGCATACTTGTTATTTACGAAACGCTTTTCAAGAAACAGCGCGAGCAGCTGCAGAACAGAGTAGGGGCGAAGGTGTGGAAAACACTGATGATTATTCGCACATACGTTCTCTTTGCACTTTCTTTACTCTTCTTCCGTGTGTCAGAAATCAGTGACGTCTTCTATGCTTACGCCCACATGTTTGATGGGTTTACTGTTGGCATAAAGGAACTAAATATGGGTATGGACGACCATTACTGGATAGTTTTTGCCCTTGCAGTTATCCTGATGCTGTTGATAGAGCATATCAATAGTAAGCGAAATCTCATTGAATGGACCGAGCAACAGCGCGCCATTATTCGCTGGCCTATTTATTTTGCCATTGTCTTCGTCATCTTTTTATATGGCGCTTTTGGTGTGGATAACTTTATTTACGTTCAATTTTAATGCAATGTCGTCATGACTAATAAAAATAATCGACATCAAATTATTTCGTTATTCCTGAAGATGGCTTTGCTGGCCTTCCCTTTTTTCTTACTTACTGCTTGGTATGTAGTGAAGGATCCGTTTATGGTTCTGCACAGTTATAAGGCGCAACAATATGATAATAGCCCTTACTATCAGGGCGAAGGCTATATAGGTTGGGAAAAACTGAAGCAGCTTAGCCATAAGCAACCTTATGACGCCTTTTTGTTAGGCAATTCGTGTACAATGGCTTTTGACTGTTCGGAATGGAATAAATATATCCACGCGCAGCCCTATCGCTTTTTCAGCAACAATGAAAACTTGGGCGACTTGTGCGTGAAACTTCATGCCCTTGATAGCTTATATCGCCGCCCTGTGCGCTATTTGCTTGTTATTACAGATCCTTCTTCGTTTAGCAGTTGCGTGTTGCGTGATGGACCTATGCACATTATGCCAACTGATGTAAGCGGTGCCAGCGAATCGAAAATTCAGCTTACGTTCTTTCAATCTTTCCTCGATACTCGTTTTTTATTGCCTTATCTTCGTTATCAAATTACAGGAAAGTACGACCGTGGCATGCAGAACCGCATATCTCCCTATTGTCCTACACGAACATTATGGACAAATGATGCCATACTTCACCAAGAAGACACCATCAAGGCACAAGGTGAACGCTACTGGGAGGGCCGCCAATGGACAAAACTGGACGCTGATATTGCGCACCCTGTTGTTGAGCCTGCTTTCATTATGCAACCACAACGCGATTGTTTGCAAGCCATACATAACTTCTGTGAGCGTCACCATACCAACCTCAAGTTGGTGATAGGTCCGAACTGTCAAGGGGTGCAGTTGAATCCGCACGACTTGAAAGCTCTTCAGGATATTTTGGGCAAAGATAATGTTTTTGATTATACTCGAAGCAAACGCTTCTCTCATTATCGTGGTTTATACTACGATGGCAGCCATTATCGCCGCCTTGTGGGAGCTGCTATTTTGAAGGATATATACGGAGCAAAACAGTAGTTGAAATATAACACGGCCATAGTGAAGGTCTCGTTAAAGCATGCCAGCACACCTTTTTGTGTGTGCTGGCATGCTCTTTTTTAGCTATTGCTGATGCGTTTTAAGCCAAATGGTGATGTTGTGGCGGCTGTCGTACAGCTTGTACTACGGCTGTGATACAATGCGTGCTACGACCGTCATACAAGCTGTATTGCGGCTGCCGCACTCTCAGCTTAAAAGCGTAATGGTGTAATTTGATGGTCGTAATGGTTGTGGCATTACATGGTTTTCAATTCATTATATAGCTGTTTGAAATTTTGTCTAACGATTTGAAAGTTAGTTGGTTAAATTCATAATCTGTGGAAATAAAAGAATCCTCAGTTGGCTTTTAAAAAAGCGCAACTGAGGATTCGTGTTGTAGTATGGAAAAGGATATGTTGGTATCCCGTCTCTTTCAAATCGGTTTTTAGCGTGTTGCCTCGTCTACAAGGTAAACGATGCTCATGTAAGGAATGCCTGAATGGTACTGTAAACCTATCTCACATGTACGGCTATTGCTGTAGCCATAAACGGCATGATGCTTCTCTATTTCAGGTTTGAGATGACGAAGAGCATACCGATTCATCTCGGGACGGTTGAAACCCTTATCCCCTGCAAAGCCACAGCAACCTACTCCTTCGGGTACAATAACTTTCGTTGCGCACTTTTCGGCAAGGTTTATCAGCTCTGTGCCCAGCCCCATTTCGCGCATTGAGCATGTGATATGTACGGCTACGGTACGGTCTAACTGATTGAAAGTGAGGCGTTGTTGTACAAATTTGAGCATAAACTCAACAGGCTCGTATAGCTTCATGCGTGTAATCATCTTGCGCATACGGTGCAGACATGGGCTTTGGTCGCAAAGAATAGGGTATCGTCCTTCTTGGCTTGCCTCCCAAAGAGCGGCTTCAAGTTCGGCCGTTTTGCGGTCAGCAATGTCCATCATGCCTTTACTTTCCCATATTTGACCACAGCAAAGTTTGTTCATCTTATCAGGGAATATAACCTCATAGCCTGCTCGATTCAGCACTTTACAAATTTCTTGGCTTACGGTTTGTTTGATAGGTGCACCCTTTGCAACGCCCATGGTTTGGTTTAAACAACTTGGAAAGTAAACCACTTTGAGGTCTTCGTCCTTATCTTTGCGCGCAGTTTCTACAATGGTATTGCGTCCTGCCAGTTTCTTTTTATTGATGTGGTTAGGTTTGGGCATCGCAGGCGTCCATAGAGGTAAGCCAGCTTTGTTAGCTGTTTCGCAAATAGCACTCATCGCTTTCGTACCAATTACGGTATGAGCCAAATGGGCTGCGGTGAGCAAACCTTTAACAGCGGTTTCGCATTCAGGCATGTGTTTGGCCGTCAAATCGCCAATAGCGTATTCTATTTTGCTTTTATTCGAGTTGATTTGACGTAATAAATGCGTTAAATGGCCAGTGTTAATCTTCATGGGACACGACGTAGCGCACAAACCGTCAGCCGCACAGGTTTGATTGCCATAATAATGATACTGTTGCTCTAAGCGCTCAGCGCGTGCACGATCTTCGGCATTTCCACTGTGCTTGAGGTGCGAAATCTCGCGCTGTGCAACAATACGTGTACGTGAAGATAAGGTTAATCCGCAGGTCAAACAGTTTCGTTCACAGAAGCCACATTCAATACATTTGTTGGCTTGCATAACGCCAGCAATGGCCTCTTGTGTAGTCGACTGGTGCGATTGCATTTTCTCGGCATATTCTTTTCCGTCAGGAAGCTGGTCGAAATCGTAGTCGAGTTCGGGCAAATGTTTCAGATTTTCAATAAAACAATTAGGATTTTCATTGAAGATAACACCTGGGTTTAACAGTCCTTTCGGGTCGAAAATATCCTTTAAACGTCGCATAACCTCAAAGGCTTCATCGCCCCATTCGTCTCTTACAAACGGAGCCATGTTGCGTCCAGTGCCATGTTCGGCCTTCAAAGAGCCGTCATAGCTCTTGACAAGCTGAATAACTTCGAGCATCATATTTGAGTATCGCTCAACCTCTTCAGGCTCTTTGAAACTCTGATTCAAAATAAAATGGTAGTTTCCTTCAAAGGCATGGCCATAGATACAGCCCTCTTTGTAACCGTATTTGTGTATAATTTGCTGCATCTTTACGGTGGCTTCGGGCAAATCTTCTACAGGAAAAGCCACGTCTTCTATAAGGCAGCTGGTACCGATAGGGCGCATTCCACCCACCGTTGGGAAAATACCCGAACGCTTTGCCCAGAATTTTCCATAGACGTTTGGGTCGTCGGTGAACGAAAATGGCTGATAAAGATTGAAGGGTTTTAAGGTATCTGTGATGATCGAAATATGCTCGTCAAGTTCGGCTTTCGTCATCGCCTTGGTCTCAGTTAATATGGCTGTGAGGTTGTGATAATCGCCTGGTTCAACCCCTGGTACCTTTCCCGCATCAACGTCTTGCTTATATTGCAGGAAGACGGGGTCATTAACTGATGCCAATGACATATAATCAAGCATCTCTGCACTCTTTACCATGAGGTCTTCACCACTCATTTCGAGGTTTTGTGCCGATGCTTTCAGCTTCTTTAAAGCCACTACAGCATGGCAGCTTTCAACCATACTATGGAAATATACCATCGCCGACGCGCGGAAAGGATACTCATGAAGCGTGCGCATTGTTACTTCGGCAAGGAACGCTAACGTGCCTTCCGAACCTACAATAGAGTGGGCAATAATGTCGAAAGGGTCGTCATAAGCAATCAATGGCCGCAGATTCAGACCTGTAACGTTCTTAATACTGTATTTCTTTTTGATGCGTTCGGCTAAAGGTTTATTGCTTCTTACCTCATCTCTAAGTTGTTCAATAGCGCGGATAAAATCGGAATGAGTACGCCTGAACTGCTCACGGCTTTCTTCGTTACCTGTATCAAGCAGGGTGCCATCGGCTAAAATGATGCGCGCTGAACACAGCATGCGGTCGGAATTAGCATGCACACCGCAGTTCATTCCTGAAGCATTGTTACTTACAATGCCACCAATCATAGCGCTATTTACCGATGCGGGGTCGGGGGGAAGCACGCGTCCAAAAGGCTTTAATATGCTATTTACCTGACCACCTAACAGTCCGGGTTGCATGGTAATGGTATTATGATCATCGCTTAATTGGTATTTCTCCCAGTGTTTACCTGCTACAATCAGAACCGAATTGCTCAAACTCTGACCCGATAGCGATGTTCCTGCAGCACGAAACGTAAATGGAATATGTTGCTTATTGCAAGCTTTTATGATTTGTATAATCTCATTTTCATTGTCTGAACGTATTACAATGCGTGGCGTCAAGCGATAAAAGCTGGCATCTGTACCCCACGTAAGGGTACGTAATTCGTCTGTATAGATACGTTTAGAGGGTAGAAACAACTTCAATTCTTGTAAAAGTTGTTCATAGTTTTTAGAATCAATCATATTACCTTTAACTTCAACTTCATTCAAAAATACACAAAAACGCCAAAATGTGCAAACGTTGAGGTTATCTTTTAATGATTTTTTTTTCTCAGGTTATGAACGAAAGTATTTTGCTTCCAAAACGAACAGCTATTGCTTTTTGAATGAAAAGAATAACGCTCCAAAGCAAAAACATGCCTGCTTCGGAGCGTTAACGATTCTGCAAAGGAATGAAATCTATTTTGCAGTATAATGTGAATATTTTATCCTTAAATAGTAACCATTTTTATCTTTAAACGAATACGCTTGAAATTTTCATCAGTTGAATTGGATGGAAGAATTGAAGTCGTTATCATTTTTAAACGAAAACCTATGGAATCTTCGTCGGTTAAACCCATAAAAAGATGTGTAATCGAATTAATTTTTTAATGAATGCACTGGTTGTCAGCAGTAACTGTGAACTGGAACGGTTGTGTAACCGAATTAATTTTTAAATGAATGTACAGGGGCTGGTATACGTCCTCGGCGGTCGACAAAACGCTGACTTGAGAAGCTATTCACTGGCATGATAGGAGCATGGCCTAATAATCCGCCCCATTCTATGCTTTCACCAACTCCTTTTCCAATCACAGGGATAATGCGAACAGCCGTTGTTTTCTGATTAATCATGCCAATAGCGGTCTCGTCTGCAATAAGTCCTGCTATCGTGGTTGCGGGCGTATCGCCAGGTATTGCAATCATATCCAGGCCCACAGAACATACACATGTCATGGCCTCAAGCTTTTCAAGGGTAAGCGCTCCTGCGTTAACGGCATCAATCATACCTTGATCTTCGCTCACGGGAATGAAAGCACCTGACAGTCCTCCCACGTAAGAGCTGGCCATAATACCGCCTTTTTTCACTTGGTCATTGAGCATAGCGAGAGCCGCTGTTGTACCAGGCGCTCCGGGATGCTCTACACCAATACACTTCAAAATGTCGGCAACCGAGTCGCCTACTGCAGGAGTGGGGGCCAAAGATAAGTCTATTATGCCGAAAGGAACGCCTAAACGTCTGCTTGCTTCGCGTGCAACGAACTGTCCAACACGCGTAATTTTGAACGCGGTTTTTTTGATAGTTTCGCATAAAAGTTCAAAATTAGCTTCGCCATTCTTGTCTTTACTTTCTTCGCGTGCTTGGCGATCCATCTCCTCTAAGGCATATTTTACAACGCCCGGACCCGATACTCCCACATTAATTATGGTGTCAGCTTCGCTCACTCCATGAAAAGCGCCTGCCATAAATGGGTTATCATCAGGTGCGTTACAGAAGACAACAAGCTTTGCTGGCCCTATACACGCTTTGTCACGAGTGGCTTCTGCTGTAGCTTTTATGATGTCACCCATCAGTCTTACTGCATTCATGTTGATACCATTCTTAGTGGAACCAACGTTCACGCTCGAACAAACCAGGTCGGTAGAAGCCAATGCTTCAGGGATAGAACGTATTAAAAGCTCATCACTTGGCGTCATTCCCTTTGATACAAGAGCCGAAAAACCGCCCAGAAAATTTACGCTAACGGCAGCAGCTGCTTTATCAAGCGTACGCGCAATCTGTACATAGTCGGCGGTGGTATGGCAACAAGTGGCTCCTACAAGGCTTACAGGGGTTACGCTGATACGCTTATGAACAATAGGAACCCCTATCTCACGGCTTATCTCTTCGCCCGTAGCCACAAGGTCTTTGGCGCATGTTGTTATTTTATTATATATTTTATCGCAGCAGGTTTTAAGGTCAGTGTCGGCACAATCAAGTAAGCTTATGCCCATGGTGATGGTGCGCACGTCGAGGTTTTCCTGCTCAACCATATGGTTGGTCTCTAAGACTTCTGATGGCGTTATCATATACGGTGCATTTTATCAAATATATCTTCCAACTGAATTTTTGCCTGTACGCCTTTTGCGTTACCTACAGCCTGTAACTCGTTGCTTAGTGTTTCGAAGTTCTTGGTGGCCTTACTAAGGTCAACAATCATCATCATATTAAAGAATTCCTGTACGATGGTTTGGCTGATATCAAGGATATTGATTCCGTTATCTGCAAGATAGGTACACACTTGGGCAATGATTCCTGAGGTGTCTTTGCCCACTACTGTAATAATTGCTCTTGTCATCGTTTAAGCTTTATAGAATTATGTTTCATTATGTGCAAAGATACAATTATATTCTTAAATTACTTTGGCCTTATTATAAAAATATTTTCACATGTCTTTACGGAGATAAAGCGTACTTCTGTATGATTTAAAAAAAAGATAGTTCGTATAGAATTATATAGTATTAAGCGTATAAAGCTGAATATTCTCTTTCTTTTTATTAAATTTGCAAGCATTAAAAATTAAAGTAAAAGAATAATATGGAGCAAACTCAATCAAAATTATGGCGAACCGTTAAGTGGTATTTCAACGCATTACCCAATAAGGAAGACGAGGCAGAGACGGTAGAACAGATTAGCAGTGGTGTAGGTTTCAATGGTGCAAACCTATGGATTCTTATCCTTGCTATTTTCATTGCGTCGTTAGGTTTGAACGTCAATTCAACGGCAGTTATTATAGGTGCCATGCTCATTTCACCATTAATGGGTCCTATTATCGGCATGGGACTGGCTATTGGTATTAGTGATTTAAACTTGTTAAAACGCTCAGCTAAGAACTATTTGGTAGCAACGGTTATCAGTGTGCTTACAGCAGCTATTTACTTTTCGCTGTCGCCTATTACCGAAGCGCGCTCAGAGCTTTTGGCTCGCACCTCTCCAACACTCTACGATGTGCTCATAGCATTGTTTGGTGGCGCTGCAGGAATTCTGGCATTGGCCACAAAGGATAAGGGAAACGTGTTGCCGGGTGTTGCTATTGCTACCGCACTGATGCCACCATTGTGTACAGCGGGTTACGGGTTGGCTGTAGGACAGGCCAGTTTCTTTTTGGGCGCCATCTATCTTTACTTTATTAATACTGTGTTCATCGCACTGGCAACCTATGTAGGTGTTAGAATGATGCACTTCCGAAGCTGTCCGTTTGTTGAGGCTGCAAGGTTAAAAAAGGTGCGTATGTACATCATGTTAATAACGGTTGCAACCTTATTACCAGCCACGTATATGACGGTACAGATTATTAAAGACAGCATACGCGACAACGATACCAACAGTTTTGTGAAGAACGAATTGTCGGTAAAGGGTACTCAAATACTCTCTCAGAGTCGTGATGATGCGAAACAAGTCATTAAGATTGTTTCAATTGGGAAACTGATTTCTAAAGATGTGATAGCCCGTGCGCAAAAACAACTACCCATGTATAGCTTGGGAGGATACCGTTTGCACGTAATACAGGGTTACGAAAGTGATAGTCTTTTATTAACCGATCTGAGCATGGGCGTATCTGCGCAGTCGGCTAACACCACTAAGAAACAGCTGATAGAACAGGTAGCCCAAACGCAAACACTTCAGAACGATTTAGCTAAATATACACGTTATGAGAAATTAAGCGGCCAAATTTCGGCAGAACTGAAGGCTATTAGCCCTCAAGTGCGCAGTATTATATTGGCTCCTGTACAAGAAACAAGTACAGATAGCATTCATGCAATGCGTTATGTCATTGCGGTTTTATCGTATAATGGTCGTATGTCGCAAGCTGAATATGTGCGTTTACAGCAATGGTTAAAAGCTCGTTCTGAGGCTGATAGCTTGCGTCTTTTAGTCCCATAATAAATCTGATTATAAAAGAATATTCCCGTTTTGACATTCAAAACGGGAATATTTTATTTAGCGTGCCTTCGACTCAATCCAGCTTCCGATGATCCAAAGTAGGTTATTCCATGCACGGGTGCTTACGGGTTCGGTGGGGAAGTCAAGCTTCAAGCCCACAGAAATATTGCTGCGTATCCATGTATTTCTTTTGTTTGATGTTTGGTTTACCAGCGGTCCGTCAATGTAAGTAACGTCATAACGGTTATGCCCCCAAAGGCCAAAGCGGTATTCGTAGTCAATACACAGTGACAGCGTACTTAGCAAATGTATATCGATACCTATTTGAGGATAGAAACTTAAGCCCGGACACTGCACGTCCCAAGCCATTTTAAACTTACGGCCAGGGTAAGCTTGCTGGGCCGTAAAAATCTCTTTCCCTGTATTTTTACCTAAGTTTAGCACGTTGGTTTGTACAAGGGCGCCAATATGTGGTTGTATAACCCACTTCAAAGGAAAGAAGTAATATTTAATACCTCCCTCAATACCAGCCATGTTTATGTGTTTAAAGCCGATGCCATTAGCTGCATCGGTCATCATGCCAACGCTTTCAAGGTATAATCCTCCTGTAAGGGCAAGCCGCTTCGAAAGGTAATAATCGGCCGTAAGATGAAAGGTATTACCTGCATCATCATTTACGTAAAACGGTTGCCCATCAGGCGAATTATCGTTTACCGTAATCCCACCCACACGGCCAGATATGGCCCAACGCGTTGGCTTATCGTCGTCTTGTGCCATGAGAGGAAGCGAAAGCAGACTCGCAATTAAACTGAAGCAAAGGTGTTTTTTCGTCATTGTGTTTGGTGTTGGTTTCGTTGTCGAGGAGTTCTCAGAGGAGCTATATGCTATAAATAAGCAGGAACTTCTCAATTGTTTTATCGATTGAACTGATTAAAAAGCCTGTATAACTCACCCCGTTTAATATTTTTGCTGCCTGTACGGCGGCTGTAGTACACCTTGTACGCCGATTGCCGTATGATGTGTTCGACGGCTGTCATACTATGCGTACTACGGCCGTCGAACAATGACTTTTTCAATATAAAGGCGCATGCCTTATGTCGTTATGAAATAGGGTCAGCAAAAGAAATAGAGAATGATTTAAGCCTATGCTTAAGGCTCAAGGTATTGTACGTCAATGTCCCAATTCCACTTATCGAAGTAAAGATTGCCGCCATGCCATTCTACTTCTCCGCGTTGGAAGTCGACAGTCTCAGAGCGAGGGAATTTCTTTGCAGGGTAAAGCTTTTGTGAGAAGTCGTTATTTACAACCATTCGCCAGCTATCAATGCCGCCGAGGAAGAAGTAACGTGTAGCTTCATCTGTCGCAAAGTCGGGCTCTCCAAATGATTGGTCAACGGGCACCCAGCCAGGACCTTCGAAGTATATTTCGCACCAGTCGTGTAGATTTCTTTCATGTGGGTGCATCATAAAACCACTTTGGAAGTGTCCTGGAATGCCTTTCGCTCTACAAAGTGTAAGGAAAAGCAGCGTGACCTGTCCGCAATCGCCATGTCGATTTTCAATAACATACTCGGGAATATTCGGAATGGTACTGTATTCGCGGGCTGAAGCCCATGGGAAATGGTCGTTAATGTAACTGAATATGGCACGAGCCTGAAGTAGAGGATTGCTGATTCCTTGTGTAATGCTGTCGGCCAGCTGTTGAAGTCGTGGTGTAACGATGAGGTGCTGACGGCGGTTTTCAGTGTGTTTTCTATAAGCGGCCGAACGCTTGTTGTACGGTTTTACGTCGGCAGGTTTTAAGTTGAACCATGCTCCTGCAGATGTAAATTCAAACTCTTCGCTAAAAATGGTAGGCTGACCCTTTTGTGCCCGGCGCTCCATATAGATAGACGAGTGATCGCATGACATAGGCGAACGCACGAAATTGTCCTGACTTGTGCTAAGTAATTTTACGTTGGTTTGTCGCTTGATGTCTGTACGAGGGAAGGGTAACCAGCAGCGCAGCATAGTGCCTTCGGGTACCACGTCGGGCATTACTGTAATGGTGAATTTCACACGCATACGTTTTGGCTCAGCCATATGGTCAGAACCTGCGTTTTTCATAATAGCAGGGATATTCTTAATATCATCTGCCATAGCGCCGTTATCACCCACTTTGTGAAAGCCTGCTTTAATATCTCGGCAGGTTTTATCTATACGAAAGAGGTTCGGTCCTGCGCTATGGAAGTAGTGTTTCTTTCCATGTAAATAGTAGGTTTCAAGTGCACGGCTCTGCTCCCACATCGCCATCATGCTGTCGGTAACGTGAGGAATATAGCGGCTAATGTAGCTTTTAACCTCCTCATGCGTCTTATTGAAGTCGATAGCTATACGGTTATGTCGGTCCTTATGCCAGCTATAGGGTTCTTGAGCATGTAATGGAAGTGAGGTGGTTATACCAATAAAAAAGGCGAAAAAGAGAAGAAAAGAATGTTGTTTATAGCTTCTTCTTAAGAACATGGAGAAGCAAAACAAACGATTTGATGGTTTGTTTAATTTAGTCATGAAGGCTAATTATTGGAATTTTATGATATAAAAAAATCCCCTTCATTGCCCCTCCAAAGGAGGGGATTGAAGTAGGATTATAAGGAAAATGCTTATTTTAGAGTTACTCCAATACCTGGAGTATCGGGCAATGTGATTTTACCCTTAACAACTTTCATACCATTGAAGCGATCGTTTGAGATAAGTAAGTTTCCGTCAAGGTCAGCAAAGTCGACTGCTGGTGACAATTGCGCAGCGGCAGATACCGCACATGACGTTTCGGTCATGCAGCCAATCATCACCTTTAAGTTGCGTGCGCGTGCGTAATTTACCATTTTCCATGCTTCGCGCATGCCAGTACACTTCATCAGTTTAATATTAATGCCTGAGTAAGCACCCTCAATAGCCTTGATGTCTTTGAGGCGTTGTATGGCTTCATCTGCAAATACGGGTAATGGAGAACGTTCGGTTACCCATGCTGTTTCGTCTATCATTTCTTTTGGCATAGGCTGTTCTACCATGACAATACCTTGTTCTTTAAGCCAGAATATCATGTCGAGAGCATGCTGTTTGTCCGTCCAGCCCTGATTAATATCCACAGCAATAGGGAGGTTTGTGACCGAACGTATGGTATTTATCATCTCTTTGTCGTTGTCGCGACCTAATTTTACTTTCAAAATATTGAAGCGGTCAGCACATTCACGCGTCTTTTCTTTTACCACTTCAGCTGTATCTATACCGATGGTATAAGTGGTAGAAGGTGCTTTTGATGCAGTAAGTCCCCATATTTTATACCATGGAGCACCAAGCAGTTTGCCTACAAGGTCATGCAATGCAATATCAATGGCGGCTTTTGCAGCGCTATCTCCGGGCGAAAGACTGTCGACATAGGTCAGAATATCTTCCACGCGGAAGGGGTCAGTAAACTGTTCGAGGTTCACCT
>JABCPF020000049.1 GCA_013333285.2 Prevotella sp.
CATTTGTGCTGCGCGCTGACGGCTCAAGCAAGTTCGCCCGCGGCCATCAGTGGGGATATTTCCCTTCTGTTTCGGCGGGATGGGTGCTGACAGAGGAGCCTTTTATGGCGTCAACGCACAACTGGTTAAGCTTTTTGAAACTGCGTGCAAGCTGGGGACAAAATGGAAATCAGTCGATACCAGGCTATCAGTATCTCTCTACTATCTCATTTACCAATATAGATTATACTTTTGGTAAAGATAAATCAGTGATAACTAACGGCGCATACCCTGATATTTTAGCTAACCCAAATATAACATGGGAGAAGTCAGAGCAAACCGACCTCGGCTTTGATTCGCGTTTCTTCTCGGGCAAATTAGGCTTAACTTTCGATTATTACATCAAGCGAACGCGTGATTGGTTAGTGCAGGCTCCTATCTTAGACACGGCAGGTACCAACGCTCCTTATATTAATGGAGGAGATGTTCGCAACAGCGGTATTGAATTAGCGCTGTCGTGGAACGACCAAATCGGTGACTTCTCTTACGGTGCCAATCTTAATTTTGCATATAATAAGAACAAGGTTACGCGCATTGCCAATACAGAAGGCATCATCCACGGCGAAGCAAACGTGCTGAGTAACGGCACCGACGAGGTGTATCGTGCACAAGTCGGCTATCCAATTGGCTACTTTTATGGCTATAAAACAGCTGGAATTTTTCAGACACAAGACGAGATAGACCATTATACTGAAGCCAAATTAAGTGGTGCCCGTCCCGGCGACGTGATATGGGTAGATGCCAATCATGATGGAATTATTGACTTAAACGACCGTTGTATGATAGGCGATCCGCACCCTGACTGTACGCTTGGTTTCTCCATTAATATGGGATGGCGTGGCTTTGACGTCAGCACCACGATGAATGGAGCCTTTGGAAACCAAATCATGAGATCGTATCGGTCATTCGCTGACTACCCAAAGAACAACTTTACGTCCGATATTCTCGACCGCTGGCATGGTGCAGGTACTTCAACACGTTGGCCAAGGCTTACCTCAGGCACTTCTACCAACTGGCAATTTGTGTCAGATTTATATGTGGAAAACGGAGATTTCCTGCGTATGCAGAACCTGACCGTGGGCTACGACTTTAAGCAACTCTTCAAAAAGCTGCCCTTTGAACAACTTCGTCTTTATTTTTCAGCGAATAATTTATTTACTATTACTGGCTATTCGGGAATGGATCCAGAGGTTGGATATGGTGGTGCTGCTGCGTGGGCATCGGGTATCGATCTCGGCTTTTACCCCTCTCCAAGAGTGTATATGGTTGGTGTTAATGTTAAATTCTAATGAAAATGAAAGCAAAATATATCATATTTGCAGTTGCTACATTGCTTATTACAGGCAGTTGTAACGACTTCTTGAGTACAGAAGACCTTACTAAGAAGGATAATTCTAATTTTCCTCGCACAGAAAAAGATGCGTCAAAATCTCTCACTGGCTGTTATGCGATGTTGAGAAATATGACAGATGACAATGAGGGACAGAACATTTTTATTGTGTCTGAAGTTCTTTCTGATGACCGATTTGGCGGTGGAGGCCCAGACGATAGGTATGCACAGGCACTTGATCATTTAAAGAAATCGAGTGATAACATGTTTTCCGACCTTTGGAAAATTAACTATAAAGGTATCTATCGCAGCAATATGCTGCTTGAGTCGCTGCCTCAAATCAGCTTCAACAGTCAGCAAAGCCACGACCAGGTCGAGGGCGAAGCCCGCTTCCTGCGTGCTTATTTCTATTTCAATCTGATGAAGACCTTCGGCCATATTCCTTTGATTACCACATCACAGTCGGGTAACGAACCACAGGCCGAGCCTGAAAAGGTATACGCTCAGATAGCAACCGATCTTAGAAAAGCCATTGATTTGCTGCCCTACACGAAAGCAGACGTGGCTCCCGACACCCAGCTGGGCCATGCTACACGATGGGCTGCTGAAGGCATGCTGGCGCGCGTCTTCCTTTTCTATACTGGATATTATCAGAAAGAAGCCCTGCCTACGATCGACGGATCGCTGTCAAAGGCCGATGTCGCCGCTCTTCTGAAGGATTGTATTGACCACAGTGGTCATAAGTTGATGCCCGATTTCCGCAATCTCTGGCCTTATTCCAATCCTTATACTGCGCCCGATTATCCCTATGCCGCATCGAATCATCTTGACTGGTACGGCGAAGACGGTGCCAATCTTGAGACGATGTTCATGATCAAATACAGCTCAAAGGCTGTATGGGACGACAGTAATGCGCATCGAAACAATCAGGTCGACCTCTATTTTTCTCCACGCGAAACCGACGGCAGTGTCGAAAACAATTTCCCTCTGGGTATAGGTTGGGGATTTGGTCCTATAAGTCCGGCCATGATAAACGACTGGCAAGCAGCCGAACCCACTGACTTACGACGTAAAGCTTCTGTCTTTGACGTTTCCGATGAAGCCCCGAATTATGTGTGGGGAGCTGATAAACAATATAACGAAACAGGACTATGGCAGAAGAAATACTGTGCTATTAACGTGAAGGTTACCGATGCAAGCGGCAATGTAAGCTACGAAAACTATTCGCGAAAACTCTATCCAGGCATCGACCCCGACTATCAATTGAACAATATTCAGGACATTGTTGTATTGCGTTTTGCCGATATTCTGCTGATGTATAGCGAACTTACGCATACCGTTGACGGTATTAACGCCGTTCGTGCACGCGCTGGTCTGGCACCCATTACGGCGTATTCTGACAACGCTCTGCGCAATGAGCGCCGCTGGGAGCTTGCTTTCGAGGGACTTCGCTGGTACGACCTTCTTCGCTGGCACATAGCAGGCAATGCTCTTGCTCGCCAAAATGGTGTGAGCATGCAGGATAATCTGGAGCAAAAAACGATGGATATGTCGGATATTCGCCAGCGTGTCGCCGATACGGGAGGCTTCCTTCAGATACCACAAAGCCAGATAGACCTCTCCAACGGCGTGCTGAAGCAGAACCCGGGATGGACGGGAGATAACTTATTATATTAATAATATAGGAGAGTAAATGATGAAAAAGAATATAATTTTAGCACTTTGTGTGTTCTCTGGGTTACTATTTTCATGTGAGCCTGTGGTTGATGATAAGCCATTGGGCGGTGTAGTAGATGAGAGCAAACTTAATCTTGATGTGCATGCTACAACCGAAGGTGGCAACCAGATAGTAATGATTAACAATACAAAAGGTGTGGGATCTTACTGGGATTACGTGATAGGACGCTCCGCTGCCGACCGCGACACGGTGCTTCTGCCTTTCCTTGGCGAGCAGACTATTACGTTTACGGGTCTCTGTGACGGTGGTACCGTTACCACAACACGTAAGGTAAACGTCACCCATATTGACCATGCGGTTGCCCCTGAGTGGGAATTATTTGCAGGAAATGGCGCACAAGGCAAGAAATGGACATGGGATAATTCTGTTGCTGCTGTTTATGGAACTGGTGGATACTTAACAGAATTTATTCCCGATTGGACGTCGGTGGCTCTTAATGATGTTGAGGATAAGGACGGATACATGGTGTTTGATCTTAACGGAGCTCCTAATTTTACTCGTTATGCTGCCGATGGCACCGTAGTTGAAAAAGGTACTTTTGCGTTCAATATGTCGTCAACGAAAAATAATCCTGACGACGGCTCGCAATGGAGCAAAGGTACTCTTACTCTCACTGGCGCTACAGTATTGAGTGGCCACATCTATGGCGTGACGGCTCACCAGCAGAAGTTTGATATTCTAACGCTTGATGATAATCATCTTGTGCTTTGTGCCGCCCCCGAAGGTACAGCTGCTTGGGATAACGGTACGTTCTGGATATTCAAGCGTAAGAGCTAAAATATTCTGAAAATACGATGTTGAGGCTCTCTCGTTTCGGGAGCCTCATATCATAAAACTAAAATGAAAAACACTCTACATGTATGTTATCGTACACATGTAGAGTGTTTTTGGCTTCATCTCATAATCAAGATTAGCTTATCTTTAATTTGAAATGAGCAAAGGAATATGTCTTTTTTGTCTTTCTGTCTGACCAATATTGCTCTTGGTCTGCGCGCTATTGGCAGGCATTTGGCTTAACTCCCTACCTCCCTTTAACTCCTTAACTCCTGCAGAAAAACTCGTTAATTCCTGACAAATACCTTCTTAACGCCTCAAAGAAACGTTATGTTTGAACATCGTTATCGATTTCTTCGGCCAGAATTTCTTCAGTATCGCGTTTTACATTTCCCTTATAAGTAACGAAGTAAAAGCCAATACGAGGTGTCCATTCCATGCAGAACAGCTCCTGTGGACCTTTAAAACCATTGCGTTTGATGTTGAGAAGCACCCACTCTTTCGAACAATTGCACTTGGCAAGACTGCTTTCTACTATTTCGCCGTTGTTGACAAGCAGGAATGAATCAGCCCTTTTCCCTGTGGGAAGAACCGTTACAGCACCGTTGGTTTCGAAAACAACGTCGTCAACATCAAACATCGAGAAGATACCTTTTTGACGTAACAGCATACGGAATTGTTCCATTTCTAAACTGTTTCGCTTAAAAGCCTTAAAGTTGATAGCGCCATCTTTCACAAGCATACTGCTTTCACCTTTAATTAAATGGCGCAGTTTTGCCGACCGCATAGCAAAGCGAACCAGCATGTTAAAGACAGTCCAAACCGCCAATGCAAACAGAATGTGCAACATAGACATATCTGGATTATAAAGGACACCACCGACAAGGGCACCAATTACAAACGCGCTCACGGTGTCAAGTGGCGTAATTTGTGCCATCTGTGCTTTGCCAGTTATACGTAAAAATACCAAAATGCCGAGCATTCCTGTAATTAATTTCAGTGCAATATTGACGTACATTTGTAACTCTATGGGTATCATTGTGAAACGTTTTAAATGATTAATACTCGTGTTTATATCTGCGTGCAAAGATAAACAAAATATATTCGCACAATGAAACCAGGCTATAAAAGTTTTCATGTTTTTGTCGCCGTTCCCTCTTTTTTGTATGTTGGTACCCTCCTTTTTATTTTATTAGGGGCAAAATATGTCCATTTTGTCTTTCTGTCTAATGCTTATGACTTCCCGTCCACGCACTATTGATAGTCATTTGGCTTAACTCCCTACCTCCCTTTACCCCCTTAACTCCTAATGAATATCTCCTTATCTCCTGCAAAATTTGTCCATTTTGTCTTTCTGTCTCCCGCTTATGGCTTGCTGTCCACACACTATCGACAGACATTTGGCTTAACTCCCTACCTCCCTTTACCTCCTTAACTCCTGAAGAATACCTCCTTGACTCCTGAAGAAAATCTCCTTCTCGTCTATCTATTTACCTGTATTTCCGTCGCCTTTAGCCACTGCACCTTTCAGCGTAACGCGCACACCCTCAGGAGCTTCTACAATACTGTATATGGTTCCGTTGGCTGCACGTCTGTGGTTTACGGTAATAACGCCGAACGGTGTGGGAAACGAGCCAAGCACCTCATTGCAACCTGCCAAATGCGGTTCGATAGTAACGGCGCGGAATCCCGCTTCGGTGGGCATGATTCCTAGCACATAACGCGACAGCCATGCGGTTACACCCGATGCCCAACCGTGGCAAAGACTCATTCGAAGACCCTTATAACAGTTGGTGCCGCGGTCGGCATGAATATCGAATTTGCCAGCAGGCACAATGCTATCAATGCGTGAAGCCCTTGCGAGATCGTCATAATCGAAATCCTCCCAGAACGTTGTCGCCCCCAGATTCAGCATTCCTCCCCAATATTTTTTGATGATATCGACAGCCTCTTCAAACCTACCCTCGCGAGCTAAACCCTCTAACATATAATAGCCATAGAAAGTAGAGAATCCCCTTGGCCCTCCTTTCAGCAGTACATCACGGTCGGTTGTGCCCTTGCTAAGGCCCGAAATAATACGTAATGCCGCCGCCTCTTTGTTTTCGTAATTGGGCAATGGGCGCTTACGAAGCCTTTCGGCAGCCTGCCTACACATCGTTACCATATCGTCGTCGCCCAATACACGTTCCATCTCTGCACCAGCATTGAGGGCCATATAGCACAACGACCGCATGCCAGATGCTATGACATCGGTCATCTCAAACGTCGGCCAGTCGAGGAAACGAAAGCCATCTAAGTGTTCCTGTCCTTTGTTATCTACATGGCTACATACCTGTTTCAGTAGCTCTTTCATATAGGGTTGGCGCATCTTGAGATAGTCGAGATTGCCCCTGTACAAATAAAAGTCGCGCTGGCATAATAGCCACCACAGCGAGTAGGCGCTCGAACCGTTTATCCACGATGGCAGAGGCGCGTCAGCTTCGGCAAAGTTCAGCGACCATTCTATGGCGTCGTTATGTCCGAAAACCGACAGTATGGTCATCAGTTCAGGGTGCAAATCGCCCATCCATACTAACCTATCGCGTTTGATTCCGTCCCAAATATACTGCTGCATACACTGTTGAACGGTATAGGCGCCAGTGTTCCAGATGTCGGTTAACAGCGCATTGTCACACACAAAAGTGCCTAACCACGGTGCGTCCTGATAGCGCGCAATAGCCCTTACCGCCCGCAGGTTGTAGCGAACTGCCGTATCTTCCACTTCGATATAGGCAAAGCGGAAGCCCGTGTTGCCCGTTTGTGTATTGCCGAGCCATGGTGCAGGCAGAACGAAATCGCGCATGGCGTGGTCGTTTGTCGCCCCACGCTTCTCGCCATCAGCCGATAATGCTTCTGTCACCGATTCGCCAAGGCGCACCCTTAACCTTACGGGCGCATGCTCTGGGCGTATGGCCGATGCAATCTCAAGAGCGCCATGCAGCTCGCGTCCAAAGTCAACGAGCACGCCAGCCTTATGCGTTGCAGTACTCTGCATGACGGTATAAGCCGTGTCGGCCACTGAAACCTGGCCCGAGAATGGACGTATCAATCGTTCGGCATGGCGCACAAAACGTCCTGTCGAGTCTGAAATCCAGACTACTCGCTCTGGTGTAACATAATGGTCGGTTACGCCACCGTTGTTCGATTGTGCAACCAGTGTTGCCGTTTGAGCTTTTGCCGATGTGCCACATAGGGTGGCGAGGAGGGCGCATAACGTTAAAAACGTAGCCCGAATGCGATTGCGTGTTATCATGTTTTGCGTGTTTATTTACAATAAAAAGGCTGTAAGAATGGCGTTTGGCGGCCATCGTACGCATGAGATGGCGACCATCGTACGTGTTGTTTGACGGCTGTGGTACACGCGTACTGCGGCCGTCGTATACCCACCTTTACGGCATAAACATTTTGCTGTTTTTGCAGAATGATATTATCGCTACGGCACAAAGACCATAACATTAGCCCTTTAAGTTCTCGTTAGAATGATTTTGATACCCCATGAGAACCTTTTAAATTAAGGCTCACGAGTTTCTAAAATGCGCACAGGACCTATTAACCCCGTGTTTTGTAACGGCGTATTGGCACCGTATGATAGATGTCCGTACGACGTTTTGCGCTCGTTTTCAGGCAACTGTAAGTCGCCAACGATGCGGTTCTTCCAGTTGTTTACCACAATCACCTCAAGCTCGTTGCGCCCTGCTTTCAGGTATGGCGTTACGTCGAGCGTATAGGGAGGTGTCCACACACCGCCGATATAGCGACCATTTAGCTTCACTTTTGCCATTTCGTAAACCTGTCCGAGGTCTATTTTATACGTGTGTCCGCTCTTCGCTTTCGGTGCGTTGAAAGTGGTTTTATAGGTTGCTGTGCCTGCGAAATATTTTATTTCGGGCTTTGTGCTTGTCGTGAGGTCGAAGAGATTTTTCAGTGTGAGCTTTGTGCTTTCGCCCAACATGGTTTGCAATGACAGCCGCCAAGGCGAAGCAATAGTTAGTAACGTGTCGGCCTTAGGATAGTTGAGGGTCACGTCTAACGATGCCGAGCGCACGTCAGTAGGTTCAGCAAATACGATGAATGTGCTCTCGTTGGGCGCCAGTTGCATAGGAACGGACGTGATATTAGCGTCCTGACTGAACGAGTGTAGCGGCTTAACGCTTCCGTCCATGGGCGACCACAGTTCGGGTTTGCGCCCTGTAATGCGTAGCTGTGCAACGAAATCAGCAGGCTTTTCGGTTTGATTTGATACGAAGAAAACGTCGAAACCATTGCGTGTTAAGTGGGCAAACTTCACGTCTTCAGCGCCTGCAAATGTAGCGTCGGGGGTGTTTCCGATGAGCCTGAATACGTCGTTTATTTCGTAACCTGTAAATAAAAGTCCTTTGCCTACGCGGCGCATGCCACACGTGGGTTGGCCTTTGCCCCATAGTTCGTCGGCTATGCGTTGTACCTCGGCGTCGCCCTCGCCCCAGTCTTTAAGGCTTGGCGAACGAAGAGGCTTAGGCCCGAGTATCACGGCACCGTCGTTAAGTAACTGCCTGATGCGGCGAATCATGGCGGGACGCATGGTTTTTAGTGGAGGTAAAACGATCAATTTATAACGGTTTCCGTACGGAAGGTGGAGCAGATGGTCGGCAGAAGCCGTGAGCTTACCTTCTATCACTTCAGCGTTTATAAAGTCGTACTGGTAACCTTTGGGCAGTTGTGGGTCGGTGATACCTGTCATTACGGGAGCATCTTCACCAATAAAATAAGCCACATCAGCCACATATTGGCCTTGCTGTAGCAAGTAATTGCAGCGTTTTAAGTAAGTAGTGAAGAGATCGAGATGGCTGTACCACGTGTTCATTCGGTTAAATTCTTGACCCCATGGGCAGTTAAGGCCTGGGAATTTATGCTCTTCGGGCTGCGAGATAACAAGGTGAAGCAACGTGTTATTAATGCCTTCGGTAAAGAATTTATCGCCTCTTTGCTTCATGTATCTGGGGCTTCGAGAGAACTCTGGTGGGCCACACGTGAACGATTCTGAGGATACTTTGCGCTTGCCATAGATGTGAGCGGCCGACGATGCTGCACGATTTTCGATGTCGCCTAATGAGCCTTCGCTCCAGAATTCGCCAGCAACCTCGTCCGATTGTCCGCCATACTGCAGGAATTCACCCGGGAATCCCCAGTGGCCGTAACACTCAAGCCAGAGCGATAAGCCGTCACGGTGTCCCATATCACGCAATGCACCAATGTGGTCGTAAGCCAAACGGTCGGCTATCATGCGCCTAAGGTCCCATAGAAACCGATCGGTTTTCTCGGTGCTTTCCACCACAATGCCGTCGTAAGCCAGCAAGTATGGTGTGGGGTCGTAGCCGAAATGGCTCTTGAAATATTGCATAAAATCGTCGCCATAGTTTTGCGTTGCCTTTTCGTAGCTGTCGCAAACCATCACCTTCCACGTCGCGCGGTCGGTGGCAGGTATACGTTTTATCAAATCGCCTATAAAGCTATCGTAATGATTTTTCAACGCATCACGACTCCATCTATCCACTTCTAATCCGCGCCCATCGCCCTCAATGGTAGGCCCATTCATAATCATCGTGGGAGCCATATAGGTGCGAACTACTTCCCATGTGCCGTCGGGGAAGGCATAAGTAAGCGTATCGCCATGCAGATTTGAGGATAAATCAATGACGTCGGCAGCGGCAACGACGTCGGTTTCAGTATAATTGACAGGGCTTACCCATTTATATTCGTTCCACATTGGGAGCGGAACTTGCACCATTTTGCCCAGAATTTTATCGGCAAATTGGTCAACAATGGGTGTCTCTGCGAGCGTAATTTCGCGTAATTTGCAGTCTTTGTTCAGATGAAAATCCAATCGGAATTTGTCGGCTACGGTTGAAGGCAACGATATTGCTATCGGAGCGAGCACGTCATAACCTATTTCTATCATCATGTTTGTGCGGTCGAGCGTCTGCGTTTTTATCGTTTCGTATTTGCCGTTACGCTCAGCGTTGATGGTGACATTACCCTTAATGGGCGATGCTATTTCAATACGGAGCGAGCGAAGATTGAAGTTTTTTTTCGCGGGGGTAATGTAAACCGTTGACGATTCTTCCGTAAAGCCCGATGTTGTAGCCTGTGAACCATCGAAAAGAGCGCCTACTCGCTCGACGTTTGTGGCGTAAACATGATCAATCCCTGTCGTAATGCGCGCATCATCACACTTATGTTTGAAGGCCAAAAGCTTGACATTCTGTAGCCAATTCGACGGATGCGGAAAGGCAATAGTCTGCATTTTACCACCTTTTACAACAGCTCGCTGTGTCGCTAAGTAGCGCATCGACTGGTAAGGCTTGTTCCATGGTCCGCCCGCTTGGCTCCAACCGGGAGCATTAAACAGGCCAATCTCAATGCCTTCCTGCGTAGCAGTCTTCATGGCTGCGTGCATAATATCGTACCATTCGGGCGATTGAATCTTGACGTTTCCACGCGGAGCTTCGTTTTTTCCTACGCCTTGGTTGCCAATAAAGGCGCGGTTGATGCCCGCTTTTTTCATGGATTTAAGGTCGTTGATGACGCCTTCGCGACTGATATTGCCTGAAATCCAATACCAATAACATGAGGTTGTAACGTCGTTAGGGGCAGCAAAGGTGCGCCTCATTTGCTGATAGTTGTCGCCTTCTTGCGCTTGTACACTCGTGGAAACAAGAGAAAGGACGATGAAACAGGCTATAATTTGTTTCATAAAAGGTACATAAGATAAAGAGTTTACAGAATTTTGATGATGCTTTTCAGCTTTTACTTCTCCGTGAAAAAGAACTGAATACGATGAGTTTTCGGAACTTTAACTTGAAGATTCAGTCTTTGTTTTATCGCGAAAAGCTACTGAAGATAAAAGTGTTACAGAACTTTACACGTGTGTATTTTGCCGTTTTGCGTTACCTTAACGATAGAAGGCTGACGCGAATAGCCAATAACCACGGCGTTTTTTCCAGCGTTAAGGTTTACGTTTTTGTGGCTAATCAGCTCGCCGCCATGACTGAAAACGTCGACCGTTGCCTTGCCTTCGGTAGCCGATTGTATGCTTAACTGCAGCTTTCCATCGCGATTTTGGCATACCGTAATGGCGTTTTCGTCAGTAGTTGTGGTCTGAATGCCAGTGGTTTGAGTGTGTATAACCGAACCCTTATAACGATAATTGAAACGTCCGTTGGGCGCAACGTCGCCGTCAGTATAGAAGTCGAGTAAGTCGGGAACGGCAGGAGTATTGTCGGCCCACTTAAAATCGATGTCGCATTCCTTGCCATTTCCCATTCCCAAAAGGCTGCGTTTAATGGCGAAATACATCTTATTTCCGTTGATAAATAGTACTATTTCGCCAATATTTTCCCACGTATACGCGTTGCCAGAATGACGGAAAAGCGAATACTTATGGGTGTTTTTGTCAATCGATACCATAAAATCGTAACCCTCCCAACCCGTATTATAGCACGTGTCTGTGTTGAGATAAAGCATCATCCATTGTTTAGCGAACTTGCCAAATGGCGTAATGTTGTTGCAGGTTTGAGCATAGAAGTAGATGTTTTCTGCATCTTTCGTCACCTTTACAAGCTCAAAATCGTTGCGGCCTGTTTTGTTTTTTAGTGGTGTGTGGCCTGTATAATTGGTGTAATCGCGATGTAAAATATCGCCCTTATCGTCGCGAAATTCGGGCGCTACCGTCGCCCATTGCTCCATATTACCATCTAAAGCAATGGTTTTTTCGTTTGAAGGAAGCGGAATTTGCCTCACACCCTTGTAGCGACGAATATGATTTACCGTTTGCATAAGGTAGTTATCGCGCAGTATTGGGTCGCTTGACGGCTCAATATCGCGGTTAAATTCAGCGTTGTAAGCATCGATAAATACCGATTCTGACGATATTCTCTTGCCGCCCGGACGCACATAATCAACAATCATTCCGTCTCTTCCGTCGGCAATAAAGCGCATAGCCTGCCACTCGTTAAACTGTGTAATCATGACGTGTTGCGCGTTCATGGTGTGCGCGCGCTTCCATTGCTCATTGTAATATAAGCCTTGTCCTGTTACGGCAGTGGTGCCATTGGGTAATAGTGCAGGCTGTTTACCGTCGTGATAACTCTTACCAATCTTTGAGTGTGCGTGCTGAGCGGTGCTCACTGATATCTGTTCGCGGTTCAGACGACTGCCACTCCAGCCCGGCATTTGAGGGTAAAACTCAAGCCATGACCATTCGTTCGGCTTGTCTCCATTCATCCATGCCCACGAGTTTCGCCAAGTAAACCTATTTAATATGGTAGCGTTGGTTATCTCATTCTTATTACCAAGCATCAGCGGTTTGCCCTGAAAGTTATACCAATACTTATCAAACTGCGGTTTAGAAAAGAAGTTATCGTACAGATTTTGTACAGTATTTTGGGTTGAAGAGTGCACCATGAAGCAGAGTTTTGGCACTTTCATGCCCAAGTTTTGTCGACGATCGATTTCCTGCATCACCTTTTTCACCTCGTCAACATAGATAAACGCGTTGGTGACATCGAAGAAAAGGAAATCAATTCCTGCATCACAGATCATCTGCATATGCTTTGCAAGCACATAGGGATCGCCAGCTTTGTAATAGTCTAACACTGGACGGCCCCACCAATGCATCTCATGAAACGGTCCCCATTGCGGGTTTTCGGGGTTCTCTTTCAAAAGTTCCGTAACGTCATATACCTTACCTGTGTTGGCGACAAGGTGGCTACCGTGCCATAAATAGTAAAAAAGCCCTACGGTATGCCCATGTGCATTAGGTTTGTCGGCTTTGATTTGGGGTGTATCTGAGCTGTAAATCTCGCGGCCTAAACCGTCAACAGCCACCCACGTATCAGCGTAGGTGTCCCAATTATCGGCCATAGCGCGAGTAGAATATAAAGATAAAAGTGTCGCGAATATGATGATAGCACGCGACTTCAACGTTATTTTCGTAGACATTTTATTTAGGTTCTTAAGGTTTTTAACGATGTTAGGTCTTGTAAGCGCAAAGATAATTAAATCTGCTTTGCTGGCACAATGAAAACTGCTTAAATTGTTTAGATATTTGCTTAAAACCGATATTTCACGTGCGTAACAACGTTTTTTAGTCTTGATAATAAACACTTTATGCTCGAAAAAGCGCGCGATAGCATAAAAATATGCGTGTAGCGATAGATAGAAACGCCATAAAGTATGATTTTTTTGTTTTTTAATCGTTTATATATAGCTTCTTCATGTAAAAGCCTTATCTTTGCAACATATTTATGCGTCATAAAGAAGAGAGTATCGTAGTAAAAGAATGCACGTTGCGTTTGGCCGTAGAAGATAATCCGCGTGCGCTGTTGATACAGCCCGTTGACGGTCACGACGTTGAGGAATTACCCAATTTAATAGGTTGGGCAGAAGCGCATACGCAGCTTTCTTTTGTGCATGTGGCCGTACCTATACGCCGCTGGAACGACGAACTTACGCCATGGTCAGCGCCCCCTGTCTTTGGTAAGACACCCTTCGGAGCAGGTGCTCAAGCTACCCTTAACCTGATAACACACGACGTTGTGCCTGCCGTGTGCCGTCAATTACATTTAAATGCCGACCTGCCTGTGATTATAGGGGGATACTCTTTAGCTGGATTGTTTGCGCTTTGGGCTGCATATAACGCTCCCTTTGCTGCTGCAGTGGCGGCGTCTCCTTCCGTATGGTACGAGCGATGGCTTGAATATTCGGCCAATCATAAGCCCCTTACCCCTGTGGTTTATCTTAGTTTGGGCGACCGCGAAAGCCACAGCCGAACGGCTATTATGACCACCGTCGACCGCTGTATGCGCCAACAATACGAACTACTACAAGCACAAGGTGCTACCGTAACATTCGAAAGCACCGTTGGAAACCACTTTCAAGATAACGGTATTCGCACGGCACGAGGTTTCGTTTATGCTCTCGAGCAAATTTGATGAACAAGCAATCAACATTACATTATATATTTATTTAAAAATCAAGTAACATGAAACGTTTTAAAATTTTTTCTATTCTGCTTTGCGGAATTGCAGCTTTCGCCTTCACGTCATGTCTGAATGACGATAACGATAAAGGCTTAACTAAGGAGCAAAAGCAACAAGCTTATGCACAAATGAATGGTAATTATACCAGCAACGTGGTTTATTATAGCAAGCTTGCTGGCGTAGGCACGGCACCAGAAAACAAGCTTGACACGCTGCCTTCTATCATGAGGTTCCTTAACGACTCAACCATGTACTTTGAAATACCTTCAAAGGCACTTGTCTCTTTGATGACTGATACCAATCTTGCCAACGCAATCGTTGCACAATATCCTAGGGTAAGCTTCACAGCTGCTATCGGTATCTACAATGTAACACCTCCTGCTTTCTACATCAATCCGCAACCCACACAGTTTAATGTGACCAATGCCGACGGCTCACAAACGGCAATTCGCGTTATCTTGGCTAACAATTTTATAAACTCGTTTGGTGCATACAATGTTGAGAAACGCACATTGGGTGTAAACTTTGTTATTGCAGGAGCTTATCGCGACAATCAGCTCGATAGCAACTTGTTAAAGCAGGGTATTCCGGTTTTGGTATTGGGTAAGCGCAATTAAAAAATAAAGCTCTGCACCTTGTAGGGTGTAGAGCTAAACAAAGGTGTGTAGCCGTGATAACCATACGTTAGAAGGTTAATGTTTACACGGCATATCATCAAAACAAAATGAACAGCGGAGCTTCAGTTTGAGGCTTGTTTTCAGAACGAGAACGAGCGTGCAAGCTGAAGCTCCGCTATTTTATGGCTTTAATAATTCGACAAAAGACTCCTTAAATGAGCCTTTTTTCGTTGTTACATTTTGTGACATGGGTGATTATACGACGGCCGTCGAACACGCTGATGACGGCCGACGTATGATGTGTACCACGACCGTCATACACGTTGTACGACGGCCGCCGAACAACCACCTTTATGGCCTTTGGGTTTTACCCCTTCGACCTTTTGGTCTTGTTTTTTGCGCTTTTTAATTCCACCCTTTCAGCTTTCTCGATTTTAGCCTTTGCGTTTTTGTGTTGTTTTTTTCGACCTTAGAGATAAGTTCTTTCTCCCTTTTTTAATCTGTCTTTCACGCTTTTATATCAGACCTTTCAATGTTTTTAGTTTGCTGGTACACTATAACAAGGCGTGTAGGAGGGCAGAAAGACGATTTTATTTCACAAAATTTCCGTTCAAATCAACCTTTCGTTCAAAGGGGTTAAAAAGCGTATCAACCCATATTGCAAACACCTTCCTACTTACTCCACCCTCAGGATAAGGCACGCCGTAAGGCTTTAAACACTGGCGCATGGTTGTAGCGAGATGCTGGCGTGCGGGCATTCGGCGAGTCTTCATCATGTTGTCGAATAGTTTTTGCATTGTTTTTGCATCGGGCATATTAGGCCAAAGCGTGGGCAAAGGGCAGCTATAGAAGGACAGAAGACGCACTACATCGTCGGCCTGTACAACGCTATCGATGTCAAGCCACGTCTCGTTGCTCCAGTCGTGATGACGTCCACGCCCCTGCAAAATGCCAGTAGCGCCTATGCGTTGCAACACGGGGAAGAGTGCATCATCGCGTTTTACATCAAGGTAAGGCAGCAAATAGTTGCCTGTTTTAAGCAGTTGGCGTTGCACATCGCGCACACTTAGGCGGCAGGGTAGGCACTTTTGCTTCACGGCCATGCCTGCTAACGTTCCTGCAACCTGACCTATTTGCATCACCACAGGCTGCAAACGTGAAGTTCCGTTCACCAGATTCGTAACCGAAATAGCCTTTTCGGCCAATATCAAACGGTCGTCGTTACGGGGGAAGAACACGCCTAACGGCATTCCCCACGAAGGTATTGACGGAAGGGTAAGGTCGGGGACGGGCAGCTCATTGTGGTGTTGGTCAACAGGATAATCGCCTACAAGCACAGCCGTACGATAGAGTGAGTTGGCTTGTTTGTACGGACTGATAATGTCGTTCAGCGTAAAAAGCACGTGACCTGCAAAGCGTCGACCCTCGCGATAGTAAGGAAAGAAAGGCATTCCGTCGGCAGTAGGGTACTCGTTGGCAAGGCCAAGATTGTGCATTCCCAGCTCATTCTGCATGAAATATAAAAAGCGGAGCGACTTGGCTTTGGCCTTTTTCTCGGCACTATCACGTTGTGCAGGCGTATAGTCGACGTCGTTAAGGTAATAGTCGTTGCCCCACATGGGCCAGTTAATCATGAATTTTCCGTTGGGCAATCGGCCGTAATTCATCATCATTTCAGCCGTCCACGGTTTTGTTTTTAGGTTGCTATCGTTGAGACTGTTGATGCAACAGTTGCGAAATTCGCGCGCATCGTAACCTTCAGGACGTGCTATGGTTTGTGGTTTATCGTACTGTTTGAGAATCATTACATACGTCATGTCCTGCACAATAGGCTGTGCTTGTGCGGGCGCCCAAGGCTCACCCGTGTCGGTTCGTGCATCAAGGCCAACGTGGTAAGGCAGGCCTGCGGCATGGGCTACATCGCCCATTTCGGTAGCATCAATCAGATAGTCGGCGGTTATTGGCTCTTCCTTCGTTTCGTTTACGAGCGTAAGCTGCCACCCACGTGAAGTACGGCGCAGGTTTTTCCATGTAGTTTGCGGTTGGTAGGTGATGTTGGGTTCGTTCGAAACCCAGCGTTGGAAAATCTGATTACCTACTGAAGGCTCAAACTGTATCATGCTCACCCAGCCCGTTTGCAGAGCCTCCATAGAACCATAGTGGCGTGCAAGCTCGGCCTGAAAATCGCCCCACATACCGCTTGGCAGCCTGTAGCAACCGTCGGTAGCGCTTACACCTGCCGCCGTTAGCATGCCACCGAGCCACGGTGTGTGGTCAATGAGAAGTGTTTGTGCGCCTAAACGCGCGCTCTGTACGGCAGCGCATACACCGCTTGTGCCGCCACCCACCACAACAACCTGATAGTGACGGGCCGAGGTTACAAGACTAAGAGAAAGGAAAATGGTCAATAAAACGTGTTTCATGTTATGTTTATTGATTGTGTTTTCAGTTTTTGTGCCCTATATTATAATAGGTGTACCACGAGCATACAGCCGTTTTGGTAGGCTGGGCAAAGGTACGAAAGAAATGCTAAAGGGCGTAGGCGAGGTAGCAAAAGATAGATTTTTATATAGAAATAAGGGGAAATGATGTAAAAAAAGAAGAATCATGCTTGCTCGTATTCGTCACGAGAGCATGATTCAAATGAGATTTTTTTCGCACCAGCGAACCATGTTTCTTGCACGTGGAAGTAACGAAAGTCCTGTCTTGGTGAGGTGCCATTTATTATTTTGCGACGCAATGATGTGATCAGCAGCCAATAATTCTATGGCAGATGCAACCTCGTCGGTGGTTAGTTCTTTCATATTCTGGGCGAGTTGTAGGGTTGTGGCTTTATGTTTTTCGCCCAGTAGAAGCACTACCCACAGGGTGTCCGCTCCGCAAATTCGCGCAAGCACGTTGCGGATCGGACAGTGGGGGAAATGCGAATCAACTACCATTTCAATTCGTCGGCAAGGATAACGCCATCGGCTACTGGTGTATCGTTATCGGCAAAACTATTTGCTTTGTACTGCACGCAGAGCATTAACATCTCGCTGTTGCCTGTGTTCTTCAGTGCACGCTTGCCTTCGGGTGCCACGCGTATGATGCTTCCTTCAGAAACATTGAACGTTTCGCCATCAACCTGATAGAGTCCTTCGCCTTTAAGAATGAAGTAAAGTTCCTCGTGTGTTTTATGATTGTGGAGGAAGCCACTATCTTGTCCGGGGACGAGTGTTTGGAAAGAGACGTCGCTTCCTGTTGCACCCAGTGCAGCACCTGCAAACACTTTGCCGGGGATTTCGATGTCGCCTAATGGCAAAACATACTGGTTGATGTCATTTAACTTGCCTACGTTTACAGCTGTAAAGTTCTTTCCACTCTTTGATAATTCAATTGTCTTCATTGTTTTGTTTTTTATAAATTAATAATTTTGTTTGTTTTTTCTTGTTGACGATGCAAAGTTATTAATATCCAAACGTCTATACAAGTAGGCACTGAAATGTAAGACAGTTACCCTTTTGTAACTAATGTTGATTATAAGGCGATTAGATGTTTGAGGTTTAACACTGTTTAACGATAAAGATATAGAAGTAATTAGGCAGCGTGGTTACTTTTGTAAAGTAATGTTTTATTAATACTCTATTAGCATGAACAGAAGTGAACTTAGAGATGGATTGTTTCCTAATTGTCCCATTCGTAATGTATTGTCGCGCGTAGGCGACAAATGGTCGATGCTTGTACTCTTTACTTTAGAGAACAATGGGTGCCAACGGTTCAAGGAATTGCAGCGAAACATACCTGATATATCGCAGAAAATGCTCACGGCAACGCTTAAAATGCTAGAGGCTGACGGGCTGGTTAAGCGTGAAGCCTATCCTGAAATACCGCCACGTGTGGAGTATTCACTATCCGAAAAGGGGAAAAGTTTGCTACCCCTTATCAATAATCTGCTGACGTGGGCAAGCGAAAATATGGAAGGTATTATCACCTCGCGAGAGCATTACTTATTTAAATAAGGTGTAATATAAGATATTGGACGGTGATAAATAACTGACATTTAACGATAAGTTTGCTGATTTGGGTTATAGTTTTGGTTTGTTAATTAATATTAAACAAATGGTTAATTCGGGGCTAAAAAGTATAAAGCTTTGAAAATGTGAGTATATTTGAAGTCGGATTTTTAAAAGCCGAGACCTAAATTATTTTAATTTCCAACTTAGAAAATTTTTAAATTAGACGACAAAAAATGAATATCTTACGTTTAGCAAGAGAGTTCAAAGGAATAGTTTTTGCCAGCCTCTGTGTGCTTTTAATGGCAGGTTGTGGTGGCGAAAAAGGTGAAACGCCGGTAACTCCGCCCACACCCAAACCTGGAGGTGGCACAACAGTAAAGCCCGTAGTTACAGAAACTCCAGTGCTTCCTGCAAAGGATTTCCGTGCTGTATGGGTGGCTACAGTACTGAATCTTGACTGGCCTAAAAATAAACATGACGAAGTTTCACAGAAAGCATTGTTTACTCAGTATCTCAATAAGCTGCAAGAGCTGAAGATGAACGCCATGTTCTTCCAGGTTCGACCTAGTGCAGACGTGTTCTGGGAATCACAATACGAACCTTGGAGTCGCTATATCACAGGCACAGAAGGCCAAAGACCATCGTACGATGTGCTGCGTTGGATGATTGATGAGTGCCATAACCGTGGTATTGCATTCCATGCTTGGATAAACCCTTACCGCATTGCACGAAGCGGTAGCGCAACGGTGTCATCAATGATACCTACAAAGCTGGTGAAGAGATATAATAATTGTATCATCTATAACCCTGCACTTCCTGAAACACGTGAGCGTATTGCTAACATCATTAAAGAGTTGTTGCAGAAATATGACGTTGACGGCATTCACTTTGATGACTATTTTTATCCGTCGTTATCGGGTGGTGAGTCGATGAATGACGATGCAGAGTTTGCTAAATATGGTTCGAAATTCACCGATATAAAGGTGTTCCGACGTGCTATGGTCGACTCAATGGTAACGAAAGTACAACGTACTATTCGCGAGGTTCGTCCGTCAGCAGTGTTCTCTATTTCCCCACAGGGTAACCTTGAAAACGATTTAAACCAGATGTATGCGAACGTTCCATTGTGGGCTCGCAAAGGTTGGGTTGATGTAATTATTCCACAACTTTACTGGTCAACAAAGAGATGGTTCCCTGCTCGCCTCACACAGTTTGTTACAGAGTGTGCTGGAAAGAATAAGTTTATGGTGGGATATGGTATTTATCGTTTCGATAAGAGTCAGAACTCACAATGGAATGACGACGACTTTTATCAGAGCAATGTTGACCTGCAGCGTCAGTTCACTTTGGCTTATGGCAATAAAAAGGTGGCAGGAAGCTCGTTATATCGTGCTCAAAACTTGCTCGACAATCCTGAAAATATAAATAAGGTAATTGCAAAACAGTTTGAAAAGCCTGCTCTTTTGCCTTATCTGAGTCTGCTTCCAGAGGTTAAACCGACTGCACCTAAGAACGTAACGGTAGCTGGTACCGCGCTGAAGTGGGACGCTGTAGCCGATTGTTATTATGCTGTTTATCAGCATAATGGCGACAAAAAGGAAGCAACCTTGCTGGCTATTGTACAGACAAATAGCTATGAATTGACGACAAATGGCAAGTTCTTTGTCACAGCCGTGAAGAAAAACGACAATGCTGAAAGTGAAGTTTCAGCAATAGTCGAGAAAAAATAAGAAAGCATAAAGGAAGAAAAGTTGAAAAAGGAGTGGGAGAAAGTGAGTGTTTTTCTACGAGCTTTCGTAAGAAACCACATTTTCTCCCACTTATTCAATTTGAACATTCCATCATGCTTTGCCTGCCTAAACCTTTTTATTTGTTGATTTTAAACCTATCTACCTATTTCGATTTTATTTAATTCACCTAATAACAATCACGTATGAAACACTTTCTACTTTCAATGGCATTGTGCCTACCCATAGCGGTATCGGCGCAAGTGCTAAGTGTTAAGTCAGTCGAGAAGGTGCCAATCCCTGAGGATTTTGATAATGCGGTTGCCGCAATCAGTCCTGCTGGCGATTACATTCTTCTCACAACGTCAACTCGTCGAGGGCTAAAGAAATTTGATTTAGCCACACGCGAAACCACCATTCTTACAGAAGCAGAAGGCGCTGGCTATGGTGCCGCAGTGGCTGCTGACGGTAAGACCGTTGTCTTCCGTGAGACATCGTTCACTCCTCAGCGCCTAAAGATGACGGCTTTAAAGAGCGTTTCGCTCGAAACAGGTGCGAAACGAGAGCTTGCTCCCGCTCAGCGCATGTTGCAAGGCTATCGTTTGCATGGCAATACTGCAGCGATAGTTAGTCAGGGTAAGATGAGAGCGCGTTCGCTTTCTGGCGCAAAAATCGTTGCTACTCCTCCTACTTTGTCGCTCACTCAGAACCATGAGATGCAGCTTACACGTAATGGTCGCACCACACAATTGGCGCCAAACGGCAAGAATGTGCGCTATATTTGGCCTTCATTATCGCCTGATGGCACAAAGGTTCTTTACTATGTTAGCGGTGTAGGTTGCTTTGTTTGCGACCTCAATGGCAATAATGTAAAGGCGCTGGGCCAACTAAGAGCAGCAAAATGGTACGATAACACCACCGTTATAGGTATGAACGACCAAGACGATGGCGAACATGTTATCGCTTCTTCCATCATTGCGAAGAACCTTTCTGGCGCAGAGCAGAAGCTCACAAGCGACGATATTATCGCTCAATACCCACAGGTGAGCGCATCTTCTAAGAAGATTGTGTTCGAAACTCCAGCGGGTGAGGCTTACATGATCAACCTACAATAATTATCGCTATGAAAAAGTTATTTTTACTTGGTTTAGTAGCGATATTCGCTACAAGCAATAGTTTTGCGCAAACGGCGTCGAAACCAGCTGATCAATTGCGCTTTTACCTCAACCCCGGACATGGCGGATGGGGACCCAATGACCGCCCAGCGGCAACTATTCCATATCCTGCTTTGGCTAACGGTATGCCAGATTCATGTGGTTTTTACGAAACAAATACCAACCTTTGGAAGATAGCAGAGCTTCATCATACGCTTATTCGTATGGGTGTGAAGGCTGAAAATATCACCTATTCACGTACATCAAACGGTCCGCACTGGCCATGGGTTAGAGAAGATGACGATGGCGTTTGTAACCGTCCACTATCTGAAATATGCGAGGAAGTGGAAACAGGTAACTACGATATGTTCATTTCTATCCACTCGAATGCAGCTGCTGACGGTTCAATGACAAACTATCCTTTGTTCCTTTATCGCGGTAAGGACGGTTCTGATGGCGATTTAGCGAAGGGCAGTTGGGCGATGGCAAATGCTTGTTGGCCTTATCACTGGGAGAATTTTATTGACCATTACAGCGCTTATAGCCTTGAAAACAAGAACCTGCGCGGTGATATCGACTTCTATGGCCATGAGTATTCATCTACCCGTAGCAATGGAAAGGTGTACAAAGGTTACCTTGGCGTGCTCCGTCATGGCACACCTGGCTTCCTGCTTGAAGGCTTTTTCCATACCTATCAGCCAGCACGCCACCGTGCTTTGAATAAGGATTACTGTTACCAACATGGCATACGCTTGGCACGTGGTATCTGTAACTACTTCGGTTTGAAGCCTGAAACTAAGGGCTATATTATGGGAACCATTAAAGATATGCACGCTAAGATGAAGCATGTGCTTTATCAGTATGCTCCCGGAACGAATGATCAGTGGGTACCTTTGAACGGAGCCAAGATACATTTGTTTAAGGCTGGTGCAAAGATTGATACCTATCAGGTTGACACTTTGTACAATGGCATCTTCGTTTTCAAGAATCTTGAACCAGGCGAATATACATTACAGCTTGAGAAAGACGGTTATAAACCTCTTGAAGGTGAGAATACAAAGCCTCTCACTGTTAAGGCAAACGAAACCTCTTACGTAAAATTGTTGGCAGAAGCTACTGATTATGTAGCTCCCGCTATTACCTATTATAATTATCCTGAGCCTGTACAGAACACCTATGTAGGCGCTCCTTCAACGCTCAAGATGACAGAAGCGGATACCAAAGACCTCGCAATCGCCGGAACTGTAAAGCGTATGCTTACACGCGGTGACTCAATCGTTGTTCTCTCTGACGACGCAGGCGAGCCTAAACTCTATCTGATTGACAACAAAAATCTTAGTATTATTAAGCAACTTTCAACCACAGGCATTGCTCCTGCTGAAACAGACAATCAGGGATTCTTCTCTCGTTTGAACGACATTGCGTTTACAGCCGATGGTCAGCTTGTAGGTGTGAACAGTGTTCGCAACCAGTTTAATGCCAGCTTAGTTGACGAAGGATACAAGCGTGGCACGCTAAGATTCTACAAATGGGCTACACTTGATGCAAACCCTGTTGAGTGGTTTACATCTCAAAGTTCAGCAAACTTCTACCGTGCTGACGTGGGACGTGGTCTCGCTGTGAACGGAGCAGCTGCCGATTGTGCAGTTATCACTTCGGGTGTTACCGCTGGTTCATCACGCGGTGGCCGCTTCTTGATCATGAATGTAACCGATAACCAAGTTACTTCTACTGTATTTAGTGAGAAAACTATTTCAGGAAACAACTATGGTGAGGGCCGTCAGGGCACAACTCCACAGTTGGCAGTATCACCTCGCACTGACGAAAACTATATCGTTGATGGCGAAGCTGGTTTGCCACTTGAGTTCCATCCTACTGGCACATCGAACCAAGACAGCCCTGTTATTGGCCAAATGACCGATGAAGAAATAGGTAATGCCGCAGTGGGTTATCAGTGCTTCAAGTACGCTAAGCGTCAGTTCATGGTTACTCCGTTTGTTTCTGCTGCTGGTGTTGGCGGTGTACGTCTGTACGATATCACCGAGGGCCTTAATAAAGCACGTCTTGTAAAGACCGAAACTACAGCTCTTGCAGCTGCTGAAACTGCGACAAACATTGCTGCAGGTGCTAAGGTTAACGATGCCGACATTACACTATACTTGTTACATGGCACCAAACTTACTGCCTTTACAAGTAAGGGAGTTGAGCAGCCTGTTGTGAAGAATATCTACGCTTACGCGCTTAATAGCAAGAAAGAAAGCGACGATTCTTATACCTTTACATTCAAGGCGAACGCTGCTGCTACCGCTGCCGCTATCGTATTTACCAATGCGGCCGACGGCACAGAGGTTGGTCGAATCCCAGTTACTGTAACTGAGGGTGAGAATACCTTTACTTATGCTCAGGACTTTATTCCTGGAGATGCAGGAACTACCCTCAATTGGGGAGTTATTTTGAAGGGCGAAAACGTTGCTCGTGTTGCACGAATTAATACTCCTGACAACTACGAGGGCGCGATATTCAGCTCTGTTGATAAGTCGCCAGAATCACTATTCTTCGGTCAGATTTACACAAACAACTTCATTAAATCAGGTAATGCAGGTAATGGATTGTATGCTTACGATCAGACATATACACGTCTTAACAGTACGCCTTACCGCGGATATCCTAACCCTGGCACCACATACCGCATTGCTGTAGGTCCAATGGGTAAGGTATGGATTGCAGAATGGGCTGATGCTAACTCTGGTGTTTATATTGCTGATCCTGCTGATCTGACGAAGCCATTTACACAATTCTTCGTTGGTACACGTGATGGCGATGGTCTCTTCACCAATGACGGTGCAAAAGTTGGTTCGTCTACACCGGGTGTTGCTGTTGGTGGCACAGGTGCTGATACTAAGGTTTATGTTGCCAATGAGGACATGGGTAACGACGTTGCCGTTTATCAGATTGGACAAGCTGACGGTAGTCTCGTTTACGAATGGAACAAGGCACCAAGCTATTCCCTTGCAGTTGGTAAATATTTGCTTAATACTGATATTGCAGTTGCTGCAGGTAAGGACGGCGGTGCTTGGTGTTCACAGCGTCGTGGACAAGGTAACAACACAAAGAATGTTCCTTCGCTGCTCTACGTTACACGCGATGGCAATGTTACGTTCAATAGTGGCGAGGGCGACTTCCCACTGTTACTCACTGGTACTGGCGGCGGTGGCTTTGCAGTTTCTGCTGATCAAAGTCTTGTGGCTGTTGGCGAACTCAAGGGTATTGTCAAGCTATTCAGCGTAACTTGGGCAGGCGATGTTCCTACGCTTTCGCTGATTGGTAGCTTCCAGAGCGATGTAGCGAATAAGAGTGGTAACCTGTTTGAAATGAACTTCGACTATGCAGGAAACCTCATTTGCTCGGGTGCTAAGCTTGGCGTTTACTCAATTCCAACAGCTGAAAACCTCACTACTACACCTGCTCGTAAGGCTCTTACCGTGGTGAAGACTGCTAATGCAACAGCTGTTGAGAACGTTGAGACAGTAACTGACGTTAGCGCTGACTTCGCGGGCGACCTGTTAATTGTTCAGGCTCCTGAAACAGTGAAGAGCGTTGTAGTATTTGCAGCTGATGGCACACGCGTAGCAGAAGGCCGCAATGCACAGCTTACGGTTAACGCTCCTGCTGGTGTTTATCTCGTGAAGGTGAACAACTTCAAGGCTGTTAAGGCTATGAAGAACTAAACCTTTTGGTAAATATAATTGATGTAATGGGAGGCAGCACACGCTGCTTCCCATTTTGTTTTTTCTACTTTTTAGCAAAACTTGTACGCTAAAAGATGCTTTTTCTAAGTCCTAAAGGGTTGAAACTGTAGCTTATCAAAAGCTTTTTACTTGCTGTTGTAATCAGGTTTCTGAGTCGATGATGTTTGTTTTTGTAGCTTATATCGTTAGTTTGTTCAGTAGTTTTTCGTTGTTTTAGTGATATATATAATAAGGTGGTGTGGTAGTTGTAGCTTTTTTGTGCAATTGATGCACCCTGTGTTGAAGTGTTCTTACTATTGTGTTGGTATCTGTTTCCTATGCTTTTTACGCCCTCTTATATCTTCTTCTTTGCTATCTCCTCTTTATTTTAGTATTTCTTTTCTGTGTTGTGTTTACTTCAATACGGCTATTCTGATAGGGTTTTTCTGCAGATTTGCTTCGTGTTTGTTGTAATGAGCTGATTGCTTTTGCGTGTTTCGATGGGTGTACGACGGCCGTAGAACGATGTGTACGCTGGCCGTCATACACGTTGTACGTCGGCCGTAGTACGCGTTGTATGGCGTTCGTCGTACAACTGTTTTTCTGTCGTAAACGCGGTGCGATTCTGACGAAAAGGTGGTGGCAATCCTGTAAAATCATACTGCGAAATCACAAAAATTACCCTTTTCGTTCGTAGAAAAATACGTTTCTCACAACTGTTTATTTATCTAAATGATTTAGATAAAAAATAATTTCAATTCTTTTCTATTTTTGTCATGATAAAGCTTTGCGGTTTATCTTTTATTGATTACTTTTGCAGACGTAAGGCAAACAAAAAAGAAAATCTTCTGATAAGAATAGAAGTTTAAAGTTTTACTTTTTGGAAAACTTTTCTTTAAGTTTGAACGAAAAAGTTTTCCAAAACTTATCACAATGTTGTCCTTCAATAAGCATAGTTAAATCACACAATAAACTAATAAATATTAATACTCTGCGCTATGATACAAGTACGTAAAAGAGACGGCAGTCTTGTGCCTTTCGATTTGTCGAAAATAAAAAATGCAATACTTAAGAACCTCAAAGCTATTCGTCACGAGGGAAACATCGATGACATTTCAACGCATTATGCTAACCGTGTTGACGGACTTTGTCGTGAAAAATATCTCGGCGAGGGTGAAGTGTTCGACATCGAGAATATACAAGATACCGTTGTGCAGGTATTGGCAAGCGAGGGCGAGTTAAGGGCTGTTATTGCCTACTGTGAGTACCGTTACCAACACAAGCTTGAGCGCGATCAGCGTATCAAGAAGACGTATGAGGAAAAACTCATGGCCAAAAACGTGGTAAATCAGAATGCTAACATTGACGAGTATTCGGGTGGAGGACGAAGCGGCGAGGCTGCTAACGTGTACGAAAAACAATACGCGCTGGAGCATTGTATGTCGAAACTGGCACGCACAAATCACGATAACAACGAGATTTATATCCACGATTTGAACAAGTATGCTATTGGTTTCCACAACTGTTTGAGCATTCCTTTCGACGATTTGTTGTCAAAAGGCTTCCACACACGCCAAGGCGATGTGCGCCCTGCTGGCTCTTTGAACACGGCAATGCAGCTTGTTGCTGTTATCTTCCAGTTGCAAAGCTTGAACCAGTTTGGGGGTGTTTCGGCTACGCATATTGACTGGACGATGGTGCCTTACTTCAGAAAGTCGTTCATGAAACACTATATCGTGGCGTGGGCTAAGGAACAGGAGAGTTTCGCCGACACCGATTTTATTAATATGTATGCCGATACTTACACCGACTCTGTAGGCGTAGTGCGTTCGGTTTTCGACGAGTGGTGCGACAAAAACAAGGCTACTTTCTTCGAATCGACAGGCCTGACGAAAGAAGATTTCACGCTGGCCAACAAGGAAAAACTTGATAGTCGCTGCTATAATAGCGCGCTTTGCGACACACTTCAGGAGCTTCGCCAAGCTGTTGAAGCGATGTATCACAACCTCAACACGCTGCAAAGTCGTTCGGGTGACCAGCTTCCGTTCACGTCAATTAACTATGGAACGTGTACGTTAGAAGAAGGTCGACTGGTATCTCGCGCCCTTCTCTTGGGCAGTCTTGAGGGTATCGGCTTCCACCATAATACGCCAATCTTCCCTTGTGGCATCTTCCAGTATATGAAAGGAGTGAATGATCGCCCAGGCACACCGAACTACGACTTGAAGCAATTGGCCATGCGCTCTACATCGCAGCGTTTGTATCCTAACTACGCTAATGTGGATTGGAGCGGTAATGCTGGTTACGACCCGAATGATCCACGTACATATTTCTCTACGATGGGCTGCCGCACGGCAAACGGTTTCGATATCAACGGCTTCGGACAATTGAAAGATGGTCGCGGAAATATTTGCCCAACAACCATCATTTTGCCTACGCTCGCTATGGAAGCAGGCGGTGATGTGGAAGCGTTTATGACACTTCTTGATCAGAAAATACACGAAGCGAAGGATACTTTAATAGAGCGTTTCAATTGGATTTGTTCGCAAGATCCACGCTCTGCGCCTTTTATGTGGGAGAATAATACTATGGCTGGTTACGTGCCTGAGGAAGGAATACGTTCGGCTTTAAAGCACGGCACGTTGGCAATGGGACAATTAGGTATGGCCGAAACACTGCAAATTCTTATCGGTAAGAACCATACCCACCCTGAAGGATTGGCTTTAGCTAAGCGCATTGAGGAACTTTTCAGCAAGCGTTGCAACGAATTTAAACACGAATATAAGCTGAACTTCGGTGTGTATTATACGCCAGCTGAGAATCTTTGCTTTACGGCGATGGAGAAATTCAAGGCTCGTTATGGTGTGATTAAGAATGTTTCGGATCGCGATTATTTCACAAACTCTATCCATGTACCCGTATGGGAGAAGATGACTCCGTTTGAAAAGATTGATATTGAGTGCCAACTCACGGGCTATTCATCGGCTGGTTGCATCACGTATGTGGAGCTTCCATCGACCACTAAGAACAATATCACCGCGCTTGAAGAGATAATTGATTACGCGATGTCGCATGATATTCCGTACTTTGCCATCAATGTGCCAAACGATACGTGTATGAATTGCGGCTACACAGATGAAATAAACGATGCTTGTCCTGTTTGTGGCAGTGAGAGTGTACGTCGTCTTCGTCGCGTGACGGGATACTTAACAACCGATTATCACAACTTTAACCACGGTAAACAGTGTGAAGTTGGCGATCGCGTTAAGCACATCAGAGAGTATCTCCCTGGTTGCGATTGTTAAACATCTCAACGTTTTTATCGAAAAGGGGTTTTCATTTGGCAGAGAAATGCGGTTTGTTTTGCGAGTAAATATTTTCTGTTTCGTAGATGGATAGCATCTGTTTTGCGGGTAAATAATTTCTATTTTGCAAATAAAAGTTTTCTGTTTCGCAAATGAATGCCCTCGATTTTATAGAAGAATTACTATTATTTTATAGATGATTCGCTTTCATAACATCAGCACATGCGACGTAAATAACGGCGAGGGATTTCGTGTAACGCTGTGGGTTGCTGGCTGTTCGCATCACTGTAAAGGGTGTCAAAACGAACAGACATGGGACTTTTGTGGCGGTCGTCCTTTCACCGAGGCTGATAAAGAATATCTGTTTTCCGAGCTCGATAAATCGTATATTCAGGGTCTTACGCTTTCAGGCGGAGACCCTCTTGATACGTTTGATGACGTGCTTGCGCTGACTCGTGAGATTCGTTCTGCCTATCCCACGAAGGATATATGGCTGTATACGGGTTACACGATTGAACAAATTGAAAGCGGTTACATGGCAGAGATACTGCCTTTATTAGATGTTGTGGTGGACGGAAGGTACATAGAGTCGGAGCGTGACGTCACACTCGCCTTTCGAGGTAGCCGAAACCAGAGAATAATTCGGCTTAAAAAGAAAGACGATTAAGGCTAATCTCTCTTGTCTTATAGGTTAAAACGAGAGCAAATTCGGCTTACAAAGAAATAAGTTTAAAGCCGAAATCTCTTATCTTATAGGTTAAGGCGAGAGCAAATTACAGTATTTACGCGCGATTAAAAAGCTAAAAAGATAGGAAAGCTGCGATAATAAAACTTTACGATAGTGCATGATTAATCAGAGCTTTACAGTATAAAATGATTAGTAATATTTCGTAAAGTTGAATATTTAATTGTGTTTTAAGTGATAAAAAAGGAAAGGGCGGTGTCATCACGACACAGCCCTTTCTCTTTCATCAACACGTAGTTGATATGATAATGTATAAAGTAGAAAGTTAAATTTTGAAATAGAGATTATTTATTTACAAACTTTTTACCATTCTGTATCACAACACCCTTGTAGGTTTTGCTTACACGCTGACCTGCCATATTGTAGATAGGAGCGTCTTTATCAGCTTTCTTGGTCATTTCTGTATTGCGAATTCCTGTTACGGTTGTGCCGTTAACGCTGTACAAATAGTTGCCACGGTCCATGAGATAATGCTGTGCATTCTTGCTCAATACACCATAAACAACCACCTGATCGCCCACATTCACCTTGTTTTCATTGGTAAATGCTGCGTTGTTTGCGAATCTACCAGCGTAGATGAACAGCTTATTGGTAGCGGCATTATCGTCACTAATATAGTACTCGCCGTTGTTCCAAGCTTTCTCTTTAATCTCAAACTTGTCGATAGCTGTTACAATTCCTTTCACGTAAACAGAGTCGTTAAGGCCATCTCCTGCATCAACGAGCTGCTGAGCCTTTGCAATAGTATAAGCTGTTGCGGGCGTATTCTTAATGCTTACAAGGCCTGTGAAACCGCCTGCAGTATAGTATTTTACGTGCGAAATTTGCATAGCACCATTACCTTTGCCTTTTTTGTTATGGAAATATAAGGCATAGAATCTGTCGGCTTTGGGCGTAGGGATATTGAAAATCATTGGGCCCGCAACCCATTTCTCTGCTGGAATCTCAACAATACTTTCAGCAGTTGTTCCGTCTGCCGACACAGCGAGGAAGATTTTATTCACTAATGTCTTGTCGATTTTGTCGATATCCACTACTATTGTAGCCACAGCTTCACCCAATTTTTGCGCTGTGGCGATGCGAGCTTCACTATCTGCTTTCTTGCTTCCGCACCTTACATAGGTCCAGTTGTTTTGCCATTTGTAGTTGTTGAAGTTGGTTAACAGCCACTCGTGAGTGCCTATTTTTGCAGTCCAAGTTTTAGTATAGCCGTTTCCTGCTTCAGCATTTCCTGCTGAATTTTCGTCAGGAAAAGAGAGGGTTAAGAACGGTGCTGCAGAAGCATTAGCAGCAAAAAGCATCATGATAATGCTCAAAAACGAATAGCGTAAAAATTGTTTCATAAGCTTATTAAAATTATTTGGTTTTGTAAAATAATTCTGATGTTAGTGTGTAAATAGGTTTAGGGCAGCTAAAAATAGCAGCACATGGACAAAGATATGTATTTTTTTTGAATGCCACAAGGGTTTAAAAGGAAAAAACTTATGCGGTACGGATAGAGTAGTTTTACAGTAAGAAAAGAGTATTTCTACAGTAATGAAAGAGCATTTCTATAACGAATTACGAGTGGTTTTACAGTATTCGAATAGCAATTTTATCATGAATTACGAGTGGTTTTACAGTATCTGACCAGCAATTTTACCATGAATTGCGAATAGTTTTACCGTAGTCGAGCAGTTATTTTATAATGGGTTACAAGTAGTTTGATAGTAGGCGAGTAGCTGTTTTGTAACAGATAGCGAGTAGTTTTTATGCTTTTACATCGCGAGATAAACCGTTTGCTGTACTCTTTCGGCCATTATCGCTTGCCGAAACCGCTACCATTTCAGCGCGCCATACCTGTCTTTGTACCACAGTTGTAGCGAATTAATCAAATTCTGCCATAATACATAGCTGCAGGGCGCGATGACAGCCACAGGATTTAAGAACGTCATCATCAGCCAAATACCCACAATGGTATTCTTCTGTCCGAGCGCCTGGCCACCACTTATGCTCTCGCCGAAGTAGCCTCCCACTAGTTTTCCGATGCCGAAAAGGGCAATAGCCACGAATAAAGGCAGCACAAGCAGCAGTACTAATGTTTGTCCTGTCACGGTGGTATTGATAATCATGCGCAGCGTTAAGCCCATGACGATTGACAGATTAAAGGCCCAAAGGTAAAAGGCAAGGTTTTTTTCTCGCGCAACCAGCTAACGAACGCAGGCAGAAAACGACGTGTTGCCAATGCCAAAAGCAACGGAATGACCAACACCATCAGTACACGTCGCAACACGGCTACGACGGCAAGGCCGAAACTTATGTCGGCCGAACGCTCAACCATTGGGAATAAAAGCGGAATGATAACCGATGTAAACACGTTGGCAATAATCATGTAAATCGTCATGCTGGCTATGCTGCCACCTAATTTTTCGGTCACGATGGGCGCTGCTGCAGCCGTAGGACAGATGACGCAAATGAACACACCTTGCAAAATTATTTTCGTTTCGGCATCGTGAACCAGATTGATTGCCACAACCACCGCCAACGAAAGTAATACCCGAATGCCTTGAAGGGCAAAATGCCACAGACGTGGGCGAAAATCGGATAGGTTTATTTTGCAGAACGTAATGTATAGCATGACGAAGATAACCGCTGGCATAAGCCCCACGAGAACGGGGCCAACAGCATCGCCCACGGGTGCAAGCTGTGGCACATGCGAGAAGAGAAGATACGTCAAACTACCCGTAACCAGTGCAAAGGGCAGCGTCCATTGTTTAATAAAATTGATTATACCATTCATGTTATCTTCGGTTTGAAAATGCGTTTTACGGCCTTTCGTGTTTGCGTTTTGTCATAACGGCTACGTTGTTTTGGCGTTATGGTGGTTGTACGGCGGCCGTGGTACGCCTTGTATGACGATCGGCATACAGATTATACGACGGCCGTAGTACGCATGGTATGACGGCTGCCGAACATCTACCGTTACATCGAAATGCGAGCAAAAACTGTACCTAAACGCCTTGACGGTACAATATAATTGCCCGTTTGGCACAACATAATAGCACAATAGGCACAACGTGATTACAATCGCTGCATGATGTTTCTATAAAGTAGGCCCTGTGGCATTGACTTGCGGAAGGTCAGTAATTTGCGTTAGAATAAAAAAGAATTTTTTATTTATACCATAGTTTGCCAATTTTAAAGTACCTTTGCACGACTTTATTTTGCATCATCGGCATGAGATCGAAACGATGCGGTTATAAAGTTCGCGAATAATAATGGTATAAGCTGTTTAATGTTTTGAGCATAAGCTGGTTATGATGTTCGCGAATAAAAAATAAGTATTCACACAAAAACTATCATGAAAGATTCAGAACAGACTTTCGTCCTTACGGGTCTTGTGCTTTTTTTTCTGCTGGCTATGCATGCGTTGCCCAAACTTTCTGTTGGCGGAACGACGTTGCGTAGCGTTAATATGCTGAGCGAGCTGCTGCCCGAACGCGACGAAGAACAGGTTGATGTTATACCTGCTCCTAAGGCTCCTAAGGCGGTGGCAACAACGACCAAGTCGGGAAAGAAAATAGAATTTAAAGAACAATGGCCTAAGGGCGTTGAGCCTATCATCGACTATTCAGGCGGTGAAAAGGGTGGTATGGACCATTTTTATGAGGCTCTGAACAAGGTGAAAACCTTAGGACGCCCCGTGCGTATAGCCTATTTTGGCGACTCGTTTGTAGAAAACGATATCATGGCGGCCGACTTACGCGAACTGTTTCAAAGCGAGTTCGGCGGACATGGAGTGGGTTGGGTCGACTTGGCTAACCCTATAAACCGAAACAGTAGGCGCACGGTGACGCAGGAAACTAGCGGTACACGCGAGTTCAGCGTGGTGAAAAAGCCTTTCGATCGTAGTCGTCAGGGCATTGGCGAACGCTATTATAATGTGTCGTCAGGGGCGAGTGTAACCACCAATTTGGCTACGATATACAATCGTTTCCAACCCCATGCCAAGCAGTTTGATGTGGCTCGCCTCTTCTTCCGTGCCGAAAACGGCGCAACTATTACGGCTACTGTGGGCGCGGGTACACCGCAATCGCGTAGCTTTGACGGCTCAAGCGGGGTTCAAATGTATGAGCTAAAGGCGAAGGGAAGTAAAATAAACTATAAGTTTAGCAACGTAGGTGAAGGCTTTACAGGCTTTGGAATGGCGCTGGAAAGCCTACAAGGCGTGATACTTGATTGTATGAGCGTTCGCGGTTCGAGCGGTTTAACGCTGCAGGGTATTCCACAATCAACACTGGCCGACTTTGCAAAGCTGCGCCCATACGACCTAATTATTGTGCACTATGGCCTTAATGTTGCGGTAAGTGGCAACCCAAAGAATATTATTCAAAACTATGCACGCAACATGGGTAAGGTGGTAGCGCATCTGCGTCAGGCTTTTCCCGAAACCAGTATATTGGTGTTTAGCGTGCCCGATCATGAGCAACGTGGTGCCGACGGCATTAAAACGCTGAAGGAGGTACACGCATTAGTGGCCTTCCAACAGCAAATGGCGGCCGATAAAAAGGTAGGTTTTTATAACTTCTTCCAAGCGATGGGTGGCGAGGGTGCTACGCGTCGACTCGTCGAACGCGACATGGCCAACAAGGATTATACCCATTTAAGCTACGGCGGTGGGAAGTATGTGGCCGACAAAATTTACCCATCGTTTAAGGCAGGACTAAAGAATTATCAGCGTCGTATTAAATTAGAATCACAATGATAGAGCGTTTAATCAACATTCTTACATATAATCCGAAGAGCCCTCTCATATTCAGTAGCGGACTGTTTTTGTACTTGTTCTTTGGCGTTGCCTTTGTTTACATGTTGCTGCAACGACGTAGCAATTTGCGAATTTTGTTTGTAACGCTCTTTTCTTATTATTTTTATTATAAAAGTAGTGGACATTATTTCCTCCTGCTGGCGCTGGTAACCACAACCGATTATTTCATAGCCGAAACTATTGGGCGTATGAAAGAGCGGGGTGATGACAACGTGCGGTGGAGGAAAATGTTGCTTGTTTTGAGCTTGTGTATTGACTTAGGACTGCTGTTTTACTTCAAATACACCAACTTCTTTGCAGGTATGTTGTCGGCGATGATTGGTAATAACTTCCAGCCTTGGGACATTTTCTTGCCTGTTGGCATAAGTTTTTTCACGTTCCAAAGCATGAGTTATGTCATCGATGTTTACCGCGGCGATATTCGTCCGTTGGGTTCTTTGATGGACTATGCGTTCTACGTGTCGTTCTTTCCGCAGCTTGTGGCAGGACCTATTGTGCGTGCAACCGACTTCGCTCCGCAAATTAGAAAGCCCGTTGTCATCACGCGCGAGATGTTTGCGCAGGGTGTTTACTTCATCATGATTGGCTTATTTAAGAAGGCTGTCATCAGCGACTATATTAGTTTAAACTTTGTTGATCGCATCTTTGATAACCCAACGCTTTACTCGGGCTTCGAAAACTTGCTGGGAATATATGGTTATGCCATGCAGATTTACTGCGATTTTAGTGGCTATAGCGACATGGCCATTGGTATTGCGTTGCTTTTAGGTTTCCGATTCCCGATGAACTTCAATGCTCCGTACAAAAGCGACAGCATTACTGACTTTTGGCGACGCTGGCATATTTCGCTGTCGACGTGGATTCGCGACTACATTTATATCTCGCTCGGAGGTAATCGTCAGGGCAAGGTTAGGCAGTATATAAATCTTATTATCACCATGCTTTTGGGCGGATTGTGGCACGGAGCAAGCCTGAATTTTGTGGTATGGGGTGGTATTCACGGGCTTGGACTGGTGGCTCATAAGTATTATCGTCAGGAAGTTAAGAAACGCGAACGCAGCTATCGTTCGCATGGCTTGAAGCGTATAGGCGCTATGGTGCTGACGTTTCATTTTGTTTGCTTCACTTGGCTCTTCTTTAGGAGCGCTACTTTTGCGGGTGTTGGTACGATGTTGTCGCAGATTTTTACGAACTTCCACGCCGAACTTATCCCACAAGTATTGGCAGGATACAAGTATGTGCTGTGCTTTATGGCCTTCGGTTACGTAACCCATTTTGTGCCTGATAGCTGGCAGAACGGTGCGGTGAAGCTGTTAGAAAAGTGTAATATTGTTGTTCCGGCAGTGCTTTTAACGCTGATTGTGTACATCGTTATTCAGGTAAAGAGCAGTAATATTCAGCCTTTCATCTACTTCCAATTCTAAAAAGGGTAGAGCTTTATTTGACGATTAAGAACCGATAATGACGATTTTTCGATACTTTGCAAACGCTTTTTTGGTATCATTAGCCTTGTTGTTGGTGGGGCATAAGGCGGTGGCTCAGAACGTGGAAAGCGATTTGAAGACGCTTAAAGCGTGGCGTGCGGGTGCAATTGTGTCGACTGAAGCGATAAAAACTTACGGTGAGCAACGGTGTTTTTCACAGGAAGCTATTCCCGATGTGGTGTTTGCGCGAATGGAAGGGCGCTCTTTCCCGAAAGATTGTACGGTAAATCGGCAGTCGTTAAGGTATTTAAGGCTGTTGCATGTCGATGTTGACGGTCGCACCCGATTGGGTGAAATGGTTTGCAATCAGTCGATAGCAGCCGATGTAATCGATATTTTTCGCGAGCTTTATCGTCAGCGTTATCCTATTCATAGCATCAAATTAATTGACGATTTCAATGCTGACGACGAGCAATCTATGCGTGCAAACAACACCAGTAGCTTCTGTTTTCGCAAGGTTACAGGCTCAAAAAAACTCTCGGCACACGCAATGGGCAAGGCCATTGACGTGAATCCGTTGTATAATCCTTATTATCATCGTTCGCCATCGGGTAAGATTACGGTTCAGCCTACAACGGCAACGAAATATGTTGACCGCGTAGCCACCTTCTCATATAAGATAACAAAGACCGACCTTATGTACCGATTGTTCGTCGCTCGCGGCTTTAAGTGGGGCGGTGCGTGGAATAGAGTGAAGGACTATCAGCACTTTGAGAAGGAATAAATACTCGGTAAGGGGAAACAATAAAGGCGAAGAAGCACTGCTTCTTCGCCTTTATTATGGTATGCTTTCTCTTAAATAAATATGTCTTTTTGTCTTTATAGTCTTATCTTTTCGTTTTAATTGCCGAATCTTGCTATCAGCCAGACAATGAGAACGTGACATAAAAACATGACGGGAACGCCATAACGGAAGCGTGGGTGTTGGTTTTTGTGTCGACCAATAAATATGGAAATCAGCGCGCCTACGGAGCCTCCTGCTGCCGATAACATCAGCAACGTGCGTTCAGATGTACGACGTTTGTCAAGCTTAGCGTTGATTTTGTCGTCCATGTACACCAATAACGTCAGCACGTTTAGGGCTGTAAGATAATAAATAACGTTGGTAAACATATTTGTTTTTGCCCTTTTTAAGTGTTATCCCTTTTGTAACAGGTTCTTGAAGACGCAATTTTTACTTGCATTTTCTGCAATCTTCAATTACTTTCCCTGCAATCTTTACTTCCGCGTTTTGTAGCTTTTGCTTCCGCCTTTTATCGCATTTAATTGCGCTTCATGCGACGCTTACGAACCGCCACTTGCGCATTCTTCGCCATTTCTAAGCGTTCGAGGTAAATGGGACGAAACTTATCGATAAGCGCTTGCAACGATTGGCTTTTCGAATTTAGCTCATTATACTCATCGCTATCGGTTTTATCGGCTTGCTTTAGTTGCAGCATCTGCGCGAGATAAAAGCGTTGCCTGTCTTCGGCTGCTTTGAGTTGAGCCCCCAATCGTTGCAAACTGTCGAGGAAAGCTTGGGCTTTATCCAAATGGTCTTCTGCCATAAGTACGTGTTACTTCTCGGTATTCTTGTCGTCAGACTTGGCTTCTTCGCGTGCCTGCTGGTCGATAGCCTTAATCTTATCAAACACAAGCTGTACCTCATCTTTCAGTTTTTGCACCTTCCTATTCATCTCTTCAACGAGGCTATTGCCTTTTTTGCTTGCGATATTTAGGAATCCGAGGTTATTCTCGTAAGTGGTAACCTCTTGCTTTAACTGCTCATAGCGACGCATTAATCGAGCGCGTTCGTTGTCGACAGCGTCCTCACCGCGCTTCGCTACGTTACGAAGGTTGTTCTTGAAATTATCTAAACGGCGGCGCGTTTGTTTGATATGCAATGTATCATACACCTTATCGAGAACCTCGTGATACTCTTTATACACTTTGTCTTTGTCCTTATAAGGTACATGTCCTACCGTATTGTACTCGTCAATCAGCGCTTGAACCTTTGCCTGAACGTCGTCACCAGCATCCTCTATCATAGCTTTAAGCTTAGCGATGATATCGCGTTTCTTGTCTAAATTAGCATGTTCCTCGTTGCGTGAACCTGCATTTGCAGCATTGCGTGCTTCGAAGAACTGGTTGCATGCTGCAAGGAAGTCGTTCCAAAGACGGTCACCAAGCTTCTTGGGAACGGTGCCAATGGTCTTCCATTCTTTTTGCAGCGCGATGATTTTATCGCTTGTCGACTTCCAGTCGGTCGAATCAGCGAGTGCCTTTGCTTTTTCAACGAGCACGCGTTTCTTCTCTGCATTTTCAGCGAAACGCTTTTTAATTTCTTTGAAATATTCAGCTTTCCGACCGAAGAAATCGTCACAAGCCGTACGGAAACGTTCGAAAATCTTTACGTTCATCTTCTGTGGCGCGAAGCCAATCGTCTTCCATTCCTGTTGAATGGCGATGATTTCCTGCGAATGTTTCTCCCAGTCGGCAGTACCTTTATTTTCTTCTTTTGCAATGGCTTCAACCTTTTCGCACAATGCTGTTTTCTTTGTGAGGTTCTCTTCTTCACGTGCACGCAGTTCCTCGAAATGCTGTTGGTGCTTCTTATTAATCACCGTACTGGCGTTTTTAAAGCGTGTCCAAATCTCGTCGCGCAAGTCTTTGGCTACTGGTCCTGTCTCACGGTACTGTGCATGCAGCTCTTGAAGCTGATGGAAAGCGCTTATAATGTCGGTTTCTTCAGCCAGTTTTTCAGCCTCTTCGCATAAGCGTTTCTTCTGCTCAAGGTTCTTTTTGAAGTCGTATTCGCGTGCTTCGCGGTTCAGATTCAGCAAGTCATAGAACTGTTCTACGTAAAGCTGATATGTCTTCCATGTTTCGTTCGCCTTCTCTGGAGGCACTGCTCCAATCTCCTTCCACTCCTGTTGTAGTTGTTTGAAGGCATTAAACGACTTGTTAGCCTCCTCAGGAGAGGTGGCCATATTTTTTATTTTTTCAATAATTTCTTCACGATGTTTGAGGTTATTAGCGCGTTCTTCTTCTTGCTTTTGGAACAATTTAGCGCGTTTTTCTTTAATAACCTGCATTTCGGCTTTGAATGCTTCCTCTACGTCATCGGGGCGAACCTGATATTTTTCTGGGTCACCGCCTTCCTCAAGATAGGCTTTTTGTTGTTCTTCGCGCTCAGCAATGTGTAGGCGATAGAACGTCGACTTCAGGTATTCTACCTCATCTTTCTCAGGATTTTCATCGTTGTGAGCTATTTCTCTAATGCGTTCGAGCACCTCTTTCTTTGAGGTATAGGTTTTGCGATCAGGCTCTTCGGCTGTTGTTACTTCCGTTTCAGAATTCTCATTCTGTACGGGTTCTTCACTCACTGGCGCGTCGGCTTGTACCTCTTGCGCTTTATCAACTTCGGCAGCAGCCTGAACTGTAGTCTGCTCTTCTTCAACCTGACCCTGTCCAAGGGCCTTTTCTTGAGAGTCCATCATTCCTTTTTTAAGTTTATGATTAGAGTTTTCGCGACCCATCTGCTGAAAACACACAATATTTACAGCATGATGTGGCCATCACGTTATTTAATAATATTAGTTGCAAACTTAAAAAAAAAGATTGTCAATTACGAATTTTTAATCCTTTTTTGCTGTAGAATGTGTTAAATAAGGCGTTTGTGTCGCAAAATCCACCAGCTTACACCAGTTACCAACACTGAAATAGCAATGCAGATTACAAATCCGTATGGTGATGTTTCAAGCCCGTTAATAACGTTCATTCCGTAAATACTTGATATCAGCGTAGGGGCCATGAGCACGATGTTTAGCGAAGTAAGGGTTCGCATGGTCGTGTTCATGTTGTTGTTAATAATGCTGGAATAGGTATCCATTGTCGACTCAAGAATGTCGGAATAGATATTAGTGGTTTCGCGAGCCTGCGTCATCTCAATGCCGACATCTTCGATAAGGTCGGCATCTAATTCGTCAATCTGCAGCTTAAACTTTAGTTTCTGTAGCAGGTTTTCGTTGCCACGAATTGACGTAATGAAGTAGGTGAGCGAGTCTTGCAAGCGTGAAAGTCCTATCAGGCTTTCGTTATTGACCTCGTGATCCAGATTATGTTTTGCTTTCTCAATGAGGGTATTGATTTGCTTCAAGCGTTTCAAGTACCACACCGCTGATGATAAAAACAGGCGGAATGTCATGTCAACATAATCGGTAAAGCCTGTGCCTCGTTTTTGATGAAAGCTTACAAAGTCAATCATCACGTTGGTTTCGTAATAACAAACGGTAATGGTGATGTCGCGTTTGTGTATAATACCCAGCGGCACGGTGGTGTATGGCGTGCGACTGCGAATTTCTTTGACATAGGGAATACGTAAGATAATGAGCATCCAGCCGTCGTCATATTCATAACGGGCACGCTCATCGGTATCGCTAATATCGCTTAAAAAATAATCGGGAATGTTGTATTTCTCTTCCAGTTCGCGCTGGTCGTCGTCGGTCGGACAGGTTACCTGAATCCAGCAATTAGGCTGCCACTCGGGTATAGTCTTTAGTTGTTTGTCGATATTCCAATATGTTCTCATAGTTGTTAATCTCCATAGTTCATTTAACTTGTGAAGATTAACTCCTTGAGTTTAATCCTCACGCCAGATCGTATTGCTTTCCGCGTAATAATCGTCCATATTATATGTGAATATTGATTTTACGTTTGCAAAAGTAAAGAAAATAAACCGGTAAAGCAAGTGTTTGCGTTGTTTTTTACCGTTAAAGTGTCCGATTCGTTACGTAACAAGGCTTTTGCTCCACAGTTTTTGTATGAAAGTTCTAACTTTTGCGTTGTAACCTTTGTGCGATAGTGAGGTCGCGGTGAGTGTACGACGGCCATCGTATGATGTGTATGCCGACCGTCGTGCTATTTGTACTACGGCCGCCATACAATGCGTACCACGTCCGCCGTACAGTTACCTTTTTGTTGTAAACCATGTGGCTTTGCGCTGGGCTGTGCATACCCTTTCGGGCTTATGATTATTGCGCTTTGCTGTAGGGGCAACGCCAGCAACGGAATAGCATAAAAAAGGGCCTTAGCTACGGTGGTAGCTAAGGCCTTATAACGTGGTAAACTATTTGTGTTTACTTGATAACAATCTTCTTGCCGTTCTTGATGTAGATGCCGCGAGGCAGATTCTTGCCTGTGCCTACATACTGACCGTTAAGGTTGAATACGCGCTCGTCAGCAGTTGTTTTGGTATTGATAGTGTTAATACCCGTTGCTGTTTGCTTGTATACTGAAACGGTGGTTGTTGCAGCACTGTTGGTGATAGCAGCCACTACACCAGCAGCATTGTATGCCAATGAACGGTAGTCGACGTTGTCGCCAGCAGTAAGTGCGCCTGTAGCCGAAACGTTATATGTAAGTGCTTGGTTCAGAGTTCCGTCAGCTTTCTTGCGATCTACGCCAGCAACGAATACCTTTCCATCGTTAATAACCATGCCGCGGAAAGCCTCTTCGTTTCTCGTTGCGTCGCCTTCGTCGTAGCCATCAATAGCTGCCCAGTTCACGCTAAAATCAGCAGGGTTCAAGCTTGCCACAAAAAGGTCAGCGCTTCCAGTAGATGTTTTGCTGGTGTCGAAACCTAATTGGTTGAAGAATGTGCCTGCAACGTACAGCTTGCCACTGTTAACAGCCATGTCGCCTACGCGGTCGGTGCCGTAGCTTTTGTCGTGCATGTCAACGTGGAATATCTTAGAAGTTGTAGCGGCAGCATCAATTTTAGCCAGAATAAAGGCGTGTTCCACCTTGCCCGATTCGTCATTTGGCAACTGCATGGTGAGGTCGGTAGTAGCGTTTGCTGTAGTAAGGGTTTCAACGCCCTTGCCTACGAAGCCAGCGTAAACGGTGTTGCCATCAACGGTAAAGCTAACCGACTCAGGGTTCTGCTGTACAGATGATTTGTTGTCTTTCATGATAAGGTTAGCCACTGACGTACCATTAGTAAGGTTGGCAGCATCAAGAGAGAGAATGCCTATACCCGGAACGTCAGAATACATAAAGCTGAACACATCGAGGTAACGGCCTGGCCATTGTACGTTGTCAAGCGTTACATCACCCGTATAAGTAGCCGAGAGGTAAACTTTACCACCCGAAACCATCAATTTTCCAGGGTAAATACGAACATCTCCTGCCTCAGGGAAGTATATTCCAGAGGCTGCAATAGCTGGGTTTGCAGCAGAGGTAATCAGACGAACAGCTTTCAGGTTACCGTTATTATCGTATTTTGCAACGAAAGTATTGACTGGAACGGTAACGCCTGCCGTGCCATTAACCACCTGATTGTTGTTATCAGCCGAATAGAATGTTACCTGATCGGCCAAAACACCTGCAATATAAACGTTGCCTTCTGCATCGGTATCGAGCGTGCGAATGTACGATAAGCCCAGTGTAGCAGCCAACCAAGCTTCAGAGCCGTCGGCGTTATACTTAGCTACGTAAGCTGATGTAATTTTGTCATCGTTGGTAATTGTCTTACCGCCGAAAGTGATATTCTGGTTGTATGTGCCTGTAGTGAATACAGCTCCATCAGCTGCAACAGTGGTGTGTGTATCGCCAAGCTGGTTAGCATTGTCAACAGGCGTGAGGCTCTTTGTCCACGTTGCGGGCGCGGTCCATGTCTGAGCCTGAAGCGCAGTAGCCGTAAATAAAGCGGCTGCAAGTAGAAATCTTCTCATAACTCTTACGTTTTAAAATGGTAATATAATAATGTATTTTTAAATATTATGCGGTTTTATGGCCACAATGATATGTTAGGGTTGGCCTCAACTGCTTCGGTTGGGAAGCGCATGGTGTAGCGCGAATCGTTTGCATTAAGCTGGAATGTCTCGCCATTATATGTTTTTGTGAGGGCGGGCATGGTTGTTCGGCGCAGGTCAAACCACCTATGGCCTTCGAAAGCAAGCTCACGAGCACGCTCGTTTACGATTTCTTCAACAAGCTGATCGTCAGTAAGCGAAGCTATATTGCTTTGGAAAGTAGCGTAGGCTGTAGCGTTATAACGCTTCTGTGCCAGCTGTTCGAGGTAGCCAATAGCTTCAGCACGCTGTCCTAAACGGGCAGCAGCCTCAGCCGCTGTAAGGTAAAACTCGGCCGAACGGAAGGTGCAATTAAACTGCTCGCTGCCGCCTTTGAGAAGCGTTGAAGTAGTAGTGGTTATACGACGATAGAACGTTGTACGACGCAGATCGCCCGATGGGTACATCGAAATAAAGCTTTGCGCTGGTCGACCAATAAGAATATACTTGCCGTCCATCATGGTTTCGAGGGCCACAATGCTCTCTTTCGAGTCGAAGCGATTGGGCAAAACTGCACTGCTTGACGTAAGATCCTCAAGGGCAGGGTGGGCTTGAATAACGGCTTTTGCAGCAGTTAGTGCACCTGACCAGTCGCCCATATACAGGCAAACACGCGCACGAAGACACTGGGCAGAAACAGTATTGAAACGGTAATTAAGGCCTTTGGTCCAGCTCTCTACGTTAAGATACTTTTCGGCTTCGGTAATATCGGCCAGCACCTGTGCGTAAACGTCCTTCAGGCTACTGCTCTTAGGCACGGCGTTAACGTCGGCTTTAAGCTGCAATGGAACGCCACGCGTAGTGTCAGGATTGACTTGTGTGTAAGGCAGTGCATACAGGTTGGCAAGCAGAAAATGGCAGTAAGCGCGCATCATATAGCTTTCGCCAACAAGCTGTTTAACCTCATTGGCAGTGGCATCTGTAATATCAGCCTGATGCTCAATGATGTAATTGGCAATGTAAATAGCATGGTAATAGCGACGCCAACCGAAGTAAGTGGTAGAGGTTGACGGCGATTCGTCGTTCCAACGCCATAAGTCGAAGTAGGTGGCATAGTCGAGATCGGAGGTAAAACCTGGCATCATCGTCATCTCATCGCTGCGCACGGTAGTAATGGCACGGTCAGAAGGGAAGTACTTATACTCGTAAGTGAGCAGCTGTCGATACTCTTCTCCCGTTTTGGCTATGACGCGACCTGTAGGCGTGATGTCAAGAAAGTCGTTGCACGAAGCAAACAACAATGGAACGATAAGAAGCCCCAGAAACTTCGAAAAGTGTTTTGCGAGGCACTGTGAAAATATGTTCGATTTCATCTTTTGCATATTATTAAGAGGTGTTCAGTATATCAGAAGTTTACGTTCAAACCGAAAACAAAACTTTTTGCCACTGGCTGAGCGAACGGATTGCCCATTGTTTCGGGGTCGAGATAGTTGGTATAGTCGTTAGCAATAACCATGAGGTTACGACCTTCTAAACTAAGCGATGCACTGCTGACACCCATTTTTGATAGCCATTTCTTAGGCAACCTGTAACCTAAACGCAAACTTTGCAAGCGGGCATAGCTGCTATTGCGAACCCATGTGTCGAGCATGCTGTAAGTATTATATTCAGCATAGCGCGTGTATTCGGCTAAACGGGTAGCCGACGATACCATTAAAGCGGCATAGGTTCCGTTGGTATTGTCGGTTGTCCAGCGGTTAAGAATATCGTGGTTTGTGTTAAGACCGCGGTCGAAATAAGTGGGCGAGTAAGATGGCTGTACGCGAACTTTCATACCCAGATTGAACATCCAATTGATGCCCAGCTGCCAATCCTTATACTCAAAGTTATTAATCAAACCGCCTGAACACTTAGGATCAGTGCTGCCCATGTAAGTATACTGATTGCGTTGCTGTTCGGCCGTAAGCTGGCTTGCACCATAGCGGTTGAGCTTAAAGAAGTCGGCAGCAGTAACTTTCGATCCATCGGCAGCTACAAACAAGGGATATCCATCGTTGTCGAGGCCAGCAGTTTTGTATGCAAACAGCGCACCTACAGGGTGACCCTGACGACTTGGGTAGGTGGAATTTTGCGCAACGCTTTCGTTTATAATCTTATTGTCGTTGAAACCTAAGTTAAGACTGGTTGTCCAATTGAAATTCTTGGTAACGATATTGCGCGTGTTAAGCGATAGTTCCCAACCATCGTTCTTCATGCTTGCCCAGTTAATGGTAGTTGATGCAAAGCCTGTTTCGAGCGGAAGCATACGTATACCAATGAGGTCGCTACTCTTTCTGTTGTAGTAATCGGCACTAAAGCGGATACGGTCACTTAAGAATGCAATCTCTAAACCGAGATTGATATTAGCCGTTTTCTCCCATTTGAGGTTGGGGTTAGGTGCTGTTTCGGCTGCGATAACAGTCTCACTCGTTCCAAGAATAGAGGTTTTATCAATCACTCCAATGAGGTAAGGAGAAGTTGATTTGTCAATATTTCCTTGCAAACCATACGATGCACGCAGACGGAAATCATTGATCCATGTAAGCGGTTTCATAAATTTCTCTTCTGAAACACGCCATAATCCACTCACCGAGTAGAGCGGTAAATAGCGGTATTTCTTGGCTACTCCGAACACGTCGCTACCGTCGAAACGCACACTTGCGCCCAATGTGTAGCGGTAATGATAGGTATATGAGCCTGTGGCATACCAACTAACGTAAGCATTTTCAAGGCGTGTCTCCTGATGAAGTGGATAGCGCTCGGCAATGCTTTGCGATGGGAACACAACGGGTTTTGTGGTCAATGTACGAGCGTCATAACCGTAAGCAACTGATGATGTCGATTGTCCGATGTTGTGACGAATCTCAGTTCCCAACAGTAATTCAACGTCGTGGAACTTCGCAAAGCGATGGTTGTATTCGCCCATTGCTTTCCAAAGCCATTGGCGTTTGTACGAATCGGTTATTCGGTTAGCGCCACCTTCGGGGAAGATGGTTTGCTGCACGCCACCTGATGTCATGTAGGTGGCATACTCTTTCTCCTTACGCATAGCATAGCTATCGCCACCTTGGTAACGGCGTAAGTTATAATTGTCAAACTGATAACCGAATTGTGAGGTCAATTTAAAATCAGAATTGAACTTAAATTCTGCGTCAATGATACTCATAACAGAGTAGTCACGACGGCGCTTTGAGGTGTTAGCGCGCTCCTCAAATATATTAAAGTTGGGCGCGTTACTCTCACGGCCCTGTACGTTTGTGTCGTAATTATAACTTCCGTCTTCTTTAAACGGCTGGAAATATGGGTTGGCCTCGCGCGAGTAATACACAGGATTGGTGAAGCCTCCTGTATCAGTAAGGAAGCTCGATTGCTTACGTTGGTTGGCAAAAATACTCGCTCCGAGTGTAAGCTTTTTGTTGATTTTGAAAGTTCCTTTCAATGTAATGTTATAGCGGTTGTTGGCTACTCCCTTTACAATTCCTTGCTCATCGTAGTAACCTATTGACGCATAGTAGCTGGCTTTTTCGCTACCTCCCGCAATGGAAGCGTTGTATTCTTGGTTGAAAACGTTACGGAAGAGAATGTCATTCCAATCTGTATTGATGTTGCGTAGGTTGTTAATCTGCTGCTGTGCTGTAGCAGAGAGCGCGCTCCAACCGCCTGCTTTGTAGGCGTTGAACTCGTTAAGATTGTCCAAAATGTTTGCTACGCCACCTTTATGCTGACGATATTCGAAGTTGCTTGATAAAAGAGCAAGTTCTAAATCAACCTTTTCGGTAGCGTTAAGCAGATTAAGACGGTCGATGCTTACTTTAGGACTGTAAGTCAATCGTGTGTTGAAATTAACAATCGGACGGCTTTCTTTACCGCGCTTTGTCGTAATAACGATAACGCCATTAGCCGCACGTGCACCATATATTGCAGTGGCAGCGGCGTCCTTTAACACCGTAATGTTATCAATATCTGTAGGGTTTAGGCCCGCGATAGAGGTCTGATATATGTCGTTTATATCATTTAAGTTATCGACGTTTGGGATTTCTGTGCCTTCCAATGGTATGCCATCGAGCACCCATAATGGCTCTTGTGTACCATTAATAGAGGCTGTTCCGCGAATTCTTATCTTTACAGGAGCACCCGGTGCACCTGTAGAAGGAAGGGTAGAAAGGCCAGCAATCTGACCGCCCAGCGCCTGATCGATGTTCTTCACTGCGCCAATTGCTTCGTCGGTTATGTTAAGTTTGGTAACAGAAGCCGTCAGTTTGCGACGATCAATCTTTTGATATCCCGTTACCACTACCTCTTTAATATCTTGTGCTGCCGATTTTAACGTGAGCACGTAATGGCTGGTTCCAGCAACAAGTGTTATCTTGCTGTTCTCATATCCAAGGTAACGCACGGTGAGAACCTTAGTATCTTTTGGCACCTTAAGGGTGAATTCTCCGTTATAATCGGTCACGGTGCCATTCTGTAATTTGCCATCACCAATGGCAATTGTAGCACCAATGAGTGGCTCGTCTTGTAGACTCCCGTCTAAAATCTTGCCAGTTATCGTTCGCTCTTGTGCTGCAAGCTGTTGGCAACACATCAGAAAGAGCAAATAAGAAAATAACCTTTTCATCTGTTGTAGGTAATATGAATTGTGTGATAATGTTGATTAATCGCGGCCTAAAGCCGTTTTTATACGCAAGAGAATGTCGTCATAATGCATTCGTGCGTCCAGAGAGGAAGCGCCTTTTTGCGCTTTTAATAATTGCTGTATGCGCAACAGTTCGCCTCGTTTCAAGCTGAGCGCATCGCTGTTACGTGTTACTTGAGTGCTGGTAAACTCGACAGTACGTTGTCCGCTCGACAGAGACGAAGCATCAAGATGCTTGTTTATCTTAACGCCTTCGCCTGAATTCGCTGCTGTAATCAGCGCATCGACGAAGCTTTTCTGTAGACTTCGTTCCATTACATCGGGCGTTTTGCCACTCAAAGTAGTACGGAAAATATGCTTGTGTAGCATGTCCATCATCTCTACTGGCGTAAAGGCCGACTTGCCATTCTGCATTTCGTTTTCGTACATTCTGACCAAACGGGTGTTGTCTAACAGGTCCCAGAGAATGTAATTCTGCTGATTTCTCAACAAATATGCTGGCTCTTGCTCTTCCGTTCCGTTTGGTGTTGTGCGCAGAACGAGCACTTTTCGCGATAGAGGGGCATCGAAAAGCCAACGTGGATAGCTCAATACTTCGTCGAGTAAGAACTGTATAGCCTGGCGCTGACGTGCCTTTTCAACAAAGGTGTATGCTGGTTTGTCTTCTTGAATTGTTGAGCGTTCAAGATAAATCCCGCCCACATTAGCCAGCACATGATACAGAAACAGACGCCATTGTGAGATAACTCCCGAGTAGTAAGCGGAAGCTTCGTCGTACGTTTGTGCTGGATCGCCGTTGCGAGTCCATTCAACAAGGTGTGGCATAATGCGTTTTAAGTTGGCTATTCCATATCGTGCCGACTTGATGGCATCATCGCCAAGGTCTTCACTTAACGCACGTGGGTCTACGGCTGTGCGCTGTGGTTGTGCTTCGCTATAACGATATTCCTTGCCGTTGTGTGTGCGAAGGAAGTCGTCAAGCTTCTTGCGTTCATCGGTGCCTGCAGGGTACCAGCGATAGCCCCATTCAATAGCCATCTTATCGTAAGCACCAATGTTCGGACTCATTGTGCGCACACCATCTCCGGGTTGTGCAATATAGTTGAAGCGAGCATAATCCATTATCGATGCCGACGTGCCGCCAATTCGATCCGTAAACGTCCGCGAGCGCAGAGAATCAGTAGGATAAGCCGCCGAAGCTATCATGTTATGACGCAGTCCTAACGAATGTCCCACCTCATGACAAGCCACAAAACGAACAGCGTCCCCAATGAGTTCGTCGGGCAAATTCAGCGTGCGGGCGCGAGGATCAGTGGCTGCAGTCTGTACCATTATCCACTCACGAATGAGCGATTGTACATTATGCCACCAGATGATGTCGGCCTCAAGAATTTCTCCTGTGCGCGGATCGAGCACTGAAGGACCCATAGCATTTGCTTTCTCTGAAGCGTCATAGGTCAGCACCGAGTATTTTAAGTCGTCGCCATCGCGGTCAAGACTGTCGGTAAAATCGTGCACTTGAACAGCATTTTTAAAGCCTGCCTGCTCAAAAGCACTATTCCAATCAGTGATGCCCTTTTTGATATAAGGTCGCAAATGTGACGGTACGGCCTGATCAATATAGAATACAATAGGCTTCACTGGCTCAACAAGTTCGCCGCGCATGTATGCAGCGGTATCACTTGGCTCCAGTCGCCAACGAGTAATATAATTGGTATTCTTAACCTGTTGCTGCCTATCGTCAAACTGTGTGCGCGATGTTGTAAAGTAACCTACACGCCAATCTTCCTGTCGACGTGCCATTTCCTTTTCAGGAAGCAGCGTGATTGACGACGAAACCACAACAGTAACGTTAACCTTCGACTTTGCTTCGTGTACCACAGTAGTCAGTTCTGACATGGCTACCACGCTGTTGTTAAACGCTTTCAGCGACAGAATGCGCGACAGTTCACTGTCAGGCGATGTTCCGATATTGATTAAGTTGAACACATCGTTTAGGCAATTGCGTTGTCCGTTGAACAAGTTGTTCACCTTAATTATAATGGTAGACGAGTCTGGAGCCACCTGTTCTATCTTCAGAGCAGCTATCAACGGGTCCATGTAATTGTCGTTAATTGAACGCTGAATAGCCGAACCCTGTGGCGCTTCTGGTGTAGTTCGCTGTTGGCGTACCATTAAACGTTTCGCGGGTTTGTCCCATTCGAAGCGGATTAACTGGTTTTCATAGTTGATGCCTTTGTTTACACCCGCCTCGTTTAGTTCTTGAGGCACACGCTGAAGCTTATTGCTTACTAAGAACGGACTCTCTAAATACTTCGTCGGAAGTTCCAGATAAAAGGTGTCACCCTTTTGTATAACGTTCATCACGCCACTCATAGCTACTGAGTCACGTCCTGTAAGGCGTTTGTAAGGAGAGACAGGAGGTGGGCCTGCCTTTTTCTTTTTAGAGCGCGAAAGCCCAAAAATGTTTGCTTCGTTAGTATCTGCAAAGGCGTAAATACCACCTGTAAGCATACTAAAAGTGAGCACAGAAGCTATGATATAACGGTGAAAGGAGATATTCTTGAAAACTCTCATAAGTGATAATCGTACAACTAAAGTATAGATATTGAATCAAGCAGACACAAGCCTATGGCTATCATTTGTCTGTATTAGTTTGCAAATTTACGGCTAAAATTTCTTTTTGGCAAGAATTTTATTGAAAGATTTACAATTAGATTGTTTTTATAGGGGTAGATCAAGCAATTTGTTACAAGTCTTATGTTTGATGTAAAACAACGAAAGAGAGGCTGCCATGTGTTTTGAAGGCTATCGATAACGTATCGTGTGCCTTCTTGCACATGGCAATCTCTCTCTTACAAAGAGTAGTTGAGGTCAGCTTATTACTTCGCTGGAATTTCCTCAAGCACCTGTGTAAGCAGCTTCCAGAACGGTTCGGCGGTTGCTATTTCGAAACGCTCGCCCGTTGTATGGGGACTTAGAAGCGTAGGTCCAAGGCTTACCACATCGAGGTTAGGATATTTGCTTAAAATCACAGAGCATTCCAGTCCTGCATGATCTACCTGAACGATTGCTTCCTTACCGCTTTGTTCTTTGTATATCTTTTGCAGCAGTCGTAGTATCTCACTGTCTGGATTTGGGTCCCATCCGCCGTAGCCTGCACTAAGTTCTACCTTCATGCCTGCCATGTTAAAGCAGCTTTGTAATTGTTCAGCGAGGTACATTTTCATATCTTCACGACTTGAGCGTGCTAAGATTTTGAATGTCGCTTTGCCTTCATTGATAGTGATAATAGCGAGGTTTGACGAGGTTTCTACTACGTCAGGTTTAACAGGAATCATACGAAGCACGCCATTATGACAAGCATAAATAGCGTTGATGAGGTTGTCTTGAATTTCCTCTGGTGGAAGCATTGCTGGCTTTTCAGCCTCTTCAACAAAGAATTCTACGTTCTTTTCGATAGTCTTATACTCGTCTTCAATAGCCAGACGCTGTTGTTCAACCATTGCTTTCAGGTCGTTAACTTTATCTTTATCCAGTGCAAGCACTACTTCAGCCTTAAATGGAATAGCATTGCGCATGTTGCCACCAGCCCAGCATACAAGGCGTGCGTCAAGCTCAACAATGGCTTTTCGAACAAGGCGTACCATTTCTTTGTTTGCGTTTGCGCGCCCAGCGTTGATTTCAAGACCCGAGTGTCCGCCGCGCAAACCTTTTAAAGTTACTTTCGCTGCTGCTTCACGGTCGTTCTCAACCTCTTGATATTCGAGCGAAGCAGTGATGTCAATACCACCTGCCGAGCCAATAACGAACTTACCCCATAGCTCAGAATCGAGATTGATAAGAATGTCACTACGCATCTGTCCTGTTGGCAACTCGTTAGCTCCAAACATACCTGTTTCCTCGTCACGGGTGATAAGGGCTTCTATTGGGCCATGTTTGAGGTCGTTGCTCTCCATAATTCCCATGATGGCTGCAACGCCAATACCGTCGTCCGAGCCCAGTGTGGTGCCGCGTGCGTGTACCCAACCATCTTCGATATAAGTTTCAATTGGATCGGTTTCAAAGTTATGCGTGCTGTCAGGAGCCTTTTGAGGCACCATGTCCATGTGTGCTTGGAGCATCACAGTCTTACGATTTTCATAACCTTTAGTGGCAGGTTTGCGCATTACTACGTTCCCAGCGGGGTCAACAAAAGCTTCTACGCCTACCTGCTTAGCGAAGTCGAGCAGGAAATTCTGTACTTTTTCAGAGTGTCCAGAAGGACGTGGAATCTGTGTCAGTGCATCAAAATTGCGCCACAGGGCTGCAGGTTTTAAATTGGCAATTTCACTCATAGTTTATTGTTTTATGGGTTAAAATTATTATTATTCTGTTATGGTTGTTTTCTGTTTTGCGGTAAAGTTTAGCGCTATCCACGCGTAAATGCCAAGCGCTATGACCAGCAACGTCTGTACCGAGTGTACAATAAGTACAAAGTATAGGGCGTCAGTGGCTGCTACGCCATACAGTGTGAGCATAGTTTTTACGGCAAAATGCCACGATCCAGCGCCGTTGGGGGTGGGCACGATAACCGCTATCGAACCCACAATAAAGGTTACAATGGCACACGCAAAGCCTAAATGGGCGGTGGCACTGAAGCAAAAGAATGTGAGATAATAATGTAGAAAGTAACAGCCCCAGATGGCAAGCGTATAGAAAATATACAGGGGCATGTTGCGAACACGCTTAACCGACATCACCCCCTGCCAAAGACCTTGGAACATTTCTTTCACCTTATTATATACTGACATCTTACGAAGCAGTAACATAACGAGCACGACAATGGCTGCTGCGCAAATAGCCGTTACCAGCCAACCTGCTGATGTAAAGCCGCCTACTATTTCGTCAATTCGTGTTCCTGTTGTTTGGAAGAAGATGTCGAAGGCTTTAAACTGCATGAAAAAGGTGAGAGCAGCTATGAGCAACACCAGTATCGAGTCGATAGCGCGTTCAGTTACCACCGTGCCTATGGCTTTAGAGAACGACACGCCCTCCCAACGCTTCAATACGCCACAGCGTGCAAACTCGCCCATGCGGGGGATAACTAAACTAACTGCATACGAAAGGAATATGGAATTTACCGCAACTGATGCTCTCGGACGCTCGCCAACAGGTTCTAACGACTGTTTCCAGCGCCAACCTCTACAGGCTTGAGCCAAAATGCCGAAAGGAAAAGACAGTAGCATCCAGCCCCAGTTCATCTCATGAAGCAGTACGCGACGAATATGACCAAAGTCGAAGTCGCGATACATCCAGTACAGAATGGCTCCACCCAACAGTAGCGAGAGAGTCACCTTCATGATGTCAGTGAAAGTTTTCTTCAATACCATATCTCCCCACAAAGATACAAATTTATCCAACAAACTACTGTTTTTTTCTATTTTATTGCAGGGCGTTAAGTATAAAAAATAAGGATAGCGCGCGCGTACGCGATATAAATAGGTGTTTTGAAGTTTTGTGCTGTGGCTGTGTTCGAGATGATAGTTTGCCCCTTCTGTTTTGTGTTTTTATGGGGTTGAGGCTCTTGTGGACTACATATTCTGTGCTTTTGCTTCAGATATTCTTAACGAAAGGTGCGTCTTTTAAAGACTTATGCGTATGGCTTTTGGGCGTATGGGTTGGGGTATGGCGGCCGCAGTACCCTTTGTACGACGGTAGCGGTACGGCCTGCATGACGGCTGCCACACAATGGGTGTGACGGTCGCCGTACACTGATCATTTTGTAGAAAAACTCTTTCTGTTCTTTCGAAAACAGTTGGGCGTTCATCTGAAAATGAAATGCGAATTTGCTGAATACCGCTTTCAGTTTTTCCGAAAACAGTTAATCGTTACACCTAAAAAGATGTATCAAAACACAGAAAATTGATGGTTCGTGTGTAAAAACTCTTTTGTTTTAAGCTTTTAACTTGTTTCTCGGGACGCAATAACTATGAAAATTTTGTTTTGTTTGATTTGAATCAATCAAAAGACTTGATTTAGGCCAATTGATTTGATAATAATCAATAAAACAGCTATTTATGTTAGTTTTACGTCGATTCTGTGTGCGCACACAGTTTTTGTTCGTACCTTTGCATCGTTGAAAGTAAAAAGAGTTGCTTTTCAGGATAACAACCGCTACGGCGGAATGACAACGAGACCACAAAGGGTGGTTCTCAGATATTAGACAAAAAAATAAAAAGAAAGGAAAAAATTATGACTATTATGACATTTGTTTCAGTGACAGCAATCGTGTTTCTCGCAGTTTCAGCAGTAGCTATTACTATGGACAGAATGGCACGCTAAACTGAACATTAGAGAAAGCAGAATTTATTTACACACAATATGATTTGAGAAGAGATGAAGCCAACGCAGTTGGTTTTATCTCTTTTTCGTTTGGCTTGTTTGCAGCAAAAGCTCATGTTAGCCACGAAAAACGTAAGGCAGCACCTTTAGTAGGGTGCTGCCTTATGCTGTTTATACTATAGCTTTACGCTATTTGTCGGGTTGTTTTACGCTATTCGTTATAGAACTTTCCGTCGTTTGTCATATCGTGTTACGCGGTTTACTGTGCTGTAACAGCCTTTGCTACAGGCAGAATAATACGCGAAGGGTGCGCACGGTCTTGCAGAATGGTGATATCAGCCTTTTGGAAATCAGTGCGTTTGCAATGATAAATATCAACAAATTTCTGCGGATTGAGGTCGATTAATGGGAACCATGAGCTTTGCACCTGTACCATAATCTTATGCCCAGGCATAAAGGTGTGTGCAATATCGTTTAGTTCGAAGGTAATTTCTTCGGCTTGATTGGGAACGAGGGGTGACGGATTTGACATGTCGTGGCGGAATCGGGCACGCATCACATCGCCGCGCACAAGCATCTGGTAGCCTGCAAGGTTTGACGAATTAGGTTGTACGTCAATGAGTTTTACAACAAAATCGGCATCGGTTGTGGTTGATTTTACCCATAGTTTTACCTGAATAGGTCCTGCCACGCTAACGCTTTTATCCAGTTCGGGCGTAGTATAGGTAAGCACGTCAGGGCGGAACGATGCAAAGCGTTGGTCGGCAAGCATGTACTCTGGCTTGCGACGCTGCCATGGAGTAGGGCTATAAGGAACGGGCTTTGCGGGGTCAGAGGTGTAGGTTGCTGGCATAGCGTCAATGGCAGGCTGATGAGTAAGCAGCTGTCCACCGTCAGAAAGGTAGAATGTTTCGTCTGTTGTTCCCTCAAGAGGCCAGCGTACAAGGTCCTTCCATTGGTTCTCGCCAGTGAAGAATACTTTTACGTGGGGTATACGCTCTGCGCTATCGGGACTTAACAAATAATAGTCGAAGAAGTTGCCTTCTGCTTTTTGGAACACCTCATTGAGGTTATCTTTTGAGAAGGTAAAGTCGCCTAAACCGTTATTTTTTTCAGGATTCCACCCGCCATGTTTCCATGGTCCCATGAGCAAATAAAGGTTGTCGGCTTTCATGGTGCGCGTAAGCTGTCGGTGCGATTGTATAGTTCCGTAGAGGTCGTCGGTGTCGAACCAACCGCCTACCACCATAACCGCGCATCGCAGGTTGCGATAGTGGGGTATGGGTGTGCGCGCTTGCCACCAGCTATCATACATAGGGTGGTTCATAATCTCATTCCAGATAGGAAGGCTATCGCGCGACATGCTGGTTAAATTAGACAGTGGCAGAGCGTTAAGATAGAACGAATATTCGTCGTTAGTATAATAAACAGGTTTTGACGGCATGCTCTGAGCAGGCCCTTTTCGAATACGACCAATGCCCGTAAGGAACGACCAAGCATCGGTTAACACAAGGGCGCCGTTGTGATGTATATCATCACCTAACATCCAATCGCCTATAGGAGCTTGCGGACATATCGCCTTGATAGCAGGGTGGCGTGATAGGGCAGCAACGAATGCGTAGTAGCCAAGGTATGAACTGCCGTGAACGCCTACTCGTCCGTTGTTATGAGTGTTGCGCAAAAGCCATTCAACGGTGTCGTAACTGTCGGTAACGTCGTTGGCTTTCTGTCCTTTTTCGAGCACCACAGGACGTATATTCTCATAAGTTCCTTCACTCATGTATTGTCCTCTTACGTCTTGAAACACAAAGATATATCCCTTTTCGGCATAGTGAGCAATGCTTTTGTGAAAGAGATTAGCCATTTCTTTGCCGTAGGGACGGCAGCCATAGGGCGTGCGTGCCATCATAATGGGGTGACGCTGGCTACGGTCAATAGGTTCGTAAATAGCGGTGTAAAGGCGCGTTCCGTCGCGCATGGGAATCATTACCTCACGTTTTGTGTAGTAATCGCTGGTGTTTTGGGCTATAGCGATTGACGCTATACCCACTAAAAGACATAAAAGAAGTTTGATTCTTTTTAAGAGCATAAATTGGAAATAGAAAGTTATAGGTATTTAATATATATGCAAAAATAGGCAATATATATGGTAATGACAAATTATTTACGAAAAAAGGCGAGGAGCTTAACTCTCGCCTTTTAGAACTTATAGTATGTAAAGACCTGACTTAAAGAATGTAGAAGTTCAGCTTAAAGCCAATATTGCGCCCCATGTTATACAGTCCGAGGTGACCGTTTGCAGGTGTTGCATCAACATATTTCAAACGGTTTAGGTGGCTCTGATAAGCGCGATCGAAGAGGTTATTGCACGCAATGTGTATACTCATCAGTCGACGATTGCGCACGCGAATGTCAGTTCCAGCCGACAAATTCACCAGTGTGTACGAAGGTGTAGCCGTTTCGGTATCGTTGTAAGCATAGAAATGGTTCTGCTTTAAGTTCGTTTCTACGCCAAGAGCTACGAATAAATTATCGAACAATTGGCCGTCGCGAATGATATCATAGCGCAAATCGGCATTCCATCTTGGGGCTGGTGTGAAGGGCAAATACTTGCGATCAGCAGGCTGATTGAGCTGTACGGCATTCACATATGAGAACGAATTCTCGAAGTGTAGGCGCTCAATAGGGTGGAAATCGACCGAAACTTCGCCACCCATCAATCGTGCATTACCTTGTGTATAGCGGTAAGTATCGTGTCCGCTGGTAATAACGCCAGCCATCTTCTCAAGGAAAATATAGTTGTCAACAAAGTTGGTGAAGAGCGAAACCTGAGCATTTACAATAGGTGAAGAGTAGTCCCACCCAGCGTCTATTTGCCAACTGTACTCTGGTTTAAGGTCGTGGTTACCTACTTCGTAGGCTGTTGTGCCTTCGTGAACACCGTTAGAACCAAGCTCTCCAAGGTTAGGCGCGCGGAAACCACGTGATAAATTCAGTCGCAAATTCATGTTGTCCTGCAAGGCATACACGCCACCGAGGCTACCTGTAAAGGCTGAGAAGTTGCGTTTAAAAGCGTCAAACTGACCTGCTAACGCAAAACTTGAGAGGTTACGATGATCATATCGAAGGCCGCCGCTAAGCGCAAACTTACCTATATGACGGCTTGCTGTGGCGAAGATTCCGATGTCAAAGAGTCGGTATGCTGGAATAAGGAACTCCTCACCCTCATTAAGTGAGCGTTGCCACATGCCGCCAACGCCAGTGGCAAACTTCCAATCGTTAATGGCAGGAAGCTGATATTTGATATCGTAGTTAATGGTATGCAACTTGAAATCAAGGCCTGCCGTGTCAGGACTCTCCTCAAATTCCTGTCGTCTGTTTTGCTGATAGGCAACGGTTGCTTGCAGTGTTCCGCCACCAATATAAAAGGCATTGTTCGATACTACTTTGTAATGGCGCACCTCTTGGAACGGAAGCGACTTGCCATAACTGTGGCTATAGCCACGCTCGCCTTCCATCATACCTGGCGTTAAGTGATAGTAACTGCCCGTGAGATGGCTGAAACCCCAACTACGATTAAGGCCAATCATGCCCTGTGTAGCACGTTCGCGGAACTGCGATCCGATGACATAGTTGTCAATTGAGTTCTTATACGCGTGAGCCATCTTGTTTGACCAACGTGCATTCCATACAAAACCGTTCTGGTTTCCGCGCACATTCGCGGTGTAACCAAATAGTCCGTTGTTAGTCTGATATTCAGTACCAGCATCAGCTTTCACCGTATTTTGTCCCGCAACAGGGTCGCCACGGAAGAGAATTACGCCAGCCATAGCATCAGAACCATACATTAACGAGGCAGGACCCTTAATTACTTCAACTGCCGAAACGCTTTGTGGGTCGACCTCTATGCCATGTTCGTTACCCCATTGGTTGCCTTCTTGGCGAACGCCATCATTGACAACAACTACCCTGTTAAAGCCTAAGCCACGAATAACAGGCTTAGAAATGCCGCTTCCAGTGGTGATTTGTGAAACACCAGGTTGCGTGCGGAGAGCGTCAATAATATTAGTTGAGGTATGCGATTGCAAATAGGCAGAGTTGACTACTGATACAGGCGTGGGCGAATCCTTCATCAAAGCCTTGCCCGTAAGACCTGTAACGACAATCTCTCCCAGCTGTGCGTTCTGCTCATTCAGCACAAAATCGAGAGTGGTTGTTTGAGCAAGGTTCACCGAACGTGTTACAGAGCGATGACCTAAATAGCTGACTTCTACCTTCACTTCTTTGATAGGGAGCGACGTAATGGTATAAACGCCATCGGCATTAGTGGTTACGCCCAAGTTCAAATCGGGCAAATAAACGGTTGCTCCTGCAAGCGGCGAACCGTCAATATGGTCAGTAACTTTACCCGTTAGCGTGCCTTGTTTGGCACTATTCACAGGTGCTGCTGCGAGGTTCAGACATACGAACATCGCGAACAGAATAGAAAATATCTTGTTCATTGTAATATTTCTTTTGTGATAAAATAAGAAAAATAGGGTTTGGGGGTGCTTTTGGGGTCTGAATAACATCATCGGAATAGCAACACCACGTCCTGCTTGTGCAATGGAGCTGACGTAAGGGTACAATAATTCCAGAATGAAGAATCAGGCAAAAAGAAATAAAGCTGCGGGCGGTCCGCGCGGAACCCTAACTCTTTGCTGCGTGTTGAACAAACGATGCCCCATAAAACAAAGGCTCGTAATAAGCATTGCAGCAAAGAAAGTGGCAACAAAGGGGGTTGCTTCTAAATAGTGGAAAGCGAGAAAATGACAAAGAACACAATGGTCTAAGCTAAGTGTCGACGACGAAAGGTGCCCATCATGGTGAACGTGATGAACGCAGTCGGTACATGATAAGCTCAAATCTTCGTACTGTGTATGCACATGTACGGAGGCTATCATGAGCATAGGTAGGAAAACTCCTAACAATATCCATGCATGAAACTGTCGTCTTCGCAGGTTTCTCAACATATAATTATCTATTAACGGCGTAAGAATGATAATAAATTGCCGTTATATAGATGCAAAGGTATGCCAAATTTGTTATATGTAATCAAGTGTTTTGTAGCTTTAACTTTTTTTGCATATCGGGCATTATACGGAGAGAAGGGAAAAGGGTACTTTTGTAATTGATAAAGAGTTACAAATATTTAATACGATAATAATATGACATTACAAGAGATTTTAGAGCATCGACGTGCTGTGAGAAAATACGATCCGCAACAGAAACTTGACGATGAGCGCGTGCGAGAGTGTATTCGTTTGGCAACGCTTGCGCCCACAAGTTCGAACATGCAGCTTTGGGAGGCTTATCATGTTACGTCAGAAGATAAGCTGAAACCGTTGGCAGCGGCGTGCCTTGGGCAAGGAAGCGCGAAGTCGGCACAGCAGATTGTAGTGTTTGTTACGCGACAAGATAAATACCGTGAGCATGCTCGTGCGGTGTTAAAAGCCAATATCGAGGAGGTAAATCAGAATAGTCCGGAGAATAAAAAGGCGCATCGCATCAAGCTTCAAAAGCAGTATTATGAGCGCTTAATGCCGTTTGTATATTCGCGTTTCTTCGGTTTGTGGGGATTATGTCGCAAGTTGTTGGCACAGGTCATTGGTTTGTCGCGTCCTATTTCTCGCCAAGTGAGTGAAGGAGAAATGCGTACAACCGTGCATAAAAGCTGTGCATTGGCAGCTCAAACTTTCATGTTGGCCATGAGCGAACAGGGTTATGACACATGCCCATTGGAAGGGTTTGACAGTCTGCGCGTAAAAAAGGCTTTGGGTTTACCTCGAAACTGTGACATCAATATGGTTATTACATGTGGCGTTCGCGTTCCTGCGGGTGTGCGTGGTGAGCGTTTTCGTCTGCCTTTCAGTGAGTTTTATCATCAAATTTAGCTCGATATTCCGTACGATTATAGCTTAGTTTTCATCTATTTATAGTTTGATTTCTTGGCAATAATGACAGGAAATACCTACTATTATAGTCAGAAATTTACTCGGTTATAATGCTATTTTAATATCGTTCATACAAAAAAGCGCCGCAATCAATGATGCTGATTGCAGCGCTTTTTATAGTTATTTGTGTTATATTCTTTCAACTTGTTTTACCCCTTTCACCCCTTTCAACTTCTTAATCAGGGCTTGAAGGCGTGTGGTATCTTCGATCTGTATCGTCAAATTGCCCGAAAATAGATTGTCATGTGAGTCAATATTGATGGAGCGCATGACGATTTTTTCGTCCTTTGATATAATATTCGTGATATTAGATACCACTCCTATATCGTCGTTTCCGATGATTCGAAGCGTAATTGCATACTTCGACAGCCCCTTTCCACTCCAACGAGCCTTCACAATTCTGTAGCCAAAGCGTCGCCGCATCTCTGGAGCGTTCGGACAATCCTGACGATGAATCTTGATGCCGCCGTTGACAGTGACGAACCCAAAGATAGCATCGCCGTAGATTGGATTACAGCATGGCGATAGCTGATAATCGATACCTTTCAGATTTTGGTCAATCGTGAGTACGTCTTCGTTATCGCGAAGTGTTTCTTCTTCACGATTTTCGAAGCTAAATTCTTCAGCCGAACGCGTTTCTTTATCCTTATTATTTAAGAGGTGATCGCGCACATCGAGGTAGTTTGCAATCACATCGTTCGGGTCGAGCTTGCCATCTGCAATTTGCTTATAGAAGTCAGAAACCTCCTTAAAGCCCATTTTCTTGATAAGATGGCCCATGATATTCTCCTCGATATCAACCTTTTTGTTCTTGAAACGCCGCTCTAACATCTCCTTGGCATAAAGAGAATCTTTGGCTTGTGTTTCTTTTAGGGCAAGTCGAATTTTGCTCTTTGCCTTCGTGGTTGTAGCAATATTCAGCCAGTCGTGCTTTGGTGTCTGGTTGCTTTGTGTTACTACTTCAACCGTATCGCCGCTGTGTAGCTTTTCGCGCATCGACACAATCTTGCCGTTGATACGTCCTCCTGTACAGGTGTTTCCTATTTTTGAGTGAATGCGATACGCAAAATCGAGGATAGTTGCACTGGCTGGAAATTTAAAGATATCGCCACGAGGAGAGAACACATACACGTCTTCGGGCTGCAAAGACATACGAAATTGGTCCATCACCTGCAAGTTATCACCTGCCTCTAACGCCGAACGGATATTGGCTAACCAATCGTCCATCTGTCCCCCTCCTTTCACACCCTTGTAGCGCCAGTGGGCTGCAAGTCCGTGCTCAGCGATGTCGTCCATGCGCTCTGTGCGAATTTGCACCTCAACCCACTTCTTTTCTGGTCCAAGAACGGTGATGTGTAGACATTCGTATCCGTTCGATTTCGGAACTGAAAGCCAGTCACGAAGCCTCTTCGGATTGGGCTGATACATGTCGGTTACTATCGAGTAGGCCTGCCAACACTGTTGTTTTTCTTTCTCGAAAGGCGAGTCGATGATGACACGTATGGCAAAAAGGTCGTATATTCCCTCAAAGCCACACTTTTGTTTTTTCATCTTTTGCCATATCGAGTGTATCGATTTTGTTCGCCCCTTAATATGGAATTTAAGCCCCGCTTCTTCTAGTCTACGCTCTACTGGGTCAATAAAGCTTTGAATATAAGCATCTCGAGTAGCTTTCGTTGCGTTGAGTTTCTCGCGTATCATGTAGTATGCGTCGTGCTCAATATACTTTAAAGAGAGGTCTTCAAGCTCACTTTTCAAAGTATATAAGCCTAATTTGTGAGCCAAAGGAGCGTATAAATAGCTGGCTTCTTCAGAAACTTGGTGTCGCGCTTCCTCGTTTTTCGTATCACGAATTTGCCGCATAATGTTTACGCGGTCGGCAATCATGATGAGTATTACGCGCATATCTTCGGCAAAACTCAGCAGCAAATTACGGAAGTTATCGCTCTCAACAACAGGATTTTTCTCGTATAACTTCTGAATTTTAGCCAATCCATGCACAATGCGTGCGACATTATCGCCAAATGCTTTTGCAATAAGGTCGTAGTCGTCTACAAAACAACCATAGAGCATGGTTGCAATAACGCCGTCACGTCGTAAGCCTATTTCGTCAACGATAATACATGCTGTTTGTAGCGATGTCAACACAGGGTGTAACCCAAATACATCGCGTTTAATACCTTTTTGGGCGGCTTCTTGCAGAAATTTGTTAATTTTCTCCTGGTCACCGTCCTGAAGTGATGGGCCCACTATCTCATGCAGGTGGGCCGTTAATTGCTGTACTTCTTCCGCTTCCTGAGGCGTAAACCTAAACATTTCTTCCATACGCTACTGCTTTTGGCGTTATTTGCAATTAGCTTGGTGCGCTCGTCATCAAGGGCTACACCTTATATTAATAGGGCTGTTGCGGGTTGCCCAATAGCCACTGTTCTGTCAAGCAAAGATAAAATAAAAACAGCGGGACGACAAAATTTATTATAGTTTTTAACGTGAACGTCATTTTTTTATTGATTCTTGTAACATATTGTACAGAAACAAAACAATAAGGGCGTTTGCTTCTTGAAAGAATCAGCAAACGCCCTCGCCGTTATGTTATGGCCGTTGTATGGCCTTTTATTTTGTTTTATTCCTCAAGACACTTGTCAAGCTGAGCTTCTATTGCTGCCCTATCGAGCTTTTGGCCTATGAAAACAATCTTTTGCATGCGGTCTCCATATTTATTATCCCAGTCTGCTTTCAGCTGTGGGTTACGCTCTAATAGCGCATTTCTCTCATCGTCAGGCATGGTAGCATACCATTGTCCTGCATTAGTGATGTTGAATTGTTTGCCTGCTTGCTCAAAGAGATAGCAAGTTTCGGTTTCATCGGCAAAGTAACACATGCCCTTTGCACGTATAACACCCTTAGGCCATTGGCTGGTAACATACTCGTCGAACGCAGCAAGGCTCATCGGTTTACGTCGATAATATACAAAGGTTTCAATACCATATTCCAGCGCTTCGCCTTCATGGTGGTGATGATGTTCGTGATGATGGCCATGGTGATGCTCGTGTTCTTCTTCCTGCATAGCTTCAATCCAGCTTGCCGAAGTAGCCACTTTCTCAAAGTCGAACAACTGTGTATTCAGAATTTTTTCGAGCTCAATATTGCCGTAATCACACTCCATGATTTCGGCTTTAGGCTGAATAGCACGTACAACGGCTTTCAGATGAGCCAGTTCGTCTTTGCTAATCTCTGACGCTTTGTTCAGCAGAATAATGTTGCAAAACTCGATTTGCTGAATCACTAAGCTTGCCAAATCCTCCTCGTCTAAGTGTTTTTCTTGCAGCTTATCGCCCAAGCCAAACTCGTCGCGCATACGTAACGCATCAACCACAGTTACTATTGCATCGAGACGTGCAGCGCCATATTTCAGTAGTTTGGCATCAATAAGCTTCGGATAAGTGCTTACTGTTTGCGCAATAGGAGCAGGCTCGCATATACCGCTGGCCTCAATAACAATATAATCGAAGCGTTGTGTGTTGATAATATCGTTGAGCTGTTTTACGAGGTCCATTTTTAGCGTGCAGCAAATACAACCGTTTTGCAGTGCCACAAGGCTGTCGTCGCCTTGTCCTACCACGCCACCGTCCTGAATAAGCTGTGCATCAATGTTCACCTCGCCAATATCGTTTACGATTACAGCAAACTTAATGCCTTTCTCGTTAGCCAGAATGCGGTTCAGAAGCGTTGTCTTACCGCTGCCTAAATAACCTGTGAGCAGCAGTACGGGAGTCTCTTTTTTATCCATATTTCTTTTATTATATTGTTTTGTTTCCCTTGTTGTTTTGTTTTCTCTACAAAGGTACAAAATTCGTGCCGTAATGGTTTGTTATTTCTGTTTTTTAATTTTGATAGATAGTAGCAGGGGCAATGGCTGAGGCCTTCTGTTTGTTTTATTCGGAATATAATCGCATATTTTTTACTGTTTCTCCCCTTTATATACTACGATAAATGAGGGTTGGCCAGAGTTTGGGGTAGAAAACTCTTGCACAATGCGCCCATCAACGGATATACTTTGTAGCTTAAGGTTTATTGATGGCAGGCTCCACGTGGTGGTATCGTCGGCATTTATGCCGTTGACACTGCTCTTTTTATTGAAACTTAGCGTTACAGCGTGACTTGTTCCTGCGGCATCGGTCAAGGTGAACGTGTAAGGTGTTAGCGTTGTTTCAATGCTTCCCGTGTGACTTTCAAAGCCATCGGGCATAATGGTATAAGGGAAAGTGAGGGTTGCTGAGGGCTGTGAGACAAAGAGGGTTGCGAGGTTTGTGTCGTTGGTTACGCGAGAAATCAAACTGATTGGAAAGTTATTGATTACTACAAAAGGGTTGTTATGTCCGCCTACCATGTAGCTACTTGTGTTCAGTTTTTGAGCACGCAGCTCGTCAAGTTGGCCATCAGCGCGGAAACCTACGTAGGCAACGGTCAAACTTCCTGTGTATCGGCCACTTATGCCATCGGCTATTTTTTGTTGCGTATTATCACGAAGGAGGTAAGGTAATGTGTGTTGAGGGTTCAAATCGTTGCAAGCTGTCAGTATCAAAAGAGCCGAAAGGGTGTAAAATGCTGCGAAAAGTGGGTGTTTTTTTCTTGTAAATGTCATGATTCTGTTGTGATTTTTTGCCTGTTTTAAGCCTTGTTTTTATGGGTTTTGATAGGCTTGTTCAGGCACGTTTTAGTCTGTTTTATATAACGTAACGACTTGGTTTATATTGCGTTTACGTCGTAATCGTTTTCCGTTTACGTCGTAATCGTTCGACCATTACACGATAAGATAATTATTAAAATGTATCTAATTGAAAATAAAGAAGTTACCTTATTGGTAAAACTAAACAGGTAACGATTTGGAAACGAGCGAGTTACTTGGTTTCGCTGTTTTCTGCCTAACAAAGAACGCTTGTTATTCTGTTTGCAAAGATAATACTTTGCTACCGAATAACAAGCGTTTTTGATGAAATATTCCTGTTTCTGCACTTTCTGCACTTTTGACTGGCTGTTTGGCTGTGGGTTATATACCTCTTCCTCTTTTCTTCTTTCTGTTCGCTTGGTTTCTGAGTTTGCGCTGCCATGCAGTTTCGGCATAGTCATTGCCCTGTACAGTTGGTGTAATCAAATCGCCTAATCCTTCCATTAGTTCATCGGCTGCGCTAACGATGGCGTCTGCCACCGCACCAATGGGATTCTGCACTTGTTGAGTATCATTTTCTCGTGAAATTGAGGAACGGCTTGGAGGTACGAGTTGATAACCTGTATCAGGTTGTTCTTTCTTTTCTATCGGCTCTTGTACTGTTAGATGTGGTTTCCTTGATTCTTCCTTGTTGGTTACTTTAAAGTTCTTCTGCAGGGAATGGTAGCCGAACTCCCTGCCGATTTCGGAAGCTTTGAATGTCTGTCCACAGTAGGAGAACTTCAAACCATAGACCATGCCCTGCTTATTCTTCATGCGCTCTATGGCAATGTTGTTCTTATTCAATTCGTAGAGAAACATGGAGTGTCCCGTGATACCTGTACCTTTGTACTTATCAAGCAGAGCATAACAGATATGTTGCACCTCTTTCTTGGTTTGCTCTCTCGTCTGGCTGACTTTTTCCTTTTGGTATTTCCTTTCCGCCTTGACCTCCTTTGCGATAGTCAAGTTTTTCTCCCTGCTTATTTCCTCCGCCACTCTGGCTGCCCTGTTGCTCACAAAAGTAGTGTCATAGACCTCTCCATACAGACTGATACGGTTAGCAATGATGTGAATGTGTCTATTATCGGTGTCCTTGTGTGTTACCGCTACCCATTGGTGATTGTCAAGCCCCATTCGCTTGGCAAACAGATGAGCTATCCTCATCAATTCAGAAACAGGCAGTTTCTTCTCGTCCTGAGGTGCAATGCCTATTTCAATGCGTAGGAACTTGTTCCTGCAACGGCTGTTGTAGTCGCTGACCACTTTCATTTCCTCATAGATTGCCTTTGGTTCTCTGCTGCAAAGATTGTGGAAGGCAAGCCGATAGCCGAGCTTACCTTCTCTAAAAATATAGTCCAAAGCCGTGCGGCCGTGGGCTATCGCCTTACATTTACCTATCATCTCTCTTCAGATTTAAGACCTTATATACCTCATCATCCACACGAAAATGCGGGTCGTAAAACCGCTTAAATGCTTCTTTGGCACATAAGGAAAGGTTCTTTGTGATGAGTACCCATCTTTCGTCCTTGACCTTGATGAGATTGGAAACCTGCCCATAGAATCGTCCTGTATGCTGGAGAATGGCAATGGCTTCCCTTTCATTGTCGGTCATCTTGGGAACGGCAATAACTTCTCCGTTAAGGAGTGTCTCACGGCAGTAGTCTGAGAACTTCCGCCCTGTGCTTTCCGCTTTTGATTTGATACGCTGCTTCTCCTCTAAGGTGCATCTTACCTTGATAAACTCCGTCTTGTTCATCCTCTGTTCTTCCTTATCCTGTTGCTGCCATCGGGCAGTTTTTCCTTTGTATCTTTTCATATAAGTTTCTTTGAAAGTTAATCATTATAGATGATTTGTTGTTGCTTAAATTCTGAACCTTGACCGATGAGAACGGAGTGATTACGGTCTAATCTCCCCGACAGTTTGACGAGGGGAGCAAGAGCAGTTTGTGGGTACA
>JABCPF020000050.1 GCA_013333285.2 Prevotella sp.
AATAACTAAATATTATTTTCTATATCTCTCTCGTTTTATTTCCCGCATATCGTCCCCGCTTTCTTACATCGTTCAACACCAACCACTTTGTCCACCTTTGCCTACCTTTTCTTTTCTCTTCCTGCTTTTTTATAGCATTTAGCAACTACCCCTTTATCTCCCTCCTTCGTTGTCTCCCTTTCCTTCTGTACTTTCTTACATCGTTCAACACTAACCACTTTGTCCACCTTTGCCTCCCTTTTCTTTTCTCTTCCTGCTTTTTTATAGCGTTTAGCAAATACCTCTTTATCTCCCTCCTTCGTTGTTTCCCTTTCCTTCTGTACTTTCTTACATCGTTCAACACTAATCTTTTTATCTACCTCTTCTGTTTTTTCCTTTTTCCTTCCACCCTTATGTCGCAGCAAAAACAGAATATAAATGATCTTAGAGAATCCCATTTACCAATCTTTTCTCACTATCAGCAACCTTGAAATTCCGTTTACGCCACAATCGTTTTCCCTTTACATCGTAATCGTTCATCCTTTACGTCGTAATCGCGTTCCGTTTACGTCGTAATCGTCTTTCCTTTACATCGTAATCGCATTCCGTTTACATCGTAATCATCTCCTAATTTATCCCTTATAAAACGCTGAAAACCAACTATTTCTATTACCCTTTCTGTCATTACGCCATAATCGCCACACCATTACATCGTAATCGCAACATAGCAAAAAACACACGTTAACCCACCCCTCCCTTTCTCTATACAAAAAAATCGCAGTAACCTATATTAGGCTACTGCGATTTATCCTTATGTTATGTACTAATACTTACTTCACTTCCTCGAATATATCCTACACTGATTATCAGCGAATTACATTCTTATGGTACAAAAATGTTTTCTCAATTTGAGTAGTATTGATTGAAAACATCTTGGATGTTATCACTATTTATATTCTTTATATACCCAAAGTTTTTCTATATATCTCAAATAACTGTTCCTTCTTTTGCGGAGATAATTTATATTTTTCTTGCATAAACACATTAAAATCAGCAAGTGGATCAAAAGTCCACGTTACACCATTGGCAGAATAACAAACAACTTGTTTGAAATATTTATTAAAAACATTATGAAAGCCTTCTGCCTTGAAAATATGTGAATATAACATTAACATATCTATAGACATTACTACTATTGGGTGACACATCTGTTCAGGAAGTTCTTGTTCAATAAGTGACTGATACCAAGAATTGATAATATAGGATAAACCTGGTACAACAAAACGAGGATCTTCCAAGACAATTACAGGATAATAGGCAACTTCATCTGGTATATTATTATCCCACTTAAAAGAGTCTATATCTATTATTTTCATTTGATGGACTAACTGTGTTACCCCAACTTGTTCTGCTTTTTTCTTCTTTCCTCTTGATTTATCTATATTTTCTTTAGAACAATACAATTTATTTTTCAGAATGCTCAATAACTCATCAATATCAGATTTGTCTTTGAGTTCACCATTAATGCGTATAGCTTTACATTCAAATAATATCAGATTATCATTTTCACGTAAATAAAAGTCTGGCTGATTATCCTCTTCTTTGATTTTATCGCCGCAAAGAATCATCTCTCGAGAAGGATATATTTTGGATGTTATTTTTTCATTAAGACATTGCAAAACTTGTGGTTGAAACAAAACTTTTTCCACAAAATCTTTGTTATAGAAGTTAAACCCATCCTTGAAACTATCTTTTAAATCAAAAAACAAACTGTTATAGAGCCTCTCAACTAAAATAGGAAAACAATATATAATATATTTATTATCATCTATTTTAATTAAAGGGCGTGATCTAAATACACGATAATCTACATTATTATCTCTATTTTTTATCTTAGTATTATTATAGGGAATATGCTCATTTAGATTGATGGAAAGAAAATCTAACACACCGATGTTTAACGTGTCATCAACATCTTGCAATCTATTTAAATCCAAGATAGGACAGCCTTTTCCTTGTTTCTTTTGATATTCAAATTCTAAAGTAAAAAGAGCCAACCATGTTTTAGCATAATCGGACATTTTGGTTATTCCTACATTTTTATAAAAACTCTCTTTAGCAATGGTACAATCTTGATAGGTCTCTATAAAATCAGATAAAACAGAATAATATTGAACTTGTCTTATAAAAACATCTCTGACATCTTGCCCACTAATATCATTCATGATAAAGAAATTCAAAAAACTTAAAGTTGCAAGATCGTATTTATTTGAACTTTTGAAGCTCATTAGATTTTCATTTATTTGAAGTATGACTCGGAATAAATCATATTCAAAATCCTCTATATCTCCATCATTCTTATATTCATTTATAGGGATAGAGAAGATGATTCTCATTAATTCCAAAGAGGTTTTAGTAGTACAATAACAGAATATCTTTTGACCACTTATTTTTGTGAGTTGCTCAAACCGATTATTTAAATCTTCAAGATGCTTTTCACTATGACTAGAAAAAAACGTATTATTCTTATCTGGTATATACGCTCTTCCATAATTATGACTTAAAACATTGCAGCTTAACATTAAATCTTTTTTACTATACTTTTTTAGTACGCTGGAAATATCTATTTCTTTTTCTTCGGGAAATAGATCATTAAACTCAAGTATCTTTTCTATTGTTATATTCATCTTCGATTAATGATATTTGAAAAACATCTCAACACTCTTGCAACAGAGAACGTTTTATAAGAAAATACGTACAAAGTTGTCTGTCAACCAATACTGAATACTATCATTGTCATGCCCTTCTTTTTTTAAATAATTTGCAATATAATATAAATCTTTAAAGCTATGATCTGGACGAAATTCATCCATATCTTGCCACCTGTTTTTATAAACAGATAAAAGAACTAATAGTTTTGAGTCTATTTGCATTTCCTTAAAATCCTGTTCATAGTTTCTTATTAACCATTCTATTACAGAGAGGTTTTTACTTAAAACTATTTGCTCTCCAATAATGGCTCTATCAACTATAAAATTTATTTCATTATGATATGATTTCAAACCTGAGGAACGGACTCCCTGAACAATATTATCTATTCCATTAGAAACATCTGCAGATTGTTCTGAAAGCATCGCCTCTATAAAAGAGTCATATGATACTCTACTACTTAATAAGCTCTTCGTAAGTTCTCTTATATCCTCCAAACTCTTTTTACGATCGTCTGATAGGGACTCTATATATTGCAAAACATCGGATAAATAAGCTATTTGGACGTTTTTCATGAACGAATCCTCTCTGAGTCTCTCTGATAAAGCACTATATTTATTGATGTTTTCTTTCAGATTATTTGAGATAATTTTAAATTCTTCATCATTCCATTCTCTGACCTCCTTAAAAAACTGTGGATGTATGTAATTGGGGGCCGTCATGCCATACCCGTCAGGTAATACACCACAATGCCATATATCCTTTTCAAGTATCTTTTGCTTCGCCTTTTTAGTTATTTCCTCATCATTTTTAGCCAAAATACAAATGTAAAGAAGAGACCCTACTTCTGAGGGAATGTCATCAAAACTGACCTCTTTTAATTTAGTCATGAACAGTTTTAATAACCTATCTGGCAAGCATCTGTTTATATTTAAGAAATATACAACTTCAGTTATATCTATTTGGGGATATACACAAATTAGTTCTTCCAGTAAATTAGAGATCCCTTCATTCAATTCTTCATCTAAATATTTTAGATTCATATCAGAACAGATTACTCTTTGAACTATATCCATATTATCTTTTGCATGTTGCAAAAGAGTTTCTAAAATAATTTCAAGATAATACTTACTCTTTAAGCATGAAACCGCATTATCTACATTCTTTACAACTATGTCACTATGAGTATATTCAGAAATATGAGTAATCATAAAATCAAAAATATTCGTTTTAAAGGAGTCAAACCAAATTGATTCATTTACACATAAGTATAAAGGACCTGTAATATTTAGTATTCCAGATAAGAACGTTTCTGGAGTACACTGATTTCCATACGCCTTTAAAGAGGATAGTAGTAAGTCTTTATTTTCTTCTAATAAATCTGGGGTAAAGGCATAATCTTGTCCAATGCGTCTTAATACATCTTTATCATGATATTGAATTGAATAAAAGAAACAAGGATATGGTAAAAACCTAAATAGATTCTTACAAACTTTATACCAGTCCTTAATATTAACAAAAGATCTAATACCAAAATTTAAGTACAGTCCTGTATCAAATATAAACTGCAAAAATCTCAGGCTTTGCTCATATAGAGTGTTATTAGAACCAAGGCTATATGAAGAACCGACCCATCCCCTCTGTTTAGGCTTATCTTCTTTACTTCTCATCTTTTCAAGGATGTAACTGATTATCTCACCTTGTCTATAAATGTTATTTTGTAAGAAACACTCCAAATTATATGGTCGAGGATCCATTAAAGAAATATAGTTGGCTAAAACACATGCAAACATTTTTTCTTGTGCATTGTCAAGGCTATCAATATATGATGATAAAATACCAAACGCCTTTTCACTTCCATGAAATGCAGCTAATCGCATGGCTTTTGCTTGTAACCAATAACCTTTTGCATCCCAATCTTCTAAAAGTCGATGAGCAGTCTCAAAATCTAAATGAAATAATTTCCTTTGAATATTCTCATAAGTAAAATAATCAGACGAATTGCCATGTTGTAAGAGCTCTATACTTCCTTTAAGAGTTTCCTCTCTTTGTATCATTTCTTTCCAAAGCGGTATCGAATCTAAAATAGGCTTATCCTGCAAGAATGGGGAATAATAACGAGGCAATTGCCCTGTTTCTTTAACTGCAAGTGCAAAAAGATAAGCTTCAGGTTCTGTTAAATCTCCCTTTCTTCGAAGAGCCGTTTCTATAAAGCGTTCTTGATTATAGACAACCTGACAGAAAGGATATTTAGTCTTTGCATTTTTGATACGTTCAAAAATCTCAGATAACTCTTCCTGACGATAGAATTTTGAACATGCCTCATTCCATAATTCTTTATATTCGAAAGAAATATTTTTCTCTGAAGTTGTTAGTTCTACTTTTGCAGTTTCGCTCCCTGTTGAAGTCTCGGGTATGTCTTCAAAAGTATAATTTCCTCTACCATCATCAGTTTCTTTCAAAACTCCATCTTCAGTTTTACAAAGGAATTTTAGAAAACTTTCAAGAATTTCTTTATAGGAGTTAGGAGCAGACAATGATAATTTAGATATTTCAGATTGATCATATCCCAACAAAGAAAGAACCTCCATAAGATTAATTTCCCGTATATAATGATTTTTATAATAGAGTTTCTTATCAGAGCTTTCTTCATTTTTAAACGTTACAAGGTAAATTTTAGGACCTTTATCTTTCCCTTTTCCAAGAATATCACTCATCCATTTAACCCACCCCATATAATTAGGGTCATTACCAGAAAAGCCCAATAGACAGAACTTCCCTTGTAGCATAGAAATTCTCATTAAATGAGAAAAAGCCTCATGCTTCTCAATATAGGTGTCATAATCTTCTTGAGCTATTATATATCGCAAGTGTTGATCACCATCAAATTCAAACCTATCATCTTCTATACTTAATGATCCATGTATTTTAATTATACTACGCTTCTGGAAACCATTTGATAAATTCCATGATGTATCCACCACTGGAGTTTGAGTTTCTGAAAAATTATCAGATGTAAATTCTAATAAATTATCATAATTTGTTGTATATATATTTTTAAATTTATCACAACGTAACAATTGCTTATGTGCTGAAAAATCAGATTCTATAATATTAGATTTCTTTTTATCCTTTATATATAGTGATATAGTTCCGTCGTCGTTTCTTTTTACATAAGGCGTTCGTTCTTCTATATAATTTTCTAAGACTTCTCTATACCCCTTTTGATCTACATACTTCGAAACTATCCCTAAATACCCATACTTGCCTAAAAGATTATCAACAAATTCTTTCTTTATCTGTTTCTTTTCATCTTCGTGATATTTTTCAACATTACAATGAAAGTAATTACCTATATACTGATTTATTTCTAATTTGAATATATCATCTATAAGATCTTCTAATAGTGAGGTCCAGTCCAAATAAAGGGATGATACATTTTTAGAAAAACCTGCTCCTATAAGAGCTGAAACCAATCCATTATCATAATCTTTCTTTAGAGCTTTAAGGTTTTCAATATTATTGTTTACTTCCATCGCCAAAATGCGTTCTTCCTGATAGAATTATTAATAATTTACAAGTTATATATCGTCTCATCCCCACAGATATTTCTTATCTTGAGGCGGAGAGGTTTGTTGTCGGCGGTAATTGTGCCATCCCAAAAGGTTTTGGTATCAATGCCGTTCTTACGTACATAACCAAGGCGGTTGATGAGAATTTCAGAGTCGCTGCGCCAAGGAGAAGAAGAGTCAGCAGAAGTACAATCGAGGCTCAGGAACTCAATTGTTTCCAGACCTTCTTCACTCAATGTGATGGGCTGAAACGCTTTGCCACTCTTCAACGCTTGTTGCTGTCCTTTAAGATTGAACTCTTCTATCTTCTTATTCACACGATCGCTAAAGAAACGATTGATGCTTACTTGCCACACTTTGAAAGCCTCACCTTCTGGCTGGATTTCCTTCACATCAAACTCGGCATCGTCTTCTACAACAACGTTGTCGAGCACGTTCTTTAAGTCTCTTAGTTCAACTTCTATCAACGTGTCGTTCTGCTCTTTAATGAATTGCTTTATTTCATTTATATCTGTGATATCAATATAATATACAATTACCTTTTTAGTTCCGTCAGGCAGGTCGGGCATTGCTTCTTTCAAAATTCGATTCATCAGTGCCGTATCTAGCAAACGAGTACTACTATCCATTAAGTTTGGAAGATAAACAGGCAGCATACCATCTTTCGTGTCATGAATACTTCCTTCCCAAAACTTGTCGAGCGCATCCTCATTACGAAGTCCTGGAATCAGGCTCTTTAGCTTGTCCATCGTCTGCACAGGGTTGCGATAGAGCGAAACACCATCTTTTACCTCCATCACTTCAAACTCTGCTCCTGCCTTACGCAATCTGTCGCGTGTAGTCTCAATGCTGTTAATGCCAATATCGCAATGAATAAAATTACGCCCTAACTTATTGGCAACAGCAGCTGTTACACCACTACCACCAAAGAAGTCAGCCACAAGCATACCTTCATTGCTGCTGGCTTTTATGATTCGTTCTAATAGGGCTTCGGGCTTTTGGGTGGCATAATCGACAGACTCGTAGGACTGTGAATTTATAAAATTTATCTGCCAAACATCGTGTGCAGTCGTCTGCGTTGTATCAATATATACAATACGCTCATAATCAGATAATTTTATTTTCCCTTCTTCGATGGCTTTCTGCACTTTTTCTTTATTATATACAAGAAGCTGCGGCTTTCTTACTCCAGAAAAAATAGCAGTATTTCTATCATATCCTTTCTCATGCTTTTTCTTTTGATTATCAGTAGGCTCTACATATACTTTGTTAAAGTAAAGTTCATTACTTTTAGAGAAATAATAGATACAATCATGCATCTTTTGGAAACTATCACTATTAGCTGTCCATCGTCTATAATGCCAAATTATCTCATTCCTAAACTTATCCTCTCCAAATATCTCATCCATAAGAATCTTCACATAATGTCCTATGTGCCAATCCAAATGCACATAGATAGAACCCGTGTCGCTCATAACGGCTTTGATTGCAACAAGATTCTCATACATCCAATTGAGATAGCGTTCCTTGTCCCACACATCGCCATACATCTTTTCTTCAAAGTTGCGGAGTTCCTCGCTATCAATCTCTGTCTCAGCTTGCTTAATAGCTTCTGCCACTTTTGGATTACGACGTATGTAAACCTTCTTGGCATAATCAGCACCACTTGCAAAAGGAGGGTCGATGTAAACAAGATCTACTTTTACCCCTTTCTCTTTAAGATAAGCACAAGCAGAAAGACACTCGCCACGTAGCACGAGGTTATGATTAGGATTCTTGCCCACCACTTCTTGGCTTTCTACTTCGTAGAGTGGCATACCACGCTGAATGCGCTCAAACACTTTACCATTATCACGATAGCGAAGAATGCGCTGCGTGCGCACAAAGTTATCGAGTATAGCTTGTCCTTCAAGGACATTGGGATCGTAAGAAATATATTTGATTGCCATAATGAGTTCTTTTATTTGAAAAATTGGTTGATTGCTGTAAGGGTCTTTTTATCTTGCTCGGCTGGTGACATCGTGTCTTCGATATACAAGAAACTAAAACGATTGTAACCGAAACGCTCGTTATTGAGTTTCACAAACTCTTCTTCCATAAACTTTCTACGTTCTGCAAACTTGGCAGCGAAGCCTTCGCCTTTCGTCTCAATAATAAGTATTTGTTTGATTGCCCCTTGTTCATCTCTGCTAATCACTAAGAAATCGGGCGTGTAATTGCCGAGCAGACTCCAGTTCTTACTATGCTTCTTATAGCAGCGTATTTTGAAGTCGGTCAGGTTATCATCGCCATTGAAATAAAACTCGAGTTGCTTATCCCGTATGATAGCTTGAAGAGAATCTGAAAAATAACTAATTTCAAAACTACTGTCGAACTTATAAGGTAGATAATGGTAGGTCTTGTCATTGATGTTGCTATCCGTTGGGGCGTAACTATCGGGACTGCCCAATAATGCTTGTATGGTTTGCTCCTGATTGCCTAACGCCTTAAGCGTATCAATGGTTGTTTGTATTTCTGCCTTTAAGTGCTTCTTGCCTTTATCTGCATCAACGATCTTCAACACCAGCTCTTGGTTTGGGAAATATTTAGAAGTATCATTAACCTCTATTGTTGATTGGAAGTTCTTAATCTGAAGAAGTTCGGTCGTCTCTGGTATCACTTCCTCTTTCACATCAATGGAACGATGAGGGATAAAGGCTCTGCGCACATTAGCACGTACCTGCATTTGGTTGTATTCTCCTTTAAGAATGCGTATGCCATCACGAAACTCTGTGATGGTATCAAAGATAGCTTGCAGAGGCGTGGTGTACTTCTTTAATTGAGCAATATGCAAAGTGCGGAAGCTCTCTTTACAAATAAGATGTAGCCAGCTATTAAATGTAATAGCCTTGCCACTTTCATCGTCCTGCAACAGCTCTGTAGATTTATCTTCTATCTCTCCTTTTAGATTCTGTTGTTGTATTAGTTGTAAGCCACTGATAGAATAAAAATCATCTCTTTGCAGTTCTTTTGCAGTGTTCAGCTTATCTTCTAATACTAATGTCAGGTAAGACACCTTCAGTTGGAAGAAGTCAATTGGAGGCACACGCAATTTTTCCATTCGAGAGAAACGCTGCAAGGTGTACCGTTTGGCATTACCTCCTTTGTTAAGCTCCTCTATAGAAGTGTTTTGTTGCTTGTCTAATTCCCTATTAAGCATCTTTGCGTTATCCCCATTAAGCCAAATCAAAGCAGCTTCCTTATTATTCTTTACAACCTGTCGTAAGCAACGACAAGAAGTCTGCAAAACCATATTCTGTGGGCATGCACCTTTTTGTGGTAAGATAACACTGGTTAGGCTCTTACAGTCCCAACCCTCTTTACCTATTTGCGCTAACAACACTATCTTTACCTTTGAGAGATTAGTGTCTAATGAAGTAAACTCAACAGCTGCACTCTCAGGTACGGAATACTCTTTATTTCCACCATGATATTTAAGAATAGCATCAGCAGGATTCAAACCGAACTTACTGATAAGCTCAGCAACGATGGGATAGATATTCTCCTCCAAATTGTCTATACGTCCACAATAGATGGCCATTTTTGCACATGTACCATTAGAATAAACTAAATTACCATAGGTATCAAGAAACTCTGACACTCCTTTGCGAATAATCGTTTCATAACCGCCATCTGACACTTTTATTATTGGAGACTTCAAGAAATTACCCACACCTTCTATCAGCGGATAATAATAAACAACATTTGAAAGGTTCTTGTTTTTCAATGATAAGTCTAATCCCACCTTCACCGACTCGGCAGTGGAAAGATAAGGAGTTCCCGAGAAACCTAAAACAGAATTAAAGGTTTCTGTTTCTGTCCATTTATTAACAACTTGACGAAGCTTTATGTCTCCGTCTGAAGCATGGTGCACCTCGTCAATGAAAATAGAAAGATGGGGAATCTTTCCTACAATAGAACGAAGCTCATTAGATATCTCAAACTCTTTCTTTTCCTTATCACTAAGAAGTGATGGGCTTTTATCTTTATCTAATTTGTCAAGAATTACTTTCTCAGCATTGGTCACTGCCACCAGACCACGGACTTCATTTGACGTCAGATGACTATTTATCTTTTGTGCATTAGGGTTCTTAACAAGATTGCTTTTTTGTGTAGTCTTCTGCGCATCAAGCACCTCAAACTGAATCTCATTCTTTATTTGAGATGCCGTAGGGTTTGGAAGAATCCACGTAGGGTCAAAGTCTTGTATATTCTTTATACTGGGAATAATAGAAGACTTCAAACCTGATGGAGCCAAGATCATAAAGTTATGCGCAAAGGATGGGTTATCTGGCTCATTTAATGAAAAATATAAGTCAAGATAGATAAACGCAGCCATCAAATATGTCTTACCGGCTCCCATTGGCAAACTAAAAATATAGTCAGGATAAGCTACATCATAAAAAAACTTCTTAAAGACTGATACATAATCGATTGTATCTGGATTCTCTTCAATGTATTTCTTTAATGCTGGTGCTGAAACATTCCCTTGTTCATCACTCTGACAAGCATATTCATAAAGTGAAGCTGCTGCTTTATTTGTTTCCAGAACAAGCCTTGCCTTAGCGGTAAGACTCATATTATCAAGTTTGAGAGACAAGAAGTCGCCCTCCGTGAAAAGCCTCCACAAAGGTTTATTGCCACATTCTATCTTCAAGAACAAGTAAGTCTTTATAGCCTCTATTTGTGCATCACGCATCATTCCTTTACCTTCAATGTATGAAAGCAAAGACTTGACAGGGCAATCTATACGACTTAACCATTCATTCCTTTTTCGTTGTATAATGCTATAGAACATTGTTTTAACTTTTAATCATTCTGCTCGTAATAGTATGAATAATCAATACCTTTCATAAACATTTCTCTGTCATCAATCTTTGTAGTGAGTGCTGGCTTTACCAAAGTCTTGATGAACGTGCTATCTGCTACACTTTCACGCATTGCAGACAAATATTCGTTTTTGTCTATTTGGCTCCAATCCACACATCGTTTGAGAGAACGTTTCAGCATGAGGTCGAGCCAAATGCGAGTGCTGCGACCATTACCCTCCATAAAAGGATGGGCTACGTTCATCTCTACATACTTATCCATAATCTCATTAAAGGTTGTTTCTGGCATTCGCTCTATTGTTTGCAGGGTTTCGGGGAAGTGCATACAGTTAGCAAAGGTGAAACCTCCTTTTGAAATATTCTTCGTGCGGATTTGCCCTGCAAAATCGTACAGTCCTCCAAAGAGATAAGCGTGTATCTGTTGCAGACACTTGATACTACTAGGCTCTGCCGTGTTCAAAAGTCCACTCTCAAAAAGCTGATAGGCTTTTTTCTTACTCTGCCCATCAATGGTGTTGTCGCTGTAGGTAAACCAATCAAGAAATCCCATTGCCTTGACATTTGGTATTGCTTTTACCAGTAGAACAACCCCGTCTCCATCCAACATATCTGTCAATCGTTGTTTTCCATCTGGGGCTTGTAACTTCAACTGGTTAGTAACACTAACCAGTTCGTTATTCTCCTTCTTCAACTTAGTTTTGAGATAGTTCCTCGTCTTTTGGTAATCATCTTGCTCGTTAATCGCAGCAATGATGTCCAGCACAGAGAACCACCACTTACTATGTTCCTCGTCCCATACCGCTCTTACTTCACGGTCGTTGAAGAAGCGAATTGATTTTTTATGCTCTACCATAATAAAGTTACTCATCTGGGGTGTTAATCAACTCCTTTGGATTAACCTGCAAAATCTCTGCTATCTGAAATAGCAATTCGAGGCTTGGCTGTCGACGATTGCAAACGTAGGAGTTTACGATAGTGAAACTCTTACCGAGTTTCACTGCAAGCCATGTTTGCTTAATCCCTTTCTCGATAAGCACCTCTTTAATTCTATTAGATGGACTTTTCATAAATAATATATGATTGTTTGCAAATATAGTAAATGTTTTTATACAAGAAAGTAAGTAAAGAGATAAATATAGATGCCTTTTAAAAAAATATAATTACTTCAGCCTTGTATTTTTCTATTATTCATTAGTTTGTCATTTCTTTTTATTTTGAAAGGTTAGGATAGAAATTTTGGAACAGCGATCATAAGTTAAGCTATATACTCTTTTCACCCATATAAAAAATCGCAGTAACCTATTTTAGGCACTGAGATTTAGTTTTATGTTATGTAGTATTAATTACTTCACTTCCTCGAAACATATCAGTTCTGATTTACAACAGGTTGTAATTACGTGGTACAAATATGATTTCTAAAAGCGATTAAAAACAATCAGTTATATTACATCGTCTACTTTTCTTTGTAGTAATAATGGAAAGACTTTTTCCTATCATCAAAAGCTACAAATAGGAATTTCCCATTTTTTAATGGCGTATATTTTGTTATTGCGTTATTGAAATACTCGGATAAGTGATTTAGTTCTTCTTCTTCTGAAATATTGAAAATCATCAATCTCAATCCTGTATTTGATAACAGTAGTTTTTGAAAATCATATTTGATTCCACTATGCGGATCTCCTTTTTTGTCTTCTTTACGTTTCTTTTCCCATTCGGATTCAACAATCAGAGGAAAATCTATAGGATAATATCCCTCATTGTTATCTTCTCTATACCATAGTAAGTCGTATAACCATTCTCTATTTACAAACTTAGAGTCTCCATTTTCATTTTTAGATTTATCTATGAATTCTTTAGACAGAGAATGGGAATAAACCTTATGTCCTTTTTTATCTCCAAACAAAGTTAAAACTTCAAAAAGTTTTGTCGTTCGCTCTCCGTTTTTTTTAATTGGAGTATCTGAGGAATAGAAACTTTTTGAAACTTCCTTTGCTAATTTCTCTATTATTTGCCTTGCTAATTCATTATCCACGTTAACATTATCTCCATCCTTATATAGAATCCAATTTCCCATATTAATTGTTTGTTTAAGATGTTACATTCTTCATGTTCTATTTGATTATTATCCACCTTCTAGCGTTTGTAAAGCCTTCGTGCTCGCTAACTCCTGCTTTAAATCCTCCTAAGATAATAACGAATATTGCCCTCTGTTCTGTTTAATTTTTTTGCTAAACATTTCCTTATAACTTCCGGATTTTTATTTCGGTTAGTATTTCATTTCTATATTTCTTGGGTCTTTTCTTCTCGAAAGCCTTCTTTAAAATACTTTTGAGAATTCTTTATACTCTAATCTAACTTCATTGCCAATAGGGGCAGAAGTCTTTTCTTTTTTATGTTTTCTTTTTCTAACTACATGAATATTTGCTATAAAGTATTAATACTTCCCTAAGCCACTCACTATTTCAGATTTGAAATTAGACTTGAAGAAAATATGATGACCTTTTAATTTATATATCATGTCAATAAGATTGAAATTCTTTTTTGCACTGAATACATGTCGTTTAGCATAGAAGTATCTTAACATGTTTTGGCGCCTTATTTCTTTATCAGTTGCAATTGAGAATGTGCAGTCATACTCCTCTTTTTCTTTAAAATACACTCTGTCAAATACTACTATCATTAGAGTCGGTGATAATGGGAATGTCAACTCTCCTCCATATTGAGCAAGTCCCATATACATAGGACGTACATTTTTCACATGAGGCTCAACAACAATTGGATAATCACTTGTATAGAAATCACTATTTTCACTTACGAGAAACATCCATATATTATTTGCTATTGCATTAGCAAAACCCATGAGTGTCTCATCATCTAAATAGGTTAACTGTGCATGGAGAACTGGTGCTTCATATTCTATGTCTATTTCCAGATTATTAATAGATTCATCTCCTTTTTCTTTGGCTAAAAAAGATTTTACTAGGTCAATTCTAGCTTTCTCCATCCTGAGATAGTTATCAACTGTTGAATCTTTTAATAGAGGATGTCGAAAAAATTGAGTAACAAGATGCAATGCTAGTTCTCTTTTCTCTTTAAACTGTAAACGGTATTGTTCCTTACTCGAAATCCATTCGTCCTTTATGATATCTATGGATTGTAAAAGCTGAGAGAGGTTTGGCTCTATTAAATTGGCAAAATGGTCATGCTCTATCGACAATCTATTGAAATTATGTCCGGTTTTCTTGTTATTCTTTTCGACATATGAATCTGAAATAGAGTATATATCATCTTCACAACAGACAGACATCATACTGGCTGGATATACCTTTGATTGCAGCTTATCGTATGTAAAAAGACTCTTGTCGTTATCGGAAAATCTCTTCAGATAGCATCTTGGGATATAGTGTTGTTTCATTATGAATTTACAATAGGTCTAAAATTACACAAAAGAATATGAATAATGAATTTCGATAGGTAATAATTAAGTAGCCTGTCTTTGCAATGGACACAATACTTTAACGTTTGATATTAGCTTCTACCATATGGTATAAAATACAAAGCTCTAAGCTTACACATTACCACACATATACAAAAATCATGTCAAATGCAACTCATTTGCTAATCTATTCATCTACATATTCTGAAAATGTTGAGTAGTTTTTATGTCCTTGCCCTTTCATTTTAGCAAGTGTCGTCTTGTCTATTCGAGTTTGAATATATATTGTTAATTCCTTAAATTTCTCAATTGGTAAATTATAGAGAGTCCTTGTTGGACCTATTTTATATCGTTTTTTTAGATGAGAAGAAAATGCTGCATAGTTCATATTTTCTTTTCCCACCTCATACTCTTTATATTCATTATATCGTTTAATTAGATGTCCGATATAGTTTGCTTTTATCGTATCAAAACCTATACAGCCTTCTGGATATTTTTGTTTTACCGTTTTCTTCGTCTGTTTTATGGAAATATTATTATTGTCCCCGACAATGGCATTTTCTACATTATTGTTAAAGTTTACAATTTTCTCAGAATTACTTTTGTTTGATATCGGAGTGGTTAAAAGCAAAAGTTTCTTTTTGTACACATCAATACTTGTAATATCGCCTTTGGTGATTTTTGAATGACAAGTAGGACAAAGCAAAAGTAAATTCCCTATTTCGTTGTTTGTAGGATTTTCATCTATATGATGAATCTCAAAATGCCCAACATCGTCATTTTGACAAAAAGGACAAACTGATCCGATTTCTTTTTGAAGTATGGCTCTTACTTTTGCCAACTGTGGTATAGCTATTCGTGATTTCATTACGCTTATAATTAGATGTATATTCTACTTTTAATATATTCTGTATACCTCAACAATCTGTGCTTTTTATAAATAATTAATTCTTTTACATTCTCTCCAATATCTTTGTAAATTGGAAGAGGATTTCAGGGCTTGGTTGTCTTCGGTTGAAAATATAGGCATTGATAATATATAAATTCTTATAGAGTTTCTCCACAAGTCACGTTCTTTCTCCATAGTTTCTGATTTAAATAATTTATTTGAATTCTTTATATATATAAATGTGGTAGAATGTAAGTTTTTTATATAATAAGTTTGATATAGGAGGAATTCTTTCTCTTTTATAACGATTTCTATGATTTAATACACCATGATTTAAGTTACATTAATAGTTTTTAAACAAACTAACTTCGTCAATGTCTATCATAGGGCTATACTTCTCTCTAATCTATTCTGTACAAATCTTATTATGCGGAAAATCTTTTTTATAGGTATCATCTACCCAATCATTATTCCATAGTTCAATACCTGCTTCGTTACTTACTATTTTACATATATCCTCTGTATACAAAATAGGATGTGGTAAATTATATGCAATACGTTACATCCATATTTGCATCTCACCAATATTTGGAAATCTCCCAAATCTCATATAAATGTCCTTTATAATTTGTTCCCTTTTTTCTAATGTTGTGTTTTTTATAAGTTTGCTAATGATAGCAAGGACTATTTTGTATGCTTTGGGGCTGGAGAGCGCAATATCTGTAAAAATTGATATTAGCACGAGAGTGTCACCACAATCATTCTTTTTATAAACTAACCTTTGTGCAAAGATTGTTAAAAGCTTGGTAAGAGTACCACTATTAGGATGTTTCTTCGAAAACTGATGAATAAAAAGGGCCTCTTGCTGAAGATTAGACATTATAGAATATATCTTCTTCTTCATTTTCCTATAAATTGGTCCTTCTGAAATGTAAGTCATCTTACCAGCTTTTATAGATTCGCTTATTACTTCTTCTGTCAAATAGGTCTTTTTCACATTCAATTGAAAATTAAGTTCAGATAGTACTTCCTGAAGAAAAAAAGCTATACGCTCAATATCTTCTTTCGAATTGCAGAATACGCGGTAGTCATCTCTATACCTTATGATATAATAGTCGGATATGTTTTTTAACCTTAATTTTTCACTAAGTATTTTATCTGCATAGGCAAGTATCATTTCTGCGATAAAATCAGACAACACACTTCCTTGGGGAATACCATTTGTTTGACCATATTGCATACTTCGTATACAGTAGTCAATCATATTACCTAATAGACCTATTTTATTACGCTTATCTTTTGCTTTGTCTTTTCCCATCAAAGCCCATGCAATAGTATGAGTATATATACTACCATAGCAATTTGTAATATCAGTAACAAACAAATACCTATATGATAATGCTAACTCAATACTTCTCTGCTCAACATTTTCCCACCATGAAATAACAGATGCTGATAAATGGGATTTGTCCATCTTTTCTTTAACTTTAGGGATACTTGTAACTTCTATATTTGGCACACTAAGCTTTGTAAATCTATCTTTTATCTCTTTCCAACTGCCTCTATTTGTTATTGCATTGACAAGAAGATAATACAAATACGGATTAATCAGTTGAATTGGTCTGTAGGAATACTTTGCATCTTTTTTGATTAATATTTTGTGGTTTACATCTTCATAATTTGAAGGCATCTTGGTAGGATCTTTTAGAATATCCTTTAGTTTTTATTTTTTACAGTATTTTGTACATATTCTATAATAGGTTTAAAATCGATATATTGTGGAAATTGTATATTGCAGTAGTTTTGTGATTCTAAGAAATATTGTTTTGCTTTAGTATATGATAAATCAAGGACAGTTTTCATTTTTTATTCATTTAGGTATGAATTATATATTTTTATCAGCTTAATATATTGGTTATTTGAAGCTGATACGACAGGCTTGGTTGGCGACGATTGCAAGCGTATGAGTTCATAATAGTAAAACTATTGCCGAGTTTCTCAGCAAGCCATATTTGCTCAATCCCGTTCTCAATAAACACCTCTTTTATTCTGTTAGTTGGACGTTCCATAAATGACATATTATTGTTTGCAAATATAGTAAATATTTTCATACAAGAAAGTAAGTAAAGAGATGAATATAGATGTCTGTATAAAATATAATTACTTCAGCCTTTTATCTCCCTATTATTTATCAGTTTGTCATTTCTTTTATTTTAAAAGATTTTAGATAGATATTTTGGAATAGTGATTATAAGTTAAGCTATATACTCTTTTCAGCCATATAAAAATCGCAGTAACCTATTTCAGGTTACTGCGATTTACTTTTATGTAGTATTAATTACTTCACCTCCTCGAAGTCGGCATCTTGGATATTGTCGTCGGTTTTGGTGTCATCTGCTTGCTGTGCACCTTCTGCGCCACCCTGGAAGCCTTGGTCTGCATCAGCTTGTGGGCCAGCACCGCCTTGATACATTTGAGCAGAGGCCTCTTGAACAACCTGATTTAGCGTTGCGGTTGCGCTGTCAATAGCTGCTACATCGCCTGCTTTGTGAGCATCTTTCAGTTGCTGAATTGCGCTCTCGATAGCCGATTTCTTATCGGCAGGAATCTTATCACCGTTGTCCTTCAGGAAGTTTTCGGTGGTAAATATCATCGAGTCGGCCTGATTCATCTTGTCTACCTTTTCGCGCTCTTGCTTGTCAGCGTCTTCGTTTGCCTTAGCTTCTGCCTTCATGCGATCGATTTCCTCCTGGCTCAAGCCTGATGATGCCTCAATGCGAATAGCCTGTTCCTTGCCCGTAGCCTTGTCCTTAGCGCTTACATTTAAGATACCATTCGCGTCGATATCAAAGGTTACTTCAATCTGTGGAACGCCACGACGTGCTGGAGCTATGCCTTCAAGGTTGAACTGTCCAATGCTCTTATTCTGTGTGGCCATTGGACGCTCGCCCTGCAGAACATGAATGGTTACAGCAGTTTGGTTGTCAACAGCCGTTGAGAATACTTGCGATTTCTTGCAAGGGATTGTAGAGTTGGCGTCAATAAGCTTGGTCATTACGCCACCCATTGTTTCGATACCCAATGTTAATGGTGTAACGTCGAGTAGCACGATATCGCCAGTTCCGCCCTCGTTGTTGAGGATTGCGCCCTGAATAGCTGCACCAACGGCAACCACTTCATCAGGGTTTACACCCTTCGAAGGCTCTTTACCGAAGTAGTTTTTAACCAATGTCTGAACGGCAGGAATACGGCTTGAACCACCCACAAGGATTACTTCGTCAATATCTGATGTCTGAAGCTTCGCATCGCGAATAGCATTCTGGCAAGGGATAAGACAGTTCTGAATCAGATCGTGTGCCAATTGCTCAAACTGAGCACGTGTAAGCGTCTTTACGAGGTGCTTTGGAACACCACCTTCTGCCGAAATATAGGGCAGGTTAATCTCTGTACTTGTTGTTGAAGAAAGCTCAATTTTAGCCTTCTCTGCAGCCTCTTTCAGGCGCTGCATAGCCATAGGGTCCTTCTTCAAATCGATGCCTTCGTCAGCCTTAAAGCCGTCAGCCAGCCAGTCAATTATCACTTGATCGAAGTCGTCACCGCCCAAATGGGTGTCACCATTCGTTGCAAGCACCTCGAAAACACCGCCACCAAACTCAAGGATTGAGATATCAAACGTACCTCCTCCAAGGTCAAACACGGCAATTTTCATATCTTTATTAGCCTTGTCAACACCGTAAGCCAGAGCTGCTGCTGTAGGCTCGTTCACGATTCGACGTACATTCAGACCAGCAATTGTACCAGCCTCTTTTGTTGCTTGGCGCTGCGAGTCAGAGAAATAAGCAGGTACAGTAATCACTGCATCGGTTACTTCCTGTCCAAGATAGTCTTCAGCCGTCTTCTTCATCTTCTGCAGAATCATAGCCGAAATTTCCTGTGGGGTGTAAGGATGTGCCGCACCTTCAATCTGAACCTTGGGGAACCCATTGTCGTTAATAACGGTATAAGGAACGCGTTCAGCCTCTTTGCGACTCTGTTCATAGGTTTCACCCATGAAACGCTTGATTGAATAAACGGTGTTTTGTGGGTTAGTGATAGCCTGACGCTTAGCAGGATCACCCACCTTACGCTCACCGTCCTTCACGAAACCAACAACCGAAGGCGTGGTGCGCTTACCTTCTGAGTTGGTAATTACTACTGGCTCGTTACCTTCAAATACGGCAACGCAGCTGTTTGTTGTACCTAAGTCAATACCAATAATCTTTCCCATAATCGTATTTTATTTATTTATTGTCAAACTATTTATAGACATTGCTGTCCGCCCCATAGAATGCAAAGCTTGTGCCAACGCTGTGGTGGCTGTCATATTGTCTGACAGAGTGTCATACCTTGATAGGTAGCCCCGTCTCCCTGTGAACTATTCTAAACTAATATAATTCTGTGTTAGTCATTACTTTATATCAGTAAAATCCATATAATAACACCTTTTGCCATAGTCTCTCCTATATAATTTCTGATACTTTCAACAAATACGATCATTGTATGACAGCCGTCAAAAGCATTGACGGCGACCGTAATACAATAGGTATGGCGGCTGTCAATAGTGCTGATGACGGCCGCCATACGATGAACATAAAGACAAAATGTGCAATGCTATGCACAAAAATGGTAACAATTGTTTGGCGATTTAATTTGAACATTATATCTTTGTCGCTAGCTAATCAAATCGAAATTTACCTTAAACTAACCGCACGGTTTATCGGCATGTTTGTACAAGGCCCGTAGCTGTAAGCTCATGGAACAGTTGCAAAGCGTCTTGTTATCAAGTCTTAAAAAGGAGCAGATATACTGCCCGAGGGTGAAATATGTATAGCCTGAAAGCAATCTCCAGCTCCTCGGAGAGGCACAGAGAGCCGCGCTTATTGTCTACCTTAATCGTAAAGCCTATGTAACAAAGTAAGTATGGCAACATGACAGGCCCGCTTTTGCCTCGTTGTTGCAACTTTTTTAAAAAAGCAGTCTTATGAACGACTAACTTTAAAATCTTATTTTTATTCAATGTATGAAAACCTATCAAACAAATAAAAAGGTTCTCTTATCCTGTAACATGTTATCAAAACTCTCGATGCGAGCTTCGGTTGCAGGTATGTTTCTCTTTATGTGCAGTTCGTATGCGCTGTCGGCCGAACCCATAAATGCAATTCAGAGAACCCATATCGCTTCGCCTTTACAAAAGAAAACGATAAAGGGAAAGATTGTCGACAGCAACGGTGAGCCTATGATTGGCGTTACTATAGCTGAAAAAGGCACTAAAAACCGTGCTATTACCGATACCAATGGCAATTATACCCTTCAGGTTGAAGGGCGCAACCCTGTGCTAATTGTTAGTTATGTGGGCTTTACCGAGCAAGTAATTAGCGTGGAAAATCGTGCTAATATTGACATTACCATGAAAGAAGACAACCAGACGCTCAACGAGGTGGTAGTGCAAGGCTTCGGTATTCAGCAAAAAAAGGAATCATTAACGGGTGCCATCTCAAGTATCAGCGCTAAGGATGTATCGCGTTCGGTAGCCACAACGGTATCAGGGACGCTCGTAGGAAAAATAGCAGGTATCAACTCGCGTCAGTCTGACGGCCGACCGGGAGCGGTTACATCACTGCAGATTCGCAACATGGGCACACCGCTTTACGTTATTGATGGTGTGGTAAAAGACGAAGGACAGTTCAACAATATTGACCAAAACGACATCGAACAAATTAGTATTCTCAAAGATGCATCGGCAGCCATCTACGGTGTTCGTGCTGCTAATGGTGTAGTTGTAGTGACTACCAAGCACGGCCATCTTAATGAATCTCTTGCTGTTGAGGTAAATGGGTACTATGGATGGCAGAATGTGTCGCGCATGGCAAGACCAGCAAGTCTGAAAACTTATTTAAGCCATTACGTAGCTTCGCAGACGGTTCAGGGCACGCCATACACATATTCGAAGGACGAATATGAAAAATGGATGACGGGTGCAGATACTGATCATCGCGGCTTCGACTGGTACAAGTATGTATGGAACACCTCTCCGCAAACGTATATAAGTATGAATGCTTCGGGAGGATCAGACAAAATTAACTACTATTTCTCCATAGGTAACCTGTCACAAAACGCTATTATTCGCAACTATGGAGGCTTTTATCGAACAAATGTGCAAATGAACATTGATGCAAAAATCAATCATCGTCTTACCGTAGGGGCGGCAATGAACGGGCGTATCGAAAAAAGGCGCCAGCCTGGTGTGCCCGGCTGGGACGACTATTGGCTGCCTCAATTCGCCACTTACCGCAATCTTCCCACGCGTCGACCCTTTGCAAACGACAACCCTGAATACCCGCAGAAGGTATCTTCTGAGTCGGACACGAACTTTGGTCTGCTGAATTACAAGCTTTCAGGAGCATATAGTAACAAATGGAGGGTAATACAGCTCAACGGACATGCCGATTATGATATTGGCTATGGCCTTAAGGCGCAATGGATGCTGGGTTATTTCCTTGCATACCAACAGCTCAATAACCACGAGTTTACATGGAAACTGTACGGATACGACCGCGATCACGACAGGTATTATATTACTGACGAGATGAACAATCCGTGGCGAGAGCGGCGTCTTGGCCACAATGAGGAACTTACATCTAATCTTCGTCTTACTTTCGATAGGCATTTTAAGCAGCACCATGTTTCTGCTATCTTGGGCCTTGATGCCTCAAAACATCGTGAGCCGTCGATATGGTTGCATTCCCAGCCCGCCGCCAACGCTATGAAACTTATCTATTATGGAGACCTGGTTGAGCTTACCGACAAAGGAGACCAAACCGAGGCACGCTTAGGATGGATAGGACGAATAAACTACGATTACGCCAATAAGTATTTGTTTGAATTTTCTGTTCGTCGCGACGGTGCGTGGAAATGGGCACCTGGTCATAGATGGGGAACGTTTCCTGCAGCCTCTGCAGGATGGAGAATTTCAGAAGAAACTTGGTGGCAGAACTCAAAACTCGGTACTATTTTCAACGATTTAAAGCTTCGTATATCATACGGAATTGTAGGTGATGATAACGTCAATGGCTACTCGCCATACGATTATCTAAGTGGCTATAACTATAATAACGGCGGTACCGCACTGGGTGGAAAGTATGTTATTGGTAGCGTAGCACGCGGTCTTCCTGCAACAACCTTCACATGGATGAAGGCCCATATCTTAGACATAGGTATTGATTATGCGTTCCTTAACAATCGTTTAACGGGTACATTTGACTATTTTGATCGTACGCGTACAGGTCTTCCAGCAAGCCGATACGATGTACTTATACCGAATGAAGTGGGCTTTTCATTGCCAAAAGAGAATCTAAACTCTGATCGTCGTAAAGGTTTCGATGGTGCTATTACTTGGCACGATACATGGAGTACGCTGCAATATTCAGTAGGTTTCAACTTTACCTATGCCCGACGCTACGATTGGGAACAATATAAACCACGCTTTTCGAGTAGTTGGGACGAATATAGAAACTCGTGGACAAGGCGCTATTCAGGAGTGTTCTGGGGGCTTCAGTCCGACGGACAATTTCAGAACTGGGACGAAATAGCAAACTATCCCATCGATAACGACGGTTACGGCAACAAGACATTACGTCCTGGTGATATCAGGTATAAAGACCAGAACGGTGACGGTGTAATCAATAATATGGACGAAGTACCAATTGGTTATCAGACGGGTAACACGCCAAACTTCAACTATGGTTTTAATTTTGCATTCAAATGGAAAGGCTTTGATCTTGCATTTGATCTTACAGGGGGATCAGGTATTGGTTTTATGCCTAACTGGGAACAGAAGCGTCCTTTCCACGAGGGAGGCAACAATCCAGAATATTATCTCAGTGACTGCTGGACATTAAGTGATATTTGGGATGCAAACAGTACCTTAGTGAAAGGGAAATACCCCATGCCGCTCATTGGAAATGCCTCACACAGCAACTACTGGACAAGTGATTTCTGGTTTCAAAATGTAAGATATATTAAGATGCGCAACTTAGAAGTAGGATATAGTCTACCACAGCAGTGGCTTAAATATGCAAAAATTAAGTCGCTCAGACTATATGTCGCAGGTTCAAATTTGTTTACTATTACGAACAAACATGGTTTCGACCCTGAGGGAACGACAGAGAGCGGACTACAATATCCTACGACACGTGTAATTAATGTAGGCTTTAACCTTAAATTTTAATTGAATATGATGAATATAAAATGTTTGTTTGCGTCGGTACTTGCCGTCGCAATATTAAGTGGATGTAATGGCTTTCTGGATCAGCATCCCGATAATATCTATACGGACGATCAGGTTTTTGGTGACCAGAATATGATAAAGTCGGCTCTCTCTAACATGTATGGACGTGTAACATATGGTATGGAACTCAACAATAGTTACTCGTTTACATATATTGATGAGGCTGCAAAGATGGATGGTGGTCCCGATTATCTACAAACCTATGACGAAGGATTGTTCCGCGTTTACGATTATGGTTTTATTCGGAACTGCAACCAGTATCTCGAAGGACTAAAAGAAACTCGTGCACTTACCGAAGAACAGAAGAAACCTTTAAATGGTGAAATGAGATTTCTGCGTGCATGGTGCTATTTTAATATGGTAAGGAGCTTAGGCGGTGTTCCGCTAATGGGCGACGAGGTATTTGTTTACAACGGCCCCGATGATGTAAATAATATGCGACGTCCTCGCTCAACGGAGGCTGACAGTTATAATTATATTATCAGTGAATGTAAGGCTGCTGCAGACTTAATGACAACATCGCCGAATGTTCATAGTGCACGAGCAAACCGCTGGACTGCAAAGATGTTGGAGGCTCGCGCCGCCATTTATGCAGCATCGTTAGCTACATATAATAATCGTATGACATCGCCCATTCACACTGTAGGTGGCGAAGTGGGAATACCTGCTAGCAAGGCTGCCGACTACTATCAAACGGCTCTTGCCGCAGCTAAAGACGTTATTGAGAATAGTCCGTATAAACTTCAAGATGACCCTTCTATGCGAAAGGGTGAGAATTTTTACAATGCTGTGTGCATAAAAGATAATAATACTGAGGTGATATGGGCGCGTGATTATAAAAAGCCCACTAGTACGGTAAGATTTTCTAACCTGAATATTCCTTCACAATTTAAAGATGACGTTGATAATAGCTATGCGGGTCCCACATTGAATATGGTTGAACAGTTTGAGCCTCTCGTCACTACCACACCGGGTTTACGAGCTTCTTTCAAGACCAAGAATGCCGATGGGTCGTACGTTTTTTATAATTCGTGCTCGGCTCCATTCGATGAACGTGATCCACGACTGTATGGAACGGTGCTCTATCCAGGTGGTAAGTTTCGCAATACACCTTGTGAATTACAGGCTGGACAGCTCGTTTTGGAAGGTGGAAATTGGGTATTAAAGACTGCAGAATTAGGCTCGACAGATGCCGATGGTAATGTAATCACATCGATGAATGGACCCAAACGCAGCAACCAGCAATTTGTTAACAAAACGGGTTTCTACTTTAGAAAGTTTCTCGATGAGGCGACAGGATCGTCTATGCGCAACGGCGCAAGGTCGGATATGTGGTGGCCTTATTTTCGTATTTCAGAAGCATACCTCATTGCTTGTGAAGCTAGCTTTGAGACTGGTAACCAGACTGACGCTGTAAAGTACATGAATGCGGTACGCAAGCGCGCTGGAGTGCAGCCGCTTACAGCCGTTACTTTTGACAATATTGTACATGAAAATGCGGTAGAATTCGCCTTTGAGTTTCATCGTTGGTGGGACCTTAAGCGCTGGCGTATTGCTGATAAGGTATTCAACGGCGATGATAATAGCACTACTGCACGCCATCGTGTGCTTTGGCCATATAAAGTTGTGGCTCCGGGTAATGTCAATAACGGCAAGTGGGTATTTGTGGAAGACAAGTACTTTATGTCGCCAAACGCTCGCCTTTTCCAAATGCGCAACTATTATAACTTCATTGATCACAGCTGGATTAACAATAATCCGAAGCTCGTTAAGAATCCATATCAATAAAATAAAATCGAAAATGTCATGAACAAATTGTTTTATTATGTTCTGTTTACGATGCTATCGGTGTTTGGTTTCGCTTCTTGCGGATACGATAACTTCGAGGAACCAGAATCAATACTTTCAGGAAACGTGCAGTATAACGGCCAAAACCTGCAGCTTCAAGGCTCAGGGGGCAGCATTCAGCTTCAGGCTTACCAGACAGGATACGAACTAAAGTCGCCAATTACCATTTATGTTAATCAGGAAGGACGTTTTAGTGCACGCCTGTTTAACGGCCATTACAAAATTGTGACTAAAGATAACAATGGGCCTTGGGTTAATAATCGCGACACAATAGAGGTTGATATTAAAGGTAACACAGAAGTAAACATTCCTGTTACACCCTATTTTTTGCTCTCGGATTACAATTGTACGTTAAACGGAGATCGTCTTACAGTAGGCTTCAAAATTCAGCAAGTTGTAAGCACTGCAAATCTTTCTTATGCTACAATATGTATTGGACGCACATCTATTGTTGACGAACAGAATAATGCTTTTCAAATTCGTCTCAATGCCTCTGCACTTACATTGGGAGCCAATAACTTCAGCTTTACACTCACCAATGAGCAGAAAAAGGCCATTAGCGGGGCTGTAAAGGTTACCGCTCGCGTAGGTTTGCGCACTGTAGATGCTGATAAGTCAGTGTATACACAATTGCTAACTCTTAACAAATAAGTAATCAACACTCAAAGATATAATTCTGTATTATAACGTGTTATTTCTTTCACCACTTACAATAAAGGGATTTTTTTATTCACAATCCTATATTTTCATGTGGTAAATATATTTAAAAAAAGTCTACACTCCAATTATATAATGAGAGTGTAGGCTTTTTTCTTATATAGGATTTATAAGTTTTCTCTTGTCGTTGAGCTTCTATATCATTGAATAAACTTAGCTTGTATTGCTGATTCCACGATATGATAGTCTTTTTTGCTTCTACTAATTGTTGACTATTTTCGTCTGTCATCAACAAAAATAGTTTTATGATGATTAGTAAATAATATAATTGCGTAGAAAAAAATAGACAATTTTCTTGGGCTGTATTTATAACCATAGAACAACCAAAACTAATCAGAAATATCCGAGTGTAAATCTTTAATTACCAGCATATTCTAAAATTTAACACTTTTCGGTTGC
>JABCPF020000051.1 GCA_013333285.2 Prevotella sp.
GAGCGGCAAACGGGGCTCGAACCCGCGACCTCGACCTTGGCAAGGTCGCGCTCTACCAACTGAGCTATTGCCGCATTTCTATTCCTTTACAGGAAGCATTTCGCTTAATGCGGTTGCAAAGGTACTGTTTTTTTTTGAACGTCCAAACTTTTTATATACTTTTTTTCAAAAAACATATTGAACGGTTTTTGCATATCTATATGATATATATAACACTTACACTTCGCCTTTACTGAATATCATATTAGTTATTACAATAGGCAAAAAACACCTTATTCCCCTCCCTATAAATCTAACAAATTCATCCCATATTCCATTCATCACTACCCCATCTCTGACCAAGCCCATACACACAAGTTCTTTTCGCTTACATTATATGATAATATGGACGTAAGATTTTGACCATTTCGGTTTTCAGCTGCCTATACGGCGGTCGTCGCGCGATGTGTATCACGACCGTAGTACACATTGTACGACAGTCGTGATACAATATGTATGGCGGCCGTCATACTCTGACTTATAAAGTAAAAAGGCACGTGCATTATTACGAAATTCTATGCGCAATATTACACCATGTAATAAAAAAACGCCCGTCTTCGGTCAGCATTAGCGAAGACGGGCATCAGTAATGTAAATATCAAATTAATCCATACGCGACTTATAATCATCATAACCATAGCGGCGCAAAACCTCCAACTCGCCTTTAGGCGAAACCATTGCAATAGCAGGGTGAGAGATTCCGTTAAACATATTGGTCTTGACCGTTGTATAATGAAGCATATCTTCAAAAATAACATTCTCGCCTATTTGCAGTTCGTGGTCAAACCTCCAATAGCCCATAAAATCACCACTAAGGCATGAGTTTCCACCAAGTCGATACACATATTTACCCTCAGATTGCTCTTGCTTTGACGCGTTGCGCACATCGGGCTGATAAGGCATCTCTAAACAGTCGGGCATGTGGCAGGTAAAACTCACATTTAAAATTGCAGTTTTTATCCCTTTATCCTCTACCACGTCTACCACCTGACTAACAAGCGGACCCGTCTGCCAGCCAAAGGCACTACCCGGCTCAAGTATTACCTTTAAGTGTGGATAACGCAGATGAAACGCTTTCAATGTTTCAATAAGAAGTTCTGTGTCATAATCTTTACGCGTCATAAGATGACCACCACCAAAATTTATCCATTTCAGTTGTGGGAACCACACTGCAAACTTATCTTCTATATGAGCAAGGGTTCGTTTAAACGTGTCGGGGCCACTCTCACAATGGCAATGACAATGAAAACCATCAATATAATCAGGAAGAGTTACTGGCATTTTATCAGAGGAAATGCCAAAACGTGTACCAGGCGCACAAGGGTTATAAAGCATCGTTCCCACTTCGCTATACTCTGGATTCACACGCAAACCCAAGCTAATATCAGGGTTTACGCGCCTCGTCCGTTCTGCCAATCGCTGCATTTGAGAGAGCGAATTAAACGTAAGATGGCTTGAACAGCGTGCTATTTCTTCTATTTCGTCATCGGTATAAGCAGGCGAAAAGGTATGCGTAAGGCTACCAAACTCTTCAAAACCAAGCCGCGCCTCACTGAGAGAACTGGCAGTAGTTGCACCAATATACCGACGAAAGATTGGGAATGTTTTCCAAAGCGCATAGGCCTTGAAAGCTAAAATAATCTCAACATCGGCCGCACGAGCAACATGCGCTATCAGTTTCAAATTATCACGAAGCCGTTGTTCCTCCAAAACATAAACTGGATAATGCACCTCTTCAAAGGTTGCCAGATTCACTTTCATAAATTGCTATTTTTGATTGCAAAGGTAGTTTATTTTATAATATTATTGCTTATATAGATGATTTTTCATACTTTTGCACTCGTAACAGAGACCACACTTTTATTATATAAAACGCAAACAAAATGAGTGACGAAAAAAACTCTTTCCTGGTATTCTCGGGAACCAGCTCGAGATACCTTGCAGAAAAAATCTGTGCAAGCTTAGGGTGCCCGTTAGGTAACCTGCTCGTTACCAAATTTTCGGACGGAGAATTTTCCGTTTCCTACGAGGAGTCTATTCGCGGACGTGATGTTTTCCTCGTGCAAAGCACATTCCCGAACTCTGACAACCTCATGGAGTTGTTACTAATGATTGATGCAGCCAAGCGCGCTTCGGCACGCCACATTATCGCCGTAATACCATACTTCGGCTGGGCACGTCAAGATCGCAAGGACAAACCAAGAGTTAGCATCGGTGCAAAGCTTGTTGCCGATTTGCTTAGTGTAGCAGGAATTGACCGCTTAATTACAATGGATCTCCATGCTGACCAAATTCAGGGTTTCTTCAATGTACCTGTTGACCACTTGTATGCAAGCAATATTCTGCTTCCTTATTTACAAAGTCTGCACCTTGAGAACCTTGTTATTGCTTCGCCTGACGTGGGCGGTTCAAAGCGTGCCAACACATACGCAAAATATTTAGGCTGTCCGCTGGTGCTCTGTAACAAGACTCGCTCACGCGCTAATGTAGTGGCAACCATGCAAATCATTGGTGATGTAAAGGACAAAAATGTGGTTATTGTTGACGACATGGTTGACACTGCTGGTACCATTGCAAAAGCAGCTGACGTCATGATAGAAGCTGGCGCTAAGAGTGTACGCGCTTGTGCATCGCACTGTGTGATGAGTGGACCAGCAACTGAACGTGTACAGAATTCGTCACTTGAGGAAATTGTATTCACCGATTCAATTCCTTACACACAACGTTGCGCCAAAGTTAAACAGCTGAGTGTGGCTGATCTGTTCGCCGAAACAATTAAGCGAATTATCAACAACGCCAGCATTTCATCGCAATATTTAGTATAACCAACTATAAAAATAATTAAAGGTCACGTCAGAATACATTAAAATCTGACGTGACCTTTTTATTTTGATATAACCTTAATATAATAAGGTGAATGTAAGATAAATAAAAAACCATCCAAAGATAAAACTTTGAATGGCTTCCTGATATCTATATTTAAATTTCTTTACTTGATAATGCCTTGTTCAGCAAATATCTTCTTCAGTATCATTACACCACGCTCAACCTGATCAATAGTATGAGTGGCCTGAAGTGCAAAGCGTACAAGTGTATCCTGTGGCGCACAAGCAGGTGGAATTACTGGGTTAATGAACACGCCAGCATCGTATGCGAGCTTCGTAACAAGGAAAGTCTTTTCGTCGTTACGTACATAAAGAGGAATAATAGGACTCTCTGTTTCTCCTATCTCGAAGCCCTCTTCGCGGAAACGTTTCAACGCATAGCGAGTTACGTCCCACAAGCGTTCTATGCGCTCTGGCTCTGCCTGAAGAATACGTAACGCCTCAAGTGCTGCAGCTGTAGCCGCAGGTGAGTCGCTGGCAGAGAAAATATAAGTACGTGCTGTATGTCTAAGATAGTTAATAATATCCCAATCAGCTGCAATAAAGCCACCAATTGAGGCAAGACTCTTTGAGAAGGTTCCCATAATCAAATCAACCTCATCTTGAAGCCCAAAGTGATGACAGACACCCTCGCCATTCTTACCAAAAACGCCCAACCCATGAGCCTCGTCAACCATGATAGAGCAATTATACTTGTGTTTAAGCTCAACTATCTCGGGGAGCTTACAAAGATCGCCCTCCATCGAGAACACACCGTCCACAACAATTAGCTTGATAGCATCGTGAGGAAGCTTTTTAAGTACACGCTCTAAATCAGCCATATCGTTATGCTTGTAACGCAATTGCGTTGCAAAACTTAAACGACGACCATCAACAATTGACGCATGATCACGATCATCACAAATGAGATAATCGCCACGACCTACAATAGCAGGTATAACTCCTGAGTTAACAGAAAAACCTGTAGAAAAACATAGTGCATCGTCCTTATGCTCATAAGCGGCAAGTTCTTTCTCAAGCTGTACATGAATATCAAGTGTTCCGTTCAAGAAACGGCTTCCAGCACATCCAGACCCATACTTATCTAATGCTGCTTTTGCGGCATCTATCACTCTCTGATCGTTAGTAAGTCCTGTGTATGCATTGCTTCCGAACATGAGGACTTTACGTCCTTCCATGATAACCTCGGGGCCTTGCTTACTGGTAATTTCTCTAAAATAAGGATAAACATCTGCCTCTATAAACTTCTGAGGAAGGCGATAGCTTTTGTATCTTTCTGTTAATTGTCCCATGTTTAATTAGATGTAGCAAAACTACATTTTGTATTGATTAGGCTGCAAAGGTACAAAAAACAAGTTATATATACACAAAATCGACAAGAAAACTTACAAATGTCAAAAAAATGCAAGTGTCAACTGTGGTTTCAAAGAAAAAGGGCTAAATTTGCATACGGTTAAAATTCGTATGAAAACAACAACAAATTCGTATGAAAAAGAAAATCCTGTTCATCATTAATCCTATATCTGGCACTGTCAGCAAAGCACGTATTCCCGATGCTATTGATAAATATTTAGATAAAGATAAGTTTGAATACAATATAACGGAGACAGCTTATGCCGGACATGCTACAGAACTGGCCCGACAAGCATCAGCGGATGGTTATGACATTGTGGTGGCCATAGGTGGAGATGGTACCGTTAACGAGGTAGCACGAGCCATTGTACACACACAAACTGCGTTGGCTATTATCCCACGTGGCTCTGGAAACGGATTAGCTAGACATCTTCTTATCCCTATAAATGTAAAAAAGAGCATTGCCATAATCAACGCATGTAAAATACATGAATTAGATTATGGTATGATCAACGAGCACCCATTCTTCTGTACTTGTGGAATGGGTTTCGATGCTTTCATCAGTCAGAAGTTTGCAGAGGCAGGAAAAAGAGGTCTCATCACTTATGCAGAAAAGGTTCTTGAAGCAGGTCTTCAATATAAGCCTGAGACATATAAAATTGAAGTTGATGAAGAAAGTGTAAGCCATAAAGCCTTTTTAATATCTTGTGCTAACGCATCACAATATGGCAATAATGCTTATATTGCACCGCAAGCATCAATGAGTGACGGTTTGATGGATGTAGTTATCATGGAACCTTTTGATGCACTAGAAGCTCCACAGATAGCTATTGATATGTTCAGTAAAACATTGAACAAGAATTCTAAGATAAAAACCTTCAAAACAAAACATCTTCGCATTCATCGTTCTGCACCAGGAGTAATTCATTTTGATGGCGATCCCGTAATGACAGGTGCAGATATTGACATTAAGCTTATTAATAAAGGTATTCGCGTTGTTGTAAATCCTAATGGCAATAAAGCTGTGCGAAAGCCAAACTTTATACAAAACAGTGCAGCTGACCTTTTTAATGAGCTTAATGCTATACGTCATGACATACAAAGGCGTACGCGAAGAGGACTTATTTTAACTCGCATGTTACAGAAAAAAATTGGACGAAAATTACCCGGCATTTAACTATAAATAAATATTGCTTTCAACCAAATACTTGAACAAAAATCTTTTCGTTGAGATTTTTAATTGGAAGAACGGAAAAAACGCCCAATAAATTTCATTTTCCCATAAAAAACATGTAATTTTGCAAACTCAAAACAAGAAGTTAACGATAATAAATTATAAACCAGAAAGATATTTTACCCAAAATGACAAAAGCAGATATCATTAGCGAGATCACAGAACAGACAGGGTTACAGAAAAAAGAAGTTGCTGTTGTGGTTGAAAGTTTTATGAACACCGTAAAAAGTAGTATGCTCGACAAGAAAGAGAATGTATATCTCCGCGGTTTCGGTAGCTTTATCATCAAGCATCGTGCAGCAAAAACAGCACGTGACATCGGCAAGAAAACTTCTATCACTATTAAGGCTCACGACATTCCCAGCTTTAAGCCTGCAAAAGCTTTCATTGACGAAATGAAAGGTGAATAAAACAGCAATTCAATAATACATTATAACATTTTTAATTAATAAAGCTATGCCAAACGGAAAGAAAAAGAAGGGCCACAAGATGGCTACGCATAAGCGTAAAAAGAGATTACGTAAGAACCGTCATAAGAGCAAGTAAGCCCAAGAGACTGTTCTAAGAAGGGGGCATGCCTCACATGGCGTGCCCCTTTCTCTATGAAAAGTAATAATGGGAATAAAAGTATATTCCCTATAATAAACAACGAGAAATGACAAGCGAAGTAATCATTGACGTAAAGCCAAAAGAGATTTCCATTGCCTTGCTTGAGGATAAACGATTGGTTGAATACCAAAACGAACCTCGCTCTGCAAACTTCTCCGTGGGTAATATTTATATTGCCAAGGTGAAGAAACTCATGCCAGGGCTCAATGCATGTTTTGTGGATGTTGGCTTCGAACGTGACGCTTTCTTGCATTATCTTGATTTAGGAAGTCAGTTCAATTCATACGCAAAGTATCTGAAACAGGTTCAAAGCGATCGTAAACGACTTTATCCTTTTGATAAAGCAACTCGCTTACCCGACCTTCAAAAAGATGGAAGTGTTCAACAAACACTAACTGTTGGCCAAGAGGTTCTTGTGCAAATTGTTAAAGAACCTATATCTACAAAGGGGCCTCGTCTTACGGGTGAGCTAAGCTTTGCAGGCCGTTTCCTTGTCCTTATCCCTTTTGGCGATAAGGTTTCTGTTTCATCAAAGATTAAAAGCGGGGAAGAAAGAGCCAGGCTCAAGCAGCTTATCCACAGCATTAAACCCAAAAATTGTGGTGTCATTGTACGCACAGTTGCCGAAGGAAAAAGAGTTGCTGAACTTGATTCAGAACTAAAAATTTTAACTCAGCGATGGCAAAGTGCCATACAAAAAGTACAAAAGACACAACAACGCCCACAACTTGTATATGAGGAAACAGGAAGAGCCGTCGCAATGTTACGCGACCTTTTCAACCCCACATACGAGAACATCTATGTTAATGACGATGAAATTTGCAAAGAAGTAAAAGACTATGTATCACTCATTGCTGCTGATAAAGCAGGAATTGTAAAAAAATACACAGGCAAAGTACCTATCTTTGATAATTTCAACGTTACAAAACAGATTAAATCAGGCTTCGGAAAGACTGTCAACTATGCACATGGTGCTTATTTGATCATAGAACATACAGAAGCCATGCACGTCGTTGACGTAAATAGTGGAAACCGTTCAAAGAATCAGAACGGTCAAGAAGCAACAGCGCTTGATACCAATTTGGGAGCAGCAGATGAGCTCGCCCGACAACTTAGACTGCGTGATATGGGAGGAATCATCGTAGTAGACTTCATTGATATGAATCTGGCAGAAGACAGGCAAATGTTGTACGAACGCATGTGTAAGAACATGCAGAAAGACCGCGCCCGTCACAATATTCTGCCATTAAGTAAGTTCGGACTGATGCAAATCACACGCCAACGTGTACGTCCTGCGATTGATGTAAACGTTGAAGAATCGTGTCCAACCTGCAATGGCTCTGGAAAGATAAAATCAAGCATTCTGTTTACTGAGCAGCTTGAAGGCAAAATTGATCGACTTGTGCACAAAATAGGCATTAAAAAAATCTACCTGCACGTTCACCCATACGTGGCAGCCTTTATTAATAAGGGTATAATCAGCTTGAAATGGCAATGGCGTGTTAAGTACGGATTTGGCGTACACATCATTCCTTCTCAAAAACTCGCATATCTACAATATGAGTTTTATGATACCAACGGACAATTTGTTGATATGAAGGAAGAAATCGAGACAAAGTAAGAAAGCAAATCTTGTTTTTCCATAAAAGGCAAAAACGAGATACACAAGTAAAAAATTGAAAGGCCACGTAACAGTAATGTTGACGTGGCTTTTTACATACTATTTATGGGTGAACTTTAAAACGAATTCTAAACTCATGCTTCTCTCCGTCCCAATTAGTTCCAAGCATTTCAAAACGACCTATCTGAGACGTTGACCTTACATGCTTACCCACACAGAGACACACATCAAAGTCACCAATATGTACCAATCGTAACATTTCCGAAGCATCATCAGGAAGTCGTTCTAAACTTATATTTTCAGGCACCTGATTACGATTAACAAACTCGAACGTAACAGGTAAGTCCGCCTCTATAAGCTCATTCATGCGCTTTTCTATAGATTTTTCTTCCTGTCGCGTAGGCTTATGATCCAAAACAAAGCTCATTTTACTCTTCTTACGCTCAATATGTGCATTATGCGAACGCGCGCAACCAAACATTCTCACCATAACCTGATTCAGCAGATGCTCTGCTGTATGAGCAGGGGCAAACTCCTCTTTATTATGATCATTAAGAATAATATTTTCACCATTCATATATGTATTGAATTTGATAATTCTGCCACTATAAGGTTTTAACTCAACATCTATCGCTCCGTCTTTCTGTAAATTTAGAGAGAACTGCTCGTTTGCCAATAAATCTCTCGCTTGAAATACTCCCTCTTGCAAGCCTAAAGTAGTGAAAGCATGTTCAGGAATAACAACTTCAGTTTGCAATGTATCACCAGAAAAATTGGATATTACCAGCATCACGTCACTATCCTTCTTACGCAAAAAAGCATATTCAGTACGAGGATTAAACTTATCTGTATATGGATTTACATACATTAAATCAAAGAAATCACCTTCTACTACAGCCTTTTCATGACTTGCAATATTCAGCACTAAATTGTAAATGCCCATTAATTGCTTTTCCGCCATCGTTAAGCGGCGACGATCAAAGAATCCGCGATAAAGCGAATCTACCATCCAATAGTCGAAAATAGTTGTACGGCCATCATATCCAGAAAATCCTTCAGTATCCATACCACGTTCACCAAACTCTTGTCCCGCATACAACATAAATGGGTTTTTTTGCAACAAAGCACTTACTATAAGGGCTGGAATCGCTGCAAAAGAATCGCTGCAAAAGAAGTCGCTTGCAATACGTTGCTCATCATGGTTTTCAAGAAAGTACAACATGTGATCCTTTATATCATCTACACTTTGCCAACAATAAGTTATAGCATTAGCTGGTCGATGCCCACACACAACGTCACGCAGGCAATCATACATGCCAACTTTATCATACAAATAATCAAATCCAGAACTAATATATGTACGGTACTGCGCAGTATCATACACTTCGCCAATAAAAAGCAAATCAGGATACTGCTCTTTCACAATAGTAGTAGCATGTAACCAAAATGCAGATGGCACCATTTCAGCCATATCGCACCTAAAACCGTCAACACCCTTACCCGCCCAAAAGAGCAAGATATCGGTCATTTTATTCCATGTATCTGGAACAGGTATAAAATGATAACTTCTACCACCAGCATCACAATAGTCGATACCATAGTTTAGTTTTACTGTTTCATACCAATCATTAATATTGGGATGGTTATCAAAACGGTCATTGCCAGTGCATTTTGCCGGAAATTCTTGATAAGACTCGTCCAAAGAAGGCGTAGCCACAGGGCTTACAAAAGGTTCTCCGGGACAATAATAGAAGTTATTCTGTGCATCAAAATGTTTATCCGTATTATCATCCTCGCCCAAAGCCTTGACACCTATAGGGCTTGCTATAGAGTGATACTCGCGTGCTACATGGTTTGGAACAAAGTCTATAATAACTTTCATTCCTGCCTCATGGGTACGTTTTATCAAATTCTCAAACTCATTCATGCGGCAGTTTACATCTACCGCAAGATCAGGATCGACATCATAATAGTCAGTAATAGCATAAGGCGAGCCTGCCTTACCTTTAACAATCGACGCATGTTGGCAGGGTATCCCAAACGAAGAATAATCAGTAGTGCTTGCGTGCCTTATAATACCCGTATACCATATATGGCTTACTCCCATATCCTTAATTTGACGCAGCCGCTGCCCATCAAAGTCATTCAACTTACCCGAACCATTCTCTCCCAGCGTAGCATTAGGCTTACGAGTAATATTTCGGTTACCAAAGAGGCGTGGAAGAACCTGATAAATAATGAGTTTACTGTTCATGAGATATTTAAACAACAAGGAGACTGTGCTACTTTTTTCAGCAGCCAGTCTCCTCGTCCTTATTGCATCTTTTTACTGTTCAATACTATGTGCACTCACAGCCTTGTCAATTCGGCCTATCATGCCCTGCAGAGCCTTGCCCGGTCCACATTCTGTGAAGTCGTCTGCACCGTCTGCAATCATATTCTGTACACTCTTAGTCCAGCGCACAGGGCCTGTTAACTGAGCAATCAAATTAGCTTTAATTTCAGCCGCATCAGCGTAGGGCTTTGCATCTACATTCTGATACACTGGACATTTAGGAGTTGAGAATGTTGTCTGCTCAATAGCAGCTTGAAGTTCATCTTTTGCTGATTGCATCAGTGGAGAGTGAAAAGCACCACCAACTTTTAACGGTAGAGCACGCTTTGCTCCTGCTTCCTTCAACTTCTCACAGGCTTCGTTTATTGCCTCTATATCACCAGAGATAACCAATTGGCCTGGGCAGTTATAATTAGCAGGGATAACTAACTTGCCATCTTTGCTTACTTCTGCACAAATTTCTTCTACCTTTTCGTCATCAACGCCAATAATTGCTGCCATCGTGCCAGGATTAGCCTCACATGCTTTCTGCATAGCATTAGCGCGAGCTGCCACTAAACGCAAACCGTCTTCGAAGCTAAGCGCTCCCGATGCTACAAGAGCAGAGAACTCTCCTAGAGAATGACCAGCAACCATTGCTGGCTTAAAGTTGTCACCCAAGCAAAGTGCAGATATAACGCTATGAAGGAAAACCGCTGGCTGTGTAACCTTAGTTTCCTTCAGTTGCTCATCAGTACCAGCAAACATCACATCCGTAATTTTAAAACCAAGAATTTCATCGGCCTTGTCAAACAGCTCTTTTGCTAAAGCGCTGGTTTCGTACAGGTCTTTACCCATACCTACAAACTGAGAACCTTGACCAGGGAATACAAATGCTTTCATATCTTTCTATATTAATAATGTGTATAAATGTTCGCTTTGCAAAGATAACAAAAAAAATCCCAATCATCACGGGGATGAGAGGGATTTTCGTATAGATTTGCTTTACAGTACAAAAATAATAGAGTCGGATTTAATCCTTACTCAGCTGCAGGAGTTTCCTCCTCGCTAACCTCAGCTTCAACAGCCTCAGCTTTAGGAGCCTTTTCAGCAACAGCCTCAACTGCAGCTGGCTCTGGTGCATTCTCAGCGAGAACCTTAACAGGAACCTTAACCTCTACTTCCTTGTGGAAGTGGATTGTTGCCTCATATTCACCAACCTTCTTGGCATCCTTCATAGTAACGATCTTACGATCGATATCCAGACCCTTCTTTGAAAGCTCTTCTGCAACAATAGCAGCAGTAACTGAACCGTACAGATAGCCGGTAGCAGCAACCTTTGCTGTAACAACTACTTCTACGTCCTTCAACTGCTCTGCTCTCTTCTCTGCCTCAGCCTTCTTAGCTGCGAGCTTAGCAGCCTGCTGTCTCAAGTTTTCAGCAAGCATCTTGCGAGCACTTTCAGAAGCGATTACACCCTTACCTGTAGGGATAAGATAATTGCGGCCGTAACCGTTCTTTACCTTTACGATATCGTTCTTGTATCCAAGTCCGATAATATCTTCTTTCAGAATAATTTCCATATCTTAGCCTCCTTTTAAATTACTTCATCAAATCGGTTACGAATGGAAGCAGCGCAATCTGGCGAGCACGCTTTACAGCCTGTGCCACACGACGCTGATACTTCAGAGATGTACCAGTGATACGACGAGGAAGAATTTTGCCCTGCTCATTCAAGAATTTCTTCAAGAACTCAGGATCCTTATAGTCGATGTACTTAATACCGCTCTTCTTGAAACGACAATACTTCTTCTTCTTGGTGTCAATAGAAGGAGCTGTCAAATAGCGAATTTCTGAATTTTTCTGCTCTGCCATAATTAAGCCTCCAATTTTTTAGCCCACTTAGCACGACGCTTTTCTGCATAAGCTGCAGCATACTTATCGAGCTTCACGGTCATGAAACGAATTACCTTCTCGTCACGGCGGAAGCCAGTCTCGAGGGTATTAACAATACTTGGCTCTGCTTTGAACTCTAACAGGCAGTAAAAACCTGTAGACTTCTTCTCAATAGCATAAGCCATCTTCTTCAATCCCCAGGCCTCTTCATTCAGAATCTCAGCTCCTTTATCGGTGAGCAGCTTCTTAAATTTAGCGACCGTTTCCTTCATCTGTTCATCAGACAAAACGGGAGTCAAAATGAAAACGGTTTCGTAATGATTCATACTAATTTTAAATGAATTAAAAATATTATTTTGCAAAATGCGAGTGCAAAGGTAATAAAAATTAATTAAGTGGCTTATACCGTACCAATAGCTTTTCTGCTTTTTAACATAAATTGTGTACCACGAATAGCTTTTATTTGTATTTTTGCAGCCAAATGAGCGTACATCTGGCATAAAATGGCAAAAACAACAAGCATCTTAAAACAAATATCCAACTTCAGCAAACGGATTTTTAAACGCTGCATTAACGCGATGGACTTACCATGCGTATATGTGGGTGTGCTGATTATGATGCTCATTTATATATTTAAACTCACTAACTACACAGCTTTACTTTTATTACCTGTTATACTTATCATTCTCGGTATTATTGGATACGTGCACAGGCAAAAAACCGAAGGCAAGTATTAATTCGGCTTTCTTTCCTTCTTCTCACTTCTTTATATCTTTTTAAACCCAACATTACGTTATTTTGTTAGTATGATGACAGTCGTCATACAATGTGTACTGCTACCGTCATACAGCGTGTACCACGTTCGCCACATCAATTGTACGGCAGCCGCCGAACAATCACCTTGTGCAAATAAAGGGGTATGCCGAAAAGGCTTAACACCTCTCCTACTCACTAATATGCTTGGTGCAGAACGTCGTAGTAAAACGATCTAACACTGCTAAAAACAAAAAAAGATGATGCCACATGTGCAGCATCATCTCTATAATTGGTAAATCCTTATTGGGATAAGAACTTTTATTCCTCTTCAGGAACAATCAGCTTATAACCCTGTCCGTGAATATTAATAATTTCAACCTGCTCGTCATCTTTCAAATGCTTACGCAGCTTCGTAATATATACGTCCATTGAGCGCGCATTGAAATAGTTGTCATCAATCCAGATAGTGCGCAGCGCATCGTTACGCTTAAGTATCTCATTGGCATGAGAGCAGAGCAAAGCAAGAAGTTCATTCTCCTTAGTTGTGAGCTTAGTTTGTTTCTCACCAATAGTAAGCAGCTGCTTTTGTGTATCAAAAGTGTAACGGCCTATCTTGTACTTTGTACTCTCGCGTGTACGTTTTCCACGAACACGGCGTAGGATAGCCTCAACACGCTTTACAAGTTCCTCCATTGAGAAGGGCTTTGTGATATAATCGTCAGCGCCTTTATCGAATCCTTCAAGAATGTCTTCTTTCTGTACACGTGCAGTAAGGAAGATGATTGGCACCTGTGAATTAATCTGGCGTATGTCCTGAGCTAATGTAAATCCGTCCTTTTTCGGCATCATTACATCAAGTACACAGATGTCGAATTTGTCCTTCTGAAACTCTCTGAAGCCAACTTCGCCATCAGGACAAAGCACTGCATCAAAACCTTTAGCTATTAAATATTCGCAAAGAAGTGTTCCGAGGTTCTCATCATCCTCACACAACAAAATTTTCGTTCTTTCTTCCATAGTCGTATGTTTTTATGTTAATTATTATGTTTTTAAAATGTTATCTTTTGAAGTTAAGCCATACAGGCCTTATTCATCATCTTTAATAATAGGCAGCTTAATGGTGAAAGTAGTGCCTTTTCCTTGTTCGCTGTCAACCTTAATATCTCCATCATGCAAATCTACAACACGCTTAACGTAAGCAAGCCCAAGCCCGAAGCCTTTCACATCGTGCAGATTTCCTGTATGCACACGGTAAAATTTGTCAAACACTTTCTTCAAATCGTCACGCTTCATACCTATTCCTGTATCTCTCACCGAAAAGTACAGATTACGCTCATCATTCCAAGTCGTCAGATAAACATTTAGTGGTTTATCGGGATTATGATACTTTACAGCGTTATCCATAAGGTTAAAGATTACGTTTTGGAAATGCAATTCGTCTACGTAAATGGTAGACTCTACAGCTCCCACATCTACAAATATCTTACCCCCAGCATGTTCTACACGAAGCGTAAACGAGTTAGCAATCGACTCTATCATCTCATTCAAGTCAAGACGCTTCTTTTTAAATGATGCCTTTTTACGGTCGAACATCGACATTTGTAGCACTTTTTCAACAAGAAAACGTAGGCGCTTAGTCTCGTCTGAAACAACTCCAACAAGATGTTTCATCATTTTCTCACTCTTTGGCACGCTTTCATCGTTCAACATTTGTGCAGCAAGTGAGATACTTGCAATTGGCGTTTTGAGCTCATGCGTCATGTTGTTGATGAAATCGTTTTTGATTTCACTGTATCGTTTCTGTCTGAAAATCACAACAATCGTAAAGATAAATGTGACAAGCAGGATTAAAGTGAACACCATACTCGGTATCATGAAACGTATACTAGAGAAGATATAGCTATTGATATCAGGGAAATGAACACGCACAACACCAATTTTCGAAGAAGGGTCATTACGGAACAATACCTGACTATAAGTATATTCTGATCCTTCATCTGAATAATCAGGACAACGATATACCTCACGTCCGTCTTGCGTCGACACCGTAAAATGGTAAGGAATATTGATACCGTTGTTCATCAATTCAGCCTTTAGATCTTGATCTAATATCTTAAAGTTTACCCTTTCCTTCAAGGGTTTCTCGGAGGCTGAATAGAGCATATTCATAATTACTTCATCAAGCAACGCCTTTTGATACACATATCGGTTCTTGACGATTTCCTGTAATGACTTACTGGCTTCATTTATCGAGTTGCGATCGGTACGCAAAATCATTGCCTTTGGGACATTCATAGGCTTTGTAGCCATCGTCTTCAGCGCAAAAGAAGAATATACTGTGCCGTCTTTTCCTGCAACAGAATATTGATGTGAGTATTGAACCGTGCCGTCGTTAGGTCGTCCCGAACGAGTTCCCACGCTATCCTTGACATACGCTCTGCGTTCGGTTTCGTTGACGTCCTTCTCTAAATAACGAAGGGTCTCGTTGAGTTCTAAATTGCGCGAGGCCTGATAAAGAGCGCGATTGACGCTTTCGTCAAACTGCTCCTTTTTCATATTGGCCATTTCCTGAATATAAGTCAGCTGCAGACCCAATAGAATAACAAAGGACAAACCCATGATAATGGCAACCGTCCATATGGTCTTCTTCTTCATATCGCAAATATATAGATATTCTTAATTGGTTAACATTAAACTGTTAATAAACTTACCCGTTTTTGCTTATTTTAATATAAACTATATATATATGTGCAAATAAACAACTAAAACAAGTATTCCCACATCGTCATTATTGACAATGCGGGAATAAAAATAGGCTGAATATCCTCTTCTTCAAGAAGAAATTCACATATAAATTAATGACGATCTGTCATCAACACTGATGTAAACCTTGTTATTCGTCGTCACTAACTTCTGCCTCGTGAGCCGCAATCAGCTTCTGTTGAATATCATTTGGAACAAGTTCATAGCTTGCAAACTTCGTTGTAAAGCTTGCACGGCCTCCTGTTAAAGAACTCAAAGCAACACTGTAATTTGAAAGTTCTTTCAATGGAATCTTTGCTTGCAGCTTCTCATATCCAGCTTCAGAATCCATGCCCATGATAACAGAACGACGTCCTTGCAGGTCACTCATCACATCACCCATAAAGTCGGCAGGCACATAAACCTCAAGATCATAGATTGGTTCAAGAATCTTTGGACCCGAATTCTTAAAGGCATCTGAGAAGGCATGGCGCGCAGCGAGCGTAAACGACAATTCATTCGAGTCAACTGGGTGCATCTTTCCATCATAAACTACAACACGAACGTCACGTGCATAACTACCTGTAAGTGGACCGCGCTCCATGCAATCCATAACACCTTTCAAAATAGCCGGCATGAAACGGAGGTCAATAGCGCCACCAACCACACTATTAATGAACTGTAATTTGCCACCCCACGGCAAGTCGCGCTCCTCTTTTGATTTAATGTTCATCTTGAATTCCTGACCATCAAACTTATAACTTACAGGGTCAGGCATACCTTCTGCATAAGGCTCTACGATTAAATGCACTTCACCAAACTGGCCAGCGCCGCCACTCTGCTTCTTATGTCGATACTCGGCTTTGCCCTTCTTCGTAATCGTTTCACGGTAAGGAATGCGCGGTTCAGCATACGAAACCTGTAGTTTTTCGTTGTTTTCAAGACGCCATTTCAACGTACGAAGATGGAATTCACCCTGTCCATGAACAATAGTTTGGCGCAATTCTTTATTTTGATCAACAACCCACGTTGGATCTTCCTGACGCATTTTTAGCAACGCTGCCATCACCTTCTCGGTGTCTTGTGGGTTATTTGCCTTAATTGCTCTTGCGTATTTAGAACGTGGATATTCTATAAAATCGAAATGTTGACCGTCACATTCTTTCGCATTTAGAGTGTTTCCCGTCTTCACGTCTTTCAATTTCACTGTACAACCTAAGTCGCCAGCCTTCAGCTCATCAACAGGAATGCGGTTAGCTCCTGCACATGCATAAATCTGTCCCATGCGCTCTTTTGATCCTCTATCAGCATTAGTGAGGTCATCGCCAGCCTTTACACTTCCACTCATTACTTTGAAATAAGAAACCTCTCCAATATGAGGTTCCATACCCGTCTTGAAGAAATACAGACTCTCTGGAGCATCAGGCTTATGAGGAACTTCCTCACCGCGTGTATTTCTACATGCAGGCATATCATCGACGAAAGGCACAACGTTACCTAAGAATTCCATTAAGCGTTGAACTCCCATATCTTTATGTGCATCGACACAGAAGACAGGGAAAATGCTGCGTGTAACAAGTCCTTTGCGAATACCCATACGAAGTTCGTCTTCTGTGAGGGGTTTATCGTCAAAGAACTTCTCCATGAGTTCGTCATCATTCTCTGCAGCAGCTTCCACAAGAGCACGATGAAGCTCCATTGCTTTCTCCATCTCCTCTTCTGGAATATCTTCACGCTTGGGTTCCCCACCATCTTTGTCCCATGAAAGCTTCTTCATGATAAGCACATCTATAAGGCTATTAAAATCGGGACCTGTTTGCAGAGGATACTGTATCTGCACACACTTGTCACCATATATATCCCTCATCGTATTGATAATGTTGTCAAAGTCGCACTTTTCTGAATCAAGCTGGTTAATTAAGAATATAACAGGCTTCTTGAGCTTTTCAGTATAACGAAAGTTATTCTGCGTTCCCACTTCAGGACCATATTGTCCATTAATCAGAATAACGGCCTGATCCGTAACATTCAACGCCGTAATTGCTCCGCCAATAAAGTCATCAGAGCCCGGACAATCAATAATATTTAGTTTCTTGTTATTCCACTCTGCATGGAACAACGTTGGGAAAACGGAATATCCTAAGTTCAGTTCTACAGGCATAAAGTCTGATACAGTGTTCTTCGCTTCCACTGTTCCACGACGCTTAATAACTCCAGCCTCGAACAACATACTCTCGGCAAGCGTGGTCTTACCGCTACCTTTAGCGCCAATTAGCGCAATGTTTTTGATTTCGTTAGTCTGATATACTCTCATATCAAAAGAATTAAAGTGTTAGTATAATAAGTTTTTACGTTTAGGTCTGGTAAATAATTTATATTCGTTGCTAAAGATAGGGAAAATGGAAATAAAGTCAAAAGAAACGTCATTAAATCTACATATTTTTAAAACAAATTAGTACTTTTGCCAGCAAAACATAGCCATGACTGGTTTATATTTTCATATTCCTTTTTGCGTTAGTCGCTGCATCTACTGTGGTTTTTATTCAACAACCCTTACAGAACTTCAAAATAGGTATGTAGATGCGCTTATCCGAGAGATGGAAATGTGCCGTCACGGAGATACAATTAGCACCATTTATCTTGGTGGCGGAACGCCATCGCAACTCACTCACGACAATTTATTAAAGCTTTTTCATGCTATATATAATATGTATAGCATTGCAAACGATGCAGAAATCACCATGGAGTGCAACCCTGATGATATTAAAAAAGGCATGTTTCAAGGCTTACCTGTTAATCGCGTAAGCATGGGAGCACAAACTTTTTCAAATGAACGCCTTGCATTTCTAAAGCGACGCCATAGTACCGAAGAGGTAGACCTTGCTGTAAAAACTTTACACAACGATGGCATTCATAACATTAGTATCGATTTAATGTTTGGTTTCCCCGAAGAAACTTTAGACGATTGGCGTGCCGATATTGCACATGCATTGAGCCTAAAGCCTACACACATTTCAGCTTACGGACTAATGTACGAAGAGGGTACACCACTTTATAAACTGCGCGAAAAAGAAAAGGTAAAAGAAGCTGACGAGGAACTCAGTCTGAAAATGTATTCAGAACTGGTCGATTCTTTAAAAGAAGCAGGATATGAACATTATGAAATCAGTAACTTTGCGCTTAAAGGCTATCGTTCGCGCCACAATTCGAGCTACTGGAATAACAAGCCTTACATCGGAATTGGTGCATCAGCCCACTCTTACGACATCGGAAACCCTAACGCTGGTCAGCCTGCAACACGAAGCTGGAACGTGTCAGACATCAAACAATACATGCAAGAGATAGAACAAGGACGTCGTCCTTCAGAGCAGGAAACAATTGATGCTGACACCCATTATAACGACCTTGTAATGACAGCCCTACGCACTTGCGAAGGAATAAACCTGCAAACATTATCTCCAAGCTATCAAAAGTTCTTACTAAACAGTGCTGCACACTATATTGAACAAGAACTTTTGACTATTGAAAACGAACATTTAAAGCTAACACCACAGGGCATCTTCATCAGCAATACTATCATGAGCGACCTCATGATAGTATAAAAAGGTGTAACATCATTACGTGTACACCACCTCTATCCACAATAACCTTTGCTAACTTAGGCTCTCTTCAATGAATTTTAAGCCTTTTTCCTTATATACACGATAATAATATTGCTTGATATCATCGTCTATTTCAAGCAAACTGCGCTTGCGCGTAACATAAGGTTTTAACAGTTCAGAACCCATAAAAACAAGCACGCCAAGCACTGCCGTCACAACAAAATTACCAAGCCCATTCAATATAAAATGCTGGTCATAAAAAATAATCATCACCATTATAGGCAGACTAAAGAGCAGCCAATCGCCTACACTATTCATCTTTGTGTTGCTTTTGCGCTCTTCTTGAAGCGATTTTGGTGCATGGTTAATCAGTAGCTGACGGTGAGATTCCCAATATTCTTCAAATTCTTGTTCCATATTATCTTTGTGTTATATCCACAAAGATAGCGAATAAACTCCAATAAAACAACAGCTTTCCAACAGAATATCTTGAGCATTTGACAAAAAATAAGTACCTTTGCCGCCCGAAAAGGATATCAAAAAGATATGCAAAACCAGTTTTCCCGCACACAATTATTATTAGGCAAGCCTGCTATCGACACCCTTGCTGGCGCACGTGTAGCCCTCTTTGGCGTTGGAGGTGTTGGTGGTTACGTTCTTGAAGTGTTAGCACGTAGCGGTGTTGGCGCCCTCGATTTGATTGATGACGACCGTGTTTGCGTCACAAACATCAACCGACAATTGCTTGCAACCATCTCCACAATAGGGAAAAAGAAAGTAGATATAGCCGAAGAGCGTGTGCTTGACATTAATCCTCATTGCATCGTAAGGAAATATCAAACATTTTACTTACCCGACAATGCTGACCAATTCGACTTTACACAATACGATTATGTGGTTGATTGTATTGACACCGTAACCGCAAAACTCGACCTTATTCAACGTTGTTACAACCTGAATATTCCAATTATTTCGTGTATGGGTGCTGCATACAAGTTAGATGCTACACAGTTTGAGGTTACCGATATTTGGAAAACTATCAACGACCCTTTAGCCAAGATTATCCGTAAAAAGCTTCGTAAAACCAACGTAAAGCACTTAAAGGTTGTATATAGCCCCGAAGAGCCTTTGGAAAGCATCAAGCAACAGGATATAGTTTGCGAAAATCAGTGTACTAATCCTGAAGAAAACACAGGGCATGGCAAGCAACATCACGTCACTCCCAGCTCAAACGCGTGGGTTCCTGCTGCTGCAGGGCTTATCTGTGGAGGCGAAGTTGTAAAAGACCTTATTAACTTTGCACATACCATGCGCATTGATCTTGAACACGACCCTGATAACGAATATGCCAAAATAGCGGCACAAAAAGCTGATGAGCGACTCAAAGAGGCTCGCGAAATAGCCTTAGAACGGCAGCAAGAATGTGGCAAACAGTAAGTTTCTTTTACCACCAACAACTACAAAATACGCTGTTATAAAGATACGTTTACGGTATCATCTTTTATCGATTTAAGCAGAGCTTTATTACGCATCTTACACCCTTAATTATACCTGCCCTCTCTTCCATATTCTGATATTGTAATATGAAAAAGACGGCTGATTTTATTTGACATATTAAATATTTCGTTACCTTTGTTCGTAACAACTATAACCTATATTACTTTTCATTGTAAGATATGTCTTCAAACTATAATTTTCGCCTTATATTATTATTTATTTTTACAGTTGTATGCACGCTATCACGAGCCGAAAACGTAACGGTTACAATGACTTCGTTCACACATGCCGCAGGAAAACTTGACGAAAATATTAGTTTTGAGGCTGTAAAAAACTCACCCTATTATACACCTGACGTTTACAATCAGGCTATTCGTGTGTATCAGAATGGTGGAATTTTTGTCATACGTGCCAATAACCACGTTGTTATTACCGATGTTTCTATTGGTTCAGCTAACGAAACGCTGATAACTTACGCTTGTGACCACCAAGCCACTTCATCTGAAAAGACTATTAAAGCAAACAAAAAGCTAAAACTAACAGCCCTTAACGTCAAAGACAGCGTGCTTTTTACTTGCACAAGTCATCATGCATCTGGGCGTCTTAACATCAACTATTTATCAGTTACATATCAAAAACCTGCGAGCAATAACGTCATACTCGACGAATCGGCAGAAAACAACATATTTTCCGCAGGGCCTGCAAATGTTACCCTCCGTCGCACATTCAATGTGGGTGCATGGAATACACTGGTTCTGCCGTTTAAAATGACAAGTGAACAAATTGTTGAAACTTTTGGTTCTCATGCAAAAATTGCCAGTTACACAGGAGCGATAAAGCTTGCTGACAACACCTACAAACTTCAGTTTGATACCTCTAAGAAGGAGATTATGGCTAACAAACCTGTATTTATTTACGGGATAACCCAAAAGTCGGAATATAAAATAAATAATGTAGAAATTAAAGAAGCTGAACCTGCTATCGAAACCTCCGACGGTTTTAACTTTACAGGAGCATATCATAAAACTGTAGTACAGCGTGGCGATTGGTTTGTATCTGCTGACAATAAACTATATCAAGCTATGGGAACAGAAACCATAAAACCTTTCCGTGCGGTTTTTCGTCCTGTATCAAATACGTCAAACGTCAAAGCAATGGCCCTCTCTTTTGTTGCTGATAACAGTACCGTAACGACCATAAAATCTTGTACTGATACTATTCTTCCGCCAACCGATACCCCACTCTACAACCTCTCGGGGCAACGTGTCAACAAGTACTACAGAGGCATTGTTATTCAGAATGGTAAAAAACAACTTCATAAGTAAACTGTTTTTTATTTTCATTACTCTATAAACACGGTTATTCGTTATACAGGTTCCGATATATTTATATTTCTCGTTTTCATATTTTAAAGGAGCCTTACAATGTTTCGTCATCTCAACTACAATTTTGCCCTTGTTCGCTTTCAAAGTATAGAAATATAGCTAAAAGCGTCAGATAAAGAAGATAAAAAAGCCATTACGGGCTAATCGCAAAACGATTACGTCGAAATGACAAATTAATACTTATAACATTCTTATATACAGCAAGTTACAAACTTTCAAAACGCCATGCCATTTGCTATGTAATCGCAAGTTGATTACGTCGTAAACGCACGACGATTACGATGTAAAGGTTATGCGATTACATCGTAAAGGGAACACGATTACGATGTAAACGCAAAATCACATCTAAAAAGAGGGAAAAAGTATATATCAATAAGACAGAAAAGTACCTCCATAAAACCCATTAATATTTAAAATAAAAAAAGCCCCACCACGGAATAAATTCCGCAGCGAGGCATCATCATCTTAGAGTAGTATTTGCTCCAAAATTTAACAGAACCGAGGGGCAAAGCAAGATATCAGGAAATAAAAACCCCTCCAGTTCTGAAAAAAATCAAAAAAATTGCAGTAGAAAACGCACTTATTACCTGACAACTTCTTTGATCGTAAAGTCTTTATACCGTTTATCAACTATCAGTATGAACATGGGTTGTGTAGAGAACGAACGCATTTTTCCTGTTTTAAGTTGATAAGTTAATTCAAGTTCGTTATTACCCGTCTTTCTCAATTCCAATGGGATTAAATCTATCTTCTTATAAGTTTCGGGAAGAACTTTTGCAATAACAAAGCTACGTGTAAAATCGATAGGCGTTACTTCGCCCCCCTTTCCCATAAAGGCTGCAGGAGAAAAATACTTATTAAACTCCTCCTCTGTGGTAATTTTCAGTTGCTCGGGCAACGGAGCATCAGTACTATGAAAGTAGTTTCGTGCTTCAACATAATCTATAGCCCTCTTCTGTGTAGAGCATGACACCATAACGAAAGCCAGCAAGCTGATTAAAAATATAACTTTTTTCATTGTACTTATCGATTTAAATTCACTCTAAATCCAGCGTTAAGGTTAAAGCGTGTGGGCGATTTTTTATAAACGTTATCCACATTACTACCATTATTAAAATAATAGCCTACACCCGGTTCTGCGAATATGCTGATATTATTACTCAACTTAAACTCAGCTCCAACAGCGGTATTCACTGAGAATTGCATCTCCTTTTCCTTTACGCTAATATTATTTGTTTCTACCCTCTCTTCAAATTTCACAAACTGTTTTGTAGTTCCGCTCACTAATTTTTCAGCTTCTCCTCCTGCCGTAACATATACATTTAGACGCTTAGCCTTAATAAAGCTATAGCTTACAGCTAAAGGAATACCCACGTAATGAAGGGTTTGCTTGTCGGTTGTTGTTTCGTAGCGTTTCTGATATGTAAATTCTGACGAAAGCCAACTGTAAGTAAGCCCCGACAATAAGCTCCATCGATCATTCAGGTTATAGCGTGCAGACAAAGCAACCTTGACAGGTTGTTTGTGCTTACTAACCGTTTGCACCTCGTCAGTAGCAACTGCTTCGTGCTTCTGATTTTCGCCAGAGAACTCAGGTTTGTGCTCTCCGTAAGGATCAGATGACACGAAAATCAAATTCTTTGTGCTCTGCGAAACAACAGGTCCTCCAATATACGAAGCACCAATGCTAAAGCGCGAGCTTCTATTTGTTTTCAAAGTAAGCAATGATTGCTCATTAACCCCGTCATTTTTAGGGATAATCGGAGCCGCATCTACCGCAGCAGGAGCAGATGGTTTTGGCGAATCCGCACCATCATTATTATCCTTATACTCCATCTCCCAAATGTTATCTGTACTGGTTGCTTTCGTAATCTTCTCCGTATTAGCAGCGACCCCTGAACGGCTTGCCACATAATGTGTAGCAGGTACAGAAGCGGAAGACCTTAAATTAGCCAAACTCTCATCTAAGACAGAAGGCTGATTGGTAGACAATTCTGTTGTATTTGTATTATCTACACGTACGTCAGCGTTTTCAGTTTTCGCTGTGTTTGTCAACGCAGAAGAAGGTAATTTATGGGTAAACACACCACTAAGATATAAACCAACAGCAAGAATGGCTGCAGCAGAAGTCACTCCAATCACACCCCAAAGGGTACGAAGAGCGCTCTTTCCTGCCGCTTTCGCGGGGGCAACCCCACGACGTGCCAACTCTCCCTTGACGTCGTCGAGAAGCCCCTGTGGCGCCTTCACGTATTCAGCATTCTGAACACGCGTACGCAAATTATCGAGCCATTCTTCTTGTTTTATCATTTTCGCTGTGGTTTTGTTCCTTAAGCATCTTTGCAAGTAGCTGCTTAGCTTTATGCAATTGTGATGCTGATGTGTCGGGCTTTATATTAAGAAGCTCCGCTATTTCGTTATGACTTTTACCCTCTATCACAAAAAGGTTGAATACTGCTCTATATCCTGGTGGTAATTTTAGTATTGAATCAGTTATCTGTGTGAGCGATAAGCTATCGATATCAGGCTCTTCTATTGCCACATCAGGGATATCAACATCTGCAGTTACTGAAGTTTTTATATCATTATCTCTTAGAAAACGCAAGGCCTCGTTGATAACAATCTTTGTAAGCCACGCCTTTAATGAGCCTTTACCTTGATATGTAAAAGTATTAATTCGGGTGAAAACCCTGATAAATGCCTCTTGAAGTGCATCGTGTAAATCGTCAGAAGAGCCCACGTATCGGGCACAAACTGAAGCCATATAGTCAGCATATTCCGCGTAAAGCTTATCCATAGCAAGGGCGTCACCCTTAGAAAAAAGGCTTAAAATGTATTGTTCTTTATTATGTTTGAACAAGTTCATCAACGCGGGAGAGCTGCTTTACAAGATGATTACTGTCGACTTTTATACTTAAATGTTGTACTCTTTGGACCAGAGAACGATTGCCATTTCAGCGTTAAATCCACTGTTTGTCCATGAGTATCAGGCAAATCGTTGAGCCTAAAGGCTACATGCCCATCGCGAATTCTACCGTCAGTATCACCGTTTGCATTATGATGAAGAACAACTTCATACGGATTGTCGCCTTTAACCAGATTGATTACGTGTGTCCTTCCATTGCCAAAATAGGTCCGAAAACATAGTGTTAGATAACCGTCTTCAGCAATAGTGGTCCAGCTTTTCACAATCTCGATAGGATCTTTGCCATATACACTATCATTCCTCAGTGCCAAATCGGGAGCCATTTTCTTTGTTAAAACGGTATCGACCCAATATACAAGAGCACTTCTTGTGTAAGGAGCGCTCGGTTCACTCAGTTGCATGAAGTTAACAAGAGCGCGAACTTCCTTACCCGCAAAACGAGAAATGTCTACATTTACAGGAAGTATCGTTGTTGAATCATCTAATTGGAAATAAACCTGTCCGCTTGTACTGTTTGTTTTAATTGTCACAAGCGCATTAGGATAATTTACAGGAGGGTCATAGATTTCATTGTCATCGATACACGATTGCAACATCATCGCAAACACAACTAATAACAACCCCCGAAAATAATACTTGTGTTTCATTTCTGATTCTCCTATTATAAGTATTTGATACAAATATATAAAATGTTATTGACAAATGCTTTTAAAAAGCGAAATAATAAAGCAAGTTGGTAAAATTTAACTGCAATTCGTGACGAAAAGCTAATATTTTATCTTACAATCACTACTATAACACTTGAATTGTCGTCGCTATCGGTAACGGTTATCGACGTCATTCCTGCCTTCAAACCCTTAACTGTAACAACATTACCTCTTATAGATACCGATGCTATGCTTCTATCTCTAACCTGAACCTTATAAGGAGCCTCGCCGCTTTTGATTTGAAAAGTCTCTACTTCACCCTTAACCATCTTAACTTCTAACTTATCAAAGAGGAGCGGTAGAAGCACTTTAACTGGTATTGTGCCCGATAACTTATTCTTATCACTTACAATAATAGAAGTGCGACCAGGCTTAATGCCTTTAATTGTCATCACGTTGCCGTCAACATTTACTGCCGCAGCACCTTCGTTTACCGACTTAGCAGTATACGGTGGTGTTCCATTTTCAATGGTAATCTTATATTCAACTGTTGGCGATATGACGAGTTTATCGACACTAAACTGCAGACTTTTAGCATCATCGTCATCATTTGAACATGATGTAAACACAATTCCGCTCAGACTAAACACCGTCATCAACATGAATGTCAATAAGTTCTTCGTCTTCATTTCCCAATTATTTATTTATGATTTCTTTTATTCTAATCCATTCCTGTACGCATTCCGTACACTCTTTAAAACCAGAAAACGAAAAACCTTGCCTGAAAAGATAGCGAAAATATGTTAAAAACGCGTTTTCGTAATAAAGTAATCAAAAAAGTCTGCCGAACGAATGGTACGTTCGGCAGACAATATTATAAAATCGGCTATTCCATATTAGTCAAGCCACTTCACATAACAGAAGTCCTGACGATGAGGTAACTTGTCGTTCTTGGGGAACATACGAACACACGTTTTAAAGCTTCCCGCATGCTCAGGAACCACTTTAAGCTCAAAGGTATAATGGTTACCCTCGTGACCTACCATCTTAAACTCACGAACACTATATATTCGTCGGTCAGACGTATCAGCATCAGGCTTAAGTGTTACAAGTTCAAGACCTACTGCATTATCAAGTCCTTGCTCATCAATTACATAACGAAGTGTTACGCGTTCGCCTGTCATGGCACCTTCGTTCAAGCAAGCAGTCTCTTTACTTACTACGTTAATAGCGTCCCAACGTTCAGCAACCGTTTCCTTCCATTGGGCTATTTCTATAGCCTCACGATTGTTATTTGCCAACAATTTTGCAGAACGAGCAGCCTGTTTACTATAGAATTTGTCATAGTAATCATCAAGCTGGCGCTTCATTGTATAATGTGGAGCAATGGTCGCTATTGAGTTTTTAATAACCTTTATCCACTTTTCGCTGTAGCCACTCTTGCTTTTTGCATAGTAAAGCGGAATAATTTCATTCTCAAGCAACGAATAAATGGTAGCGGCATCCAACTGATCTTGATAGTTCTGAAGTTCGTAAGTGCGCTCTTGTGGCAACGCCCAGCCTGCGCCTTGACGATATCCTTCTACCCACCAGCCATCGAGAACCGAAAGGTTTACTACACCATTCATCTCTGCTTTCTCGCCTGATGTGCCTGAAGCTTCGAGCGGACGGGTTGGCGTATTCATCCAAATATCAACACCCGATACCAGTCGACGTGCAAGCTGCATATCGTAATCCTCGAGGAAAATAATCTTACCAAGGAACTCAGGACGCTGACTAATCTCATAAATTCTTTTGATAAGATCTTGTCCTGCGCCATCAGCAGGGTGAGCCTTTCCAGAGAAAAAGAACAACACTGGGCGCTCAGGGTCGTTTACAATTCGGTTAAGACGATCGAGGTCTGTAAACAAAAGATGCGCACGTTTGTATGTAGCGAAACGACGACAGAAGCCTACCATCAACGCGTTAGGGTTGATACGCTCAAGCAGCGACATCACGCGCGCTGGGTCACCCTGATTGCGAAGCCACTGCTTGGTGAACTTATCACGAATATATTTAATCAGTTTCTTCTTCAAAGCCATACGAGTTTCCCATATCTCTTTGTCAGAAACGTTATAAATAGCGTGCCAAATGTCCTCGTTACTCTGGTCAGACATAAAGCTCTTATCATAATAGGTGTCATACAGTTTACGCCATTCGGTTGCACACCATGTAGGAAAATGCACGCCGTTTGTAACGTAACCTACATGGTTTTCTTCAGCAAAATAGCCCTTCCATAACGGTGCAAACATCTTCTGACTTACCCAACCGTGCAACTTACTAACACCATTTACCTCCTGACATGTATTGCAAGCAAAGAGGCTCATGCAAAAACGCTCTCCATGATCTTCTGGATTTTCACGACCCATACCTATGAACTCGTCCCACGAAATGCCCAACATCTGTGGATAACCACCCATATATTTGCCGAAGAGTGTTTCGTCAAAGTAATCGTGTCCTGCAGGAACGGGAGTGTGAACTGTATAGAGAGACGATGCCCTTACAAGCTCAAGAGCCTGATTAAACGATAGTCCACTCTGAACATAATCAACCAAACGCTGTAAATTACACAGCGCAGCATGACCTTCGTTACAATGATAAATTTGCTTTTCGATGCCGAGTTTTTTCAACATTAACGTACCACCGATACCAAGAAGTATCTCTTGTTTCAAGCGGTTTTCCCAATCACCTCCATACAATGAGTGTGTAATTGGTTTATCAAACTCCGAGTTCATATCATTGTCGGTATCGAGAAGATACAACTTAATGCGTCCAATGTTCACACGCCATACCAATGCATGCACATGGTAATTCATGTAAGGCACATCAACAACAACCTGATTGCCGTTCTCGTCCAGCTCACGTTCAATAGGAAGCGTGCTGAAATCCTGAGCGTCATACTTAGCAAGCTGCTGTCCGTCCATGCTTAGGCTCTGTCTGAAATAGCCATAACGATAGAGAAAACCTACACCACAAAGGTCAACGTTTGAGTCGGAAGCCTCTTTCAAATAGTCGCCAGCCAGCATACCAAGACCGCCTGAATATATCTTAAGTACTTGGTTAAGACCATACTCCATCGAAAAATAAGCTACTGAAGCACGCTTTTTATTAGGCTTGACGTCCATGTAAGCCCTGAACATTGCGTAAACTTTCTTCACCTGTTCCATCAGTTTCTTATCCTTGACAATGGCTTCTTTACGGTCGTAACCCAGCCTATCAAGAAGCAAAACAGGGTTGTGTCCTACCTCTTCATAAAGGTTTTCGTCCAGACTTTTGAACAAATTGCGAGCCTCATAATTCCAAGCCCACCACATATTATGGGCAAGCTCATTCAAACATTCCAACTGTTTAGGAAGCGTCGACTTTATATTTAACGTCTTCCACTGGGGGGTGTTGGTGTAATCTGCTTTAATTTTCATAAGTCGTTATAATCGATTATTAATTTAATTCGTTTATTTTTCGTGCTTCAGCCTTGCGCAAAGCTACGTTATATGCCTGAAGATAATAGGTTATAAAATGGCGCCAAAGGGCTTTCTTTGAAAGGCGAAAAGCATTTGTGCGCGAAGTTTTCACCTCTTCATCATTGAATAATGAAAAACGCACTACGGTGTCTTTAATTGCATCGACCACCTCATTATAGTTGCCATCTGTACGATGAATAACTTCCACACCGTCAATAATCTCACAGCTATGCCCCACTTCCGCATTCGCCCAAAGTCCAAATCCAGCCAAATCGGTAGTGATACTGGGCACTTTAAAGGCAATAGCTTCAAGGGGAGTATAGCCCCATGGTTCATAATAAGAGGGGAAAATGCACAAGTCGTGCCCAAGAACCACATCATAATAAGGCAAATTTACCACACCATCATCGCCCATAAGGTACGACGGAATAAAGATAATTTTCACCTTATCTGCCTTGTCGTTGGTCACGCCTAACTGGCGCATCATGCCAAGCGCACGGTCATAATCTTGGTCGTTAAGCCAATGAGTAAGAAGGGGTTCTGTCAGCGCTGTATCAAATTGTTGCCCACTTGCCAATCGTTCTTGCAAATCATGACGTGGCTCTTTCACCCATGCTGGCACCTCAATAAAGGCTACCACTTTGCGCTTAAGCCTATCATCAAATCGCAAACGGTTCATAGCATCAATATAAACATCAAGTCCTTTATTCCTGAATTCATATCGTCCGCTTGTCGAAACAATCAGAGTATCGTCATCAAAACAATCTCCTGTCAGGGCATTCGCTATGCTAAGTAAACGCTGTCGCGCTTTATTTCGCTTACGCGTAAATGCTGTTCCTTTTGGCACAAAGTCATCTTCAAATCCGTTAGGCAGCACAACATCACAGGGTTTATCCAGCAATTCAGCACACTCGCGCGCCGTAATATCGCTCACAGTTGTAAAGCAATCTACATTCAATGCGGTTTGTTTCTCTATCGAATGCTTACTTTCCATATTCAGTTCACCCGCCATCTGGTCGCCATTATAAGCGAAAAGATAATCGTAAAGGGGTTTATTATTCCCCGCAATACTACGCCCAATGCTGGTGGCATGGGTAGTAAATATGGTTGCAATGGCAGGAACGTGCTTTTGAATATACAGCAAACCCAGTCCCGTCATCCACTCATTACCATGATAAATAACCTTTTTTGAAGCATCAAGATGAAAGCGATAGAAACTTTCAACAACCAAAGCAGCTGCATACGAGAACATTGACGCCTCGTCATAATCTCCATAAGCATGCAAACTATCTACCTGATAATCAGCCCACAAATCTGTATAAATCTGATCTTTTTGTGCAAAATAAGGGAAAAAATCTACAAGAACTGCTATCGGTTCACCCGGAATCGTCCAACGTCCTATCTTTATCGAAAGGCCTTCTGCCTTAGCCTGCTTCTTCCATAACCGAAACAATGATAAATCTTCCTTAAAATATGGACATGGTTTATCTTTCCAGCAGTCGGGCCCAATAAAAATAATGCGATCCTTAAAATTATCCTGTAGTGTTTTGGCACGAGTTGAAAGTACAGCATAAATGCCGCCAATCTTATTGCAAACCTCCCAACTCGACTCGAAAATATAGTCGGGAAACACATATTTACTATCCATAAAAACATCTTCTAATCACGCAAAGATAACATAAAAAAGATAAAAACCAAGCCCAAACAATTTTATTTTTCTAAAAAGCAGCTTTTTATTGATGCAATCGATTAACTTTGCATCAATCAATAACTTAGTTATAGAATATTCATAATAATTGACAAAACTCATATAAAATGCGCAAACAAATTCTTACAATAATACTGGTAGCTTTTACCCTTCCCTTGCTTGCCCAACAGACTAATGGCAGCAGAAGTTCTGGTGAAACATCAACAACTAACACTGAGAACGAAAACAAGAAGAGCGAAACAAAGGCTAACGTTCCCGACTCTATAATTTTCAAGTGTGAATTATTCAACAAAGAGTACAACGTGTATATTCGTATCGACCTAAACAGCAAACAAATACGTGTTCCTGGACAAGATATTTTCGGCTTTGTTCCAGGCTTCTTTGGCGATTACGAAGACGCACGAAAGTGGTTATTTACTGACGCAGAGCTCATGAATTCGCATACAGCAAAGCTTCAAATTGTGAACGATTATGGTAGCGAAGATCTCGAAGCCACACTATCGTATGAAAAAGATGGAACATACGTATTAACACAAGATTCGGGCAGCGTACTCAAAATTGCACGTAATCGCAAGTGGGTAAAAATACCTAAAAAACTTGTATTCACACGCCGATAATAAGTAATCGTCTACACCCCTCCACTTCTTTTCAACCAATTTTTAGCAGATTCCAACAAAGATCAGTGCCTACCGCCGCCCTCTTTTCACAGGAATCCAACCGCCGTTCTTTAATTTTCCTCATCATACCACGACCGTCGTACACATCGTACTACGGTCGTCATACTCGTTGTATCACGTTCGTCATACACATCATACGGCGTCCGCCGCACCACAACAAATACAACACAAAGCATCTATCAAAATACAAATTTGATAAAAAA
>JABCPF020000052.1 GCA_013333285.2 Prevotella sp.
GTGGGCGTTGACGGATTCGAACCGCCGACCCTCTGCTTGTAAGGCAGATGCTCTAAACCAGCTGAGCTAAACGCCCGATCTATCTCGGATTGCGGATGCAAAGGTAGTATCTTTCTTTCGTTATACCAAATTTTTATTTATCTTTTTTCAAAAAACCTGATATAATACTAACCAAAAGAGTATTGCACAATATACATTACAGCCGCTGCTTTCATCATCTTAGTCAGATAAAAACAGCGGCTGTATTACACCTAACAAATTGATAATTAGTTCCACATTACCTTTACTGTAGAATGTTTCTTGCCGTGATATACCGTAATAATATAAAGACCGTTAGGTAGACCATTCAATGGAAGCATGTAAGTTCCACTCTTAATCCGTCCCCAATAGTTTTGACGTACCACGCTTCCTGCAGCTGAAGCCACTTCTACACGCACATTTTCTTCCTTATCTAAGTCAAGAGCCACCTGTGCTCCCTTGCCTGCAGCCATTGTAACAACAGGCTTTCCGCCACGTTCTAACACAGGATTCACGATACTTGTAGCCACATTTTTATATATCAAAGCAAATTGCTTGATTTCTAAATCATAGCTTTTCTGTGATACCATTCCTGCACCTCCTATGGAGAACTGCATAAAATTAAAGAACAAAGGGTAGGCACCACGATCAGTAGGATTTTCCATCAAATCAGACAATGCCAAACTTATAGTATTGTCTTTATTCTTTTGAAACGTTGTGAATTCTTTATTGATCGTTTGTATTCCTCCGTTATTCTCTTTAAAACGCATACTTAATTTGTGTACGTTTATATCACCTGGGTTAAAAACCAACTTCACACTGTCAGGCAAACTATACAATGCCACCTCATTATGATAAGCTACATTGCTGTTACGTCCCGACTTATAAGTAAATGTTGACTTTATAGATTGTTCAGCAGGAACATTTACAAGGTCCTTCAGATTTGATGATGTGGTTACTTTCCATGACGCATCAGTAAAAGGCAGAACAACCTTTGGACTTTGTTCTGCCACCTCAACCATAACCTTTATCTTATCTTTGTGTGTACCCAAAGTACCAGTAACTACTGCTGTACCGTTCTTTAAGCCACGCACAATACCGTTGGCAACCGTACAAACAGTAGGGTCATCAACCTCCCAAGTAAGTGCGCCTGGATAAAGACCCATTAAAGTTCCTTCTACCTCTGTTTGCACTTCAATAGGATAAGCCACTTTATTGTCGAGCAAAACTGAATCTAAACGAATAGAAACAGAGCTTTCAGCCAACTGCTCTATAATAATTTTTGTTGTAGCACCATTATATGTTGCTGTTATCTCACCGCTCTTTGTTCCTGATGCTAAGAAGCTACCGTCATCAAGAATTTTTCCTACAGTAGGATCAACTGTTTGTGTAACACCCTCTACATTCTTTGAAACAAGAACGCCATACTGGTTATAACCATAGTACAACGGAGCATAAACACCATATCGAGGCAGACGAACACGCTCTTTTACGCATCGAATCTCGCTGATATTATTATCCGTAGGAGCCGTAGAAACCACATAAATACCATTCGCAACAGGACGTTCCTGACCATCGCTCACCTTGTTCATCGGTCCAAAATCTTTCAAGAACAAACAGCTTGAACCGCCACCATCTAAGTTGATAGCATCAGAAGCACCTACAAATTGCATTATCTCTGCCAAATCTTTTGTTGTTGCTCCTGTCGAAATTGTGCTACGACCATCAACTACACAGTGAATAGCCGTTTTTCTATCAGCCGTATAACCAAAGCCCGTACGTGGGTGAAGCTCAGTCCAAACATCGCCAGTGCTCACCACTCCATCTCTAATTATCGCACTTCTGATATCGCCACTAACAATCTCTGAAAATGGTTTCACGGCTCCATCTAAAGTAATATTAAGCGCGATTTTTACTATACTGCCTTCTGTTAGCGTATTTAACGCATCAGCGCCAGCTGCATTACCCGACAGCACTGCATATCCTGCGGGGATCTTCATATTGCCTTTATTCTTGACAATCTTTTCAACCTTGGCTTCCAATACCTTATTTACAGCCCAAGTATAACCCTCCGAAAGCTTTACCAACACTTCAGTACCATATTCATTAGTATGTGTATAACCACCGTTATGCTGATTATAAAGCACAATCTCGCCAGCTTCGCGTACATGGTTTACATGAGCAATTGAGTAGTTATTACTACCTATTGTAAGTGTTCCTGTGTAATCAATGCCGCCCAAGTATGGTACTTTGTTGTCATCAAAAGCTAAGCCCATTCTGTGCCATGCTTGAACAGGGTTATTGGCTAACTCATGATCTATCATCGTGTAACCACAAGGCAGACCTACATAACCTGTTGTATTGTAGAAGTCGCCATTAGTACCTGCAAGATAGGTAAAGCCCTCACGACTCTTACGTGCTGCCACACGTGTAGGCTGTTCGCCACCATAAATAGAGTCGTTACCAACAGCAGCACGGTAAGTAATATAAGGATTTGTCAGGTCAACCTTCAGAAAAAATGCGTTCATACGCCTACTTCCCCTAAACTCCAGCGCCATATACTGCATACCCGGACCTGCTTTAAACATGGCCGTTGTATCAACACTGTAGCTTTTGCCGCCAATAAGCACATCGCCTGCCTGTGCACTAACACACAACAATAGCAGGAGGAAGCTATATAAAATCTTCTTCATCGTGTTTTTCTGTATATAATATGATATGAAGAGTATATTTCTATTATCATGAAAAGAAGAGAGTTACGGCAACTCTTCGCACCGCACTCTCTTCCTTGTAACGTTATTCTATCACCAGCTTTGTAGCCTTCTTGCTACCATCTGCTGCCTGAATGCTAAGCATATAAACGCCCTTTGCAGGAGCTTTTACAGTGCGTCCATCAGCTGATGTTGCAACTTTCTGTCCGTCTACAGCAAAAAGATTGATTTCCTTTGCCTGAGTATTTACGGTAACAGTACGGCCATTAACTGTGAAGTTTAAGCCTTCTGTGGTCTGCAGTTTAACGCTTGTTGCGGTTGAATTTGTGAATTCATATATACCGTAACCGTTACGATATGCATACAGATTAATCCTTGCCTTCTTCTGTCCATCGGCTCCTTCTACCACTTCTACGCGTGGAAGAGCTGTTCTTACTGCATTTGCCACAGCACCTAAACCTGCTTCTGGGAAACGGTAAAGCAGCTGCATGTCTGCAAATGAGCGCCCATCGTCCTTGAATTTAAACAAGTCAAATGCCTGAGGAGGCTCGTTATTGGTATTCGTAGAAGCCACGATAAGGTAGTAAGAACCGTTAAGTTCAAACTCAGTAACGCCATTCTGACCTGTTGCTGCAGGTGTCAACGGTACATTATTCTGGAAACCATCAACCACGCTACCGTTCATATCATAAAGCATTGGCATAGTTGAGAAACCGTCATGATAGAACAACTCGTCGTCAACAATATTGATACGAGGTGCTGCACCTGCTGCAGTAGCTTTGTTTGGATTAAATTCTGCCAACACGATTGTCTGAGGATTAGCAACATCTGCCACACCATTCGACACCTTATACTTAATTACAGTATTACCCGCTCCAGGCTCATTACCACTGATAGGCAACATAATAATACCCTTGCCATTCAGAATATCTCCGTGGATATCATAAGTATCTACGCGCATACTCTTCTCAAAGGTTGTAGGAAGTGTAGCATTAAACACTGTTCTATAGGTTACAGGATTCTGCGAAACGTCCACATAGTTAATTCTTAATATATGTGCAGTACCCTCGCCACGCATATCAGTAGCCATGTTTGCAACAAAAAGATGGCCAGCATCATCAACTTGAACGTCATTGGCTATGAAGCCAAGCTTTGCTTCTCCGTCTTTCCACATCTCTTCAGGAAGTTCAATAGTACGAAGCAATGCGCCAGTAGTTCCGTCTAATTCTACAAGATGCGAAACGCCTGTAGCTGTTCTATTGCACACGTACATTTTGCCACCTACTACCGCCATGCCTCTTGCGTCACCCTGAACACCACCAGGATACACTGGTCTTCCGCCGTTCAGAACAGCTGAATTCAAATAAAGGTTGGTGAGCTGCTCGCCAGATGCTGTTGGAGCATAAGTTGCAGGATCTTTTAAAGTTTGCGCTGTTGCAACAACGCCACATAAGCCAATAGCGGCCAAACTAAGTAAAATTTTTCTCATATGTTTTAGGTTTAAAAAAATATTATCTTATAGATTCTTTTTGTCGTTTCAGCAATATAGACTCGTATACCAACAAATCATACCGTGTGCTGTATATGATGTAACACCGACATTCTCTCGCAAATGTACACAATAATTTTGTATTTGCAATCTTTTCCCATAATTTTTCCATACATTTTAGGCCTCAACCTGCATCTTTACAACCGTACTCAACAACCTGTTACATGCTTAACACGCTATCTTTTCGATTGTCTGCTCGTCGTACGGCGGCCGCCATACACATTGTATTACAGCCGTCGTACACGTTATACCACAACCGCCGTACAATGCGTATGACGACCATCGTATCACCAACAAAAGCATGTAAAAGGGGTGCCTTTACCACACAAAGATGTAGGCATTATGTTAAAAAACAAGATAAAATACATAATAACGGGTATAAAATATAACATTTTGGAACTTATTTTGTAATTTTGCAAGCATATTGACAGGGAAATAACAACATTACTTACAAATGGGCAAAACAGGATTATACAATAACATTTATGAGCACGATGCCTGCGGTGTAGGCATGGTAGTGAACATAAACGGCGAAAAAAGTCATCAGCTTGTTGACGACGCACTTCAAGTTTTAGAGCATCTACGCCACAGAGGCGCTGAAGGTGCTGACGGCAAAACGGGCGATGGTGCGGGCATCATGTTACAAATTCCTCACGAATTTATATTGCTTCAAGGCATTCCTGTACCCGAGAAAGGAAAATACGGAACAGGACTTATCTTCCTTCCCAAAGACGGAAAAAGCAAAGAGGAGATTCTCTCTGTAATGACAGAGGAGATTCAGCGCGAGGGATTGCAACTCATGCACTTACGCACAGTGCCCACAAATTCTGAATGTCTGGGCGAAGCTGCTGCTGAAACCGAACCTGAAATTTGTCAGATTTTCGTTACCAACACAGGCCATCAGCAGGTTGATAACTTTGAACGCACACTATATCTTGTTCGCAAGAAGATTGAGAAACGTATCTCAAACAAACAGTTTTATATCTGCAGCCTATCATCTCAAAACATTGTCTACAAGGGAATGTTGTCGAGTTTGCAACTCCGTCAGTATTATCCCGACCTGACAAACAGCTATTTTACAAGTGGCATGGCTTTGGTACACAGTAGGTTTTCAACCAATACCTTCCCCACTTGGGCCTTAGCACAACCTTTCCGTTTGTTGGCACACAACGGCGAAATCAACACTATTCGCGGTAATCGCAGCTGGATGAAGGCACGCGAAGCTGTACTTTCGTCAGATGTTTTGGGCGATATTCAGCATATAAGCCCTATTATTCAGCCCGACATGAGCGACTCGGCGAGTCTTGATAACGTCTTCGAATTCTTTATTATGAATGGTATGTCATTGCCGCAAGCGCTATCAATTATGGTTCCTGAAAGCTTTAACGACAAGAATCCCTTATCTGAAGACCTCAAGGCTTTTTATGAATACCACTCCATTTTAATGGAACCTTGGGACGGTCCTGCGGCTTTACTCTTTTCCGATGGGCGCTATGCAGGCGGTATGCTCGACCGTAACGGCTTACGACCAGCACGCTATACCATCACGCGTAGTGGCACAATGGTGGTAGCATCAGAGGTAGGAGTGGTTGATTTTGACCCTTCTGAGATTGCCGAAAAAGGACGATTAGAGCCTGGTAAAATACTACTTATCGACACGCAAGAAGGCAAAATATACTACGATGGCGAAATCAAAGAGCAGCTTGCGCAGGAGTATCCTTATCGACAATGGCTTAACACGAATCGTATTCAGCTTGAAGAAATTCACACAGGACGTAAGGTGAGCAATGCCGTTGAACACTTATACGCCAAAGAAATTGAATTTGGGTTCGGTGAAGAAGACATAAAAGACACGCTTATTCCTATGGCAACACGCGGGCAAGAGCCTACGGCTTCGATGGGAAATGACACGCCTTTGGCAGTGCTGGCAGAAGAGCCGCAGATATTTTTTAACTATTTCCGCCAGCAGTTTGCGCAGGTTACCAATCCCGCTATCGACTCTATACGCGAGCAATTGGTCATGAGTCTTACGGAATATATTGGTAGAGTGGGAACGGGTATTCTTAATCCCGATGAAACGAACTGCAAAATGGTTCGGCTTCCTCACCCTATTTTAACGAACGGTCAGCTCGATATTCTTCAAAACATACGCTATAAAGGCTTCCACACTTGCAAATTAAGCATTACCTTTGAGCCTTATAACGACAGTACTTCACATGCTGACGACAACGCGACAAGCCATGCAGGCGAAGCGCTTCGTAAGGCTATTGACAGGCTGTGTAAAGACGCTGAGCGCAGCGTTGACGAAGGATACAACTATATTATACTTAGTGATCGCGACGTCGATAGCCGCCACGTGGCTATCCCTTCGCTCCTTGCCGTAAGCGCGGTACATCATTATCTTATCAATGTTGGGAAACGAGTACAAACCGCACTCATTGTAGAAAGTGGTGAAATACGTGAAGTGATGCACGCCGCACTGCTGTTAGGATATGGTGCTTCGGCCCTTTGCCCATACATGACGTATGCAATTCTCGACGAGCTTGTGCAAAAAGGAAAGATTCAAGAGAACTATTCCACAGCCGAATCTAACTATATTTCGGCTGTCAAAAAGGGCTTATTGAAGATCATGGCCAAAATGGGCATCTCTACAATTCGCTCTTATCGGGGCGCGCAAATATTTGAAGCCATCGGTCTTTCTGAAGATTTGTTGAAAACATACTTTGGTACTGATACTTCCACTGTGGGTGGAATTGGTCTTGATACCATTGCACACGATGCGATAAAACTGCATAAAAAGGCACACGATGCGATTGAAAATGGCGAGGATAAGCCTCTTCCCAACATGGGACAATTCCACTGGCGCTTCGACGGTATTAAACATGCGTGGAACCCCGACACCATAGCGGCATTACAATTAGCCACACGAACAGGGAACTATGAGAAGTTTAAGCATTTCGAAAAGCTTGTAGACGACAAACCAGAACCACTGTTCCTGCGCGACTTCCTTGACTTCAAGCGTAACCCTATTTCAATTGACGAAGTTGAATCTGAGGATAAAATCGTCAAACATTTTGTGATAGGTGCCATGTCTTTCGGCGCACTCTCAAAAGAAACACATGAGGCTCTGGCCATGGCCATGAACAAATTGGGGGCTCGAAGCAACACTGGCGAAGGCGGAGAAGACGCAGAACGCTTCCACGCTACATCAGAAGGCATCTCGCTTTCAAGCAAAATCAAACAAGTTGCATCAGGTCGTTTCGGTGTGACTACTGAATATTTGGTAAACGCTGACGAAATACAGATTAAGGTTGCACAAGGCGCAAAGCCGGGCGAAGGCGGCCAATTGCCAGGCTTTAAAGTGAATGAAGTTATTGCGAAAACGCGTCATTCTATTCCTGGAATTAGCTTAATTTCTCCGCCACCTCATCATGATATCTATTCGATAGAAGACTTAAAGCAACTTATTTTCGACCTTAAGAACGTTAATCCACGTGCTGCAATCAGCGTGAAACTGGTGGCAGAGAGCGGCATTGGCACCATTGCCGCAGGCGTTGTTAAAGCAAAAGCCGACCTCGTTGTGATATCAGGAGCCGAAGGTGGCACAGGAGCCTCTCCTGCTTCCAGCATGCGTTTTGCAGGCATTTCGCCAGAAATTGGAATCGCTGAAACGCAACAGACGTTGGTAAAAAACGGTCTTCGTTCGCTCTCGCGCCTACAAGTTGACGGTCAAATAAAAACAGCGCGCGACATAATACTTATGGCTCTGCTCGGCGCTGAGGAATTTGGGTTCGGCACTGCTCCCCTAATCACATTGGGATGTGTAATGATGCGCAAGTGCTCACAGAACACATGCCCCATGGGTGTTGCCACACAGGATCCGAAATTACGAGGTTTCTTCCGCGGGAATTATCAATATGTGGTTAATTATTTCACTTTCCTCGCTCGACATATTCGCGAATATCTGGCCGAAATGGGCTTCAAATCGTTGAACGATATCGTTGGACACACAGAGCTTCTCGTACGTCGAGATGCTTCCTTATATAAGAAACCTACATCAGAAGCTGTAAGAAAAAAATGGGAAAACTTAGATTTTAGCAGACTGATAACTCGCGAAACAGGCGATGTTTCCACTTATTGCACTCGTTCACAAGATCACGATTTATACGATATTCTTGACGAACAGATGATTCAATCGGCTGCAAACGTCATAGAAACAGGCGGTGAAATAGACCTCGATTACCCTATTCGCAACACCAATCGTGCTGTAGGCGCTATGCTTTCGGGACATATAGAGTGGTTGCGTTCTCAAAAATTGCATGAGGCTGCTGCTATAAAACAAACACAAGAAGTCTCAGAAGATTCTCTTCTCACGACAGCAAATACCCACCAACCCACTATCAACGTTAAGTTTAAAGGCTCTGCAGGACAGAGCTTTGGCGCATTTCTTGTCAATGGAATCAACTTTAAGCTTGAAGGTGAAGCCAATGATTATGTTGCCAAAGGACTGTCGGGAGGTCGCATTTCCATTCTTCCGCCCGCACGAAGCAACTTTAATGCCGAAGAAAATATTATTGCAGGTAACACCGCTTTATACGGTGCCACCACAGGAGAACTGTATATTAACGGTAAGGTTGGCGAACGATTTGCCGTTCGTAACAGCGGAGCCATTGCCGTTGTTGAGGGTACAGGCGACCACTGCTGCGAATATATGACGGGCGGACGCGTTGTGGTGCTCGGACGGACAGGTCGAAACTTCGCTGCCGGTATGAGCGGAGGAATAGCCTATGTTTGGGATAAGGATCACAATTTTGATTATTATTGTAACATGGGAATGGTTGAAATTAACCTTGTTGAGGACACTACTTACCGCAAAGAACTACACGAACTTATCCGCCAACATTACTTATACACGGGTTCAAAGCTCGCAAGGACGATGCTTGATGATTGGAATCGGTACATCGAAGACTTTATACAGGTTGTTCCTATCGAGTATAAGCGCGTGCTTCAAGAGGAGCAAGTAAAGAAGCTTCAGCAGAAAATTGCTAATATGCAAAGAGATTATTAAGTAGGAAAAGGGTAAAAGCAACCGACAATAAAAAGGGAATTAATAGGAAAGATATTTGAAAAGTTCACACTATTCTGAAACCTTTTTAAACGTTACACCACATGCTCACCTACCCTTTTCTTTTTACGAGAACAAACAATACAGAATTTTTACTTTATCATTATTAAATATGGGAAATCCCAAAGGCTTTTTAGAGGTTGAACGAAAGGAAGCAGGCTACCGTCCAATACACGATAGAATACACGACTTTGGCGAAGTAGAGCAAACCCTTAACAGCAATGACCGCCGACTTCAAGCCAGTCGTTGTATGGACTGTGGCGTGCCATTCTGCCACTGGTCTTGCCCATTGCACAACAAAATACCCTTGTGGAACGATGCCCTTTACCGCGGAGAGTGGCAAGAAGCTTACACGTTGCTGTCGCAAACCAACGATTTTCCCGAGTTCACAGGCCGCATTTGTCCCGCTCTCTGCGAAAAATCGTGCGTACTCAACTATATGAATCACGAGCCCACCACGATTAGAGAGAACGAGGCTGCCATCGCCGAACACGCTTATCAAGAGGATTTTGTTAAGCCGCGCATTCCGAAACGCAATGGTAAAACTGTAGCCGTTGTTGGAGCAGGACCTGCAGGACTAAGTGTGGCTACACAGCTAAATCAGCGTGGTTACACCGTAACCGTGTTCGATGCACGTGAAAATGCAGGTGGCTTACTGCGCTACGGCATTCCTAATTTCAAGCTGAACAAGGATATTATTGACCGCAAACTTCGTGTGTTAGAAGCCGAAGGCATCAGCTTTATATACCGCACCATGCTTGTTGATAGCAAACAAGCTACAGCAGAAATACAAAACGACGACACACTGGAAGGTGCTAAAAAGGTAACAGCTGCTGAATTATCGAAACAATATAACGCTGTTGTTATTTGCACAGGTACGCCACAAGCTCGCGACTTACCTATTGCAGGGCGCAACCTTAAGGGCGTTTACTTTGCCCTTGAGATGTTATCACAGCAGAACAGGGTGCTGGCAGGGGCCGAGTTTGACAAAGAAAAACTGGTGAACGCGCGAGGTAAAGACGTACTGGTTATTGGCGGAGGAGACACGGGAGCCGATTGTATCGGCACTTCTAATCGTCAAGGCTGCAAAAGCGTTACGCAAATAGAGATTATGCCTCGCCCCGTCGACGGTCCTGAAGACCCGCAAAATCCTTGGCCCAACTGGCCACATACGCTGAAAACCAGCTTTGCACACGAAGAGGGTTGCACACGTAGATGGAATATCAACACGCTGGAATTTTTAGGCGAAAACGGTGTGCTGACGGGTGTTAAAATACAGGAAATCAAGTGGGAGCCGAACCCAGAGGGCGGTCGCCCACTCATGAAACCTGCCAAAGAACCTGAAATTATCAAGGCCGACATGGTACTTCTTGCCATGGGATTCTTGCGACCTGAGTTGCCCGAATATCCCGAAAACGTTTTTGTTGCTGGCGATGCGGCTATGGGGGCAAGCCTTGTAGTAAAAGCATTAGCTGACGGAAGAGATATTGCCGCTAAAATAGACGATTACTTGCGAAAGTAGTTTTTCCTATCAATTTTTTCATACGGCATAGGCGAGTTGCTAATAAGCAACTCGCCTTTTTCATGTACAAAATTATACTTCACGCTTTACCCTTTTTCCATAAAAGACAGTAACGACTACGCTTTCAGCCATAATAGCAAAATATTTACGCACTTTTGCTCTTTCCTTTATGAACGAATACTGGTATGATGGCGGCCGTAGTACACATCGTACGGCTACCGTCGTATAACATGTATCACGGCCGTCGTACGCGTTGTATGCCGTCCGCCGTACAACTACCATAAGCTCAGAATGGCATATCGGTAGCCCACTTAACCACGAACCGTTAACACACAAAATAGCATACCATACAGTGTACACAGCCCTCTTCAACATTACACATTATCAAGCTCAACACGCAAAAGCCAACAACATAACATCGACCATGTTATTTTTTATCATTAATTTATTTTAATATATTAGGTTGATGCGCCAAATATAACTACCTTTGTCACCCAACTATTTGAATATTAACAATATGTTATTGTTTCATCTTTTAAAGAAATATCTCACCACTTTCGGCAATTATCTTATCCTGATGGGACGCACATTCTCACGTCCCGAGCGCTTCAGAATGTTTTTCAAGAGCTACGTAAAGGAAATGTCGCAGCTGGGTATAGATTCAATAGGCATTGTTCTGCTGATTAGTTTCTTCATCGGAGCTGTTATTTGCATTCAGATGAAAGTGAATATTCAGAGTCCATGGATGCCACGCTGGGTAACAGGTTACACCACGCGCGAGATTATGTTACTCGAGTTTTCAAGTTCTATTATGTGCTTAATTCTGGCTGGAAAGGTAGGTTCGAACATTGCTTCAGAGCTGGGAACCATGCGTGTAACACAGCAAATTGACGCCCTCGATATCATGGGTGTTAACTCAGCTAGCTATCTTATCCTGCCGAAAATTATGGGATTGGTAACCATTATGCCTTTCCTCGTCATCTTTTCGTCGGCTATGGGTGTCGTGGGTGCGTATGCAACGGCATACGTTGGGCAAATCATGTCGCCCGAAGACCTTACAGAAGGTATGCGCCATTCGTTTAACGAATGGTTTGTTTGGATGAGTATCATCAAGAGCTTATTCTTTGCTTTCATCATCGCCAGTGTATCGTCATTCTTTGGCTACACTGCCGACGGAGGCTCAGTAGAGGTAGGAAAGTCGTCGACAGAATCAGTAGTGAGCAGCAGTGTGCTCATATTGTTCTCCGATGTATTCTTGACGCAGTTGCTGTCGTAATGGTATTTATAGCCCCCTAAGTTAGGGGGTTGGGGGTCTGAACAATAATATTGTTAGCCAACAAGATAATAAACCATTTAAAAATGCCCTACTCTAACCCCATAGAAAGTAAAGAATTCAGACAACAGTTGCGAAAAGAAGCAACTCCTTGTGAACGAATTCTATGGCACTATCTGCGAAGAAGACAATTAGAAGGGCTTAAATTCAGACAGCAACATGGTTATGGTCCATACGTAATGGATTTATATTGCTCAACACTTCACTGGTGTATCGAGATAGATGGTGAAGTACATGATACTATCGAACAGAAAGAAAAGGACAATGATCGTTCTGCCTTTCTTGCACAACATGGTATTATTGTAACAAGAATAAAGAATGAGACTATTGAGGGAAATATCCATAAAATAGTAGCATTACTTAGACAAGAAGCGCTAAAAATAGCTGAGAAAAGAAAGATAAAGCTGCCTCTCACAAGAGAAGAAAGATGTAAAAAGACAACTATCCAGCAGGAAAAACAAATAGAAGTTTAAGTTAATCAGGGCTTCTTTAAAAAGAAATATAACAATAAAAGAATAATTTGGGTTGGGGATAACCTACAAGAGAACTTCTGATATGGTTCAGACCCCCAACCCCCTAACTTAGGGGGCTAAAATGATAGAAATTAAACATCTCTCCAAATCATTCGAGGACAAAGCGGTTCTCAAGGATATTAACGTTACGTTTGAGACGGGTAAGACAAACCTTATCATCGGACAGAGTGGATCAGGAAAGACTGTTCTGGTCAAGAACCTTGTAGGATTGCTTAGTCCTACCAAAGGTGAGGTACTGTATGATGGACGTAACTTCATTACCATGAGCAAGCATGAACGCGTGATGATGCGCCGCGAGATGGGTATGATATTTCAGGGTTCGGCTCTCTTCGATTCGCAAACAGTACTCGAAAACGTTCGTTTCCCGCTTGATATGTTCTCAAATATGACCTCGCGTGAGCGTGATAGACGAGCTATGGAGTGCTTAGAGCGTGTTAAACTTAAGGACGCTGGCCACAAATATCCTGAAGAAATATCAGGTGGTATGCAAAAGCGCGTTGCTATTGCACGTGCTATTGTGTTGAACCCTAAATACCTTTTCTGCGATGAACCTAACTCTGGTCTTGACCCGAAAACGTCGTTAGTAATCGATAATTTGCTCGCCGAGATTACAAGAGAGTTCAATATGACTACGATCATTAATACGCACGACATGAACTCTGTAATGGGAATCGGTGAGAAAATTGTATTTATCTACAAGGGCCATAAAGAATGGGAAGGTACAAAGGACGATGTAATGGGCTCGACAAATAAAAAACTAAACGATTTTGTTTTTGCCAGCGACCTGTTCCGAAAGGTAAAAGAGGCTGCTAATGAAGGCGAAGATGGCACAGAAGAAATATAATAATACTGTCATCTTTCTGAAGTAGTTAGTACGATAATAAAAAATATTGCGGTGTAAAAGCTTACCTTTTACACCGCAATTTATTTTGTATCAACAGCACGTCATCATCGCATATACCAAACGCCATTGTGCTCAACCATAGGCACTACAACCTCTTCGGTTGAACGATCACCATATACAAAGGTGAGGAATACGTTGGCCACATGCTTCGAAGTGTCTGCTTTCGCACTTAAAAACTTGACTTCTTTAATGCCCCCATGGTCGCTCTCATGTCCCAAAAACATCTTAGCGTTGGCAACTAACTGCTCACGATAAGAAGCGGGTATGGAGTCGGGCTGATAGCGTCCAGCCACAAACGAATCATAATCGCCATGTAAAAGCTGATCGTAATAGGCTTTAGCAGCCTGTCCTGCCAGCTCTCCGACCATAGAACCATTGTCTTTTCTGTTGCACGCAACAATGAAAAAAGCACAGGTACATGCAAAAAGCAGACTTCTAAACTGCTGTTTCATCATCTTATTTCTGACGAATAAACACATTGATTGGACAACCGTGAAGATTCCAATTCTCACGAATCTTATTCTCTAAAAAGCGTCGATAGTTCTCCTTGATATACTGAGGCAGATTCGCATAGAATACAAACGAAGGGATTTGCGTATTAGGAAGCTGTGAGCAATATTTGATTTTGATGAACTTTCCTTTAATTGACGGAGGAGGAGTCTGCTCAATAATAGGGAGCATTATCTCGTTAAGCTTATTCGTACCAATATGAGTTGTGCGGTTCTTATAAACGTCTTTAGCTGTTTCAAGCACCTTAAAGATGCGCTGTTTTGTGAGTGCTGACGCAAAGATGATTGGGAAATCGACGAACGGAGCCATTCTATTATGAATCGCATTCTTAAAGGTGTCTATAACCTTTTGGTCCTTATCTTGCACCAAATCCCATTTATTGACAACGACAACTAAGCTTTTATTGTTCTTCTGTATGAGCTGGAAGATATTCATATCTTGCGCTTCGATACCGCGAGTAGCGTCAATCATCAAGATGCAAACGTCGCTATTTTCAATAGCTCGTATGCTTCTCATCACACTATAAAACTCTAAGTCTTCGGTCACTTTGTTCTTACGACGGATACCTGCCGTATCAACGAGATAGAAATCAAAGCCGAATTTGTCGAAGCGTGTGTAGATACTATCGCGCGTGGTGCCTGCAATCTCTGTAACAATATTACGTTCTTCGCCAATGAAAGCGTTGATAAGACTCGACTTTCCTGCATTAGGGCGTCCTACAACAGCAAAGCGTGGCAGATCGTCTTCATAGTCTTCTTTCTGCTCTGCTGGAAGTTTCTCGAGAATCATATCTAATAAATCGCCCGTTCCTCCGCCAGTAGCAGCACTAACACACTGCGGATCGCCAAGACCAAGTCGATAGAATTCAGCTGCCGCATAACCCATACCGCTATTATCTACTTTATTAGCGACGAGGATAATAGGTAAGTTTGAACGACGAAGTATTTGAGCAACGTCTTCGTCCCAGTCTGTAATGCCCGTTTCAACATCTACTAAAAAGAGAACCAAATCGGCCTCTTCGGCTGCTAATAATACTTGTTTGCGGATAGCATCTTCAAAGATATCGTCCGAATTAACTACCCAACCACCAGTATCTACTATCGAAAACTCTTTGTCTCCCCATGAGCATTTGCCGTACTGACGGTCGCGAGTGGTACCCGCTATGTCGCTAACAATAGCACGACGGCTTTGTGTTAGACGATTAAAAAGCGTAGATTTACCCACATTTGGGCGGCCTACGATTGCTACTAGATTTGCCATTCTTGTTTGTTTAATTACTGAAGTTACATTCTTCGGCCCTCTCGAGAACGAGAGAGTACACCCTCCATACAGTCAGGGCCGTTAATAATTATATTCTAATTATTGTGGATTATAACCGAAATGACCTAACTCTCGCTCAGAGTTTCGCCAATCCTTATCCACCTTTACAAATATTTCCAGATAAACCGACTTGCCAAAGAATTTCTCCAAACTGCGGCGAGCTTCTGTAGAAACTTTCTTTAAAGCCATACCTTGATGACCTATTATAATTCCCTTTTGCGAGTCACGCTCCACATAAATAACCGTATTGATATGAATATGGCGCTCATCTTCCTTGAAACTTTCAACGACAACTTCTACCGAATAAGGAATTTCCTTATCGTAATAACGAAGTATTTTCTCGCGAACTATTTCAGAAACGAAGAACTTTGCTGGCTTATCCGTAAGCTGATCCTTATCAAAATAAGCTGGACTTTCAGGCAAAAGTTCCTGTATTCGCTTCATTAAGATATCAACTCCAAACTTGTTTTTTGCTGACAAAGGCAGTATTTCGGCATTCGGTAATAGCTGATGCCATTTTTCAACAAGCTCACCAAGCAATGCTGTTGCATTTACTTTTGGTTCTTCTTTACGTCCTTCAGCTTTTGTTTTTTCAGCTGAAGTGGTAAGTGGTTTCTGCCCTATCTCGTCGATTTTATTAATAAGGAGCAGTACGGGAATTTTCATTTCGCGCACCTTTTCCAGAAATTCGATGTTCTTTTCAGGGTTTTCTACCACATCAGTTACATAAAGCAGAATGTCAGCATCAGCCAAAGCCGACTCCGAAAAAGCCAGCATCATTTCCTGCATTTTGTAGTTAGGCTTTAGCACACCCGGCGTATCCGAGAACACAATCTGCATATCAGGCGTATTCACTATGCCCATAATACGATGCCTTGTGGTCTGTGCCTTGAAGGTTGCTATGCTTATTTTCTCACCCACAAGCTGGTTCATCAGCGTTGATTTACCAACATTGGGGTTGCCTACTATATTTACGAATCCTGCTTTATGCATGTTTTTATACTATTAAACTTGCGGTAAAGATAACAAAAAAACGCATTCCCATAATCATGTGGATGCGTTTTTCTGTATCGTTTATAAGGTTTATTTGCTTTCTGGTACGCTGGAACCGTCGTAACCCCATTTGTAATAAATGGCTCCGTGCACAAATCCCGCGCCGAAAGCTGTAAATAAAATATTATCGCCTTTTCTCAATTTCGACTCATTATCCCATATAGCCAATGGAATTGTAGCCGAGCTTGTATTACCGTAATGCTCAATATTGATCATTACTTTTTCAAGAGGCAATTCGGCACGCTTTGCTACAGCCTCAATAATACGAAGGTTTGCCTCGTGGGGAATAACCCAGTTCACATTCTCTTCGCTTAGGCCATTGCGCTGCATAACCTCTAAAACATCATCGCTCATGTCGGTAACAGCATGACGGAACACGTTACGTCCCTCTTGATATACGTAGTGTAGACGATTATCTACCGTAAAGTGGGATGCGGGACATACGCTACCTCCAGCTTTCATATGCAAGAAAGGAAGTCCCTTTCCGTCTGTAAGAAGCATTGAATCCTGAAAGCCTACACCCTCCTCTTCTGTTGCTTCTAACAATACTGCGCCTGCACCGTCGCCGAAAAGCACACAAGTTTGACGGTCGGTCCAATCGGTAACTGCTGACATTTTTTCTGCCGAGCAAACAATAATCTTCTTGTATCGACCCGATTGTATCATGGCAGAAGCCGTATCTAAGGCATAAATAAAGCCACAACAAGCACAGCTCATATCGAAAGCAAAAGCGTTCTTTAAGCCTAATTTGCCTAAAACGATGCTTGCCGTTGAAGGGAAAGCATAGTCGGGTGTTGTGGTAGAGACGATTAATGCGTCAATACTATCAGGGTCAGCACCCGTTTTTTTAAGCAACTGCTTGCAGGCCTTACGAGCCAAATAGCTTGCGCCAAGACCCTCTTCCTTTAGGATTCGGCGTTCAAGAATACCGACACGCGTTCTAATCCACTCGTCGCTGGTGTCGACCATTCGCGACAATTCTGCATTCGTCAGAATATAGTCGGGAACGTATCCTCCAACGCCAGTAATTACAGCGTTAAGCTTTCCCATTATTCTGCAGCTTCTTTTACAATAGCAACCTTACCGCGATAGTAACCACATGTGGGGCAAACGGTATGATATACATAGTATGCGCCGCAGTTTGGACATACTGCAAGTGTAGGAGCAACTGCCTTGTCATGAGTTCTTCTCTTCAGTGTACGAGTCTTTGACTGTCTTCTTTTAGGATGTGCCATAATGCTTTAAACGTTTAATTTTTAATCTTTTAATTCTGTATTCTTTAATTTTTCGAGAACTGCCCAACGTGAATCCACAGAACTTTCAACACTCTCGACACCGCTTCGGGCGGCTGAATGCTCTTCGAGCGCTTTCATCATGGCAGGGTTGCATTTTCCAGGTGCATGCACATGCCTGAGCGGAATGCTGAGTTCTACAAACTGATAGATGAACCATGACACGTCGAGCATTCCTTCGTTCTCAGCTACTATCACCAGCTCATCGTCCTCTGAGTAAGCAGTTCCAAACTTAGCCACCAGATGATCGTCGGCTGAAATGGGTTGTTCCAAATCGTCCAAACAACGGTCACACGCTACGGTTACTAAGCCTTCAGTGTGGAAATCGAGATCGAAATAATCTTCGGTCCGATGTATAGTCAAAGTAGTTTGCAGACGACCACGACGAACTGTCGGAGCCTCTATAGCCTCGAAAAAAGCATCATCGAGAACGAAGCTCAAGATGTTATCACCCTGAGACAATGCTTTTAAATCGACGTTAAACTGCTCTAACTTAGACATATCTACACTTTGGCTTGCAAAGTTACGATTTTTTTCTTATATACGATTGTTTTTAAAAGAAAAAACTATGATATGATGATAATATTGTCCTAAATATTTTGCTTGAGCCTTATCGCACGTCTACAATGAGGCTCCCACAAATAAGCATCACCTGTTCTTCTGCATATCAACAGGCATTACCTAAGTTTTATAAGGTTGGCGAAAAGCTTATCAACGAAGCATCAAATGCTATATGAAGAATCTCCTTCCTCATTACAACAATTTACATAATCGTTTACAACGAAAGTGCTAATATAAAAAGGGCTTTTGCTGAATGTACGGCGAACGCAGTACACGTTGTATGGCGGTCGTCATACACATCGTTTGACGACCGTAGTACAACGTGTTCGGCGAACGTGGTACACTTACTCAAACATCAAAAAGCGTGTAAGCATACAACTAAAATGTACGAATATAATTAAATAATGAAGTTAAAATACAAGCTTTAATGGCTTGTAGTTGGCTTTTTTAGTTCTATTCTGAATGTGGTCCCTTTTCCTACTTCCGAACTCTTTACCCAAATCTTTCCACTATGGTACTCTTCAACTATGCGCTTAGCCAAACTAAGTCCAAGCCCCCAACCACGCTGCTTTGTAGTAAAACCAGGACGAAAAACATTACTTATATCTTTCTTCTTTATGCCTTTTCCCGTATCTGAAACTTCAACAATAGCTTTTGATTCTGTTTCTTCTACATGCAGAATAATACGTCCAGGCCCACCTCCCATAGCGTCAACAGCATTCTTACATAGGGTTTCGATAACCCATTCAAAGAGCGAAGCGTTTAAATTCACAATAACATCGTTCGCAGGAAACTCTTTTCGCATCTCAACACTCTTGCTGGTTCGGCGGTCCATATAATCAATGACATGGTCCATTACTTCGTTTAAGCTCGAAGGAACAGGCTCTGGAAACGAGCCAATTTTTGAGAAACGATCGGCAATTAACTGCAATCGTTTCATGTCTTTATCCATTTCAGGGATAAGCGAATCGTCAGGATATTCTTCCTTTAAAATCTCAATCCATGCCATCAAACTGCTAATTGGCGTGCCCAATTGGTGCGCAGTTTCTTTCGATAGGCCTACCCACACTTTATTTTGTTCGGCTTTTTTTGACGTGAGAAGTGCAAAAATCGCAATAACAACAAACAACAACACAACGCCCAACTGGACATAAGGAAACCACGAAAGACGTTTCAGCATCAACGAATCTTCATAACAAACGTCAATATAATTGTTCTGTCGACTATTAAGATATATGCGAATATTGCGATGTTGCACAAGCAATTCGTGACCGAGAGCCTGAACATAGGCCAAACTATCAGCGTGTGAAGCAGCATCAAAAGTAAGATTTCTGTAATCACTAACCTTACCTTGTTGATTTAATACGATTACAGGAATCGTGTTATTATCGTTAAGGACCTTCAGAACCAAATTTAAATCGGTGTTGTCATCAGCCTTATTTAATGATCTCATCGCTTCTGCCCACACCTCCATTCGGCTATGTTCCTGCATCTTTAAATCATCAGCCAACTTATGCGACACAACAAGCGATACCACAGCTATAAGTACAGCCGTGACCACTAAAATAATTTTTACTTGCCTTATCCTATCTGTCCATTGCATATATAAGCCATAACGTAACAACTCCCACTTTATTGCCTTGACTACAAAGGGAATAAAGTAAGAAGAAATCATAAAGATACGATAATATAAAACATAGCTTTAATTATACCCTATTAAAACTTCTATTCTCTAAAAATGTGACTTTAATTTTCTAAAAACATAGTCTACATTTTTATTAACTGTAGTATTAATTTCTACGTAGAAAAATAATAATAAAATAAAAACAAAAATATCATTTGGCAAAACTACAACAGCAACTATATAAAATAAGAAATGCAATTATATAATAACACTACTACAATTATGTAATAGTACAACAGCAACTGTATAAACACAAAACAGCCCTGAAAACATTTCTGTCTTCAGGGCTGAACTCTGTAAAAGAAGGCGGCTACCTACTCTCCCGCATTGCATTGCAGTACCATCGGCGCA
>JABCPF020000053.1 GCA_013333285.2 Prevotella sp.
GTATCTACACATACTCCGAAAAGAGGAAGTGATACAAAACAAAAGTATCATAACTCCTTGAAGTTATGATACTTACGATTTTCTTTAGAAATCTCTGATGCTATTTTCAGAGTACTTAAAGCGGTGCGTACGAGATTCGAACTCGTGACCTCCTGCGTGACAGGCAGGCATTCTAACCTACTGAACTAACGCACCAAATGTAAATCAGGCGAGCTTCGCGGTGCGTACGAGATTCGAACTCGTGACCTCCTGCGTGACAGGCAGGCATTCTAACCTACTGAACTAACGCACCAATGAAGTGACGCTCATTCCTGATTTGCGTGTGCAAAGGTAGAGAATAATTTCTGCACTACAAAACTTTTCATATATTTTTTTATAAAAAAAGTTGCATTAAAACAGCGTCATGATAATTAACACCGTCACTTAACCAGTCGCGAAGCTTTACATTTGCCTGAAAGTCTGCATGCTTAAACAGCTGAATGCTATACGTGTTGTCAGCGTCAATAATAGCGAAAAGCTGATGAATATATAAAATATTACGGGCGTATCGCACCAATTCCTGAATAGCAGCTTGTCCATACCCTACTCTCCTATACGGCTTTTGAATTACAATTCCTACTTCAGCCCTAAGGTGTCGAGGGTTAAAATCAATTAAATCAACAATGCCAACCACCTCTTTTTGTTCATTACACACCATCAGCCGTAACTGTCTATCAGCGTAAATATCGCCTGTAACGTTAGCCATATATTGATGAAGAGCATAACGAGAATAAGGCACATTGGTATTACCTACAGCCCAAAGTTCTTCGTCGTTCTCAATAGTATAGAGAACATCAAGGTCTTCTGGCTCCATTGCTCTTAATGTGACAACTGGCAACTGCAATTGATTTCTGCTTAAATTCTCCTCCATTCTATTGCTTATATATATAATAAGGTGTAATAATTTATTAACCTACCATTTAGAACAACGTATTAAACCGTCTTTAAATCAAAATATCTGTATCGGTAACCACAATACTCTCTTCAGGATAATACATTGCCATAACCAAATTTGTACAATGATTTTTTGAAAAGAAACTGAACACATCGTTGTACGAATAGGTCGTCATGTCAAAAACAATATATTGCCTATGCTCACCCTGTTTGTAGCAACAGCCTTCAGAATTGTCGTTAACAGCATCGTAAATTTCAGCTCTTAATCCCTTTCGTTTAACAAACGATTCGCATTTATCACGTTGTTGGGCCGATACATAAAAGACATAAAGTGGATCACATTTAAGCGAACTATCAACAAAACCTAATGAGCGACGCATCTTGCGAAGCACCATTGTAAGCAGAGCTATGAAAGCTTTGGCATATATAGCCAACTGTACAGGCAATGTAAAAAGAAAGCTAAGATGTCCGAAATGCTTCCTGAAGAAAATAAGCATAGCCTCATAAAAGACATGCACATAACGGAAACTCGACTTCTGTGTGCTCTCTCCCTTGTAGTGTAATATCTTTACTGGCACATACCAGTTTTCCCAACCGCCTTTTAATAAGCGATAACTAAGGTCTATATCCTCGCCATACATAAAGTAGTCTTCGTCTAAAAGTCCTACTTCATCAAGCGCTTTGCGACGAAGCATACAAAAGGCTCCACTCACAATTTCGATCTGAGCAGCTTCGCTCCACGACAGAAAGCTCATATAATACTTCCCATAACGTCTACTGTTTGGGAAGCGACTACATAGCCCGCTCATCTTATAGAACGACGTCATGGGCGAAGGGATACCGCGACGCGATTCTAATGCATCACTACCATCAACCTTAATCATGCGTACACCTGCCGCTCCCGCACGCTCATGACTATCCATAAAGTCGAGAACCGTACTTAAAGAGTCTTCAGAAACTACTGTATCTGGATTGAGCAACAGCACATATTCACCCTTGCTTTGTGCAATAGCTCTATTATTAGCACGCGCAAAGCCAAGATTATGATTGCTACTAATAAAGGTATAATCAGGGAAACGTTCCGACAAGTATTCAACTGACCCATCGCGCGAATGATTATCAATAACTATCACTTCAGCGTCAATGCCCACCAATGCTTTCCGCACTGAACGCAAACACTGTTCTAAATAGAACTTGACATTGTAGTTAACAATAATTACTGACAGTTTCATCATTCAAGAAATACAAAGGTTAGTCTTGTCCCGTTTCGTGCAGATAACGTGAGCGTGTAGGATAAACAAGTAGCAAAGTCAGCATACCGATAATAGCCATATAGGCAAAAGCCACGTTCATAAACTGATAATAAGCCCATGTATTCACCATCATGGGCACAGCTATCAATGCTATTCGAACGGCTGCCCACAGCACATACTTCTTAATTCCACGCTCTAAAGCACGGCGAATAGCAGAAAATTTAAACAGTCGCAAGGCCACAGGAATACAACAAATAGTAAGGCATTCCATTAGGGTTGCTACAAAAAAATCGAGTTGTTTATCTAATGCCAGCTCTCCAGGTAAACATATTTCGTACTCGTATAAAGTCACCATAAGCAGGCATATACCTACTGCCAGCCCATAAAATAAAGGTAGAAGTTTAAGATTGTCCTTCATAAGTAAGCGTTAAAAGCCCTAAAAGCAGGGCATTACTCTTTTTCAATAGGTGTTCGGTTCACAATAGAGCGTCCCAGTGTTACCTCATCAGTGTATTCGAGCTCGTTACCAACTGATATTCCACGCGCAATAACGCTTACCTTAACCTGATAGGGTTTCAATAAACGCGAGATGTAAAAGTTGGTCGTGTCGCCCTCCATCGTACTGCTTAAAGCCAATATCACCTCGCGAATATCGCCCTGAGCCACCCGCTCTACCAGCGAGTTTATCTCCAAATCGCCAGGCCCTACACCGTCCATTGGCGATATAATGCCACCCAGCACATGGTATAGCCCACGATAAGTTTGCGTATTTTCAACGGCCATTACGTCTTGAATATTCTCTACAACACATACTGTTGTAGCATCGCGATGCGTGTCAGAGCATATTGGGCACACTTCTGTATCGCTGATGTTATGGCATACTCGACAATATTTAATGTCGTTCCTCACATGCGATATCGCATCGGTAAAACCCTCTACACTATTTTCGGGCTGTCTTAACAGGTGCAAAACCAGGCGTAATGCCGTCTTACGGCCAACGCCTGGTAGCTTACTAAACTCGCCCACTGCACGCTCAAGCAGTACTGACGGGTATTGTTCCATTAATCTCTATCGATATAGATTCCAAAGCCTAAGCGCAAACCGACTGTAGAAAAATCAGAGTGACTCTTAATGCTTTGCTGATAATAAATAGATGGTTCTATAGTAACCGTGCGGCTAATAAAGAATGCATAGCCTACTTCTACGCCAGGCATTACGTCGTTATAGTTTCCATTGGCGTGGATAAGCTTACAGTTTGCACCAAGGAAAATACCGTTTTGAGGCATGTAATAGCGGCCACCTGCACCTACTGTAAAGGCATCACTTGTATGGGCTGAATGCTGATAGCCTACCTCGCCCAACAGCATTACATTGTCAAGCCAAAAGTATCCAGCCTTAGCTTGCAAGCCAATGTTAAACTTTTCACTTCCATTATAGCTCAGATTAAGGCCTGTAAGTGATGCGCCTGAATAAACCTTACCTTGTTCAAACTGTGCATTAGCTGTAAGCGTTAATAACAACGCAAAAAGAAGGGTGATTGATTTTTTCATGTCTTATTATTATTAAATGTAGATATAATATCCTAAATATAATTTTACAAAGGTGTAATACCTCTCAAAGCATTATACGCTGAAAGCATATAAGATATGGCAAAAGTAATGTAATTTTTCGAAATACAAGAGCAAATAGCTATCTTTATTTCAAATAAATCAACATAATGCGCTTTACCTTTAAGGCTTAATATTGACACATTATGGGCTAATGCTGCAATCATAATACATTTTTGGTCGGTGTACAGCGGTCGTGGTACACATTGTATGGCGAACGTGATACACATTGTACGGCGGCTATTGTATAACCCGTACGACGGCCGTCGTACACTTGCCCAAAGTAAATAAAACGGCAAGCCATACATCGTGTACAACTTGCCGCTATATCATAAAATCCGAATGCTTATCGCATATCGTTTTCTACAAAACAAAGTGGGAGCAAATCTTTAACGCTCTTGATACGATAAACCCCTGTAGCACCATACAAAAGTATTTCGATGGGTTTATGGTATCGTTCTTCAACCTCCAGAATAACCTGTCGGCAGGCTCCACACGGAGTAACAGGCTTATCGCGAAGTCCATTCACATCGCTGGCTGCTATTGCTAACAAGCGAACTGGTTGGTCGGGGTAATTAGTTTGTGCCGAAAAAACAGCTGTTCGCTCGGCACATAAGCCAGAAGGGTATGCGGCATTTTCCTGATTAGCACCAATAACAACCTTTCCGTTGTCAAGCATAACAGCTGCACCTACATGAAAATGGCTGTAGTTAGCATACGAGTTGCGTGTGGCCGCACAGGCACACTTCACAACTGTTTGCTCGTCAACAGACAATTCGTCCATTGAACAGAACTCCATTTCTATCTCAAGCTTAACTTGTTTCATATTGTTTATTGTTTTCTTAGTTGCTAAGGTTTATATTCAAAAGCACCCACATCGGGGTTGCTATCGCGCGAAGAGCCACTATGGTCGGTAGGTAATGCCGTAAGTGGGTCGGCCTTATCAATGGCAGCCGATTTGCTACTCAAGCGAAAATCGTAATACTGATGCGCTGCATCAATCTTCATAAAATGCTTTTGACCTTGACTTGTCGTATCCTTAACGTTCTCATAAACCACATTTGTAAAGTGAACACTGTCAGCAGTGATTATCTTTGGCGTACGAATGATGCAATGGTCAAACGAATAACTATAAGGCACAGCAGCATCAGAGAGTGTTCCTATAAGCTGATCGTCAGCATAACCTGTAATAAGCGTGTTGCGAACATCGAGGTTAAGCAATGGGTAACGAGCTGTAAACGCAAAGGCTGCACCACGATTTGAGTCGAAGGGATAAAACTGTGCAAACGTGCAATTGTTCACCGTCGTGTGTCCTCCATCAAGGTGAAGGCAATCGCGTAGCGCGTTAGTGATTTGCGTATTTTCAAGTTTTAGCTGTGCATTAGCAGCTATTAGTCCATAGCCTTGGCAATTATGAATGGTGCTATTCGTCACGGTTAGCTTCAGACGTGATACATCTGACGAATCAACAACGACGCCATCTTGCGTGCTATGCACATCGGTATAATGGAGTTCGTTTTCGTACGACGAGCTGTAAAAACGCACACCCGTCCACTGTGCTGGCACACGGTCGTAAGGAAGATAATCAAACATGCGGTCGATACGGTCGCCACGCAACGTTACATTTTGCGTTGCCGTGCCTTGAGATAGCAGGCGCCCACGAACGTTAAGTCCTGCATCAGCATGGAAATAAAGCGTTGTTCCAGCTGCAAGTGTAAGTGTTACGGCGCTGTCAACAGTTATTCCACCGTAGATAACCAACGGTTTTGCCGAAGGAGATATAATAGAATCGTGGCAGACACGTACATTTCGAAGTAGCGTTGCGTCCCACGAGTAAGCCCTTAAGTTCACTTTTTGCTCTACCCCACTCTCTAAAGTAAACACCAAATCGTCCTCATCGAGTTGTGGGTCTGTCTGCGAGTTGAGAGGAGCTGTAAGTTCTACCATAACGCGAAGGCTGTCGCGATTACGCAAACTAATCTCATTGGTAGAATAATTCATTCGATCACTAAGATAAATTCCATCAACATTTACACGGAATCCTGAATTAGAGCCACGCGCAAGACGTATGCTTTTACAACGCACTCCGTCGCCCGAGTTATTATAAACCCACATACTGCGCATGGCACTGGGCACATTTGAGAAAACGGTATCAAGCTTAAGGGTATCAACTGAGAATGTAAGCCTATTGGCTTGCGACAGTGAAAAACTATCATTATCGGCGCACGAAACAAAGGCCCACACCGCTAATAACAACCAAAAACAGGGTTTTATCATCTTTATCATCACATAAAATAACGCTGATTAGCGGTTTTTATTATGTAGATACCACGGATGTATAATGTAATTATAAAGCAGAAAGGCAAACGTTACCACAATTAGAGCCACAACAAGTACCTCTGAACGGTTGCCAATATAAAGACCAAGGGTTATTCCTGACATCAATCCCGTCTCCCAACCCAAGAAGTATGTACTCTGCGATGTACCGCGCTGGCAATGCTTCGTGAGTTTAATGAAGAAGAGCAAAAAGCGTGATCCCATTAGGCCTACACCAAAAGCGGTAAGAAAAGCAGCCATGATGATAGCTGATTGCTGCATGCGAAATAGTAGCAGCACGATAGCTAAAGCAAAGCAAATACAGCCTACGGTGGCTTCACTCTTTAATTCAGCATTTGCAAACACATACTTTTCGGCCATTGCTGCAACAACAAATCCCGACAGCATTAAGGCAAAAAAATGGGGCGCATGAATGGTAGAGAGTAATAATCCTATCACTATGTTAACCAGAACTAAATTGATAAATAACGGAAAACCTTTGACAAGGAAGAATCTATCAAAGCTAAAAGCGGGTGCTTCGCCTTCAGGAGCGCGGAAGGGAAAGCTGATAGTAGATATTAAATACAGCGTCAGTAAGGTGGCTATACCTGCTACTGCAAATAACATTCTGAAGCCATAGAAATGGAAAATAACCAGTCCGACACATGGACCTAAGGCTAATGAAAGGCGGCCAAACCAAGAAACGGCATGGTTTCCTTCCGTGCGGTGGCTCGATTCGCAGGTGTCTACAATCAGCGTGCTGCGCAAAACCATCTCGGCTAAGCTAAAAAAACAACCTACAAGTAAGCATGAAGCTACTGTCAAAATAATGTGACGGAAAGCAATAAAGTGGTAAAAGGCAAAGATAATAGCCAATACAAGTATCGAGAAAAGGCAAACATGGTTGCGCCTATAGTTCTCAACGAGGTAGGTTACGCGACAGCCTGGCACATACAATCCAACAATATATGCACCTATACACATCATAATTTGCAACACCGTATAACCTTTTTCGGCCAAGTGTAAAGGCAAAACGGGAAGAAATAAGTAAATAGCTGTTGTAAGTAACAGATTAGATAAGGCGATGTGCCAGAAGTTTCGATGCCACAATGTAATGTGCATGGGAGAGTTCTGAGTATTCATTCCTTTTACTTAAATGAGCTTAAGAGCCTGCGAAGGCGATATTTGGGTGAAATCGTTTATAACTAATTGAGAATATTTTTCAACAATTTCACGTGGGTTTGACGTTGTCAAAGCAACAGTAAATATATGAGCTGACTGAAGCGATTTTAAGCCATTAACGCTATCTTCAAAGCCAATGCACTCGTCAGGACATAAGCCGAAACGCTTTGCCGCTTTTAAATAGCAATCAGGATTCGGCTTACTGTATTCAAAATCCTCACTTGTAAGTATCGCGTCAAAATAATTCTTGAGTTCTGGTCGCAGCCGATAGACGTTCTCCATCTTAGGTAAATTGCTGCTCGTAACGACAGCCGTAAGTATATTTTCTTTTGAAAGACCTGTTACAAATGCCTCAAAACCGCGAATATATTCGTAGTTCATATTAGCTTCATACAATTTAAGGGCTTCTACAATTTGCTTTTGAGCCTGCGTGTTAGTTGCAAAATACTGCTCAAAAATTTGTGTAAGGGTCATGCCTTTTATCAATTGGGCAAAGTTTTTTAGCTCAGGAAAATATAACAATCCTTGTTTTTCCCAAAACACTGTATATTGACTTTCTGTATCTAATACAACGCCATCTAAATCAAATAATGCCGCCCTTAACATATAGAATAATGTAAATATTGGCTGCAAAGTTACAATATTTTATCGTAACTTTGCATGCAACGCTAAGAAATAACATATTCACGATATGCAGATTATTGACAAATATTTCCCCAATCTTTCTCAAAGACAAAAGGAACAATTTCAAAATCTCGACACCTTATACCGAGAATGGAACGCCAAAATCAACGTAATCTCACGTAAAGATATTGACAATTTATATGAGCATCACGTGCTACACTCCATGGCAATAGCCAAGATTGTACGTTTCAAAGCAGGCACTTCTATCCTTGATTTTGGCACAGGCGGAGGCTTTCCAGGCATACCTCTGGCTATCCTTTTTCCTGAATGCCGTTTCCGTTTAATTGATGGTACAGGTAAAAAAGTGAATGTTGCCTCGGAAGTTGCGAAAGCAATTGGCCTTGATAACGTTGAAGCTGTTCACCGTCGTGGCGAGGAAGAGAAAGGAAAATTTGACTTTATTGTCTCGCGTGCTGTCATGCCCATGCCCGATTTAGTGAAGATTGTGCGTAAGAATATTTCGACAAAGCAGCAAAATTCTATTGCTAATGGTATCATTGTACTCAAGGGAGGCGACCTCACTGCGGAGCTAAAGCCTTATCATAAAATTGTTGAGGTAACGCCTATTTCACGTTTCTTTGACGAGGAATGGTTCAAAGAAAAAGATGTTATTTACCTTCCCATGTAGTTAATGCAAAGGTTTTAAACGATCAAGTAATCATTATTATATAACGACAATGCTTAACATTCAGTGCTTTGTTTGCAATCCTTTCCAGGAGAACACCTACGTTGTAAGCGATTCTACGGGCGAAGCCATCATCATTGATTGCGGTGCCTGCTTCCCTAATGAGCATAATGCTATTAAAGAATATATTATAGCTAACCAGCTTAAGCCTGTTATGCTTTTGGGAACACATGGTCATCTTGATCACCATATTGGCGATTCGTTCGTTTATAACACTTGGGGGCTGAAGCCACAAGTGCATATCAGTGACAAAGAACTGATGCAGATGTTACCCGAACAGGCAAATACCCTCTTAAATATGTCATTATCTGATGACGAAATTGCACCCATAGGCAAATATCTTAGCGGCGACGACGTTATCAAATTTGGCCATCACGAGTTTACTATTATTGAAACACCAGGACACTCTCCTGGCAGTGTTATCTTTTATTGTAAGGAGGAAGATTTATGCTTTTCAGGCGATATGCTCTTCAAAGGCAGTATAGGGCGCACCGATTTACCCGGTGGTTCAATGTTCCAAATGATACAAAGCTTACGCCGTATTTGCCAATTGCCTGACTCAACTAAGGTATATTCTGGACATGGAGAGCCCACAACGATAGGTTATGAGGTCGCAACGAATCCATATTTAGACCGTTAACTGCTTACAAAATCGAAAGAACCACCCCATTTTTCTTTAAATGCCTATCCAGAAAAACCAAACAGAGAAGATTATTCTTGGCATAGATCCCGGAACCAATGTGATGGGATATGGTGTTATTGTTGTCAAAGGCAACAAGGCTTCCTTATTGGCAATGGGGGTAATTGACCTACGAAAGATGGGCGACCCTTATCTAAAGCTTGGTAAAATATTTGAGCGTGTAACAGGAATTATTGACGAATATCTTCCTGATGAGCTTGCTATCGAGGCTCCTTTCTTTGGTAAGAATATCCAGTCGATGTTGAAATTAGGGCGCGCGCAAGGCGTAGCCATTGCGGCAGCTATCAATCATGATATTCCCATTCATGAATATGCACCTCTTAAAATCAAAATGGCCATTACGGGAAGAGGTTCAGCATCGAAGGACCAAGTGGCTGGCATGCTTCAACGATTGCTGCATATTGCCGACGAAGACATGCCTAAATTCATGGACGCCACTGACGCATTAGGAGCTGCTTATTGCCATTTTCTGCAACTTTCTACGCCTACAACCGACGCCCGTCGCTATGGTTCGTGGAAAGATTTTGCCAATAAAAACAGCGAACGCGTTAAGAAATAAACATTCGCTTTCTCTCTACATCTCATGCAAATATTAAATATACCAAGTGAGCATACAAAACAATCCATATTTCGTTCCACCCTATTTCCCATTCTCTTTTTTCGAAACTAAAAACATTTAACCATGATATTCAATAAGAAAATTTTTGTTTTCGCTTTATGCCTATTCACTATGTTTACCGTATCTACAGCCTCAGCAAAAGATAAGAAGCTTGAAATCAGAATACTTCAAACAAGTGATGTACACGGCTCTTTTTTCCCATATGATGCCATTAACCGCAGACCGAAGCAGGGATCTATGGCAAGAGTAAGCAGCTATGTTTCGCGATTACGCGATAAATACGGAAGCAACTTGTTGCTTCTTGATAATGGTGACATTCTGCAAGGGCAACCAGTGAGCTACTTTTCAAACTTTATCGATACCACTGATATGAATATTGCCGCTCAGGTTGTGAACTATCTAAAGTATAATGCTGTCACCGTCGGCAACCATGATGTAGAGCCTGGTCACAAGGTTTACGACAAATGGAAGAACGAAGTGGCTTGCCCCGTGTTAGCAGCTAACGTTATTGACGATGCCACAGGCCAACCATACTTCAAACCTTACACCATTTTTAACAGACAAGGTGTAAAGATTGCCGTTCTGGGAATGCTTACACCAGCTGTCCCTAACTGGCTTTCGAAAGAAATTTGGAGCGGTTTACGTTTTGATGAAATGGTGAAAACCGCTCGCCATTGGGTAAAAATCATCAAAGAAAAAGAGAAGGCTGACATTGTCATTGGCCTATTCCACTCGGGCAAAGAGGGCGGTATCACCACCTCTGATTATACAGAAGATGCCTCTGAAATCGTTGCACGCGAAGTGCCAGGCTTCAATATTGTGTTCTTCGGTCATGACCACACGCGTCACAACGACACCATTATCAACACAACAGGACAAAAGGTTCTGTGTCTCGACCCAGCCAATAACGCTATCACCGTAAGCGATGCCACCATACAATTAACTAAACATAAAGGTAAATGGACGGTGACAAACATCAGCGGAAACTTGCAAGACATTACGCAAGAACCCATAGATGAAGCTTACATGAGCCACTTTAAGAACTATATTAACAAGGTTGACGCCTTTGCAAACGAGAAGATTGGCGAGTTTAAACACGACATTAGCACAAGAGATTGTTATTTTGGCAACTCAGCTTTTAACGACCTTATTCTGAACCTTCAATTGAAAATGACAGGGGCTGACATCGCTCTTAACGCTCCATTGCAATTTAATGCTACCATAAAAGCAGGCCCAATATACATGAGCGACATGTTTAACCTCTACAAATATGAAAATCAACTCTACGTCATGCGCCTTACAGGTGAAGAGGTTCGCAAACATCTCGAAATGAGTTATGACCTATGGCTGAACACGATGACATCGCCCAACGACCATCTTTTGTTGCTCGACAAGCGCACGTATGGCGATGCACAACGTATGGGCTTTAAGAATTTCTCGTTCAATTTTGATTCTGCGGCTGGAATAGACTATACTGTTGACGTTACAAAACCTGCAGGACAAAAGGTTACTATTTTAAAAATGAGCAACGAACAACCCTTTAACGAGAAGGCGTGGTATAAAGTAGCTGTAAACAGTTATCGCGGAAACGGCGGTGGTGAACTGCTTACACGTGGTGCAGGAATACCGAAAGACAGTTTAGAAAGTCGCATTATCTGGCGCTCTGAACGCGACCAACGCTACTACCTTGCAGAAGAAATTCGTAAGGCTGGCATTATGGACCCTCAACCCAATAACAACTGGAAGATCATTCCAGAAGAGTGGACGCGTCCTGCTGCCGAAAGAGACTATAAGCTACTCTTCGGCGAAGCTTCTCATTAATCACTTACAACGCTCTCCTTTATGCTGTATAAAGCATAACAAAACCGAACGTAACGCTCATGAAAGCCTTTCTATACAGCTTAATAAGCTTGTTAATGCTTGTAACCCTATCGTGTAATAAACACAAAGAAATAGCACCTAAGCTACTTCCAAAGGCGCATGCTTACGTTCCGTTTATTAACAACCGAACTATCAAGTACAACATTTTGCTGGTAGCTTGTGATACATGTGCGCCTATCCATGATATAGGATACCGTGTTCGAATAAGCCTTTCGGCAAAAGAAGACAGTATAATTAAGCACATCAGTAAAAGGCAATGGCTTAGCATGCTCAACGACAAGAAAACCGATTTTGCTGCTAATCTACTGCTCTATCAGCTATACGAAAGAGAAGCCATTATGTTTTTGCAAATTAAAGATGCGTCCGATTGGCGACTGGCTATGAAAGATGACGACTTGTATTATTGGCGGCGCACCCTCAAATAACATTACGGTAAACTGTTGATTACCATTTAATGAAAACCTATTATTTTATATTTAGCAAGACCGACTTGCTGTTACAGCGCACCTCTGACGGCGGATATACCATACCGTGTTGTAACAGTGTACCTGTAAAAACGTTTGCTTGGACACATATAATCAACGTAACGCCCGAAGCTGATGGCACAGAAGTAAAAACATTCTGCATTGATAACCCCAGCCAAATAGAAATAACCGACGAGGTTTTAGCCACGGCAGGGTACGACTTTATGGGGCTGCGCGAATCGTTTTATCATCTTACAGAAGCGCTCTACACAAAAGCTGGAAAGTGCCATGAATTGCTATACTGGGATCGAAACACACAGTTTTGTGGTGTTTGTGGTGCACCCATGCGCGTACAAACTGATATATCTAAGGTTTGCACAGCCTGTGGTAAAGAGGTATGGCCTCAACTTTCACCAGCTATTATTGTTCTTATCTATAAACAAGATGAGGTTTTACTTGTACACGCTCGCAACTTTAGAAGCAACTTTTACGGCCTTGTGGCAGGATTTGTTGAGACAGGTGAAACGCTCGAAGAAGCCGTAAGGCGCGAGGTGATGGAGGAAACGGGGCTGACAATTAAGAACCTTCGTTATATCGCTTCACAGCCATGGCCATACCCCTGTGGACTAATGGTAGGATACATGGCCGAATACGAGTCGGGCGATATTCATTTACAACGCGAAGAGCTTTCAAAGGGAGCATGGTTCAGATTCGATAATATGCCACGCGTTCCACAAAAACTATCAATTGCTCGTAAGCTAATCGACAAATGGTTAGCACAATATGGTGTTGCGTTAGAGCAAGACTGAAGCTATAATTACGTTGTAAGAGTCGTGTTATGGCGGCCGTCATACCCTTTGTTAGGCGACCGTAGCACAACCTGTATAACGACCGTAGTATGATATGTACGACGGCCGCCGAACAAGCATCTTTAAACCATTATTATAATACCGATATTGATATAAGCCGATAGCGGCACATGCAAATCAGAGAGCGTTCCTCCTCTATTTGATCCATAACAAAGGGGCTTACGAAATTATATTCCGTAAGCCCCTTTGTGCGTGATTGATGAATTAAAGTTTCTCTAAGTCAACCATATCGCCATGTTTAATATGGCGTTCCATCACCAAATCGAGCAATTTCTTCTTACGTTTCGGCTCTATCAGTCGCCTTACAAATATGTTTGGTATAGCCACACCAAGAGCGATGAACAGAATTACCAGACTAGCTTTTATAGCATAGTTGAAGGCAACTGTAAGCTCGCCTACAACACCCGTCATCTCTATAAAAGCAAAGAGCGATCGATACATCAGTACACCTGGAATCATTGGGATTACTGACGGAATAGCTATCACCTGATGTGGAATATGATGCCAATGGGCCGACTTGGTGGCTATTAAACTAACCAGTACTGAACCTATAAAAGAACCCATGATAATACCCTGGTCAAGTCCGATGTTATCATTGCTTGGGCCAAGGTTTACAAAGTTACGAGTACACACGGCTATGATGCCCGTTACAGCTAATACAGGCAGAATGCGCTTAGGAGTATTATATATGGTAGAGAAGCCCATTGCAGAAATAGCCGCTGCTATTGCATAATCAATATAGCTATTATGCGGTGTTATATCTAAGCTTTTTGCAAAATTATCGATATGGCACACTTCAATGGCCAGAACAATACCAAACGACATGGCTAAGACCATCATTAAAGTGGTAATGGCTCGCGTAAGCCCCACTTGCACATAATCGCTAATCATATCGCTCACAAAGTTGATTAGAGGTACACCTGGCACAATAAATAGCATACAAGCCATTAATGGATGATATGGCGTTTCAGAGTGCATAAACTTAGGAACTACCGCAGAGATAGTTGGATCAAGCGAGATAAACGACATAAGCCAAGCCAGAATAGTAGCCACAAAAGCACTAATAGCAATTCCAACATAGCCGTTTAAGCCACGATGTGCGCACCACATCTTCAGACGAAAGCCCAATATGGCTGCGAAAGATGCATAGAAAAATGAAGGCCAGTCGCAGCCAAACTGCACACAAAAGCCACCACAAGCCAAACCCGCAGCAACAGAAATAGTCCACGGACTGTAGTTTTTCTTTACATGATTTAAGGCATCGAGCTCGGCCTCATATTGGTCAAGGGTCCAGTCTTCTTGAATAGCCGTCCAAAGCATATTGCTGACTTTGGAGATGACGGTGAACTCAATGATATGTCGACGACAACGTTGATACTTCGAGAATGAGTGAGTTTTATCACTCAAATTAACCATAACGATGTTATAATTCAGATAGATATGTACATTCTCTGAAGGCAATCCAAGGAAAGCTTCACAACGTTCCATATTACGCATAATACGTGCACAGTCGGCGTTACTCTCCATAAGAATCGTTCCAGTACGTACTAAAAGGTCCAGCTTTCGTCTTAGTACTTCCTCCGAAGTAGCCTTTACGTCGACCTCTTCCACATGTTCTACAAGAATCTCTTCAGCATGAAGCTGTTCGTTTAATTGTTGATTGGGTTGCATTTCGCTAAACACATTTGTTCCCGTTTATGACAGGAATAACATAATTAATATTTGAATACTGATAATTCTAAGAAACATTGCAAACGGATATACGGTTGCATAACCTACGGCTGGCGTATCACTGGTTGTAAGCATATTAGAGTAAGCCAACGCAGGAGGGTTAGTATTTCCACCCGACAACACACCTATCAGCGTGTAATAATTCAAATGGAAGAAGTATCTACCAATGATACCACTAAGCAGAATAGGTATCATCGTGATTAATAAACCATATCCTATCCAGCTCAATCCTTGCTCAGTAGCAAGCGTTGCAAAGAAATCTTTACCAGCTCCTAATCCTACACAGGCAAGGAATATCGTGATACCCATTTCGCGCAACATCATATTTGCACTAATGGTATTGTAGGTTACCATGTGGTAACGAGGGCCAAAGTAGCCCACTAAAATAGCAACAATGAAAGGTCCTCCCGCTAATCCTAACTTGATAGGCTGCGGAATACCTGGTATAATCAACGGAATATTAGCTACAATACAGCCTAACGCAATGCCCAAGAAAATAGGAATGAGGTTAGGATAATTTAAGCGCTTCATTTGGTTTCCGAGCAATTTATCTGCCTTGCTCAACGCAAGTTCGGTGCCAACAATAGTTACACGGTCGCCCAACTGCAAACGAAGGTGAGGGTGTGCCACCAAATCGACGCCACTTCTATTCACACGAGTTACAGTCGCACCAAAGTTATCTGTAATATTTAAATGCTGCAACGTAACACCATTTAGTTCTGGTTTGGTAACCAATATGCGGCGTGAAATCATCTCTTTTTCACATTCGCTCCAGTCAACCTGCACATCATGGCCTATCAAGGCGGTGATAGCTTCTATATCTTTTGGCGCAGCAACAACGAGCATACGATCGCCTAAACGAAGCAATGTACGACCATTAACAACCGATTCGTGCTGAATGCCATCGGCACGCAGAATGCGAGAGATAACGAAATGGCGGCCTACAATTTTCTTTACTTCTTTAACGGTCGTGTTATTAATACGTTCGTTAGTAACCTCAAGGTTAATACTACGCACCGTTAACTGCTCTAATTGACCTAAACCGCGTTCTGCAGCGACCTCCTCTTCAGAAGGTTTAATCCGAAGAATATATCTTAAGATGATGAAAGACAATATAATACCTATAACACCCATTGGATAGGCAATAGCATATCCCAACGCAATATCAGGGGCTTCTACCCCTTTCATGCCGAAGAAAGCTTGCTGAGCAGCACCAAGACCTGGTGTATTAGTAACGGCTCCTGATAGTATTCCAGCCAAAGCTGTGATGGGTACACCCGATGTAAAGTGAATAACAAGCGTTACAGTAATACTTAATACGATGGTGATAAGAATAAACATATTCAGCGATAAGCCGCCTTTCTTAAACGAAGAAAAGAAACCTGGTCCAACCTGTAAACCAATAGAATAGACAAAAAGCACCAGTCCGAACTCGCGAAGAAAGTGAAGAAGATTCTCGTCAAGGTTCAGATTAAAGTACCCAAAGACAATTCCGATGATGAGAACCCATGTTAAATCGAGTGATACATTTTTGATTTTAATCTTCCCCAAAATAAGACCGAGAGAGATTACCAACGCTAAAATGAGCAAAGAATGAGAAACTCCGCCACCCCAGAAATCAGGAGAGCCAAAGAAAAGACTTCGCAATAGTTCCATACCTATTAAATATTTGAGTGTATTATCCGATATGCAAAGGTACGCATAAATATATATTCAAAGGGTAAAAAATACCTATTAATTCGTAGTTAATGCTTTATTTCATGATTAATGTCATGATAAAGAAAAAATATATACATCTACTTGTTACATTGATAAAATTGTAGTAATTTTGTGCCTCCGATGAAATGACCATCACTAAACGCAGGAATTATAAAACTATATTAGAATAATGGACTGGATTAAAAATCTATTTGAAGTACAGGACACCGTAGCACACATTGTTCTGCTTTACGGCTTGGTAATTGCTGTTGGCGTATTATTGGGCAAAATTAAGTTTGGAGGAATTTCCCTTGGTGTAACATTCGTCTTGTTTGCAGGCATTGTAGCTGGACACTTTAACTTTACGGGTCCTACCCCTATTTTAAATTTCGTACAGGACTTTGGATTAATTCTCTTCGTCTTTTGTATAGGTTTACAAGTAGGCCCTGGCTTTTTCGAAAGCTTTAAAAAAGGTGGAGTTGCGCTGAATGGGCTTGCTACAGCCATGATTGTGCTCAATGTCCTCGTGATGTTTGCTTGTTATTACCTATTCTTTGATACATCAAACCCTGTTAATCTGCCCATGATGATTGGTACAATGTATGGTGCAGTAACAAACACTCCAGGATTAGGTGCTGCCAATGAGGCCCTTGCCGCAATCTTTAAAGGCAACGAACCCATCATCGCTAACGGCTATGCGTGTGCATATCCACTCGGTGTGCTGGGTATTATTGGCGCTACAATCCTTATCCGTTTTCTTACACATACTTCCCTAGAGGCCGAAGAGGCACAGCTCGCAGCAGAGGAAGCAGAGAACCCTCATGCGAAACCAAAGTCGATGACTTTAAGAGTGAGCAATGATTATATCTCTGGACGAAGCATGCAACAGATTAATGACTTCCTTAACCGCGATATAGTTTGTACTCGTCTGCTACACGATGGTCAAATAAGTACGCCTTCAAAGGATACTATTTTACAGACTGGTGATTCGATGCATATTGTATGTGCAGAAGGTGATGCCGAAGCTGTTAAGGCATTTATTGGTCCAGAAACAGAAGTGGAATGGCAAACTTCGGACGAAGAGCAGCTCATGATTTCACGCCGAATTATCGTTACTAATCCTAAGATGAACGGTAAAACACTGGGTAAAATGCACTTTAGAAGCGTGTATGGAGTGAATGTAACTCGCATCACTCGTCAAGGAATGGACCTCTTTGCCAGCCGTAACCACCACTTCCAAGTAGGTGATCGCATTATGGTTGTTGGCCGAGAGGATAACGTTAATCGCATGGCCGAGTTGATGGGTAACTCTGAAAAGCGACTCAATGCACCAAATATTGCAACTATTTTTATCGGAATTGTTGTAGGTATCTTATTTGGAAGCATTCCTTTCTCAATACCACAAATGCCTGTTCCTTTAAAATTAGGTTTGGCAGGTGGCCCATTAATTATCGCCATTCTTATTGGACGCTTTGGTTATCGTATGAAGTTAGTGACCTACACTACAACGTCAGCGAACATGATGTTGCGCGAAATGGGATTGGCTCTCTTCCTTGCAAGCGTGGGTGTTAAAGCAGGAGCAGGATTCGTAAACACCGTTATCCAAGGCGACGGACTATTATATGTGGGAACGGGTTTCCTCATAACGGTTATACCAATTCTTATAGTTGGTCCTATTGCAAGGCTGAAATTTAAATTTAATTATTTCACCATTATGGGAATGATAGCTGGTACTTATACTGACCCACCAGCGTTAGCTTATGCCAATGCTAGCTGTTCAAAGGAAGCTCCAGCCGTAGGTTATTCTACAGTTTACCCCTTAAGTATGTTCCTTCGCATCTTTGTGGCACAGATTTGTGTGTTGTTCTTCTGCACAGCATAAGCAAGAAGAACACACCATAACAAAAGATTGAAATATAAACAAAACAATTGGGGCTCATGGTTTATTCCATGAGCCCCAATTGTTTATATAAAGAAGAAGAAAAAATTATTTTCTAACCTTCATACTCATATTTCCATTATACGAAATAGTTACCATAACTTGGAAACTGTTCATCGTCTCATCGGGCATTACAAGAGAAGCTTGAAAGTGAATGCCTTCAGCGTCAACACTCTTTAAAATCAAGTCACTGAAAACACTTTGATTTAAGAAATCTGCAGGGACAACACCACTAAACTGTTGCTTTTTAATATCCGAGTGAAAAAGTCTACGCGCTCCCGAATAAACGTTTAGATTGATAATGTTGTCATAATACACATTATCCACTTCTACTCCTTCGTCATTCCACGACGACTTAATAACCTTATAAGTAGTTGGATTAACCTGAATATAACAATGATAAGGCTTATCTTGGAACTTAACCACGGTATCACGTTTAATCAATACACCTTGATTTAACGCCTGTGGACGCTTACTTAAGAAGAAGTCGGCATCGTTAGCATCTTCGCTAAGCACAAGCTTCACTTCGTCTCCATTCTGATTTCTAAAAATAAAAAGGTTCTTTGTTTGTTTCAAAATAGGATATTTCACATCGCTTGCACTATGTAAAACCAATGTGTCTCCAAATATTTGAAACCTTACTGGTTGGCTTGTCGAATCAGGATAAAATATAGAATCGCCTTGTGCTTTGAACGCAACATCCTGACCGTCCTCATCAACCCAAATACCCTGTAGCATTTGTTTTGCAACCGTATCTTCCTGCACGGCATCTTCTTTTCCTGCTGAATCTTTTTTCTGACAAGAAGAGAACTGCCCTGTGACAAGAATAACCATTATGGCAATAAATGCCTTTCTCATTTCAAAACTAATAGTATTAAACATACAAGAGGAAATCATTTACTCTCCATTAGGAAATAATAGTTTCCTCTTGATGTGCAATCCAGACTATTCGAACACCTCAGCTTCTATCAGATTGTGAGCTTTCAATAAATCCTTTTCGCTGGTAATAACATCTTCTGGCGCAATAGGCCATTCAATATTTATGCTTGGATCATTCCACTTAATGCTGGCTTCATATTGAGGTGCATATACATTGTCAACCTTATATGTAAACACAGCTTCATCGCTTAGTACGAGGAAACCGTGTGCAAAGCCACAAGGGATAAAGAGTTGACGATTATTTTCCTCCGAAAGTTCAACCATTACATATTTACCAAACGTTGGAGACGACTTACGAATATCCACAGCAACGTCTACCACACGGCCACGAAGCACGCGCACTAACTTCGCTTGACTGTAATCTCCTTTTTGATAATGCAAACCGCGAAGCACGCCATAGCTCGACTTTGATTGGTTATCCTGAATGAAAGTTGTGTGATAACCTATATGCTCATCAAACTCAGCCTGCTTCCAAGCTTCAAAGAAGTATCCACGCTCATCGTTAAAGACTTTGGGCTCTATTACCCAGACACCTTTAATTTCCGTTTCTTTATAATCCATGCTTATTGAATTTTGCTCCAAAGTTAATAAACAAATCCGAGAAAAACGACTTCGAAACTTTTTATTTTCAATTTCGAAAATTTCTATATATTTTTGTTGTACGATTAGCCCATTTTCGCTATTTTAGCAGAACAAATGATTGAAATGGATAGACACATTGAGATTCTTCTGCTGAACAACGACTGCGTTATTGTTCCGGGATATGGTGGCTTTATGGCTCACCATGTTACTGCACGAAGAGATGAAAATGACGGAAGCATTCTTCCGCCTATGCGTACTATTGGTTTCAATCAAAAATTAATTCTCAACGATTCTCTCCTTGCTCAGTCGTATGTTGAGGCTTATGACATCAGCTATCCTGATGCAATGCGTCGCATTGAGGACGAAGTGCGCGAGCTCCGTCAACGTATTGATATTGACGGACAATACGAATTTCGCGACCTTGGCGTTATTAGCTTGAACAAAGATGGCAATTACGAATTTGAGCCTTGCCCTGCAGGCATTCTCACTCCCGAACTTTACGGCCTCGCTCCAGTTGAGATTACTCCACTAAGTCAACTGAAAACTATCGATATTTTGCCTGAAGAAGACAAGCAAAATGTTGATATTGTACAAGAAAATATTGCAGAAACAGAATCAGTTATCGAAGATTTTGACGACAATTCTGAAAAGCATTCAGCACGTTTTGTTGCTTTATGGCGTAACGTTGCTGCAGCTTGCATCGTTGCACTTGCCTTTTTACTTTTCCCCACTTCATTGTCTGATAACCGTCAATTAAAAAGCGGCATCGATACCCAACTGCTTAATCGGGTTATGCCACAAGAAGCAATTAGCGGACAAGACAGTATAAAGAAATTGGCACAAGCTGCATTTGCCAAAAAGAAACAAGCGACACAGCAGCTCGATAATGCTGAAACACTGTCGCCAACAGCCACCCAATCACATCGTGATACAACAGGATATACCATTGTTATTGCCAGCAGAGTAACACGCCGCAATGCACAAACCTATACTGCTAACCTCAATAAGCGCGGTTACGATCAGGCCAACGTCTATACCCACGCAGGCAAAACAAAGGTTATTTATGGCCTTTATAACACGCGTGAAGAGGCTTTAAAAGTTCTCAATCGCCTACATAACATTGATGAATTCAACAATTGTTGGATTACTCGTTTGAAATAACACCCATCCTTCATGAAACGCGTTCGCTGCCCTAAGTGCGATTATTATATTACTTTTGATGAGACAAAGTACAACTCTGGCTCGTCATTAATCTTTCAATGCCCCGTATGCAGCAAGCAATTTGGCATAAGAATGGGGGTAGCGAAGCTTAAACCACGCCAAGACGATGAAGATCCCGAGGCAGAAGCACAAGCTTCTGACCAAGGTTGTGGCGCCATTGTTATCATCGAAAATGATTATTGCTACAAACAGATACTGCCTTTACAAATGGGAAATAACACCATTGGGCGATATATGAAGGGCAATAACATCACCACTCCTATTGAGACTGGCGACCTCACAATGGACCTTTTGCATTGTGTAATTAACGTGAGTCGCAACAAAAAAGGACAACTTAAATTCGTACTTAGCGACGGACCGTCGAATAATGGCACTTTTGTCAATGGTGAACGCTTGCCTGCACGCGAAAAAAGAAATCTTGAAAGTGGCAGCGTTTTCAATATCGGCGTTACGTCTATTATATTAAAGGGCGAAGACGAAGAGGCGCTTTAATTCTTTTTTCCCTATTAAAACACTGATTATCCACATCTGTTTTTCGGGATATACATTATCAATAATACCTTTGATTATGTTATTCCGAACTTAGAATGCTGTAGCTATAGGTATAGGAAATAGATTGTATTTCATAAATTATCTTTTGAAAGAAATATAATTTTATTTCCATAACCAAACATTGATAACCCTAATTTTACTACTGAAAAGAAGTGCATATAGAAAGAATTGTTATCTATTCGATACACTATATTATTACACTTTTCCTTCAACAAAAGAGTTTTGAAATATTTAAATCTAAAAAACAGTTTTAGAGATATATATTATTCAAAACAATTTACTAATTTTGTGGCAAACAATTTATTTCAAAACATTAACGCAACATCAAAAGTATTGCACCGCAATTCTTGTTGTAAACTATTAACAATCTTACCTATTTACAATGAAAAAGTATCTTTTTTCAGCTACCCTACTTTTATTTTCACTTCTACCATGTACTGATATTAACGCGGGAAAACCCCAGAAGGCGAAAGTAGAAAGTACAGAAAACAGTAAAGATCATTCACTTCCCGTTACTGAAATATTGTTTCATTTCTGGAACTCATCATCGAAAAGAGTCCTTGTTGCAGCCCATAGGGCCGACTGGCATGCGGCTCCAGAAAACTCGCTTCCAGCTATACAGAGTTGTATTGACAATGGAGTCGACATTGTAGAAGTAGATAATAAGCTGACGAAAGATGGCTATTTAGTTATCATGCACGACAAAACTGTTGACCGAACCACCAATGGAAAAGGCAACGTGAGCGACTACACATTGGCTGAAATCAAAAAATTATATCTAAAAGATAAGGACGGAAATCTGACCAAAGAGCGCATACCCACCTTCGAAGAGGTAATGAACCTATGCCGTGGTAAGGCTATGGTTAACATCGATCAAAGCTATGACTATTGGGATAAGGTTATGGAGGTATTGCAAAAAACAAATACAACCGCTCAGGGCATGATGAAATCAGGACACCCTTATCAAAAGGTTGTTGCCGATCATGGCAATATATTTGGCAAAATAGCATACATTCCCGTCATTTCTTTAGATCAAGAAGGCGCTGAAGAAATGGTTGATGGATTCTTAGGAAAGTGCCCTGCCGTTGAATGCTGCTTTAAGAATGCCACACCTAAAGCTCTGCAATTGATGCAAAAAATAGCCGATCATGGCTCACGTGTTTGGGTAAACACCCTATGGGCATCGTTGAACGGAGGACATGACGACGTTACGGCCTTCAAAACCAATAACTTTAAAGATACCTGGGAATGGCTGATAAAGGCAGGTGCTAACGTGCTACAAACCGACCATTCTGCCTACATGGTTAAATATCTTACCGAACATGGCATGCGCTAATTTAGCAGTATAACAAAATCATTTTAATGTTTTTTGGCTATCACTATTGAAACAAAATATCTCGTTTATTCGTTATATAGCCAAATTAACCCATTAAAAGGATAAATAATGAAAACAAAATTATGCTTATTGGCTATGCCTATCATCTTTGCTGCATGCGGCAATAAAGGGCAAAATGCTACACAACCCGAGACAACTGACAGCGTAACAACCGACTCAACTGTATATGCAGGACAAGTTCCTGCGGCTGACGGCCCTGGTATTGATTACGAAATTGCCATTGCAAATGATTCTACTCATGGCTTCCGTCTTACAAGTACCTATACCGTTGGCAAAGAAAGCGAAAAACAAACATTCCAAGAAAATGGTAATTTAGAGCTTATAGAGAAGGAGATTGACGGCAAAAAGTTAGAATTCTATAAGTTAAAACTGGGCAAAGATGCAGGCGAACTCATCTTAAAGAAAGTCGATGACAACACACTTCGCTTAGTGAACGACGAATTTAAAGAGGCTGAAAGCAAGCTTAACTATGATTTAAAGAAGAAATAAACCTACAATTAACATTGCAGGTTTACAACCAATAAACACCATTAGGAGGGAATTTTCATGATGAAAATTCCCTCTTTTTTATAGATAGTTACGTAAGTAATTGTACACCAAAACATCATATCCATATACATCGCTAAAACGAATGAGGCGACCTTCGTGATCAGGATACAATGTATAATAAACTATATGTACAGGAACTTTCGGCGTAACATTTACACTCCCTATAAGCATACTACGTTTTAATGTGTCGGCACTGGCCAATCGTTCAGACGACAGTCTCTCGCGTCCACGACCTAACGACGACACGTCAGCAGACATTGAGTAACGAATACGCGACAACATCTTCGTATTATCATTACCTATAAGGAAGGTCGCAAGTTCGTAAGGATATTGCACGCGCACGCATCCGTGGCTCACTCCACGATTTTCTCGCGCAAACACATCTTTTGAAGATGTATCATGTAAGTAAATAGAGAGGTCGTTATCAAAGCGAAAAATAATACGTCCCAGCGAATTTCCCTCGCCACCTTCCTGTACAACCGCATATTTACTACTCTCTATCATATCCCGCGTAACGTCCTCCAAAGGCACACTTTTGCCCGTTGCCCGATTACGAATAAAATAGCGATGCGACCTGAAATAATCCCAATTACCCAGTCGGGGTATAATATTTTTCTTAATAATACTACGCGGAATAACCCATTGTGGGTTGACATCCATTCGTTTTATTTCGCTACTGAGCAACGGAGTCTTTGTTTCAAGCGAGCCGCAACCTACACGCATCGTCAGTATTTCAGCCCCATTCACAGCCTGTAACTGAAAGGCTGGTATATTGACAAGTACGTACTTGTTATTATCATGCGACGTATCGTCAAGACGCCATCGACAACGTTCAAGATTCGTTAACAGCAGTTTGCGGCTATATAATGAAGCGGAATCGCTATTCAAAATACCCAAAAGACGCTGATAATACGCGCCTTGAGGTTCTACCTGACGTAAAAACCACCCTACACTATCTGCATGAACCATACGAAGCGCCCTCTTGAAGAACCATTCATCGGGACGTGGCTGGCGATGCGAATAAAGCGTTCGATAACTGCGACGTGTCGAATCCTGCTCATAAATATCATATCTATTTAATAGATAAGCAGGGTTAACAAAACCAAAACGTTGCCCTGTGGCATAACGTAAATAGGCTTTTGTTAAATTATATTCGAGACGAGCAACTACTTTATTAATCGAATTGATGTTGTCATCAAAGTCTAATTCGCGCAATCGTTTCAAGTCTGCCTCTATCTGAGGTAAGCGAAAACGCGTAGGATTAAAGCCCATTTGGGTCACCTTACGAAGCCTTAACAGCACACTATCAGCCCGATGATCTACACCATTACGGTCAATCCACACCAAACTTCGATGTTTAAAGTAATGTCTACGCGCGCGATTATCAGGCAGTAAACTATCTTTATCAGCTACAGCTAAGTGGTCAATCTCGTCCCAAATTTTCTGCACATCAAGTTTGTAGGCCGAAGAATCAAGCGATTCATATTCGGCCAACGTCAACTGTGCATTAGGGTTTAACGCCTTCTCATGGCACGATTGTACAAACCATGCCACAGCACAAGATAAGAAAAAAGAACAGAGATGTTTCAAAAGCCAAAAAGCTTTGCTTTATCTTACCGATATTTTCCTAACCACATCACCTACTTTTACAATGTAGCAACCTTGTGGAAGGTTAAGATTATAGGTTTTATCTGAACCATCAACCTTTAGCGACATCACTCTTACACCTGTTACATTGTACACGTAAAGTGCCATACCAGCAGCGCCTGTTACACGCAAAGAAGAGCCATTAACAGAAATATTGATGGGTAAAACGTCTATTTCGATAATCTCAACAGCAGGTGCAGCCACTACCCTTTGAGTAGGACAAAACAAACATGCAGCAAGAAAAATAATTGAAAGTATATGTTTTATCATACGCGTATTATCTTAAATTGGGATCCAATTGCAAATATAAATATTTTCTAACGGAATCAGAGTTGCTTAACTTACAGAAAATTGTGCTTTTAAGATAATTTAATTATTCGGGTGTGTATAGCTTTCTCCTTTTCTCATTACATCAAATCCTAAACACAATTACAACGTCACGCTAAAACGTTTACAGACTAATGCTGACGTGACGACAGCCGTAGTACAGGTTGTATGGCGACCGCCGTACACATTGTATGGCAGCCGTAGTACATATTGTTCGACAGCCGCCGAACAATGAGTAAACAAAAAGAAAGCTTTTGCTCATACAGCCTTTACCATGCAAGAAAAGTCCACAAAAGTTAAAGAAAAATGTACAAAATATTCTTGCGAAAACCTGTTAAACCTCTATTGTTTGCGCTGAAGCACCTGAACAACAAGGCCTTCTGAAGCCAGCTCACTGTTAGGAAATATTGCTTTAGCCTCTTGTAACAAGCCATCTTCATGCTCATACCGCGCACTAAAATGCCCTAATATAAGTTTCCCTACGCCAGCATTGCGTGCCACTGTTGCCGCTTGTTCGGCCGTAGAATGGTAATATAGGCGGGCGCGATCGGCACAACTGCTATCATAAGTAGCCTCATGATAAAGCACATCAACTCCCTTAACCATATCTGCCAACGATGCCATATATCGCGTATCACTACAATAAGCGTATGCTCGTGGGGGCGCAGCAGGCAGTGTTAAGCGGCTATTGGGTATCGTTTTACCATCTTCGGTAACCCAGTCAGCACCGTTTTTTATATTATTAATTTGACTAATCGGAATATCGTAACAATCAATCATGTCACGACGTATGTGCGGAAGCGTGGGCTTTTCGCGAAATAAAAAACCACAGCAGGCTATGCGATGATCAAGCGGAATCGTTTCAACGGTTAAGCTTCTATCCTCATAAACCGTTTGTTTAGAAGTAGTATCGATAGCATGAAACACCACTTCAAACTCAAGACCTGTACAGAAAAATTTGAGTTGTGCGTCGAGCAGCGGTCCTAATTCGGCTGGCGCATACACATGAAGCGCACCTGTACGACCTAACATACCAAAGGTAGATATCAATCCTATCAGCCCAAAACAATGGTCACCATGCAAATGCGAAATGAAAACCGCTTGTATTTTAGTAAACCCTACGCGCGAACGGCGAAGCTGAATTTGTGTACCTTCACCACAATCGACCATGAAAAACTTACCTCTTATCTCAACAATCTGAGAAGAAGCATAGTGTCGGGTTGTGGGAAGTGCGCTACCACAACCCAGAATATGAACGCTAAACGGTTCCACAAATCAAAAAAATGAAATATTACAAACGCGCATTATTGTGCACGTTTGTAAACAAAAATACCATTTTTATTTTCGAGATACAACGAGTCGCTGCCCAGATTGTTAATGTCAAATGTATCACGATTGAGTACCAAACGGCCGTTAACAATCTTCCAGCTTGTCCATGGGTTCTTCTCAGCCTGCACAGTAGAGCGAACAGTACCATCGTCTTGAATCTCAAAATTCTTATCTAAGCTGGTCCATTTACCTAACAAAGTTGTAATATTAATTACCTTTTTAGCGAGCTTTTCGCCATCAACTTCAGGTCCCTCTACAACAGCAAGACGATCGCCTGCCAAAAGACCTCCCAATACGTTTACATCGCCATTTTCGTCCTCATTAAGCACAAAGCGCAAGGTATCGCCTGCATCAGTAATAAGCTCAAGGCTGTGCATGGCTGTGTTTTCGCCACAAACACCATATACAGTAGAGTCTGATACCATTAACTCTACATCAGTACTATCAATACCATCACCCACATTGTTCTTGTTTTTATCCTTGCAGCCTGCAATTAAAAAGGCGGCAACCAGTAGCGGTAAAGCTACAACTATAAGCTTTTTCATATATTTATTGGTTTTCGTTTTGTTTAGCTTCATTCCAAAGTTTATCCATTTCTTCAAGCGTAAGCTGTTTAATATCTTTACCTGCAGCCTTTGCTTGGGCTTCAATATAACCAAAACGGGCTATAAATTTCTGATTGGTCAGTTCTAAAGCATTATCTGGATTAATATTGTAAAGGCGAGCAGCGTTGATAAGACTAAAAAGGAAGTCGCCTAATTCTTTTGTAGAACGCTCAGCATCTTCGCGCTTAAGCTCGGTTTCAAGTTCAGCAAGTTCCTCACGAACTTTATCCCAAACCTCTTCCTTCTTACGCCAATCGAAGCCTACATTGCGTGCTTTGTCTTGTATGCGATAGGCTTTAATAAGCGAAGGTAGAGAGTCAGGCACTCCACTCAACACCGTATCGTTTCCATCTTTCTCCTTTTGTTTACGCTGCTCCCAAGTGCTTTCAACCTGTATAGCCGTTGTAGGCGCTGAATCGTTAGCCCCTAATGTTGTTGTATGCTGTACAGTTTCTTTGTACTCTACCCTGCCATCGGCATTGATAAACAAGTTAGGATCAGTTACCGTCCAATCACCATTCTCGTTCCAATTAATAAAATCGTGACGAAACATAAGCTTATCCGATTGTTTGTTGCAAACGTCAGCAAGATCAAAATCGGCCGTTTCCTCGCCCATAATACTGTAAAGAAGTACATGCTCAATAACGTCACCCAACTCTTTACATATATTACGACGGTCGTCTTTCATTAAAGCATCGCATAGTTCAAACGTCTCTTCAATAGTGTTTGGACGTAAGCTTTCGTAGGTCTGTTTTCTGTCCCAAGGACACTCTTTGCGCAATCGTTCCTGTATATCTAAAAGTCTTTCGAAAGCCTTTATCTTCTCTTCTCTGCTATGCATCGCCGTAAATCTTTTTGCTGCAAAGTTAATGCATTTAGGCGGAAAAGTAGTAATTTTGCACGATATATATATAGATTAAGGTATAAAAGATAAAATAAATGGAATTAGCAAGTAAGTATGACCCTAGAGAAGTAGAGTCGAAATGGTATCAATACTGGCTTGACAACAAGCTTTTCAGTTCAAAACCTGACGAACGTGAGCCATATACCGTCGTCATTCCTCCTCCAAATGTAACAGGTGTGTTGCACATGGGGCACATGCTTAATAATACCATTCAAGATATTTTGGTAAGACGCGCTCGCATGGAAGGCAAAAATGCTTGCTGGGTTCCAGGCACCGACCATGCTTCTATTGCAACAGAAGCGAAGGTGGTTAATCGTCTTGCACAACAGGGTATTAAGAAAACCGATCTTACTCGTGAGCAATTCCTTGAGCATGCATGGGATTGGACTCATGAGCATGGAGGCATTATCTTGAAGCAATTGCGCAAGTTGGGCTGTTCATGTGATTGGGATCGCACCTCGTTTACAATGGACGAAATACGTTCAGAGAGCGTTATTCGTGTATTTGTTGACCTATATCGCAAGGGCCTTATTTACCGCGGAGCAAGAATGGTCAATTGGGACCCACAGGCACAAACGGCTCTTTCGGACGAGGAAGTGATTTACAAAGACGAGCATTCAAAGCTTTACTATCTTAAATATTACGTAGCTCCAGAAGACCAAGCAAAGGTTTCGCGCAAAGACGAGGGCAACATTATGCACAAAGATAGCAAAGGCTATTATGCTGTTGTAGCTACAACACGCCCCGAAACCATCATGGGCGACTCGGCTATGTGTATAAACCCCGAAGATGTTAAAAACACTTGGTTGAAAGGTTTACACGTTATTGTGCCAAGAGTAGGACGTATTATTCCGGTGATTGAAGACACATATGTTGACATTCAGTTTGGAACGGGTTGCTTAAAAGTAACTCCTGCTCACGACATTAATGACCACATGTTAGGTCTTAAGCACCATCTCGAAACTATTGATATATTTAACGATAACGGGACACTTTCAGAAGCAGCAGGCCTTTATATAGGACAGGACCGTATGGACGTTCGTAAACAAATTGCGGACGACTTGCAGAGCGATGGTCTGATGGAGAAAATTGAGGATTACAACAATAAGGTTGGATACTCAGAACGTACACATGTTCCAATTGAACCTAAGCTTTCTACACAGTGGTTCTTGAATATGCAGCACTTCGCTGATATTGCATTAGCCCCTGTTATGAACGATGACATAGAGTTCTATCCTAAGAAATATAAGAACACATACAGACACTGGCTTGAGAATATCAAAGATTGGTGTATCAGCCGACAGCTATGGTGGGGACACCGTATTCCTGCTTTCTATTTTAAAACTGCAGAGGGAGGAAACGACTTTGTGGTGGCAGAGACAGCCGAAGAGGCTTTAAAATTAGCACAAGAAAAGGCTCCTGAGTTAACGGCTGCTGACTTAGAGCAAGAAAGTGACTGCCTTGACACATGGTTCTCAAGCTGGTTATGGCCTATCTCTCTGTTCAATGGTATTTTGGATCCTGACAATTCTGAAATAAAATACTATTATCCAACCAGCGACCTTGTGACAGGACCAGATATTATTTTCTTCTGGGTGGCACGAATGATTATGGCTGGTTACGAGTACCGTGGGACGATGCCATTTAAACATGTTTATTTTACGGGTATTGTTCGTGATAAGATTGGCCGTAAGATGAGTAAAAGTCTTGGTAACTCTCCTGACCCTATCGACCTGATAGAAAAGTATGGAGCCGACGGCGTAAGAATGGGAATGATGCTTGCTGCGCCTGCAGGCAACGATATTTTATTTGATGAAACGCTCTGTGAACAAGGCCGAAACTTCAATAATAAGATTTGGAACGCTTTCCGTCTTATTCAGGGTTGGCAAGTGGCTGATATTGAACAACCAGAGAATTGCAAATTAGCCGTAAAATGGTTTGAAGCTAAACTGAAAGAGGTTAATGAACAATTGGACGAACAATTCAAAGCTTACAGAATATCAGAAGCCTTAATGTCTGTGTACCGCTTGTTCTGGGACGAGTTTTCTGCTTGGTATTTGGAGATGGTTAAACCTGCTTATGTTAATGGCGAAGCACAGCCTATCGACAAGGAAACCATGTGTGCGACTTTGCGATTCTTCGATACGCTGCTAAAGATGCTGCACCCATTTATGCCTTTCATCACTGAAGAACTGTGGCAACACATCTATGATCGTAAAGAGGGTGAAAGCATTATGACAGCTGTTCTCAAGCTCAACACTTTAACAGATAGCGAAAAACAGTTGTGTGCTGATATTGAATTGGTAAAAGATATCGTAGCAGGAGTTCGCACCGTGCGCAATCAAAAGAATATCGCTCCTAAAGAAAAGTTGGAGTTACAAACCATTGGCGAGAATAACTTTAAAGCTTACGACAGTATCATTATAAAAATGGCTAACCTTGAAGCCATTAAGAGTACAGCTGAAAAAAGTGCAGATGCCTCAGCATTTATGGTAGGTACAAACGAATTTGCTGTTCCTGTCGGTAATCTAATTGATATATCTTCGGAAATTGAAAAGCAAGAAAAGGAACTTCAACACTTAGAAGGCTTCCTAATGGGCATTAAGAAAAAGCTTGCCAATGAGAACTTTGTGGCTAACGCTCCTGAGGCTGTCGTAGTACGCGAACGTAAGAAACAAAGAGATTCTGAAGAAAAAATTGCGGCGCTTAAAGAATCTCTTCAGGCGCTTAAAGCCAAATAAAAATTGAATAGTATGAAGTATTTCCTGTACCTGGCATTTGCATTCTGTGCACTTTTTTCGTGTATATCCTGTAATGATAGTAATGATGTTGATGTCAATGATATCAATAAACAAACTACTATTGTCTATATGCCATGGACAGGTTCAAGCTCTGATTCGGGCCTTCTATATGATTTCATGAACAACCTTGATAGCATCGAGGGGGCTATTGTCAATAATAGGGGGACGAACGGACGTGTACTTGTTTTCTTGAGTTCATCGACCGATTCGTCCAGTCTCTATGAAATTGTGTACCAACGAGGACAGATTAAGCACGTAAATATTAAGAAGTATGCAGGTCATAACTACACCACAGCAACAGGATTGGCCTCTATTCTTAATGATGCAAAAAGCTATGCTCCTGCCTTGAATTACGCAATGATAATTAGTGGGCATGGTACGGGTTGGACATATAAAGAGGATTGGACAAGCTATCCTACTCCTGCGAAAAGACATGTGTTCAATGCAAAAAGACGCACTCCGCTGCCATTGACACGTTTCTATGGAAGTGTCTCTGACAATCAATATGCAGCAAATATCTCCACAATAGCAGAAGCAATAGGTCTTACAGGCATAAAAATGCAGTATATTCTTTTTGATGATTGCTACATGGCAAACATTGAAACGGCTTATGAACTAAGAAATGTAACTAACTTTCTTATAGCATCAACATCTGAAGTGATGAGTATTGGTATGCCATATCAAAGTATGTGGAAGCTGTTGGCAAGTCCAACACCAAACTATGATAGCGCGGTTCAAGCCTTTTATAACTTTTATAAGAACTACACATATCCGTTTGGCGCACTGACTGTTGTTGATTGCAGAAAGCTTGATCAAATTGCAGCACGCATGAAGTTTATCAATTCGAGATTTACTTTCAACACCGCACTAACAGATAGTTTACAGGTTCTGGACGGATTTAATACACCTCTATTCTATGATATGGGAGACTATGTTGCGAGACTATGTACAAATACTGATTTGTTGAACGACTTTAATAAGGATTTAAAGAGCGCAATCAGATCAACTGCTCATACTGATAGTGTATATTCTCATATATATCTATACAGTCCTCGTTATATAAAGATAAATCGCTTTTCTGGCATAACAATATCAGATCCAAGCACAAATCCGGTAGTACTAAGAGGAAGGACAAAAACTGCATGGTGGAACGCAACCCACTAATAAATTCTTTTGAATAGAAAATACGAAAGCCGCGATAGTTGTTTCTGTCGCGGCTTTGCATTTGTTTAAGAAGTATTTAGACACATTACTTTGAGAATAGAAACTAAAACACTAACTTTGCCAATAGCACAATAACTGGAATAAAGATTACAAAAGAAGACGATACACATGGCAACACAAAATATTTTCCATGGCTTAGGCATTGCGCTGATTACACCTTTCACCACACAGGGTGAAGTAGATTATAAAGCTTTAACTCGATTGGTGGAATACCAAATAACAAATGGTGCTGATTTCCTGTGCATATTAGCTACCACTGCGGAAACTGCTTGTTTAACAAAAGAGGAAAAAGATAAAATTACAGACCTTATAAAAACGGTAAATAATGGACGTGTTCCTATTCTAAAATACTGTGGAGGAAATAATACTCGTGCTGTTGTTGAAGAAATAAAATCAACAGATTGGAGCGGAATTGATGGTATTCTAAGCATATGTCCTTATTACAACAAACCATCGCAAGAGGGCATATACCAACATTTCAAAGCTATTGCAGAGGTTAGCCCTAAACCACTTATTCTTTATAATGTTCCTGGTCGTACTGGAGTGAACATGAAAGCAGAGACTACTGTTCGATTGGCTTGGGACTTTCCTAACATAGTTGGTATAAAAGAGGCCTCAGGAAGCTTAGAACAGGTTGATGAAATTTTGAAAAACAAACCTAAAGGATTTGAAGTAATCAGTGGTGATGATGCGCTTACTTTCTCAATGATTGCAAGTGGAGCAAAAGGTGTTATATCCGTGATTGGCAATGCACTTCCTAAGGAGTTCTCACGAATGATTCGATTAGAGTTTAATGGTGAATATGAACCTGCACGAAAAATTCATCATATGTTTACTGAGTTATATAAGTTACTATTTGTTGATGGCAACCCAGCTGGAGTAAAGGCATTATTAAACGATATGGGACTTATTGAGAATGTTCTACGACTTCCGCTTGTTCCGACAAAGATAGAAACTAAAAATAAAATGGCAGAAATATTGAAAATGCTCACTTTATAAAAAGTAAACTTGAAATAATTAAAATAGAGGATATGTGTAAAAACATATCCTCTATTTTTGTTTTCTGATACTACCTAATTAAACTTCTTACAGATGCATCATTTAAATATCCTTTTATGATAACTAATTAACCAAAGTTATCGAACATGATACTATCGTTATCAACCCCTAAACTATCCAAATAATCAGTTACTGTCTTGATGAGCATAGGTGGGCCACAAAGATAATACTCACAATCTTCTGGTGCTTCGTGATCCTTTAAATAGGTATCACGAATACAGTTAACTGCAAAACCTGCGTAATATTTAACTCCTTCTGCGTCAGCTTTAGGGTCAGCTTGATCAAGAGATAAATGGAAATGGAAATTAGGGAATTCCTTTTCTAACGCCCAAAAATCTTCAAGGAAGAATGCCTCGGTTAGCGAACGGGCACCGTAAAAGAAATGCATTTCACGATCACGACAATTCAATGTCTTTGTCATATGCATAATCTGAGAACGTAATGGCGCCATGCCTGCACCACCACCAATCCATATCATCTCTCGCTTACTGTCAAATTTAGGATGAAAATCTCCATACGGACCACTCATCTTTACTTTATCACCTGGCTTCAAAGAGAAAATATAAGAAGAGCCTATACCTGTTGGAACATCTTGGAAACCAACTTGAGGACGCGGTAAAAAGGGCGTAGAAGCAATACGTACAGTCAATGTAATGATATCACCTTCAGCAGGATAGTTGGCCATTGAATATGCACGAACAGTATCTTCTGGGTTATGGGCCTTCAGCGAAAGTATATTAAACTTTGTCCATGTTCCAATATACTCCTCACCAATCATATCTTTATCAAAGTCCTTATCATAATCGATACAATCATATGCAGGAATTTTAATCTGAGCATACGATCCCGGAACGAAGTCCATATGCTCACCAGGAGGCAAAGCTACTTTAAATTCTTTAATAAAGCTACTAACATTCTTATTTGAGATAACAGTACAATCCCATTCCTTAACATTAAGAATATCGTCACTAACCTTAATAGAAAGATCTCCCTTAACTTTAGCTTGACAGCCTAATCGCCAATGCTCTTTGACTTCTTTTCTACTAAAATGGCTCTTTTCTGTATCCAAAATTTCGCCACCTCCTTCAACAACCTGACAACGACACTGCCCACAACTTCCTTTGCCACCACAAGCAGATGACAAATGAATACCATTATCATTAAGTGTCGTAAGCAAGCTACCTCCCTGCTCTACAACAAGCTTTTGGTCGCCATTAATTGTTATTGTGACTTTACCACTTGGGCTAAGGTACTTCTTAGCAACAAGCAATATACCCACAAGCAAAAGTATAACAATCAGAAAAACTACTATACTTATTGATATAAATTCTCCCATACTTTTGTATTTCTTTCTATATTAGAATTGCAAACCACTGAAGCACATCATTGCCATTGCCATAAGTCCTACGGTAATAAAGGCAATACCAATTCCCTGAAGAGGCTTTGGAATATCACTATACTCCATTTTTTCACGAATAGCACCAAACATAACAATAGCCAAAGTCCAACCGAAGCCAGAACCTAAGGCATGAGCGATACTATCCCATACATTATTTATTGCCTGCGAACTTGAAGGGTCCATTAGGATTCGCTGTTGCATAAACAGAGAAGCACCCATAATTGCACAGTTTACAGCTATCAAAGGCAAGAAGATTCCTAATGCAGCATAAAGCGAAGGGCTATATTTTTCAACAGCCATTTCGACAAGCTGAACAATTCCTGCAATCACAGCAATGAACAGAATAAAACTAAGATAACTCAAATCTACACCTTGGACTAAACAGTCTGGGCCCAAAACCTTAGTTTGAAGCAGGTAATTAATCGGTTCGGTTACGAGCAAAACAAAAGTAACGGCAATACCTAACCCAAGAGAAGTCTTCACATTTTTACTTACAGCAAGGTATGAACACATACCCAAAAAATAAGCAAAAATCATATTATCTACAAAGATAGATCTGAAGAATAATGATATAGCGTGTTCCATTTTTATATTCTTTCTTTTCTAATAACAGATTTACTTGCTCTCATCATGAACAAAAAAAGCACGATTTATCCATATCACACAGCCTATCAAAAGCAATGCAGTACATGACATATTCATCATACCATTATTCACATATCCCAAATCGTATATACTTGATGGGATAATTTGGAATCTAAATAAGCTTCCACGGCCAAAGAATTCTCTAAAGCCACCTACTACAACCAGGATTAAAGCATAGCCTAAACCATTGCCTAAACCATCAAGAAATGAAGGCCAAGCCTTATTCATCATGGCAAAAGCTTCCAAGCGTCCCATCAAAATACAGTTGGTAATTATCAATCCTACATAAACCGAAAGCTGCACACTTACATCATAGGCAAAGGTTTTGAGGACCTGATTCACAATAGTAACCAATGCCGCTACAACGACAAGCTGTACAATAATACGAATTCTGACAGGAATAGTATTGCGAATAATAGAAATAATCACATTTGAAAATGCTGTAATTACAGTCACTGCAAGCCCCATTACAACAGCTGGTTTAAGCTGCGAAGTTACAGCTAAAGCACTACAAATGCCAAGTACCTGCGTCATAATAGGATGATTCAGGTGAAGGGGTTCTATGAAAGCCTGCTTATTTTGTTTTGAAAATAAACTCATCTTGAAACTTATTATAACTGATTAATAATCATTTTTCATTCAGGAAATCAATATATTGACCCAAACCGTTCTTGTTGTCTGACATCATCTCTGCAACTCCATCAGAAGTTAATGTTGCACCTGTTACTGCATCAACCTGTGTGTTTGGATCAGTTACTTTTTTCTTAACAGATAATGCAATTGATTTGCGCACATCGTCTGAAAAAAGTTTTTTACCCTGAAATTGTTCCTGCCATTTGCGACTATCTTTAATTTCCGCACCAAGACCAGCTGTTTCGCTCTCATGATTAAAGTAAGCACCAAAGACCGTTGACTTATCAGCATTAACCGCAATATATCCATTAATACCGCCCCAAAGTCCCATACCTTTTACCGAGAAAACATACTTTGTCTGTCCGTTTACATTAAAAGTATAAATGGTACCATTGTTTACCTTCTTTTCTGCAACAAGCATCTTGTTATAATCGGCTTCTGCAGCCGCATTGTCTAAATCACGAATATTCAAGCTACACAGAATTTGCTTCTTCTGGTCTAATGCTACATTAGCATCTTGTGCAGGCTTTAATACCTGATATACAAAAGCTAACAGGAAAGCAACTACCACAACAATGAATACAGAATAAATTATTGTGTATGAATTACTATTTGTTTTCATATTCTGATTCTTAATCAATTACTTTACTACGTTTAGCACGCTTCGTTATATTACTTTGCACTACACAGTAGTCAATAAGCGGCGCAATAATATTTCCAAAGAATATAGCAAGCATCATTCCCTCTGGATATCCAGGGTTCATCACTCTTACAATCAGTGCCATTGCACCTATTATAAATCCGTATATCCACTTACCAGGTTCTGTGCGGGCAGAAGTTACAGGATCAGTAGCCATAAATACAGCTCCGAAACAAAAGCCACCAAGGATAAGATGCTCCCACCATGCCACAGGAGTTTTGCCTGTTAGCTGGAATAAAATACCCATTATCGAACCACCGATAAATACACTTAACATTGTTTTCCAGCTTGCAATACCTGTCCACAATAATATAATGGCGCCAATACCTATGGCTATAACAGATGTCTCACCGATAGAACCTGGCATAAGTCCAACTATCATATTGCAAACATTATCACTAATTGAAGTATGCTGTGCAACATTTGCCAAAGGCGTTGCCATGGTAAAACCATCAGGAAGTGTGTTACCAAATCCAAGAATACTTTCTTTAGCAACCCATACTGTGTCGCCAGTCATCTTACTTGGATATGAGAAAAACAGGAACATACGAGCACCAACTGCGACATTTACAAAATTCATGCCCGTGCCTCCAAATATCTCTTTACAGAAGATAACTGAGAAAGCTACTGCAAGAGCCAACATCCACAAAGGTGTTGTAACGGGTATAATCAATGGAATTATCATACCAGTAACCAAGAAACCTTCTTGAATTTCTTCACCTTTCCACTGTGCCCATGCAAACTCAATACCCAAACCTACAATATAACTTACAAGTAACTTAGGTAATACAGCAAGAAAACCAAAGATAAATATTGACCAAAAAGAAGCTGTTTCAAGCGCACCCGCAGCTGCATAGTTTTGGTAGCCCGCATTGTACATACCAAAAAGCAAAACTGGAAGCAACGCAATATCAACGAAACTCATTATGCGTTTTGAGTCAATTGCATCATGAATAGATGCACCACTTTGAGCAGTTGTATTAGGAACAAACAAGAAAGTCTCGAAGCCATCGTAAAGACTTCTAAAGGCATGCAGCCTACCGCCCTTCTCAAAGTTTGGCCTTATCTTGTCGATATAATTCTTTAATGCACTCATTTCTAAAATATAAAACTGGAGATTATTTTTTCTTTACGCATTTTCTTTTCGCAGAACATCAAGACCTTCTCGCACAATTTTCTGCAAAGGAAGCTTTGAACTATCCACAAATTCAGCCAAAGCGAAGTCTTCTGGAGCAACTTCGTAAATACCAAGCTCCTCTTGCTTGTCAATATTTCCGCTTATAATGGCTTTAATTAAGTATTCTGCGTAGATATCCATTGGCAATACCTTATCGTATTCGCCACTCATAATCATATGTCTTTCTCCGCCTTTTATACGAGCATCTAAGTCATATTGCTTCTTTTTACAGAGCCAAGACAGGTACGAACGGTTCATAGAGAACTCATGGGTACGAGGTAAAATCCAACCTAACATTTCGTTAGCATTATCGCCCTCTGGAATAACCACTACTTCTGACGTATGCGCTCCGAGGAAGCTGTCAATACAATCCTTACGACCTGTAAGTGGATTACCATTTAAAATACGAACATGTTCTGTTGCAACAAGTCTGTCTTTCAGAATATCTCTAAGCTTTGTTCCTACCAAAACATCAGCATAAGAAGGTTCCTTTACTTGGCTACCACCAACTGCAATCGTTCTTGTCAAATCTACTTTTCCCGTAAGGAATAGTCGACCAAAGAAAATAACAGCTGTTGGATCAACCGTCCAAACCACTTCTCCCTTATTAATTGGAGATATATGATTGATTTGAACGCCCACATTTCCAGCAGGACATGGGCCATCGAAAACATTCAAGTCAACGTCTTTTACATTCGTTAAAACCTCAGCTGTCTGACAACTTCCAACACCCAAATAAACCTTTGCTATACGCGACAACGCTTGCAAGCCAGCAACAAAAGCCTGTTCATTACCTTGAAGTTCGTATTCAAAATCACCTGCTAAAGGCATATCTCTCAGAGCCGATACAAATATTCCTTTCGGATTTATGTCGGGAGTTGTCGATACAGCATACGGCAACTGATTGATATAACCAAAAAGGCCTGCTTCCAAAAGCTTTGTTTTAACGCCCTCTCCGTCCAACGAAGCAGGATCAGTTTTACCAAAATCACGATATTCTAACGTATCGTCTGCCTTTATTCTAACGCATAGCACCTTACGACGCTCGCCTCGATCTACAGCCGTCACTACGCCACTCACGGGAGAAGCAAATCCTATCTGCTGACAAGCCTTATTAACAAACAAGGCGTCTCCAGCTAAAACATGATCTCCTTCCTTAACAACCAGTTTAGGAGTAACACCTGAAAAAAAATCGGGTATTAAGCCATATTCTTTAGAATTGCTAACCAACACCTTCTTCTTTTCAGCTTTCCCTTTTAGGTTTATGTTTAAGCCTTTGCGCAACTTAAATACATTTGCCATAGAAAAAATGAAATATTATACTATTAGTATTTATAATGTCTTTGAATGAATTCTTTTACAGAACACCAAAATTGTTCACTATGCAAAATTAAACAAAATTTAATTCATTACCGATAAATTGCGCCTTTTATTTATACTTCGCGCAAAATTTTATATATTTGCAGCTCAGTTGAAGAAGGTTAAACATATAATCATTGGCGCAATATGGGCAATTGTGTTGCTATATTTCGCAATTGTCATCATGGTAAATATACCAATGGTGCAACGAAATATTGGCGAAAGGGTAGCTCATGCTTTAAGCGAGAAGCTTGCGACAAAGGCTTATATTGGGCGTGTTGATGTAGGATTCTTCAATCGTATCATCATTGACGATGTCAATATATCCGACCAAGCCAACCAAAAGATGCTGAAAGCTTCGCGCATTTCTGCAAAGTTCAGTTATCTCGAGTTGATGAAAGGTCGTATTTCTATTACCTCAGCTCAAATATTTGGCTTAAATGCCAACTTATATAAACGCAATGCAGAAGCAAAGCCTAACTTTCAATTCGTATTAGATTCTCTCGCATCTAAAGACACCACACAACATACTCCGCTAAATTTGGCTATTAGCAGCCTTATCATTAGGCACGGAGAGGTAAAATGGAATCAGCTCGATGCACCCCCAAAAA
>JABCPF020000054.1 GCA_013333285.2 Prevotella sp.
ATCAATGATTTTACTTTTTGCTTGTTGCCAATCACAAATAACAAATTTGCATTTTGACTCTATGTGTTTGTTTACTATAAAGTCAAAATAGCCAGAAAAATATATTTGAATACACCTATTGGCACTGTCATAACAGAATTTCTCTGCAATTTCATCATCAAATGAATATCTATTTTTTAATCTCATGTTTAAACGTTATGATTATTCTTTTAATTTGATGTGAGCAGCCGGTTCCTTATAATTTACAGGTCTTAAGTTCACATCATATGCATTTTTATTTCCACCATAATTTATATGAAGATGATTATAAGGTGTTCCTTCTTGTGGCGGGTCGATCCTTATCTTTAAGTTTTTATGTGCATAGTGGGTAATTCTTTTGCCACTAAATACTCGTTTAAACCCAAACTTTTGTAGGGTCTTCTCTAAAGTTGGTCTATCCATATTTCCTACATTTTTCAAAAATGTTTTGAATTCAGTTCTAGTCTTTCCTAAAGATTTTGTAACAACTTCAGGGGCAAGGTTTCGTAGCCTACCAATGGCATTTTTCCCTATTTTTTGTACTTAAATTAAATATTTCGGAAGGTGTTTTACGCTTTAAAACATCAAGTTTAAAGTTGGCTCCACGATCATTTCCTGCAATAATGCCATGACTATGAAGTACATGCTTTACTGTCATTTCAGCTAAATCAGGATGGTTATTTTCATCACTGAGGTGACATAACCATGCTTGTTTAAGATTGGGAGTGGCGTATTGAGCAAGTGCTTCTCCGCATTCGGTATTGCTTTGATGACCTAATGGGCTAAGAATTCTATTTTTAAGATGCTGAGGATATGGCCCGTTTTCAAGCATTTCTTTTTCATAATCGGCTTCGATAACTAAATAATTAGCTAAGCCAATATACTCTTTCATCTCATCAGTTAGATGCCCAATATCGGTCATTAATACAAAAGTAACGCCTTCGTGCTCTATACAATAGCCTACATTATCGCTACTATCATGTGGCACACCGAAAGAAGTAATTTTAAAAGAGCCAATATAGAAAGGCACACCTTTATCTATAATTCGTATGTTTTCAATAGGCACTTTTGTGCGTACGCTCCAATTCTGTTCAATTCCAGACAGCACTTTCTCCGTAGTATAAACAGGAATTCCATAGTCTTTGCTAAGATTCCCAACAGATCTAACATGGTCAGCATGGTCATGTGTGATTAAAATGTTCTGCACATTTTGCAGACTCATTCCATAATTTTTAAAATGTTTTTTCAGCACACGCACACCAACACCTGAGTCAATAAGAATATTCTCAGTCTCTGTAAAGAGTAGACTACAGTTGCCACTGCTGCCGCTTCCAAATGAAACGAAATGAAGCATATTTGTTAACTTTTCTACAAAGTTAGACAAAACAATTTATATTCGGGTCCTACAGATGTGCAAAAATGCTTAACTTTGCGACAAAGATATTTAAGATATGACGTTATTCTCACGATTTTATAGGCTATTTTCCTGTATTTTATTGCCTACAATTGGTATTATTGCTTTCGCATCTTGTAACACTGATAGTGAAAAGCAAATTAAAGAAGTAGCTAATAACTTCTCTTCTGCATACTTTAACTGGAGATTTTCTGATGCCAGCAAATATGTTTTAAATGATTCTCGTAGATGGTTAGTGTATGCTTCGTCACAAGTTAATCAACAAGACGTAGATAGTTTGCGTGCTATGAAAGAAGGGGCTACATTAACAATAGATAATATCTCCTATGAAAACAATGGTTCTATAGCTAAGGTAAAGGTTATTGTTAGTAACTATTTGCTGATGGATAGTATTGGAATTGCTCCTCGAGTATGCCAACATGGCGAATACGAAATTCCGTTAAGTTATGATGGAAAGGAGTGGAAGGTTTCTCTTTCAGCCCCTCTACGCGGTACAAATATAAAATAGTAACGAATAATATTTGATGTAAAATAAAATAGAGCCTTATCTCCACAGTAGGGGATAAGGCTCTGTTTTATTATTGTGTATTTTTTTTAAGAATAAGGTTTAAAACGATTTAAACCATTATCCTAAGTATTTTATCAATAGTTTTGCATAACCGCTTTCGCGTAACTTAACAATACTTTTTTCGCGAATCTGACGAACACGCTCTCTTGTTAAGCCCAATTGGTCACCAATTTCCTCCAGTCCTTTTTCGTGACAACCAATGCCAAAGCACTCCCTTACAATAGTAATTTCGCGGTCTTTTAGCACATTACGCAGCACGGTATCAAGCTCTTTAGCCATACTTTCATAGTCAACTTGCTTGTCAGCTCTGCTGTCTTCGCCCGAAGCTAACACGTCAGCCATGCTGTTATCATCATCTTCTTGAAAAGGAGCATCGATGCTCATGTGATGATTATCTGCCTTAATGGTCTGGTCAATCTTTGTTTCGTCAATGTTGGTGAGCATACTAAGCTCTTGTACTGACGGACGTCTTTGGTTCTTTTGTTCGAATTTTGAAATCTCCGAATTGATTTTAGACAAAGCGCCAACTTGATTTAACGGTAGACGAACAATACGACTTTGCTCAGCAATAGCCTGTAAAATGCTCTGACGAATCCACCAAACTGCGTATGAAATAAATTTAAAACCACGAGTTTCGTCAAACTTTTCGGCAGCCTTTACAAGGCCAATGTTACCTTCATCTATTAAGTCGGTAAGACCCAAACCTTGGTGTTGATATTGCTTGGCAACCGAAACCACGAAACGAAGGTTTGCTTTAACAAGCTTCTCTTTGGCGCGCTCGCCAGCCTTTCCGCCATTTCTGATAGCTTGAGCAAGCTCAATTTCCTCATCTACTGTGATCATTGGCACACGGCCAATTTCAACCAAGTACTTGTCCAGAGCCTCACTGGATCGGTTTGTTATGCTTTTAGTGATTTTAAGCTGTCGCATTATTGGTAATCCTTTCTAACAATTACTAATTTAGACGAATGTTTATCCTTTGTTTGAATACACTTTCATCCCAAAATGATGAAACGGAGTGCAAAATTACAAAATTTCTTTGTAATAATGGGACTCTTGTGCTATTTTATTTGTCAGTTTTTAATATTTGCACGCTTTTTTAGCAATACAACGTTCTCAACGTGGGGTGTATGTGGGAACATATCGACGGGTTGTACAGCCATTACTTCATATTGCGCGTCAAGAAGAGCTAAGTCGCGCGCTTGCGTTGCGGGGTTGCAGCTTACATAAACAATGCGAGCGGGTGCGGCATTTAATATGACATTAACTACGTCGGGGTGCATTCCTGCACGTGGTGGGTCCGTAATAATAATGTCGGGTGTGCCATGTTGCTGCACGAAATCGTCGGTAAGAATATCCTTCATGTCGCCAGCGTAGAACACAGTATTATCAATATGGTTAAGCTCCGAATTTATTTTTGCGTCCTCAATAGCTTCAGGCACATATTCGATACCTATAACTTGACGTGCGTAACGAGCCATAAAGTTTGCAATAGTGCCCGTACCCGTGTAGAGGTCGTAGATAAGTGGCTTTTCGTTATTGCTTAGTTGCTCAATAGTTTGCAATGCTGCCTCGTTTGGTAATGACAAAGGTTGAGTACCGTTAATAGCGCATAAACTAAATGAGCGTGCCACAGAATAGAGGTGATAAGCCTGATCGGTATTGGTCTGATAGAAGCTCTTGGCGCCAACTTTAAAACGAAGATTTTCCATAGTTTCATAAATAAAGTCGGTACCTTTAAATGTTTTCAGTTCTAAATCACCTATAGTATCGTTACCCTTTTGGTTATCAACATACATTAATGAGCTAATTTTAAGGAACTTATTGCTAATACGTTGCATGAGCTCTATAGCCTTTTTTTCGTCTTCTGGCTCTTCAAAATGGAACTGAATAAGCAACATCCATTCACCCGTGTTCGAGTTTCGGAACATTAAATTGCGAAGTACGCCATGCTGTGCCTTCACATCATAGAAGCTCATACCCATATCCTTAGCACATTGTTGTACAAAATTACGTACCTCATTGTGCAAATTATCCATTAAGCAACATTTCTTAATGGGGTATATTTTATCAAAAGCGCCAGTGATATGGAATCCAATAGCCGAATGGTCGGCAGTTAGATCAAGAGCCTCATCTTGCAATTCCTCATGGGTAAACCATCGACGATTACAGCAACCAAACTCTAATTTGTTACGATATTCTTTAATCATAACTGAGCCAAGAATGGGTATAAATTCGGGCAAATTGACCTTGCCAATACGCGAAAGTTGGTCGAAAACCTGCTGTTGCTTGGCTTTAAGCTGTTCGTCATAAGGCAGATTTTGCCATTTGCAGCCGCCACAAATGCCAAAATGCTCACAGAACGGCTCTTCTCTAACCTTACTTTTCTCAATAAATCTGATCACACGTCCTTCTGCATAACGATGTTTTTTCTTTACAATTTCAACATCTACCACGTCTCCTGGCACGCAAAATGGGACAAAAATAACACGTTCTTCGTGGTGGAAAAGACTTTTGCCTTCGGCCGCCACAGCTTCTATCGTAACACCCTCAAGAATGGGGTTGGGTTTCCTTTTTCTGCTCATTCGTAATGTTTTGGGTGCAAAGGTAGCGCAATTACGTGGAATATCAAACACCATTTAAGCCATTGTTTGCAATGTTAACGCAATTATTTCAGTTTGATATAAGGCTTGAGGTTGTTGTACGTCGGCCGTCACACAATGTGTATGACGGTCGTGATACGACGTGTACGACGGTCGTGGTACATGTTGTATGGTGAACGCCGTACAATTACCAATAGCCTATAAAGGTGAAAAAAGAACTTCGATTTGAAGGCTTCAGAACTTTGAAATGTATAGAATTATATGATGTAACTGTGGGGTTTCAATGATGTAGAATCTATTATTTGAAAATACAATCAATATGTAATGTATGAATTGACATGTAAACTAATTTAGCATACTTGCTGAATATCTTTATTTAATAGGGCAGGGTGGACAAAAAATAGGTGCAAGAATTGAATGATGTATATAAACTGAAAAAATTGCAATTTATACATGGCATTTTTTGATTTTTCCTTTGATAATTCAAAGTTATATGTTACCTTTGCAATGTCAGGTTTGCAAAAGCAAACATGAAGAAAAGCATTTTAAATGATCTATTACAATATTTTATGAGCGGAAAAAGAGTTTACACCTTCGGTAATGGTAAAGCCGAAGGACGCGCCGACATGAAGAATCTACTTGGCGGCAAAGGTGCTAATCTCGCAGAGATGAACCTTATTGGTGTTCCGGTTCCTCCCGGTTTTACGATAGTAACTGACGTATGTAACGAGTATTTTGAGAAAGGACGGGACGAAGTTGTAGGCTTATTGCGCAACGAAGTTGATAATAGTATCAAACATGTTGAGAACCTTATTGGCTTAAAGTTTGGCGATCCTACAAATCCACTTTTGCTAAGTGTACGTTCTGGTGCTCGCGCTTCAATGCCAGGTATGATGGATACTATCCTGAACCTTGGATTAAATGACGAGGTAGTAGAAGGACTGATTAAAAAAACAGGAAACGAGCGTTTCGCATACGATAGCTATCGTCGTTTTGTTCAGATGTACGGCGACGTAGTAATGGGTATGAAACCTCAGAATAAAGAAGATATCGATCCGTTTGAAGCTATTATCGACGAGGTAAAAGCACAGCGTGGAATAGTTCTGGATAACGACATGACTATTGATGAACTGAAACAGCTTGTTTCGCTTTTCAAGAAAGCTATTAGAGAGCAAACGGGTGCCGATTTCCCAGAAAATCCTGTTGATCAGCTTTGGGGTGCTATCTGTGCTGTGTTTGATAGCTGGATGAATGAGCGCGCAATCCTTTATCGTAAGATGGAAGGCATTCCACAAGAGTGGGGTACAGCTGTTAACGTTATGGCCATGGTGTTTGGAAATATGGGCAGCACTTCGGCTACAGGTGTATGTTTCTCACGCGACGCTGCGACAGGAGAGAATATCTTTAACGGCGAATACCTTGTTAATGCACAGGGCGAAGACGTTGTGGCTGGTATACGAACACCACAGCAAATTACAAAAGAGGGTTCTCTGAGATGGGCTAAACAGCAGAGTATTTCTGAAGATATTCGTGCTACAAAATTCCCATCTATGGAAGAGACTATGCCAGAAATCTTTGAACAACTTAATGCAATTCAAGATAAACTTGAAAAGCATTATCGTGATATGCAAGATATGGAGTTCACCGTTCAGGAAGGAAAGCTATGGTTCTTGCAGACTCGTAACGGAAAGCGTACGGGTACAGCGATGGTAAAAATTGCTATGGACTTGTTGCATGAAGGCATGATAGATGAGAAAACAGCAATTAAACGTTGTGAACCTAACAAGCTTGACGAGCTGCTTCACCCTGTATTTGACAAGGAGGCTTTGAAGCAAGCACACGTTCTTACACGTGGTCTTCCTGCATCTCCGGGTGCTGCTTGCGGACAGATTGTGTTCTTTGCTGATGACGCTGCCAAATGGAGCGACGAAGGACATAAGGTTATTATGGTGCGCATTGAAACGTCACCTGAAGATCTTGCTGGCATGTCGGCAGCCGAAGGTATCCTTACTGCTCGTGGCGGTATGACGTCACATGCTGCTGTTGTGGCACGTGGAATGGGTAAATGCTGCGTATCAGGTGCTGGCGCTATTATGATTGACTATAAAGCTCGCACTGTAGAAATTGATGGTGTTGTGTTGCATGAAGGCGACTATCTATCAATAAATGGTTCAACTGGCGAAGTATATCAGGGCGAAGTTAAAACAAAACCCGCTGAGGTTTCAGGTGATTTTGCAGAACTTATGAGCCTTTGCGATAAATATACACGTATGGTTGTGCGCACCAATGCTGACACACCACACGACGCTGAGGTTGCAAATAAGTTTGGTGCAGTAGGTATTGGTTTGTGCCGTACAGAGCACATGTTCTTCGAGAAGGACAAAATTAAACCAATGCGTGAGATGATTCTTGCGGACACAAGAGAAGAACGCGAAACTGCTCTTGCAAAATTGTTACCGCTTCAACAAGAGGATTTCTATGGTATTCTGAAGTTTATGGACGGCATGCCTGTCAATATTCGTCTGCTTGATCCACCTTTGCACGAGTTTGTTCCTAAAAGTCAGGCAGGTCAAGAGGCTATGGCTTTGGAGATGGGAAAGAGTATTGATTTTATCAAACATCGCGTAGAGAGCCTAAAAGAGGTCAATCCAATGCTCGGATTACGTGGTTGTCGTCTTGGAATTACATATCCAGAGATCACAACTATGCAAACAAAGGCTATCCTTGGAGCTGCAACTCGTCTGAAGCGTGAAGGCTTTAATCCAAAGCCTGAAATCATGGTCCCATTAGTTGGAACATATAAAGAGCTTGAGCAACAGCAGAAAGTAATAAAGACTGCTGCCGAAGAGTTGTTTAAAGAAGAGGGTATGGAGGTAGAGTTTAAGTTGGGAACAATGATTGAAATACCTCGTGCCGCACTTACTGCAGACCAAATTGCTAAGTACGCTGACTACTTTAGCTTCGGTACAAACGACCTTACTCAGATGACTTATGGATATAGTCGTGACGACGTTTCTCGTTTCTTGCCTACTTATCTTGATAATAAGATTCTTGAAGTAGACCCATTCCAGGTTCTCGATCAGACAGGAGTTGGTCAGCTTGTTGAAATTGGCGTGAAGAGAGGACGCTCAACTAATCCTAATATTAAATGCGGAATCTGTGGCGAACATGGTGGCGAGCCTTCATCTGTTAAGTTCTGTCATCGTATCGGACTTGACTACGTGAGTTGCTCTCCTTACAGAGTGCCTATTGCAAGACTTGCATCGGCGCAGGCCGCGGTGGAAGAATAATAAGTTGACACTTATATAAAAGAATTAGGCGGAGTATTTTATGGTGACATAAATACTTCGCCTAATAGTTTAAAATATTTTTCAAAGTAACTGCGTAAAGGCTATTCTTTCAGGATAGCCTTTATTTCATTAATGTTGCCATCGTTAGTTGCAGGCTCTATTTTGAGTAAGCGGCACAATAATGAATAGATGTTGACATTTCGGAAATGTGGAATGGAAGAATGATGAAAGTCAGGTCCAATAGCACGGAAAATAGCGTGCATTTCAAGTAATTCAGGGTCAAAGCCGTGCGAACCACATGCTCTTGTAGGCACGTCAGTTACCATATATCCTATCTCTGGATTCACAACGATATTGCCTACACGCTCATTTGAACCAAAATGAAGGTAATGAGGAATATCTTTTCGATGCCATACCTGTATATGATCCAAGTTTTTAAGTGCGTCGTAAACTTTTTGTTCGCATCCCTTTTGTGCATAAATGTTACACGGAATAGAGCCACTAATCTTCCTAATCCATTCGGGTTTTAAATACTTGCTAATAGGAATATTATTGCCTTGTGGAACCCATGCCATGCCGTGATCAGAAAGAACTATAAAGTTTATATCCGCAGAGTAGGGGAGTTGACACAATTTTGAATATAGGCTTCCCATTAAAGAATCGACCTGTTCAACGGCTTTTCGTGTATGTTTAGATTGTGGTCCAAAATCGTGTCCAGAAGCATCAGGCTGCTCAAAATAAGCCATCACAAGATCAGGGCGTTTGTTTTCAGGCAAACTCATTGCATGAACAATTCCTTCAATGCGCTGACTGAATGTTAAACGAGGCTGTTTATCATAGTAGAAAAAACTGTCGGGATACCGTCCATTCACCTTAACATCAGATCCTGGCCAATAAAAAACCGATACGCGCTTGCCCTGTCGATAAGCCGTATTCCAAATAGGTTCACCGCTATAGAATTGTGGATCGGTTTTGGTTTTTGCATCACCCAAAGAGAATAAAAGCCCCGTTTTAGGATCAAAAAACTCATTTGCTATAATGCCATGATTGTCAGGGTAGAGTCCTGTTGCAATAGTATAGTGATTAGGAAAGGTTTTTGACGGATAAGAAGGTATTAAACCAGACGATACACCTTCTTTAGCCATTGTATCAAAGAAAGGTGTATTATACCATTCTGTGTAGTCCCAACGACATCCGTCAAGCGAAATAACCACTGTATAATGCTTAGCCGACGCCATAATCGACACGAAAGTCATTAGGAAAATAAGCTGCAAGGTTTTAAATTTTTTCATAATTTTGATGATTATAACATGTGCAAAGTTATTTAATTTCTTGTAAACAGCAAGTACAATTTATAATATGTTTTTCACGAAACAAACGTATGTGTATCGTGATTGTTGAATATATGTTTTAACTTTTTATCGTAATATATTGTTGTTATGATGAAATTAATATTTCGATTTAGTGTATCTCATCACGTTACGACGGCCGCCATACACATTGTACGATGAATGCCATACGCGTTGTACGGCAGCCGTGATACAGCTTATACTACGGCCGTCATAACATCATCATAAGTGTTATATTATTTTCCCAAAACACAAGAAAAGCTTGGCGATTTTGTTGAAATTACCAAGCAAGAACTTGATAAGCATCTAAATGAATAATAGTAAACTACATTTTAAAACATATATCTCTCATCAAATTTACAATGCAATTATTTTAATATAATGCGCATTATGATAAATAGCTTTTATTGAATTGTCTTCTATTGTTGTTTATACTATTTTCTTATACTTTTATTTAAGATGGCAATTAACTGTTGAAACGTTATCTATTGCTGTTTATACTATTTTCTTATACTTTTATTTAAGATGGCAATTGACTGTTGAAGCGCTCCCTATTGTTGTTTATAATATCTTCTTAGTTCTTTATTTAAGATAGCAATTATCTCCTATATTAAACATTCATGTAGCTCTATTAACAAAACTCTATAAACCTACAAACTTTTATTTATTGGCTATATCAAGAAAAAAATATAACTTTGCAGTGAATAAATACAACCGACAACAGATATTAGTGCTGGAAATATTCTTAGCACACATAAATTGATAACAGCAATTAATAAGATAAAATCAAACATGAATTTTCCACTATTCGTAGCTAAACGACTTTTTTTCGACAATAGCGATCCGAAAAGAGTTTCGCGTCCAGCAATTACGATTGCTACTGCTGGTGTGGCTATCGGAATTGCAGTAATGATAGTATCAGTATTTGTTGTTTTAGGTTTCAAACATACTATTCGCAATAAAGCTATTGGCTTTGGCTCGCATATTCAGGTTACTAACTTCATGACGCAGATGTCATCAGACCAGTATCCTATTGTGATGAATGATAGTATGTTAAGCGTAATAAGAGGCATTCGTGGGGTTAAACACGCTGAGCGATTTGCCTATAAACAAGGAATTCTGAAAACTGACAGCGATTTTCTCGGTGTTATGCTCAAAGGAGTTGCACAGGAATTTGACTCTACATTTATTCATCAGAATTTAATTGCCGGAAGTTTCCCTAAGTTTGCCGATGATGTATCGAGCAATAAAATAGTAATTTCAAAAAATATTGCTGATAAATTAAATCTTAAGTTAAACCAGCGTTTGTTTGCTTACTTTATTGATAATAATGGTATTCGTGTTCGTCGCTTCACAATAGCTGGTATCTACCAAACGAATTTAAATCAGTATGATGAGGTAATGTGCTTTACTGATTTAAATACAGCCGTGAAGCTTAATGGCTGGGAATCGGACCAAGCTTCAGGAGCCGAGATTATAGTAAATAATTTTGATGAAGTGAATATTGTAGAACAGCAGTTCATCAAGAAAGTAAATAAAACAACAGATCACTACGGAGAAACATACACTTCGCAAACTATACAGGACATTAATCCGCAAATTTTCCAGTGGTTAGACCTTTTGGATATGAATGTATGGATTATTTTGGTACTCATGATTTCTGTAGCTGGTGTTACAATGGTATCTGGTTTGCTTATCATTATCCTTGAACGCACAACCATGATTGGAATTTTCAAAGCACTTGGCGCTCGTAATAAAATCGTGCGTCATATGTTTTTATGGTTTGCTACCTTTATTATTGGTCGCGGATTATTAATAGGTAATATTGTGGCTATAGGCCTTTCGTTGATTCAAAAATACTTTGGCATGGTTAAACTTGACCCATCTACTTACTATGTTAGTACGGTTCCAATCGAGTTTAATATCCCTGCCCTACTCCTTATTAATATACTTACATTAGCCATTAGCGTGTTTGTTCTTATTGCTCCAAGCTATCTTATTTCGCATATACACCCTGCAAAGAGTATGCGTTATGAATAATGGTTTATCAATTGAAAAATCATTACATAGAACTATAAAGGTAATGAACAGAACAACATACTGATTTTTAGCTCTGTTGCTTTTGTGAAAAGTATGATGTTATTAAAAATACTGCACATATTTTTTGGGAATGTGCAGATTAGATAGTACCTTTGCACAAAATAAAGATTCTTGTGCAATGGCGAATACACATAGTTTTAACGAACTGATAAAACAATCCATTCAAGCTAATTGGGATAAGGACGCCCTAACAGACTATAAAGGAGCAACACTGCAATATCACGATGTGGCGCGTAAAATAGAGAAGCTTCACATCATGTTTGAGCACTCTGGTTTACAGCATGGCGACAAAGTTGCATTGTGTGGACGTAACAGCTCTATGTGGGCTTGTGTATTTTTAGCAACCATTACTTATGGTGCTATTGTTGTTCCTATACAACATGAGTTTACCCCTGAACAAGTATACAATATAGTTAACCACTCCGACTCTAAATTATTATTCGTGGGTGACGTTGTGTCTACAACATTAGACTATAACGCAATGCCAGCATTGGAAGGCGTTGTATACTTACCCGATTGTTCGTTGTTGGTGAGTCGCTCTGAGAAATTGACTTATGCCCGTGAACATTTAAATGAGATGTTCGGACAGAAATATCCTAAATTTTTCAGACAAGAGGACGTTAATTATTACAATGACCAGAGTGAAGAGCTGGCCATGATTAACTATACCAGCGGAACTACTGGTTTTTCAAAAGGTGTAATGCTCCCCTATCGTTCGTTGAGAAGTAACATCGATTATTTGATACACGTTATAGGCGGTAGAATTAAAAAGGATAGTCGTATATTGTCTATTCTGCCAATGGCTCACATGTATGGTTTAACTTGTGAGGTGCTATTGGCCTTCTGCATGGGTAATCACGTCTTTTTCCTTACTCGTTTACCAAGTCCAAGCGTAATCCAAGAAGCGTTTGTAGAGATACGTCCCAGCATAGTTATCTCTGTTCCGTTGGTAATTGAGAAAATCATTCGTAATAAAGTATTCCCTGTTATCAATAAGAATTATCATCTAAAGCTGTTGATGAAGATGCCTGTTGTGGGCGATAAGATCAAGGAACGCATATGTAAATCTGTAATGGACGCAATGGGCGGAGAAGCTTATGAGGTTGTTGTGGGTGGTGCTGCACTTAATAAAGAGATTGAAGCATTTCTTAAAAACATCAACTTCCCCATTGCCGTTGGATACGGAACTACAGAGACAGGTCCGATGATTAGTTTCTCTGATTATCATGATTTTGTGCCAGGCTCATGTGGAACTGTGGCTGAAAATATGGAACTTAAAGTGCTTAGTGACGACCCTGAAAACGTTGCGGGTGAAGTTCTTACACGTGGTTTGAACGTCATGAAAGGCTACTATAAGAACGAAGAGGCAACAGCGGCTGTGATAGATAAGGACGGTTGGTTTCACACTGGCGACTTAGGAAGATTAAATTCTGAAGGACACCTCTTTATATTAGGTCGTATTAAGAATATGCTTTTGGGCTCTAACGGACAGAATGTTTATCCTGAAGAGATAGAAGATAAGCTAAACTCGATGGTTATGGTGAACGAAAGTCTTATAGTTCAGCATGGCGACAAGCTTGTAGGATTAGTGTATCCCGACATGGAAGGCGCTGCATCTATGGGCTTCTCTGAAGATGATTTGAAGAACATTATGGAACAAAACAGAAAGGATTTGAATGCTCAACTTCCTGCTTTCTGTAGAATAAGCGAAATCAGAATTCAGGAAAAAGAGTTTGCTAAAACGCCTAAAAAATCTATTAAAAGATATCTTTATACTAACACGGTTGAATAATGTCTCCTTCATTTGAAAGTTAAGGAGAACCTCTTATAACAAAAACATTGAATAATGGAAAAGATACCAAGTTTTAATAAACTTATCCAAGACAGTATTATTAATAATTGGGAAGGTGACGCACTTACAGATTATAAAGGTGCTACTCTTCAATATCATGATGTTGCTCGAAAGATAGAGAAGCTTCATATCATGTTTGAGAGTTCTGGAATCAAAAAAGGAGACAAAATAGCATTGTGTGGACGTAATAGCTCTGCGTGGGCAGCTTCGTTCCTTGCTGTACTAACTTATGGTGCAGTAGCTGTTCCTATCTTACATGAATTTACGCCAGATCAAATTCATAATATCGTAAATCATTCAGAATCACGACTTCTTTTTGTAGGCGATGTGGTTGCAACACAAATTGATGCCACCAAAATGCCACAACTTGAAGGTATAATTTATATTCCAGATTATTCGTTAGTGCTTTCTCGTACAGACAAACTTACTTATGCTCGTGAGCATTTGAATGAGATGTTTGGTAAGAAATATCCCAAGTATTTCAGACAAGAACACATCAAATACTATATCGAAGAGAATCCCGATGAGCTTGCATTGATAAACTATACCAGCGGAACTACAGGCTTTTCAAAGGGTGTGATGATACCCTATCGTGCATTATGGAGCAATATTGATTTTGCTTATCATGTTTTAGGAGCCAATATTAAGCCTGGAGATAGTATTATTAGTATTCTACCAATGGCTCATATGTATGGTATGGCCTTTGAGTTTCTGTTCGAGTTTATTAGTGGTTGCCATATCTTTTTCTTAACTCGAACGCCATCTCCAGCTATTATTGCTGCAGCTTTTGCAGAAATTAAACCTGTTGTTATTATTTCTGTTCCGCTTATTATAGAAAAGATTATTAGGAAGAAAGTGTTCCCAAAGATACAGGATCCTAAAATGAAGCTCCTACTAAAGATGCCTGGAATCAATAACAAAGTGTACAATAAGATATGTGCACAGGTAACACAGGCCTTTGGAGGTAACTTTTATCAGATTATCGTTGGTGGCGCAGCATTCAGCCAAGAGGTTGAAAAGTTCTTGCATCGTGTAGGTTTTCATTATACCGTTGGATATGGAGCAACCGAATGTGCACCTATAATCGGATATGAAGACTATAAGAATTTTGTTCCGGGTTCATGTGGAAAGGCAGCTCTTCACATGCAAGTGAAGATACTTTCAGATGATCCTCAGAATGTCCCTGGGGAAATAATCTGTAAGGGTCCTAATGTAATGTTGGGCTATTATAAGAATGAAGAGGCTACCAATGCTGCAATTGATAGTGACGGTTGGTTCCATACGGGTGACCTTGGTACTATAGATGCCGAAGGAAATATCTTTATAAAGGGACGCTCTAAAAACATGCTTTTAGGTTCAAATGGACAGAATATTTATCCCGAAGAGATAGAAGACAAACTTAATTCTATGTCTTTAGTGTGTGAAAGCCTTGTTATTCAGGAAGGCAATTCTCTTGTAGGATTAGTATATCCTGATTATGAAGAAGCTCAAGCTATGGGCTTAAATGACAATGATTTAGTAAATGTGATGGAAGAAAATCGTAAAGAACTTAATGCCTCACAGCCAGCATATTGTCATCTTTCTGAAATAAGGATTCGTAAAGAAGAATTTGAAAAGACCCCCAAAAGGTCTATTAAGAGATTCCTTTACACCAGTTAATTTTTGAAAATATATCCTTTGGTTGTTTGAAATATTAAGCAATTTAAGGTAAATATAAGCCATAGAAGTTAAGGATTTTGTCCTTCTTCTATGGCTTTTACGTTCTTTATAAAAAACATTTCTTTTATAAAGGTTTAAATGATACGAAAGTATCTATGTTCAAAACATTAATAATCTATATTAGTTTTTAGCGTATACAGATACAAAAAAAACATAAAACGGCAATCCTTTAGCACGTTTTTATTATCTTTGCGTATATATCTTTTAAGGCAAAAGATTCATTATTAAATAGTCATTTAAGAAAATGGTAAAGATAACTAAAGAAGCAGCGCTTGAATATCACGAAAAAGGGCGCCATGGAAAAATAGAGGTTAAGCCCACCAAACCATATCGCACGCAAACCGATTTAAGTCTTGCTTATTCTCCAGGAGTAGCTTATCCTTGTCTGGAAATACAGAAAAATCCTGATGATGTTTACAAATATACCGATAAAGGTAATCTTGTTGCTGTTATCTCTAACGGCACAGCAGTACTTGGTTTAGGCGATATCGGCGCTATGAGTGGTAAGCCTGTTATGGAGGGAAAAGGCTTACTCTTTAAAATTTATGGTGGTATCGATGTGTTTGATATTGAGGTTGACGAGAAAGATCCTGAAAAATTTTGTGAAGCAATCGAAAAGATAGCTCCTACTTTTGGTGGTATCAATCTTGAAGATATTAAAGCGCCCGAATGTTTTTATATTGAAAACCGTCTAAAAAAATCCCTTGATATTCCTGTGATGCATGATGATCAGCATGGAACTGCCATCATTTCCGCTGCTGGATTATTAAATGCTCTTGAAGTAGCAGGGAAGAAAATTAAAGACGTTAAAATTGTAGTTAACGGAGCAGGAGCCGCTGCAATAAGTTGTACAAAATTGTATTGCTCATTGGGTGCCAAGCATGAGAATATTATTATGCTTGATTCTCGCGGTGTCATTTATAAAGGACGCGACCATATTACCGAAGAAAAGGTTGAATTTGCTACCTCAAAAACCAATATTCATACGCTGGAAGAGGCAATTAAAGGCGCTGATGTATTCGTTGGTTTATCAAAAGGAAACATTCTGTCTCAGCAAATGATACAGTCAATGGCCGACCATCCCATCGTCTTTGCATTGGCTAATCCTGTTCCCGAAATATCATACGAAGAAGCCATTGCTGCCCGCCCCGACGTGCTAATGGCCACAGGACGTTCCGACTATCCGAATCAAATTAACAACGTTATCGGCTTTCCTTACATCTTCCGTGGCGCACTTGACGTACACGCTAAAGCCATAAATGAGGAGATGAAGCTTGCAGCCGTGAAGGCTATAGCCGCTCTTGCTAAGATGCCTGTGCCAGATATTGTTAACGAGGTTTACCATGTGAACGACCTTTCATTTGGTCCTAAATACTTCATTCCGAAACCAGTTGACCCACGTCTTATCACAGAGGTATCAGCTGCTGTGGCTCAAGCTGCCATAAAAAGCGGCGTAGCGCGCACTCCTATCACCGATTGGACGGCTTATAAAGACCAATTACGCCAGCTGCTTGGACAAGAAACAAAACTCACTCGTACGCTACACGCAACTGCCGCAATACATCCACAACGCGTTGTGTTTGCAGAAGGTGGCCACCCTACAATGATGAAGGCTGCTGTTCAAGCCCATCAAGAAGGAATTTGTATGCCTATTTTGTTGGGTAATATTGATCGTCTTAATCGACTGGCTAAGCGCTTAAAGTTAGATCTTAACGGCGTAGAGATTGTTGATATGCGTGCAGATAGCGAGCAACGTCGCCGCGCAACCTATGCTAAACACCTTGCTGAAAAGCGTGCTCGTCAAGGCGTAACGTTCGAAGAAGCTTACGATAAGATGTACGAACGCAATTATTTTGGTATGTCAATGGTTGAGAAAGGTGATGCTGACACTTTCATCACGGGATTATATACTAAGTATAGCAACACTATAAAAGTGGCTAAAGAGGTTATTGGTGTGCGCCCCGACTACTCTACTTTTGCTACAATGCATATTCTCAACACTAAGAAAGGCGTGTTCTATCTTTCTGACACCCTCATCAATCGCCACCCTGATCAGAATGTGCTTTACGACGTAGCACGTCTTACTGCTCACACAGTGCGCTTCTTTAATAATGAGCCTGTAATAGCGATGACAAGCTATTCTAACTTCGGTACCGATGAAATAGGATCGCCCGTTAAGGTTCATCAGGCTGTAGAACGTATGCAAAATGATTTCCCAGACCTTGCACTCGATGGCGAAATGCAGGTTAACTTTGCTCTGAATAAAGAATTACGCGATGTAAAATATCCTTTTACCCGCTTGAAAGGTAAAGATGTTAACACACTAGTTTTCCCTAATATGAGTTCAGCTAACGGAAGTTACAAACTGATGCAAGCGCTTGATCCCGATTGCGAAGTGATTGGACCTGTGCAAATGGGTTTAAATAAGCCTATACATTTTACTGATTTTGAGGCAAGCGTACAAGATGTAATTAACGTAACTGCTGTTGCAGTTGTTGATGCATACGTTGACAAACTGAAGAAAGCAAAATAAGAAACACTTTCTTTACAAGAGCTATACTGTTATTTAGATTTTAATTTTATATCCATAAAATACAAAGCCTTACCCAGCAATATGGGTGAGGTTTTGATATAAAAATTTTAATATCAATGTTTCATCTCCGAAGAATTCTATTCTCAGGTTTACTGTTTTTTATTTGTTCTCAGCTGCAGGCACAGTATAAAATAAACGCAGCCTTCCTCGATTACATCACTCAATACAAAGACCTTGCTATTGAAGAGATGAAACAATATCGCATTCCCGCAAGTATAACATTGGCTCAAGGCCTGTTAGAAAGTGCAGCGGGGCGTAGTCGACTTGCTGTAGAGGCAAATAATCACTTTGGTATTAAGTGCCACAATTGGTTGGGACGTAGCATAACTTCTGATGATGATGCGTTAGCAGAATGTTTTAGAGCCTATGATAATCCAAAACAAAGTTTTGAGGATCACAGTCTTTTTCTCAAAAACAGCACGCGTTATGCACGTTTATTTCAACTTGAAATCACAGATTATCGCGGCTGGGCCTATGGTTTAAAGAGCTGTGGTTATGCTACTAACCCATTATATGCTGAAAAGCTTATAGAAATTATTGAACTGTATCAGCTTTATCAATATGATAACGCTCGTACATATGACCGTTACATGGCTAACGTTTACACAGCGCAAGATCGTACTCCAGGCCAGGATTTGCATATTGTTCGAATGTACAATAAGAACTATTATATTGTAGCACGTGAGGGCGATACCTTTAAAAGTATCGCACAAGAAGCTGGTGTTTCATGGCGAAAGTTAGCCAAATATAATGAAATTGATCGCCATACAAGGCTACGCGAAGGCGATATTATTTATCTTGAGAAGAAACAAAAACGTGCTATTAAAGCGTTTAAACGCGTGCCACATGTTGTAAAGAGTGGCGAAAGCATGTACACAATTGCCCAAATGTACGGTATACGCATTAAAAGTTTATATAAGATGAACCACATGAAGCCTGAAGACGGTTTACGTGTAGGTCAAACATTAAGGGTATATTAAACGGCAAATAACGAAACCATTATGAAGCGTTTTCTTTTATTTGTTGTTTTTATTACGTCGTTAAGTCTTCATGCACAAGACTTTAACTTGTTTTTCTTAAATAAAACATTACGAATAGATTATATCTTTTCGGGTAATGTTAATGAGCAGCATATTGCTCTCGATAAGCTGTATCAACAACCTAATTGGTATGGAAAGCGAACACGTTTAGCCCAGATTCCTATTGAGGGTAACGGACAAATTACTGTTCGAGACCACCATTCGGGACAAATTATTTATCGTAACTCCTTCTCCACTCTTTTTCAGGAATGGTTAAGTTATAACGAAGCCAAGACACAAACACGCAGTTTTGAGAACGTCTTTCTTATACCCATGCCTAAAGATACTATTGATGTAACTATCGATTTACGCAATAATCGTCGGCAGATTACGGTGTCACTCACTCACCAAATAGTTCCTAACGATATCCTCATACGCCATATAGGCGAACAGCATATAACACCTTATTCCGTTCTGCAACAAGCAGAAGATACATCTCGCTGCATACGTGTGGCCTACGTTGCTGAAGGATATACACCACAGGAAATGGACATTTTCCGTGAAGATGCGCGTAAAGCCATGAACTATTTGTTCTCATACGAACCATTTAAAAGTATGCGTAATCGCTTCCAAATTGTTGCGGTCGAATCACCTTCACAGGATAGTGGTACGAGCGAACCCAGCAAAGGAATATGGAAAAACACGGCTTTGCACTCGCATTTTGATACGTTTTATAGTGACCGTTACCTTACAACGCTAAACTTAAAAGACCTACACAACTGGCTTGCAGGTATACCTTACGAGCATATTATTGTGTTGGTAAATACCGAAAAGTATGGTGGGGGTGGTATTTTAAACAGTTATAATCTGTCGATGACACACCATTCGGCTTTTCGTCCTGTTGTTGTTCACGAGTTTGGCCATAGTTTTGCAGGTCTCGCTGACGAATATGCATACGATAATGAGCCAATACCCATGTACCCTTATGATATAGAACCATGGGAAAAAAACATTACTACGAAGGCTGATTTTAAAGGAAAATGGGAGAATCTTATTGGTAAATATCCAAAGGTAGGTTTCTATGAGGGCGCGGGATACAGCTTAAAGCACGTTTACAGAGCCTTTCCAGACTGTCGTATGCGCACCAACGACTACCCCACTTTCTGTCCTGCATGTCAACAAGCTATTCAACAGGTTATTGATTTTTACACAAGGTAAGACATTGAATAAGCTAAAGATAATTATACTTTTCTGTCTTCTTTCAGTACTCCCTGCGCAAGCACAATCGCTCTCGGATAGCCAAAAGCTTGGTATGGCACTTGATTATTTTCAAGGCCGTAAGTACCATGAGGCTCTGCTTATTTTTCAAAAGTTAGGACAAAATTATCGACTAAATCCTCGCTTTGTTGCCTATACGGGTGTATGTTATTATTACGAATGGGACTATCGACGTGCTGTAGAATGCTTCGATAAAGCTATACCACAACTAAAATCGTTTGCACCTTCCGAACTTTCATTCTATTATTTTGCAGCCGCTGAGAGCCATTTTAATCTTGAACAGTACGATAAGGCGTTGCCTTTATATGAAAAAATGCTTACCTTGTGCCAAGATGACGAAAAGGCCGATGCTTATTATAAGTTGGGATTTATTCATACAAATCGAAACGAATGGCTTTCAGCACTCGATAATTTTCATTTAGCGCTCACCTATTATCGTCGGTTTCGCCCTGACGAACAAGCACGCATTGCACAAATTCGAAACATGATTGTTGGTTGTTGTGATAAGATAGATCAACTGTCTAAAAAATAAGGTTTTCGAAGCTCTACAATTCTTTTCTCTTATTGATAACACTATCTTATCACCGTAACAATCTATTTATAAAACGATTATCCGTTCTCGATAAATTCATTTTTCTTATTTCTAACAGTAATTACGATGTATTTGTAAATGTACGTCGGCCACAGTACACATCGTATCATGGCCGTAGTACAATGTGTATGACGGCTGCCGTACACGTTGTATGACGACCGTCGTACTACAACGGTTGCGTCAATAACAAACCATCATTACAACACAAAAGCAATTAGATAATAACGTAATCACACTTCCAAATAAGAGGGAAATTTATTAGTTTGTAAAGGATAAATGTAATCGTCGAATTTATAATAGAACCACTGAATGTTTTTATTTCGAAAATAAAGTGTGAGTCAGAGAAATCAATTATCTTTGTATTCAGCAATAAATTAATGATCATGAAGATACAAGATGGCTATATGCCCTTTAAGAATTACTGCACATATTATCGTGTTGTAGGCGAAAATACTGCTGGAAAAGCACCTTTATTGTTACTGCATGGAGGGCCAGGAAGCACCCATAACTATTTTGAGCTACTTGACAGCTTGGCTAATGAGGGACGCCAAATTATTAGTTATGATCAGCTTGGTTGCGGAAACTCGTTTGTAGAAGGGCGTCCTGAACTATGGACCATGGAAACATGGATAGAAGAATTGCAAGCACTTCGTCGCCATCTAAATCTTGATCGTATTCATATTTTAGGCCAATCGTGGGGAGGTATGATGGTTATTGCCTACCTTATTGACCATTGTCCCGAGGGGATTCAATCAGCAATTCTATCAAGTACGCTCTCTTCGAGCGAGCTTTGGAGCCGCGAACAACATCGTTTAATTTCGTTTATGCCTGAGCATGAGCAAGCTGCCATTGCTGAAGCTGAGCGTACAGGAAACTGGGAAAGTGCTGAATATTTAGCAGCTAACGACCATTATACTGTGCGACACGCTTGCGATTTAAGTGGCGATAGGCCTGAATGTTTGACTCGTAAGAAACGTTTTGGAACTGAATCGTACCTTACAGCGTGGGGTCCTAACGAATATACACCACTTGGTAATTTAAGAAATTTCGATTATACAGCGCGTCTTCATGAGATAAAAGAACCCTGTTTAATTATCAATGGCACCAATGACGAATGTACTCCACTTCTGGCAAAAACCATGTTTGACGCTATTCCAAACGCACGTTGGGAGCTTTTAGATGGTGCTCGACACATGACTTTTGCAGACAATACGGCACAATATTGTCAGATTCTCAACAATTGGATGAGTAAAAACGATTGAAAAGCATAGTTTACGCTACCCATTAGGTGGCGTGAACTATTGGTAGCCTTTGTTCTGTTTAAGTTTATTATTCAATTCGATAGCCCGATCAGGAATGGGAAAAACAGTTTTATAGCTATCTGAAGCAGGCTTAAAATCGTAGGCTTTGGTAAAGCATCTGAAACGCACTAAATCGTTTCGGCGCCACCCTTCCCACATCAATTCAAGCAAACGCTCCTTTAAAATGTTATCGAGTGTAGCTTTTGTGCGAGGCGGCATGCCTGCACGCTGCCGAACAGCATTTAGTTCTGTAGTGCCGTTTTCACCATTACGCACCTTAGCTTCTGCTCTCATCAGTAGCACATCAGCATATCGAAAGAGAACAATATCGTTGTCTTGAAGTCGACCATCTGTATAAGCAGTGGGGTCGACTTCGTATTTATTCATTCGTGCACCTGCCGTTTTTTCGTAGACATTACCTGATAAATCGGGTTTGATTTCGAGTGGATAGTAAACCAATGGTTGCCCATTCTCCTCTTTAACTACGTGTCCATCTACGACAACCGTATCAGAATAGAACCATAATTTATACCTATTATCAAGACTATCTGTGCCATATCCAAACGCACGCACTGTTGAAAGTGTAGCCGATGTGCCGTTTTCCGAACCCAGTTTTAAGGCTGATCCGTGTGCGTAATGGCGACTGCGGAACAGGTATCCAAATTGATTGGTGTATAAACCCTTATTCATTGGTATCGTGAATATGTTTTCAAGAGATGTCTCATTGTGAATAGCGAAGTTCACTTTAGGGTCTGATTCCAGTATGTAACCAGCAGAAGTAATACTATCGCAGTAAGCAATCGCAGCCTGCCATGCATTTAAACGCTGATTGCCAACAGTGTAAAATATATTGCTTCCGTCAGGATACGTCTCGTCAGTCCAATCATCATCAGCATAAATTTCGGTATTAAGCAGTAGCTTTATCAACATAAATTCAGCTACAGGACGTGTTATTCGACCATAATTTACGTCTTCTTGGTTGCTTCTTGCTTGTCTAAGGTAAGGCAAAATACTTTGTAGTTCGTCAATAACAAAACTGAAAAGCCTGCTTCGTGACACTTGTTTCACATCGCCAAGTGATACATTATAATCGGTAACTAACGGAATATTGCCAAACATATCCAACAAGTAACTGTACATCATTGCTCTGATAGCACGAACCTCCGACGTATAAACCATGTATTGATACTCATTAAGTCGAGAACGATTTTGGTCAATTCGGTTTAACGATCGATTACATAAAATCACCACCTTATACAAATAACACCAGGTGTCATAAAGCGTTGCATCGCCCGATGACCACGTATGATAATACAGATGCTGCCAAAATCCGCCATCGTACCAATCGCCACCGCGTATTGGTAACATCTGTTCGTCAGTGGAAAATGAGTTCCAATCGTACACGCCTCTAAACGTACCTTGCAGGCCTTGACTATCTGAAGAACCGCCGATATAATTGTAAAGTTCGCCTATTAAGTTACGTTCGATGTCGTCAGATGTATTATATGCTTCGCTCTCCTCTATCTGACCTTTGGGATTTTCTGTCAGACAGGCCGTGAAGAATAGTGGACAAAGTGTAGCAATTATGATGTTATAGAGATATCCTTTCATAAAAATATGCTTTTAAAATAGATATAGTTAACCTCAAAATAGGATTAAAAACCTCTTAAAATTGTACAGAAAAGCTCATGCTATAGCTACGATACGGCGGATAAGATCGTTTATCATCAATACCCATTGTACCGTCAGAAACATAACTATTAATCATAGGCGTCAGTCCGCTATAGGCTGTTATTGTTCCCAAATTGTTGATAGAGAGCGATAAACGCATTGCAGAGATGACACGAGGCAGACGTTTTGTAGGAACGTTCCAACCCAAAGTAAGGTAATTAAAGTTCAGATAGTCGCCACGTTCCAGCCAATAATCGGTTGCCACTTGGTCGCCAATGTTTCGTTCTGGCGCTGTAGCCATCACATTATAAGCAGGGAAAGAACTCATATTCATGTAAGTAAGTGATGTTCCATTGTATATTTTGTGTCCAAAAGCACCATTCATTTGCAATGCGATATCAAAGTTATGGAAACGGAAACTAATATTAGAACCCAGTGTCATTTTGGGCGTAGCCTGCCCTGCAATGTATCTATCTTTGCCGTCAGCTATATTAATTGATCCGTCTTTATCGATATCTTCAATTTCATAATACATTCTACCGTCAGTGCCTTTTTTTAGCCCTGTGCAATGCGGAAGATAAAAAACACCCAATGGCTGACCAATAATTTGATACACAATATTATTATCTCCGCCATGGAAACCAGCACCATTAAGGCTACCTATTGGTGTCATCTCGGGAGCTGACAAATGATTTCCTTGATAGTTACCACTTAAAGAGAGCAATTTATTATACTGAAACGACGAGTTAATATTAATATTTAGTTCCATGTCACGCTTCTGAACGGGTGTAATTCCAAGCCCAAACTCGAAGCCAGAATTTCGCATTCGTCCCAAGTTTGCTAAAAGTTTATCGAAAGCAAACGGCGGAACGGGCACATCATACATATATAACATATTACGAGTTAGCGAATAATAATAGTCGGCTGTAAGCACAATGCGTCCCTTCCATAAGGCCATATCAGCGCCAATATTGAAAGAACTACGTGTCTCCCACTTCAAATCAGGGTTGGCATTTGATATAATTCCCAATGTAGTTGTAGGATTACCGTTCCACGAAATCAATCCCGTCGGATTCAGCAACTGCAATGAATTATACGAAGTTATGCCGCCAGTATTACCTGCTAAGCCATAACTGGTTCGCAGTTCAAGCTTATTCAGCCCAAAAGGACGGTACATATCGCGGAATGTTTCCAGCACATTCCATTTGGCAGATAACGATGGAAAGACACCCCATTTGTTGCCATGACCAAACATTGACGACCCATCGGCACGTGCATTTGCAGTAAAAGTAAACGCATTAGCATAACTATATTCGAACAATCCCATCAGCGAGGCTAAAGCCGTATTTTCATAACTACTTTTCGTTCCGCCATAAGGTAAAATGCTACCAGCTGCAAGATTATCATATCCATGCAAGTTTGACGTAAACCCTTTGACAGTAGTGAAGAAGCCGCGTTGCACACTCTTCTGATATTCAGCCAGCAAAGTACCCGTCAAATGATGTTGTTTCGCTGCTCCATAAGCATGAGACCATGTTGCTTCAATGTTAGCAAGCCATTCTTCCGACTTACTTTCGCCACGGTAAGCCTGGCCTTGTGCCCATACCCATGTTGGCAAAAATTGCGCTTTTCCTATTGAATTATAGCTGTAAGAACCAAAGGTTGACAAGTTAAAAGAAGGGTTAAGATGGAATGATAATCGCAAATGTGAAATGAAATTCAATAATTTATCATGATCCTGTTGGAGCAAAAGAGCTCCCGGTGGGGCAATTTGCGAAGCCAGAACATTTCTATCCCACGTACCCATTGCGTTACGACCCGCTGCAAAAGTAGGGTTTTGGGTGGCAGCAGAATAGAATAATTTTTGATGATCAAAGATATTATCGTAATTCAAACTATTACCAAACACACCGAAATCTATGGCTAAAAGATCATTAAAAGCTTTCTGTTGCAAGTCGATTTTCGCCACAAAATTATTATCATTATACTGACGAATAATAGTATTATGGCTCATATAGCCAATAGATGCGCGATAATTCGCACTCTCTCCACCGCCTGAAAATGCAACGTGATGGTTTTGAATGAATCCCGTGCGCGTAATAGCCATCGGAAAATTCGTATTAAACCCTCCGTCGTTATAGCTCATACCCAATTGCTGTGCCGTTGTACGATAAGCATCAGCATTGAGCATTTTAAGATTCTTATAAACATTTTCGAAAGCCAAACTGCCATCATAAGAGATATGAAATTGAGCATCACGCCCTTTCTTCGTCTTCACATCAATAACACCAGATGCACCACGACTACCATAAGGTGCGGTTTCGGCAGCATTCTTTAAAATAGAAAAACTTTCAATATCAGCAGGATAAATGCTGTTCAGTGTGGAAATATCACTATACACACCATCTATAATGACCAACGGATCATTACCTCCTGTTAGTGACGTTGTACCACGTACACGCACCGAACTCAACATTGCCATACGATCGGCAGCAGACGAACTAATGTTCACACCAGCAGCCTGACCACTTAAAGCGTCCAAAGAGTTGAGCACAAGACCCTTATTCATACGTCCCTCGCCTACAATATCTATCGAACCTTCGTGAGAAAACAAAGCACTTTTACGCACTTCTGCTGACACTAAACTGTCGGCTGGTATCTTTCGTTTTTGTGCAATAACAGGCTGGCTAAGCGCTATTGAAGCTATGGTAACAATGAAAATAGACTTATACATAAACCATATAATATTAAAGCATATCGGAAACTTACTTTTCAAAGGTATAGAAAAACAATATAAAATCAGCATAAACTATCCAAAAAAGCAAAAACATAATAAAATCTTATGAAAAGAAATATAGTTGCATCACATTAAAATATAATTATGAATTAAGTATAAGAACAACCTTTTTAAAGCGTAACGCTACCTTCTTTATTGCTTTGTCGCCATTGTACGGCGACCGCCGTACAACTCGTACTACGACCGTTATACAATGTGTACTACGGTCAACGTACAACGTGTATCACGGCCGCCGTACACTCATGATAAAAGCATAACTATTAGATGAAAACAGAACAAATAGCTTAAAAATATTTCGGAAAGAATAAAACCTTACGCCCTAAAAGTAAGCATATTACAAAAGAAGAAGAAAATTGATACAACGAAAACACGTAATTCTATAATAATTGGCTTGCAGCTTGTGTAAGGCGAAAAGAAGCTGTCACGGCTTCTAACATATTCGTATCAGCATTAAAACCATCATTAATATTAATAACCTTACTAAATCCTGCCGATAAAAGCGCTTCCTTATCGCGCACACAACCAGCAAGCAAAACAACAGGAACGTGTGCTGCCTGTGCATGCTTTAGCACAATATTTGGTAATTTACCCATCAAAGTTTGAGCATCAGCACTACCCTCTCCTGTAATAACAAGGTCGGCATTTTCAATAGCATTTGCAGCCCCCGTCATGCTAATGACAAGCTCTCCGCCACTTTCTACTGTTGCGTTCATAAACTGCATGAAAGCATATCCCAAGCCACCCGCTGCACCTGCACCACATCGTGTGCTCATGTCGTGGCCTATATGCATAGCAGCCATGCGCGCAAACGTTGCAGCTCGACGCTCTAATTTGCAAACCATATCAGCATCTGCACCTTTTTGTGGCGCAAAAACCGCTGCTGCACCATGTGCGCCTAATAACGGATTATCAACATCGGTAGCCAAAATAACTTCAATATTTCTTATCCATGAAAGCTCATCAGACAACATATTACTATCGACATTACACGTTGATGATGCTAATTTCAGGCATTTTATCATGCCTAATCCACAATCGCTTACAGCACTTCCACCAAGTCCAACGATAAATTTTTTGAATCCTTTTTGAAGTGCATTAACCATTAATTCACCAACACCGTAACTGGTTGCTAATAAAGGATTACGTAAATTTGGCTCTATTTTTGATAAGCCTACAGCTTGAGCCACTTCAATAATAGCCAATTCATCTTTTACTCCCCATTGTGCTTGTGTGGGGCGCATCATGGCATCGTGTACGCTGCACGTAAAGATTTCATCAGGATTCATAGCTTGCAAGAATCCCTCACCACCATCACTCACGTTAAACACATGGCTTTTTACGTTGCTTTGTGCGCTTTCAATACCTTGTTTTACAGCTTTATTTGCTGCACTACTCGTCAAACAGCCTTTGAAACTATCAAGTGCAATAACAATGTTCATACTGTTTTAGACTATTGTTCACAATATTAACGACCTTACAACGTTATTTGTTGTATGAAGCAAAGAATTCTAATTCTGTCTCTTTTCATAACTATAGTATTTTCGGCTATGGCACAATCGTTTACCCTAAAAGGACGTGTCATTGACGAAAACAATAATCCTGTAGAGCTTGCCAGCGTGTCGTGCCTAAGTCAAGGTAAGGCAACGGTAACCTCGCTTAAAGGCGAATACTCCATCACATTGCACTCAGCCGACTCGGTTGTTATCAAATTCTCAATGCTTGGCTATCGCACTAAAACACGCGTTCTGCGTAATCCCAAGGGCACACAAACGCTACAGATAGTACTTTTAAGTGATTCTCGGACCCTCGGTGAAGTGAGTGTGACAGGTCAAAAGATACAATCGGGACAGACACAAGAGCTATCAACCAAGCAACTTAAACAAATGCCATCAGTAACTGGCAATGCCGTTGAGGAGCTTATACAAAGCCAAGCAGGCGTGTCTACCCACTCAGAGTTGTCATCTCAGTACAATGTGAGAGGAGGAAGCTTTGATGAAAACTCGGTCTATATTAATAACATAGAGGTATTTCGCCCCTTTCTTGTTCGTAGCGGACAGCAGGAAGGCTTATCGGTTATTAACCCTAATATGGTTGATAAGATAGGTTTCTCAACAGGAGGATTTGCTGCAAAGTATGGCGATAAAATGTCATCGGCACTCGATATTATTTATCGCCGACCTAAACGCTTTGAGGCAAGTTTTGACGCTTCGCTGTTAGGAGGAAGTGCTTTTGTTGGATTTTCGAATAAAAAATTTGCATGGGCTAACGGCTTCCGATACAAAACAAATCGCTATTTGCTCGGTACTTTAGAAACAAATGGTGAGTATAAACCTAACTTTCTTGACTATCAAACGTATCTTAACTATCGTCCGAATAATCATTGGAGCGTAGATTTCATTGGGAATATATCGGATAACCATTATAATTTTATCCCACACGATCGCGAAACACGCTTTGGTACACTGGAGAATGTGAGGTCGTTTAAAGTTTATTTCGACGGACAAGAGAAAGACCTATTTCGTACTTACTTCGGCTCGTTGAGCATAACACGACATCTGGGCGATTCTACTTCTGTAACGCTTATTGGCTCAGCGTTCTCAACTAACGAGCAAGAGAAATATGATATACAGGGGCAATACTGGCTCACACAAACAGAAACATCAGAGAATTTAGGTGTAGGAACCTACTTTCAACATGCTCGTAACTACTTAAAAGCGCGTGTTGCGAGCGTTAAATTAATGGGTAAACACACCACAAAGCAGCATCATATAGAGGGGGCTGTTACATATAAGATAGAAAATATTGAAGAAAACTCGGCAGAATATGAGATGCGCGATTCAGCTGGATATAGCATTCCGCACACAGGAAAGGACCTCAATATGATTTATTCGTTACGCGCACGAAATGAACTTCATGCAAACCGACTGGAAGTCTACTTGCAAGATACATGGCGATTCAGGTCAGGAAGCGATACCGATAGTGCGCAAACACTGTATACTTTAAACTACGGATTGCGCTTTGCACATTGGAATTTTAATCGCGAAACTATTTTGTCACCACGTGTGTCGTTAAGTATTATTCCTGCATTTAATCAGAATTTGAGTTTCCGTATTGCATCAGGCCTATACTATCAGTCGCCTTTCTTCAAGGAGTTGCGCGACACAACCACTCGCAATGGGGTTACTTATGCTACACTTAACAAAAAAATCAAGAGTCAACGCTCAATACATCTCATTGCCGGACTTGACTACAGGTTCAACATGAAGCAGCGTCCGTTCAAATTTTCTGCGGAGATTTATTATAAGATACTGGGTAACATAGTTCCTTATAGCGTCAATAACGTTAAGGTTACCTATTATGGAGATAATGTGGCAAGCGGGCACGCAGCAGGTATTGACATGAAACTGTTTGGTGAATTTGTGCCAGGAACCGACTCGTGGTTATCACTATCGTTCATGGATACAAAGATGAAACTCAACGGTTTATCAGTGCCCATGCCTACCGATCAGCGGTATGCTCTGAACCTTTATTTCACGGATTATTTTCCAGGTACTAATCGTTGGCTTATGAATCTGAAGTTAGCTTATGCCGATGGTTTGCCATTCTCGGCCCCTCATCGTGAGCTTGAACGAAACACATTCCGCGCATCGGCCTACAGACGTGCTGATATTGGTATGAGCTATCGCCTACTAAATAATGAGGATAGGCATAGCAAAAGTATCTTTAAGAATATTTGGATAGGTGTTGATTGCTTAAATCTGTTAGGAATAAATAACGTAAACTCATACTATTGGATAACTGATGTAACCAATCAACAGTTTGCTGTTCCTAACTATCTTACAGGACGACAAATCAATGCAAAGGTAAGATTTGAGTTATAATGTATTAAACAAATCATGCCTCCAACTATTTCAGCTGGAGGCATGATTGTATTTATATGAGAGTATAAGGGTTGGCGTTAAAAGCCATAAGAGAAACCTAAAGAAACAAATTCCTTAAACATCCAATATCCTAACTTATTATCGCGTGGGTGACCATCGTCAAAGCGAGGATGTATAAACAATTTTGTAGAAATATACTTGTTAAACTGGAATGTAAATGTATTCTCCCATGCAATCTCTGATCGCTTATAGGTAGTATAACCATAAAGGTGTGTACTCCAGTTCATGTTGTCACCAATCTTCCAATTCAAATCAATGGTAACCTGAGAACCAAAGTCGTTCAAGGCGTGACGGCCAACAGGAATACCGTTTTGTTTAGAAAGCGCTAACCTATCTGTATATTTAAAGTTATAGGCAAGAGGCGCAAGATGGGCATTTCCTGTAAGACGCTTGTTAAACCAACTAACAGAATAGTCCATACCTAAAGAAATATTAATATTAAGTGGTGAAAGAATATCAGACTGAACTACACGGCTATTTGATTTGAAATGGCGTGCCCATTGTGTTTGTGCCAACAGCTGAATAGTATAATACCATTTTTTTGTAGCTTGCAATCCTAACTTACCTGTGTATCGAATAAGGTCTTCAGAAGCACGCATTTTATGAATGCTATCACTCTGTGTGGTTTGTAAACCAAGCTTCATTTCAAGCTTGTTATCCCATTTTATCTTTTGTTTGTTATTGTAATTGGCTATTAGAGTAACAGCTCCAATAATAGAATAGTTGCTTTCACCGCCTTGATACCAGTTGCTTGTTAGGTAGTTTTGTAAGAATTGTAGGTAATAGTCACCACCAAATGTCCAGAAATTAGGTTTCAATACAACTACATCAATAGGCAAAGCTTCTGGTTCTTGAGGAGCAGTTTTGTCTATTACCATAGTCGGATTTTCGGTAACGGTATGTGGTGCTATCACTGGCCCTAAAGCTATTAATTGACTTTGAGTGTTTATTACAAGCTCTGGATGAGTAAGATATATTTTAAGAAGTTGGTAATCAACAGGTGATAGCTTCTCATTAATACCGAAAGCACGATGAGCTACATTGCTGTAAAATGTAAGAGGAAGAAAGAAAGGTGCTGTGTCCATTCGGCTAAAACTATGACGAACTGACACTGTATCTCTGTAAATAGAGTCACTAAAGTAAGCGAGTGAATCACTATAGTTTTTAATTAACGCACTTTCTGTAACGGGACGACTCTTACGAGCAGTCTTCGTTGAGCCCTGAGCCATCAGTTGAAAGGGCAAAAAGAAAAGTACTAAAGCACAAGTATATTTTAGTTTTAGCATGATAAATATTTTTCTTATTTACAATAACCCTGCAAAGGTAACAAATATAGAAGAAAATACCAAAACGAAATGTTGGACTTCTCATTAAAAAACAGTAACTTTGCAACAAAATATTTTTTGAACACTTTTAACTCTAAGATTGTGGCAGAAACAAAGTATATTTTCGTCACGGGCGGAGTAGTATCTTCCCTTGGAAAAGGTATCATTTCATCATCAATTGGTAAGCTTCTGCAGGCCAGAGGCTACAATGTAACCATTCAGAAGTTTGACCCGTACATAAACATTGACCCTGGTACACTGAATCCGTATGAACATGGAGAGTGTTATGTAACCGTCGATGGTATGGAAACCGATTTAGACCTCGGCCATTACGAGCGATTTACCGACATTAAAACGACAAAGGCAAACTCGATGACCACTGGACGTATCTATAAATCGGTTATAGATAAAGAGCGTCGAGGTGATTATCTTGGAAAAACCATACAGGTTGTTCCACATATAACGGACGAAATTAAACGCAATATACGTCTTCTTGGGCAGAAATATCACTATGATTTTGTAATCACTGAGATAGGTGGAACAATTGGTGATATTGAAAGTGCTCCTTTTCTTGAGGCAATTCGTCAGATGAAATGGGAATTAGGACGAAATGCGGTCAACATTCACTTAACATATATACCTTATTTAAAAGCAGCGGGTGAATTGAAAACAAAGCCCACACAGCACAGTGTGAAAGAACTTCAAAGTGTAGGAATACAGCCAGATATTCTTGTTCTGCGTACAGAAATGCATTTAGAAGATGATATTCGACGTAAGGTTGCTGCTTTCTGTAATGTGGACTTTGACTGCGTTGTACAAAGCGAAGACTTGGCAAGTATCTACGAAGTGCCTGTTGCAATGCAATTACAAGGATTAGATGTTGCCATTTTAAAGAAGGCTGGTGAACCTGTTGGTACTACCCCTGAGTTGGGTCCATGGAAGGCTTTCCTTGAAAGACAAAAGAAATCTACTAAAGAAGTTCATATCGGTCTTGTTGGAAAATATGACCTGCAAGATGCATATAAGAGTATTCGAGAGAGTCTTTATCAGGCGGGGACATATAATGATTATAAGACAAAGCTCACTTTCATCAATTCAGAATATATAACTGAAGAAAATGTTGCTGAAAAATTAAAAGGACAAGATGGTATAATTATCTGTCCAGGATTCGGACAACGTGGCATTGAAGGTAAGATTATTGCAGCCCATTATACCAGAACGCATGATATTCCAACCTTTGGTATCTGTCTCGGTATGCAAATGATGGTCATTGAATTTGCCAGAAATGTGTTGGGATACACGGATGCTAATAGTCGAGAAATTGACGAAAAAACAAAGCATAATGTTATTGACATTATGGAAGAGCAAAAGAATATTACCAACATGGGAGGCACAATGCGTTTAGGTGCTTATGAATGTGACCTTAAACAAAACTCTCGTGTGCTTGATATTTATAAACAAGAACATATTCAGGAGCGCCATCGCCATCGTTATGAATTTAATAATGATTACGAGACCGAATTTGAACGCAACGGCATGAAGTGTGTAGGCTACAATCCAGAAAGTAATTTGGTTGAAATCATTGAAATACCAAATCTAAAATGGTATATCGGAACACAATTCCATCCAGAATATCAAAGTACTGTGTTACATCCACACGCACTCTTCGTTGATTTTATTAAAGCAGCGATTGCAAACCAAAAAGAAAATAAAAAATAGCATATAATATAATTCATGGATAAAAATTCTATTATCGGCTTTGTGCTGATAGCATTTATACTTATTGGCTTCAGCTGGTGGACTCAGCCAAGTGCAGAGGAACAACGAGCTGAATTTGTTAAAGATTCTATTGAGGATGTTAAGAAAGAACAGGAGCTGAAAGCACAAACATTAGCAAATAAAGCAAATCAAGAAGCTGCTAAAGAGAAAGCTGCTCTTGATAGCACTACTCTATTTTATAACGCATCAACAGGAACCGCTCAGAATATAGTTCTCAAGAATAAGAGCCTTGAGCTTACATTTAATACCAAGGGAGCTACTGTGACTAAGGCATATATTCGAAATCAAAAAGGAATGAAGCGTTATGTTGGACATAATATTGCTGATAGATCTGGCGAGCACGATGACCTTAATGGTGTAACTCTTTTTAGCGGAAATGACCAAGAACTAAATTACACACTGGTTACTAAGGAGACTAATATTAGTACCCGCGATCTATATTTCCAAGCTTCTAATATTACTGATTCAACAGTTACCTTCACTGCTGATGCAGGAGCTGGGAAATCATTATCCCTAACTTATAAGCTCGGAAGCGATTATATGCTTCATCTAAGCATTAGAGCTCAAGGTATGTCTGGTCTTTTTGACCCTAACACATCACGCATAAACGTTGATTGGAAAGACCGTATCAGACAACAAGAACGTGGTTATACATTTGAAAATCGCTATGCACGCCTCGATTATAAGGATATGAACGGCTCTACTCACTATTTAAGTGAGACTGGCGAAAAACATGTAGAAACAGAAGAGATAACCAATTGGATAGCATATAAAAACCAATTTTTCTCTGCCGTTATGATTTCACGTGACGGCTTTGACAAAGGATCGACACTCAGTAGTAAGGCTTATGAAAAAATAGAACAAGAAGGCAAGCCTGTACATTATCTTAAAGACTTATCTGCACAACTAAAGACAAAGTTTGACCCCAGTGGTGTACGTTCAAGTGATTTTGAATTTTATTATGGTCCGAATGATTTCTATATTCTACAGAAAGTAGAAAAAGAGAGTACCTTTGGCCACGAATTAGATATGCAACGTATTGTATATTTAGGTTGGCCTCTCTTCCGTTATATTAACCGTTGGTTTACACTTCCTGTCTTCACTGTGCTGAGTAATAATCTTGGACTCAGTATGGGTATTGTACTTATTCTTATAACTCTCTTATTGAAGGCACTTACTTATCCTATGGTTAAGAAGAGTTATATGAGTTCTGCTAAGATGCGTGTGCTAAAGCCAAAACTTGATGCAGCTACCTCTCAGTACAATAAGCCTGAAGACCAAATGCAAAAGCAACAGGCAATGATGGCTGAATATGCCAAATATGGTGTAAGTCCGCTATCAGGATGTTTACCTATGCTTATTCAGATGCCTATTTGGATTGCCATGTTTAACTTTGTACCAAATGCTATTCAGCTACGTGGAGAGAGCTTCTTATGGATGAACGACCTCTCAACTTATGACCCTATTTGGGAATGGGGACACAACCTTTGGTTGATTGGTGACCACTTATCGCTCACCTGTATCCTTTTCTGCGCTGCCCAACTTATTTATTCATGGTTTACCATGCAGATGCAAAAGGATCAGATGGTAGGAACATCCGACCAGCAACAACAAATGAAGATGATGCAGTGGATGATGATGTTCATGCCTCTCATGTTCTTCTTTATGTTCAATGATTATTCATCAGGACTTAACTTCTATTATTTTATTTCTCTTATTACGTCAGCATTTGTTATGTGGATGCTTCGCAAGACAACTAACGATGAAAAGCTTCTTGCTATTCTTGAAGCTCGATACAAGGAGAACAAAGCAAATCCAAAGAAGATGAATGGTCTCGCAGCACGTATGCAAGCTTTGCAGCAGATGCAACAGCAGCAGATGGAAGAACAGCGCCGTCGTCAACAAAAGAACTAAAAAGAATAGGTATACATTGTATACTTGTAACAAAATTAGAGATAATGAATAAAGCTATTGCAATAGCTTTGGGTATGCTACTTATGGGAAGCCCAAAGCTTTCAGCACAAACCATGATTCAAAAAAGCAACATCACATTGTCATCAGATTTAATGACTCCTGAAGCCTTATGGGCTATGGGACGTATAGGAGGTGCTGTCGCATCACCCGATGGCAAACAAGTTGTTTACCAAGTGAGTTATTATAGTGTTAAGGAAAACAAGAGCCATACGATGCTTTTTGTTCAGCCTGCGCGCAAAGTAAAACCTGTAGCACTTACTACTGACGCTGTATCTGAAACAGATGCTGCTTGGATTGAAGGAGGAAAGAAAATAGCATTCCTTCGTCAAGGTCAAATTTGGAAGATGAATGCAGACGGTTCTGAACGTGTGAAGCTTACCAATTCAAAAGATGATATAGAGGGATTTAGCTTCTCCCCTGATGGCAAGAACGTTGTGCTCATTAAGAGTATACCTTATCATGGGACCATCAAAAAGAACCCAGACGATCTTACTAAGGCTACAGGCCTTCTGATTACAGATATGAATTATCGTCACTGGGACCACTATGTCGAGACTATTTCTCACCCTTTCATAGCCCCTGTTAATGGTAATGCTATAGGCGAAGCACGTGATATTATGCAAGGTGAGCCTTATGAGAGTCCTGTTGCTCCTTTTGGTGGAATTGAACAACTTGCATGGAGTCCTGATTCAAAAACAATTGCTTACACATCTCGTAAGTGCGAAGGTGTACTCTATGCCAACTCAACAGATACCGACATATATTTCTACGACCTTTCTACTGGTGCTACACGCAATATCTGTAAACAGTTTACATCTGATGCACAGCGTGCAGCTTGGGAAAAAGCAGTTCAAGAAATCAATCTCACTAAGAGCCTTCGTAAGCAGAAAATCAACTCAGAAGAGTTCCAAAACTTACTACCAGGCTACGATGTTAATCCACAATTCTCACCTGATGGGCGTTATGTTGCATGGCAGAGTATGGCTCACAATGGATACGAAAGCGACTTAAATCGCCTTTGTATCATGGAAATTGCAACAGGTAAAAAGACTTTTGTTACTTCGCAAAAGAACTTTGATACCAATGTTGATGCCTTTTGTTGGACACCAGATTCACGTGGTTTCTATCTCACAGGCGTGTGGAATGCTACTGTTCGCATTTATTATGCATCATTAGATGGTAAGATTTTCCAAGTTACTGACGACAGTTGGAATGACTTTGGTTCTGTACAAATGCTTGGAAATAAGCAGATTCTTGCCAATCGTCACTCAATGCTACATCCCGACGACCTCTATATCGTCACACCATCAAAGAAAGAGAAGCAGGCAAAAGTAGAAGCTATCACGGATGAAAATGGTCATATTTTTGCACAGCTCGCTCAGCCTAAGATTCAGCAGCGTTGGGTAAAGACAACCGATGGTAAGCAAGAACTTGTTTGGATTGTTTTGCCACCTCATTTCGATGAAACAAAGAAATATCCTACGATTTTGTTCTGTGAGGGTGGCCCTCAAAGCCCAGTCTCACAATTCTGGTCCTATCGTTGGAACTTCTCTATTATGGCAGCGCAGGGTTATGTAATTGTAGCGCCTAACCGTCGTGGCTTACCAGGCTTTGGCTCTGCATGGAATGAGGAGGTAAGTCGTGATTGGACAGGCCAGTGTATGGACGACTATTTGTCGGCTATTGACGATGCTGTCACTTCTCTACCCTTTGTAGATAAAGATCGCTTAGGTGCTGTAGGAGCTTCATTTGGTGGTTTCTCGGTTTACTATCTTGCAGGTCATCATGACAAACGATTTAAGTGTTTTATTGCACATGATGGTGCTTTCAACCTTGAATCCATGTACACTGATACTGAAGAGGCATGGTTCTCAAACTGGGAATATGATGATGCCTATTGGAATAAAGATCGTACTCCTGAAGCTGCGAAAACATATCAGAACTCTCCTCACCTCTTTGTTGACAAATGGGATACTCCTATTCTTTGTATCCATGGCGAAAAAGATTATCGCATTAATGCCAATCAGGGTATGGGAGCCTTCAATGCTGCTCGAATGCGTGGCATACCAGCAGAACTGCTTCTTTTCCCAGACGAAAACCACTGGGTATTAAAACCACAAAATGGTATTTTATGGCAACGTACTTTCTTCAATTGGCTTGACCGCTGGTTAAAGAAATAAGATATTGCGGGCCTGCATAAGAGCCCGCAATGTCATATAGATATTTTTAAACTTACACAGAAATAACAATAACACTATACCAATGACTGAAATGATGCAAAAGAAATTAAGCGACTCTCCTGCTTTACGTTGGACCGCACTTGTATTATTGGCAAGCGCGATGTTTTTCGCGTATATCTTTATGGATATCCTCTCTCCGCTTCAGGCTTTATTACAGACAAGCCGTGGTTGGACACCAGAAGCCTTTGGCCATTATGCAGGTTCTGAAACCTTCCTTAATGTATTTGTCTTCTTCCTTATTTTTGCAGGTATTATCCTCGACAAAATGGGTGTTCGCTTTACAGCCGCTCTTTCTGGAGCTGTTATGCTTCTTGGAGGTGCAATTAACTATTATGCTGTTACCGAAGGCTTTATAGGAAGCTCTGTGGAAACATGGTTTACCAACAACCTTAACCTCCCACAGGAATGGTGGAATATTACACCTTGGTTTGAAGGAATGCCCGCATCAGCTAAAGTTGCCGCAATTGGCTTTATGATTTTTGGTTGTGGTGCCGAAATGGCTGGTATTACAGTAAGTCGTGGTATTGTAAAATGGTTCACAGGACATGAGATGGCTCTTGCTATGGGTGTTGAAATGGCAATTGCTCGTATAGGCGTAGCCGTTGTGATGTTAGGCTCACCTGTTTTGGCAGCTATTAAGCCAGTAGATGTAAGTAGGCCTGTAGCTGCGGCACTTTTATTGCTGTGTATTGGTCTTGTTAGCTTTATAGTATATGGCTTTATGGACAAGAAACTCGATGCTCAAGGAGCTGTTGAAGAAAAAGATGAGCCATTCCAGATTTCAGATATCAGCAAAATTCTTGCAAGTAAAATGTTCTGGGTAGTAGCGTTACTGTGCGTATTGTATTACAGTGCTATCTTCCCCTTCCAGAAGTATGCTATTAATATGCTGCAGTGTAACCTTGATTTTACTGCAGAACAGGCAGGATACGTCTTCTTTGTATTCCCATTAGGTGCAGCAGCTGTTACACCATTCCTTGGTAATTACTTAGACCGTAAAGGTAAAGGAGCCAGTATGCTAATTTTGGGTGCGATGTTAATGATTCTATGCCACCTTGTTTTTGCTTTCGCATTACCTACAACTAAGAGTGTCATTATTGCATATACTGCTATTATTTTGCTTGGAATTTCATTCTCTTTGGTGCCTGCTGCTCTTTGGCCTTCAGTACCAAAGCTTATCGAACCTAAACTTCTCGGCTCGGCATATGCACTTATTTTCTGGATTCAGAACATTGGATTGTATGCTTTCCCCATGATTATTGGAAGCGTATTAGCAAGTTCTAACCCAGGCGTTACTGACCCATTGAAGTATAATTACACGGTTCCAATGTGCGTATTTGCCTCATTAGGGGTTATGGCCCTTTTGCTTGGCCTCTACCTAAAAGCTATTGACAAGAAGGGCGGTTATGGTCTTGAACAACCCAATATTAAGAAATAACCGATGGACAGTGCTCATCATCGTGGCTATTGTCATGATGATGGGCTATGTTTTCTGGGATATCATGTCGCCGCTTTCAACCACCTTGAAAGCTCCGACTGCACAAGGGGGACAAGGTTGGTCGTCTGCAGAGTATGGCTTCTATGCAGGAAGCTACTCTATTTTCAATATTTTCTTCCTGATGCTCTTCTTTGGGGGCATTATCCTTGATAAATTTGGTATCCGACTTACTGGGCTTTTAGCTACAGGCTCTATGCTTATTGGAGCTGTGATTAACTGGTATGCAATTGCATATATAAGCCCTTTACAAGAGCAACATTTAACTTTTACACTATTCGGTCTTATTCCATCACATATTAAGACGCAAGTACTTGTTTCATCTCTTGGCTTTGGACTCTTCGGAATGGGCTGTGATATTACGGGTATTACGGTTTCAAAAGTCATCACCAAATGGTTTACAGGCCACGCTCTTGCTACAGCAATGGGACTTCAGGTTGCCCTTGCCCGATTGGGAACAGCCACAGCACTGTCGTTCTCACCTCTTATTTCACTTTACTTGGGCGGAGTAACCTCTTCCATAATTTGCGGTATAGCCATTCTCGCTTTTGCTTTTATCCTCTTCATTGTTTATTGTTTCATAGATAAAGCTTATGATAAAGCCCATGTAACAACAAACTATTCTGCATCGCTAAATGGTTCTTCTACCGAAAAACATGAAGAGAATCATGCTAATGGCCTGACAGCAATACTTCGTAATCCTTATTTCTGGTCGATTACGTTGCTTTGTGTATTTTACTACGCATCAATACGACCATTCATGAAATTTGCCACCGACATGATGGTAAACACCTTTGGTGTTGAGCAAACATCAGCTGGTTGGATTGTTGCTGCTATCCCATACGGCGCCATTGTACTCTCTCCTCTCTTCGGCATTCTTTATGACCGATTTGGACATGGTGTGCGTCTTATGTTTATAGGCTGCGCTATGCTTACCGTAAGTATGGTTTTGTTAGCTTTTCCACTTGTCAATAGTCCACTTTATGCACTATTGTTAATGGTACTTATTGGCATAGCTTTTTCTCTTGTTCCTGCAGCATTATGGCCGTCGGTACCTAAGCTTGTTCCTCTAAAAAATCTGGGGACAGCGTACAGTATTATCTATTTTATACAGAATATAGGTTTAATGTTAGTACCCATTATTATCGGACAAATTAACGATGCGCACACTGTACAAACGAGTGTAGACACAGTTCAAGCTGTGACAACTATGGGTTCTACATTTACCGACTACCGTCCAGCAATGTTATTCTTTGCCGCAGAAGGAGCAATTAGCTGTTTTATGGCACTGTTTATGCGTAAGGCGGCACAATAATTATTATATCTTTTATATTTAATTCGGATATATAAAAGACGTTTTATTGTCGAAATGCTCAGTGTGCGACGGTCGCCATACAGCTTGTATCACGGCCAACGTACAACGCGTACTACGGCCGTCGTACACATTGTATGGCGGCCGTAGTATATTCAGCATTACATGAAAAAGGCAGTAATATTACTGCCTTAAATTTTAAATATGATGTCGCTATCGCTCAGCAAAAAGCCTGATTAGTCCACCATCATCAATATACCTCGTAAGATAAATAGTTACAAGTTTTAAAAATCTACCATCACGAGCATATGCTAAATCTCATCATTTGTTCTTGAAAAAAAATCTATTAATGCCACTTAATTGTGTTATACTATTATATTATTTGTATTTAAGCGAATTGGCAATATTTCTATAACGTCTATATTTAAAACAAACTACGAAATGCTTTTTATGCTGAAAGTATCATTTAAAAGCAAACAATGGCTACTGTTAGCCTACTATAGTATATCGCGCAAATTTAAGAAGTAACTGCTTAGTACCTGTACTATCAAAGTTAACGGTTGCCTTTTGATTCTCTCCGCTGCCCTCAATCTTCACCACTGTACCGCGCCCAAAGCGTTGGTGATCGATAATTGCACCCTCTTTTAGTGATGTTTGCGGTTGAGAATCAAGGCTACGTCCACCATTGGTAATAGCTTTTGATACTTTCGACCAGCGCCCTTCCTGTTGCAATTTACGCTCAAACGATGGAGAAAACGGGTTTATAGCACGCTCTGATTTACGTGGCATTGTAACCTTAGGTTGTTGATCAGCCATAAACTGGCCAGCAACAGGTCTTGAATTTTGCATTCTGTTGCCTCGAGCTTGGTATGTATTATCCCATGAGCGATAGCCTGTATAGGGCTGTTCAGTCTTATAATCACGCCCCCACGAACGGCTTGAAGAGGAATGGCCTTCAAGCCAAGAGTTTCGGTTTTCGCCTGTATATCGGCCACCTTCAACAGTGGTTGCTGTAAACTTACTATCAAGATCGTTAAGGAAACGACTGGGATTTACAAAACCGTCCATTTTGCCATAACGCCATCTGCTATGCGCCCACGTTAAATAACAATGCTTCTCGGCTCGTGTAATAGCAACGTATAATAAGCGTCGCTCTTCTTCTATGGCATCAGGATTATCTGTAGAAAGCAAACTCGGGAAAATGTTTTCTTCAAGTCCAACAACAAAAACAGTGCTAAATTCAAGTCCTTTTGCCGAGTGGATTGTCATCAGCGTTATTTTATCATTATCGTCTTTTCCGTCATCATTATCCATGTCGGTCATAAGCGAAACCGTTGAAAGATAGTCGGTTAATCGTGTATGTTCTGCATCGTCATCTTCCTGTTGAGCCTGTACAAATTCAGCAATACCCGACATTAAACTATCTACATTTTCCCTACGACTATCGCCCTCGGGACCTTTATCTGCTGCAAGGTCGCGTTCAATACCCGCTTTTTCAACAATCTCCTTAGCCAAAGTATAAGCATCTTTAGAAAGACGATCGTCCATAAACTGCTGTATTAGTGTTTTAAACTGCAACAATTTGTTGATGGCTCCACGGTTAACATCTAATCCGTATTCTATGGGTTTACAAACTATTTCCCAAAGACTTACACCATGTTGCTGTGCTGCACTAACAACTTTTTGAATGGTTGTATCTCCTATTCCACGTGTGGGATAATTAATAATACGTCGAAAAGCCTCTTCGTCATCAGGGTTAACAACCAATCGAAAGTAAGCAATAATGTCCTTAATCTCTTTACGTTGGTAGAAGCTTAGTCCGCCATAAATACGATAATGCTCGCCTAAACCTATTTCGGGCTTACGCATTTCCTCCTCGAACAGTCTGCTTTGTGCATTGGTTCGATACAAAATAGCAAAATCACTATAGTGTGCTCCTTCCTTTCTTATTAGGTCTTTAATGGTCCTGCACACAATAGCCGCTTCACGCTTATCGGATATGGTTTCAATAATAGAAACCTTTTCGCCAGAATCTTTTTTACTATAAACGTCCTTTTCTATCTGTCGACGGTTGTGCTTCATTAACGAATTGGCAGCTGCTACAATATTCTGAGTTGAACGATAATTCTGCTCAAGCTTAAACATTTTAGCATTATCATATATCCTGCTGAAACTTAGGATATTATTGATATTGGCTCCACGAAAGGCGTAAATGCTTTGATAGTCATCTCCTACCACTGTAATTTTCCTATTTTCCTTCGTTAAAAGCCAAACAATTTGCTGCTGTACATAGTTCGTATCTTGATACTCGTCTACAAGAACATATTTAAATCTATCGGCGTATTTTTGCCTGATATCTTCATTATCTTTCAGCAAGCAATATGTATGTACCAACAAATCGTCAAAGTCCATGGCATTAGCCTGACGCAAACGCTGTTCGTACGACATAAAAATCTTATAGATATTAGGCATGTTTCGCCTTCTATCTCGCTCCAATAAGTCGCCGTCTTCAGCATACTTCTCAGCTGAATAAAGCTTGTTTTTTTGCATTGAGATAGCCGAGTGGACCGTAGAAGGTTTATAAATCTTATCGTCTAACCCCATCTGTTTGACGATATTCTTGATTAACGACCTCGAATCCGATTCGTCATATATGGTAAAATCAGAATTAAATCCAATACTAACCGCCTCCATTCTCAATATACGAGCAAAGACCGAATGAAAAGTTCCCATCTGCAAAGCACGCGCATTCTCATTGCCTACAAGCTGTCCAATACGCGCCTTCATTTCGTTAGCGGCTTTATTTGTGAACGTCAACGCCAGAATATTCCAAGGCTTAAGCTCGGTGTTTTTTAGCAACCAAGCTATTTTATAGGTCAAAACGCGGGTCTTTCCTGAGCCTGCACCAGCAATGACAAGCTGCGGACCATCGCAATAAGTAACCGCAGCCTGTTGGTGTTCATTAAGTTGAGAAAGAATCTGTTCTTCTGAATCCATTCTGATTTTTAATTATAGGGTTGGATTTTAAGCTTTAAAATAGTGTTAGCGGTAAGTGTTTCCTACCGCCGTATTAGGGTCATAGTCTTCGCCTTCCTTAGGAAAACTGGGTATAAATCTCATGTTAGCCATAATCTGCACTTTCCTTTTCTGCACATATGCACTAGGAAATTTCGATGAGAATTTATTTGGATTAGGTAATGTTGCTGCAATTAAAGCACAATTAGCACGAGTTAAATCAGAAGCCTCTTTGCCAAAATTATATTTAGCACAAGCTGCAACACCATAGATATTTGTACCCATTTCTATCGAATTAAGGTAAACTTCCATAATGCGTTGCTTTGACCAGAACACTTCTATTAAGGCTGTAAAATATACCTCAAAACCCTTTCTAATCCACGATCGGCCAGGCCAAAGGAAAACATTTTTAGCTGTTTGCTGTGAAATTGTGCTTGCACCATGTTTCTTTTTCCCACTAATGTTATGACGTGCAGCCTTTCCAATAGCATTAAAATCGAAACCATGATGTAATAAAAATCTCGAATCTTCACTCGCCATTACAGCAACGGGCATGTGCGGTGACATCGATTCAAGAGGTATCCAACGATGATGTATTGTGAAAGTTCCATTCTCAACACAACGAATAATCATCAATGGTGTAATATAAACAGGTATAAAACGATAAGCAATTACAGCCAATATCGTTGATGCAAAAAACAGGCTAAGCACCCACCTTATTATCTTCATATATCTGTTTTATGCTAAAATGGGGATACCCTACCTTCGTACTCGAAGGCGTGTATCCCCCTATTCGTTATACAAAATAAGTTTTAAATTATTTCAATGTACCTGCATTCGCAGCATCAATCATCTCTTTTGATGCATAGAGATAAACCTCTACACGACGACTTGCACGTACATTCTCTGTACCATCAGCATTTGTAACTAAATTATTTTCGCCAAATCCTGTAGCCGCTTTAATCTGTGAAGCCGATACACCACATGTGTTTACCAAATAGTTTCTCACAGTATTGGCACGATTTTGCGACAATTTCAAGTTTACTTCATCAGAGCCATCTGACGACGCATAACCCTGAATATCAACCGAACAGTCTGTATGATTCTTTAGAACTGAAGAGAATTTAATCAAGTCTGTTTTAGCACCGCTCTGCAAATTGTATTTACCGACCTTGAAAAGTATACCATTATCAAAGGTAACCTTTACAGCTTTTAAGCCGTTTGCATCAGTAACTTCTTCTACTTTTGCGTTTTGAACCTGTGCGGCTGTTTCAGCAGCAACCTTGTCCATGTGGCGTCCGATAAGTGTTCCTGCGCCTGCTCCAACTGTGCCTCCAACAGCAGCGCCGATCGCTGCGCCTTTACCGCCGCCAATAAGTCCACCAATAACAGCACCGAGCGCGCCGCCACCACCAGCACCTACCAATGTACCTGTTCCTTGTTTTGTGCTACAACTCGTTATACTAAGGCAACTTGTTACAGTTAAAAAACACATACCCAGTGTTGCTGTCTTTACATTCTTCATAATTCTAATACTTTTAATACGTTTTCTAATGCAAAGATACACTATTTTATACTATGCTGAGAGTATATCCAACATTTTTTATGTATCTTTGCGACAAAATTAAACAATAACTTAAAACGATAATCAAGGAAATTACCTATAAGTATATAGGCAATTCCCTAAAAGGAAAATAAACGAATAAAATAAAATGGCAAAAGAATTAAAAGAACTTACTAAACGAGCTGATAACTACAGCCAGTGGTATAACGACTTAGTTATTAAGGCAGACCTTGCAGAACAATCTCCTGTCCGTGGTTGTATGGTTATTAAGCCTTATGGCTATGCCATCTGGGAAAAAATGCAAGCACAGCTTGACAAAATGTTCAAGGCAACAGGTGTTAGCAATGCTTATTTTCCACTCCTTATTCCCAAAAGTTTCTTTGCCCGCGAAGCCGAGCACGTTAAAGGATTTGCTAAAGAAAGTGCCATTGTTACACACTACCGTTTAAAAACCAGCGATGACGGTAAGGATATCATTGTAGATCCAGAGGCGAAACTTGACGAAGAATTGATTATTCGCCCAACGTCCGAGACTATTATTTGGCATACTTATAAGAACTGGATTCAATCATACCGCGACCTTCCTATTCTTTGCAACCAGTGGTGTAATGTAATGCGTTGGGAGATGCGTACACGTCCATTCCTCCGTACTTCCGAATTCCTTTGGCAAGAAGGCCACACAGCACATGCCACAAAGGAAGAAGCCGAAGAAGAAGCACAAAAAATGTTGAAGGTATATGCAGATTTTGCAGAGAAGTGGATGGGCGTTCCTGTTGTACAGGGTGTAAAAAGCGAGACGGAACGCTTTGCCGGAGCCCTTAACACCTATACAATTGAAGCAATGATGCAAGACGGAAAGGCGCTGCAAAGTGGTACAAGTCACTTCCTCGGACAGAACTTTGCGAAGAGCTTTGACGTAACTTTCCTTAATAAAGATAATAAACCTGAGTATGTGTGGGCGACGTCATGGGGTGTTTCTACCCGACTGATGGGTGCGCTGATTATGGTACATTCTGACGATAACGGCTTAGTTCTTCCTCCCAAATTGGCTCCTATACAAGTTGTTATTGTACCTATAAACAAGGGACAAGAGCAGCTTGATGCCATCACAGCTAAGCTACAACCTGTTATCGATCGCCTACAAGAGTTGGGTTTTAGTGTAAAATATGATGCTTCAGATAATCGTCGTCCAGGTTTCAAATTTGCAGATTATGAATTGAAGGGCGTTCCTGTTCGCCTTGTAATGGGCGGTCGTGACCTTGAGAATAATACAATAGAGATCATGCGTCGCGACACGCTCGAGAAGGAATCTGTATCTTTCGACGGCATCGTTGAGCGCGTACAGACTCTACTTGACGATATTCAGCAGAATATTTTTGACAAAGCTCTCAAGTACCGTGATGCGCATATCAGCACCTGTGACAATTACGACGAGTTTAAAGAGCGTATTAAAGAAGGTGGCTTCTTCCTTTGCCCATGGGACGGTACTGCTGAAACAGAAGAGAAGATAAAGGAAGATACACAGGCCACTATTCGCTGCGTGCCTTTCAATTTCGACCAGAACGTAGAAGGAATGGTAGATATGGTTAGTGGCAAACCTGCTGTAAGCCGCGTTATTATAGCAAGATCTTATTAATTTTATTATTAATGAAACCTGATTTTTATAATATAACTCCCTTCGGATAAAGCCTAAAAATGTATCTGAAGGGGGTTATATTTTTTAATGGAAATTGTTTATAAAGAGGGCAATTTCTATTTAAAAAGCATTTCTCTAATTCATTTTTTTTGTACCTTTACGCTGTAATCGCGTTGCCTTTACGACGTAATCGCGTTGCCTTTACGATGTAATCGCGTGACCTTTACGATGTAATCACGTGACCTTTACGACGTAATCGCGTTGCCTTTACGATGTAATCACGTGACCTTTACGACGTAATCACGTAACCCTTACGACGTAAGCATGGTGATTCTTATCCTTGAAAGGCCATGTTTTACACTAATATAGCATACAAAAATATACGAATTTATTTTACAATATATATGTCAACAACCTATAAACCTCTAACAATCTATAAGGCAAGTGCAGGTAGCGGAAAAACCTTTACTCTTGCTATTGAGTATATTTCTCTTCTTATCGCTAACCCACAGAATTTTAGATACATACTCGCTGTAACGTTTACTAACAAAGCTACTCAGGAAATGAAGCAGCGTATACTATCACAACTATACGGAATAGCTAATGGATTGCCAGAATCTGACAACTATTTCCAGAAAATAAAAGAACGTCACCCCGACTTTAACGAACAAGAAATACGTAACCGCGCTACTGAGGCTTTATACCTTATCGTACACCAATATCACTGGTTTAGAGTTGAAACTATCGATAGTTTTTTTCAAAGAATACTTAGAAATCTTGCTCATGAACTTGGTCTGACTGCTAATATGCAGGTCATATTAAATGATCTTGATGTAAAAGACGAAGCTGTTGACAATATAATTGAAAATATAAGTCAAGATAATGACCCACTACTGAGCTGGATTATGGACTTTGTTAATGAAAAGTTAGAGCAAGATAAAAGCTGGAATGTCATCAAGCCTATCAAGGAGTTTGGAAAAAATATCCTAAAAGATTTTTATAAAGATCATCAAAAGGAGTTACATTCCATCATGAACAATCCCGCATTTTTCAAGGATTACACATCAAAATTACGTAAAAAAAGAGATGAAGCTATTGATTTAATGACTCAATATGCTAAGAAATTTAAAGATTTTGTTGATGTTAATAATCTCACTGAAAAAGACTTTTATCAAGGTGGAAAAGGTGTTCCTGGCTACTTTAAGAAATTAGAAAATGCCGATCTGTTCACTCAGAAAAGTAAAATTCTAAATTCTTATGTTACAAAAGGAATTAACAATTCTGAAGAACTCGTCAAAAAAGATAATATAGATAAATCAGAAAGTAAACTGATTATCAAAGAGGTTGGGCCTTTACTCCTCAAAGCCGAAGAGGATAGAAAGCAAGCAGCTATAACAGTAAACTCGGTGGATCTTGCATTGAAAAACATTAATGAACTAAGATTATTAGGCAGAATTGAGGCTGAATTTCAGAGTATTAATGAAGCTAATGGCCAATACCCACTTAGCAATACACAAAAGCTTTTAAACGCATTAATAGATAAACAAGATTCTCCTTTTATATATGAAAAGATAGGAGGACAACTTCGTTACATCATGATTGATGAGTTTCAAGATACAAGTTACATTCAGTGGACTAACTTTAAGGTTCTACTCGACGACTGTATTGCACATCAAGCTGGTAGCTTGATTGTAGGAGACGTTAAGCAGAGCATATATCGTTGGCGCGATGGCGATTGGCATTTGTTGAATAGTTTGAACGAGAAAAGCAATAGCGCCATTCAAGTAAAACATTTAAATACCAATTATCGATCGCAAAGAAATATTATTCATTTCAATAATACGTTCTTTACTGCAACCACACAACTGGTATCCAATAAAATTAAAGCGGAACTTGAGAAAGACCAAATCCCAACAGAAATCATTCAACAGGTTGATGAAATTACTATGGCCTACGAAGATGTTTCGCAGCAAATACCTGTCAACAAAGAGGATATGGGATTAGTGAAAATCACACTTCTTCCCTCGAATGACTATGAAAATGAGATGATTTGTCAGGTAAAAGAAACTATTGAATACTTATTATCTAACAACATAAAAACCAGCGATATAGCGATAATAGCAAGAAAGAATAATCATATTCAAATATTGGCATCATACTTCCAGCAAAATCCCATTGAAGTTAACGGTAAACAACAAATGGTGAATATGGTTTCTAACGAAGCTTTTCAGCTTAATTCTTCAATGGCTGTAAGGACTATTATCACTGCCATGCGCGTGTTGATTCACCCTCAAGACAAGCTTACTATGGCCTCCTTAGTTAAGATGAGCCAGCGCATTATACACAGCGATGAAAATATTGACGATGCAAGCCTGTTTGCAAGAAAAAGCGAAGAGGAACTGAAACATTTATTACCCGCAGAAATGAATGATGCTTGGGACGAACTTATTTCGACACCATTAATAGATCTTGCAGAACAATTATACAGCATATTTAAACTTAACCGATTAGACAATGAAAGTGCATACATTTGTACTTTCTTTGACAAATTAACTGAATATCTACAGAAACACGTTGCAGGAATAGAAGAATTCTTACAAGAATGGGACAATACAATATATAAAAATTCCATAAATAGCGATGATATTGACGGAATTAGGATATTAACCATACATAAGAGTAAAGGTCTCGAATTTGATAATGTTATCGTTCCTTTCTGCGATTGGGATGTCGAAAAAAATACAAATATACTTTGGACAGAGACAGAATGTGCACCTTATAACGAATTACCCGTAATTCCTGTAAATCTGTCAAGGGAAAAGTTAAAAGAGTCAATCTTTAGAAATCAGTACCTTAACGAGCATATTAACAATAATGTTGATAGTCTTAATTTGCTGTATGTAACATTCACACGTGCTGCTAAAAACTTGTTCATCATAGGTAGAACTCGGAGTGCTAAATACATTTCAAAGCTTCTACACGAAGTTATAAAATGCGAGTATACCAATAATAATGGAGAGAATACAAAATTTCAAGAAGAACTTGAGAACTGTTTGTTCGAAGAAGATGAAGATAAAACCATTCGATTTGAATATGGAAGCCTGTGCCCATCAGAAGAAATAGAAGAGCGAAATACGAAGAATGTGTTCTTGCAAAAAGAAATAGAGTTAAATATAAAGGGGCAAAGCTATCATAGTGAACCTCACTTTAAACAGAGTAATGCAAGCAAAGATTTTGTAACACCTGCTGATGAACTGGAAGAAAAACAAAAAAAACAGGCTTATATTGAAACAGGAAATATTCTTCATGCACTCTTTGCCTCCATCAGAAATAGCGAAGATATTGACAAAGCTATTGACCAACTTGAATTTGATGGTGTGCTTTATAATAAACCTATGACGCGTCAAGAATTGAGGAACTATATTGATAGAGCATTAGAAAACAAGCAAATAGCAGAATGGTTCTCTTCGCAATGGAAAGTGTTTAACGAGTGTTCTATTCTTTATTATGATGAAGAACAAGGACAGGTACGTGAACGCCGCCCAGACAGAGTGATATATGACGGCAAGCAGATGACAGTTATTGATTTTAAAACAGGAAAGCAATTAGAACGTCATCAAGAACAAGTAAGACAATATATGAACCTTCTTTACGACATGGGGTATCAAAATATATCAGGTTACTTGTGGTACATTCAAAACAATAACATCGTAAAAGTAAGCTTATGACCTTTCTACAATATGTTGCCAAGGATATTTTGGCAAAACACGGAGAACAGAATCTATCTGATATAGCTATTGTATTCCCGAACAAGCGCGCCTCGCTCTTCCTCAATGAAGCTTTATACGAGGAGGCGAAGCAACCACTATGGAGTCCGACATATATAACAATCAGTGACCTTTTTCGCAATCATTCCGATTTAAAAATTCCTGATCAAATATCACTTATCTTCCGTCTTTACAATGTTTACCAACAAAAAACTGGTTCCGCTGAAAGCTTAGACCATTTCTATTCTTGGGGACAGTTAATGTTATCAGACTTTGATGACATTGACAAAAATATGGCAGAGGCCGACAAACTCTTCATTGATATTGATGCTTGGCAGAATATGAAAGACTTCACCTTTCTGACAGAGGAGCAGCGTAAGAGCCTTGAGGAGTTCTTTGGAGCCATGATAGATCGAACGGAACTTCAACAGAAATTTAGCGATATTTGGAAGAACCTCGGACCAATATACCATGCCTATCGTGAAGAATTGCGCTCAAGAGGTGAAGCTTACGAAGGAATGTTGTATAGAGAAGTTAGCGAAAAAGAACTGAATAACTTTCATTACAAAAAGTATATCTTTGTTGGATTCAATCTACTTCAAAAAGTTGAACAGAAGCTTTTTGTACAATTGATGGATATGGACAAAGCAGAGTTTTACTGGGATTATGATGAATATTATCTCGGCAATAAACACGAAGCAGGCCGTTATATCGCAGAAAATCTCAAAAGATTTCCTAACGAATTATCCGTTGAACGCGCTTCTAAATCAATTGATGTAGATAAAGTGTATCGAAACTTTAAAGAAGAGAAACAAATTACCTACATATCAGCTCGTTCAGAAAACGTACAGGCACGATATATAAACAATTGGTTAGAAGAGAACGAACGAAAAAAAGATGGCCGAAAAACTGCAATTGTTTTAAGTGATGAGCAATTATTACAGAGCGCTATACACTGTTTCCCACAAGATGTCACTGCAGTCAATATTACAACAGGATATCCTTTATCAGCTTCTCCGATATGTAGCTTGGTAAGTGCCCTCGTTGATCTACAATTAAAAGGGCGTGCCGATGACGATTTACATTATCGATTGAAGTATGTTAACCGCATACTTACTCACCCTTACGCAAAATATATTTCTGATAATTGCAAGTTAATATATGATGATTTAAACACGCACAAACAATATTATCCATCAATCGAATATCTTACTTCAAGTAAAGATGAGAATATAAAGCTCATATTTGATGGTATGCAAGCATCAAATGATATTATTGCTATTTTGCCGTGGGTAAGTAAGATTTTGCAACAGGTTGGACTTGGAGCGCAGGAAAATGAAGACGCCTTGTTGCATGAATCAATATTTCGCATGTATACACTCATGCAACGACTTGATGATATTATGGTCGTTAAAAAAGGAGACCATATTCAAGACGTAGAAAACAAGGAGGTAGTCAGCACTATAATACTTCAACGTCTGTTGAATCAGCTGATTGATTCAACAAGTGTGCCCTTCCATGGTGAGCCAGCAATAGGTATTCAATTAATGGGAGTGCTTGAAACTCGCAACTTAGATTTCGAGCACATATTGCTATTGTCATGCAACGAAGGCAATTTACCTAAAGGTATTAATGATGCTTCTTTCATTCCTCATGTGATTAGAAAGGGGTACGAACTAACAACAATAGAAAATAAAATAGCTATTTATGCTTACTATTTCTATTCATTATTACAACGAGCTAATGATATAACTCTTGTTTACAATAATGCAACTGATGATAGCGGACAAGGCGAAATGAGCAGATTTATGCTCCAATACATGGTTGAAAACAAGGGATATCAAAATATTATACGTAAAACATTATTATCAGGGCAGACAGTAACAACAACAACTCAACACCCCATAGAGAAATCTGAAGCTATACAGAATATATTAGATAAGATAACAACGTTGTCTCCAACAGCTATTAGTAGGTACTTAAGATGTAACTTACAATTCTTTTATTATTCCATTTGCAATTTACGAGAGAATAGTACAGATGATGCCGAAGAGATTGATAACCCCACCTTTGGCAATATATTTCATAAAGCAGCCCAGTATATTTACAAACAACTATCAGGGTCTAAATATAGTAATATCATCACAAAAGAGAAGATAGAAGCTTGTTTAAAAGATAGCTCTATGCTATCCGAATGTCTTGATCAGGCATTTAGAGAAGAGCTATTTAATGTTAAAGACTCGCGTTTTGTGCCTAAATACAATGGTCTTCAGCTGCTTAATCGCAAAGTTTTAAAAGCATATCTAACTCGCCTTCTTAGATATGATCAGCTAAATGCTCCTCTAAAAATAATAGCTTTAGAGGAGGATTTCTCTGCCAAAATGGCGATAAATATTAATGGTAAGGAGAAAGAACTGACGTTGAGAGGGCAAGTTGACCGTCTTGATCAAGTTATGGTAGATGAAAAAGAAACCATACGCGTAGTTGATTATAAGACTGGAAGTCCATCAAAATCAACACCCTCTAATATTGAAGATATTTTTAACCCGCAAAATATAGAGGATAAGCACACTGATTATTATCTACAAGCTTTCTTATATGCTTACAGCATTCGGCGCGATCCTGAGTCACAAGCTTCGGTAAATAGGCAAAATCTTCCTGTATCCCCTGCCCTTTTATTTATTAGAAAAGTAGGAACAGAAGATTACAATCCTACGCTTACTCTTAAAACTGATGATCCGAACGGTGGTAAAACTACCAAGCTTTATCCGATTAATGATATTGAAGAGGTAGCTGATGACTTTTGCATGGAGTTAAGAAAGCTCTTAGAAAAAATTTTTGATCCATCAATTCCATTCTCACCAACCGATAATAAAAAAAGGTGCGAATATTGTCCTTATGCCAACCTTTGTGGCATATAAAGAATGCTGGTTTGTTTTTTGGCATATAACTTGCTCTAATATTTCGGTAATAAGTAAATTTATAACGAAACTATTTTAGAAGAAAGGGATAATCATAATGACCAGTCAGTTCTCACCAAATGTATCTGAGATTCTCGCTTTTAGCCGAGAAGAGGCGACCCGCCTGGCCAGTAACTCGGTAGGTCCTGAACATTTGCTTTTAGCTATTCTTAGAGAGAAGAACAGCCCAATCATTGATATCTTTAATTGTTTGGACATTAATATACAAAATATTAAGGAAGAGTTGGAAAATCGTGTTCGCGAAGTCAACACACAAGAAGCTATTAACACCAACGAACTTGTTTTGAATAACCAAGCAAGTAACATTTTAAAGTTGGCAGTACTTGAGGCTCGTATTCAACGCACACAGACAGTAGATGTACAGCATCTACTGCTGGCCATACTCCACGATCAAGTCAACAATGGAGCAAAAGAGGTGTTAGAGTCGAATCAATTAAACTATGAGACTGCACTTCAAATACTTCAAAAGAAAACAACATCGGACGCATTAGGTCTTCCTGACGAAGAAGAAGACGCTGAATTTGAAAATCAAGGTACGGCTTCGGGACAGTCAACTTCACAACAACAGACAGCAACTGCTACACAAGCTCAAGGTAATAAGACTCCTGTACTTGATAATTTCTCAACCGATCTTACTTTAGCGGCAGCAGAAGGAAAGCTTGATCCCGTTGTAGGTAGAGAGAAAGAGATACAGCGTGTTGTTGAAATTCTAAGTCGACGTAAAAAGAATAATCCTATTCTTATTGGCGAACCGGGTGTGGGTAAAAGTGCTATTGTAGAAGGTTTAGCCCAACTTATTGCAAAGCGTAAGACGTCACCGATGCTGTTTAACCGCCGTGTCGTCAGCCTTGATATGACTGCAGTAGTCGCGGGAACGAAATATCGCGGCCAATTTGAGGAACGAATCCGCGCACTTCTTAAGGAGCTTGAGCAGAACCCTCATATTATTGTATTCATTGATGAAATCCATACCCTTATTGGTGCAGGCTCTACACCTGGAAGCATGGACGCAGCAAATATCATGAAACCTGCCCTTGCACGCGGTGTGATTCAATGTATTGGTGCAACAACTCTTGATGAATATCGCAAGTCTATAGAAAAGGACGGTGCGTTAGAGCGTCGTTTCCAAAAAGTTCTTGTTGAGCCTACAACAGTAGACGAAACCATGCAGATTTTGGCAAATATTAAAGGTCGCTATGAGGAACATCACCATGTGGCTTACACAGACGATGCATTAAAGGCGTGTGTCAAATTGACAGACCGCTACATTACAGACCGCTTCTTGCCCGATAAAGCTATTGACGCTTTAGATGAAGTAGGTGCACGTGTGCACTTACAGAACGTAAAGATTCCACAAGAAATCACAGATATAGAAAAAGAAATAGAGAATGTAAAGGCCAAAAAGCAAGCAGCCGTTCGTAATCAGAACTTTGAGTTAGCGGCAGGCTATCGTGATAAACAGACCGAATTGGAACAACAGTTCAACGATATGCAAAGCCAATGGCTAAGCAATGACTCAAAAACAAAACAAACCATTACTGAAAAGGAAGTTGCCGACGTTGTTTCTATGATGACAGGTATTCCTGTTCAGCGCATGGGAGAGGCAGAAGGTATACGTTTAAAGAATATGGACGCTGAGCTTAAAAAGGCTATTATCGGACAAGATCAGGCCATAGAGAAGATGGTTAAGTCTATACAGCGTAACCGTGTTGGATTGAAAGACCCTAATCACCCTATTGGAGCATTCATGTTTCTTGGTCCAACGGGTGTTGGAAAAACCTATCTTGCCAAGAAGTTGGCAGAGATTATGTTCGGTTCGCAGGACGCACTCATTCGCATAGATATGAGTGAATATACCGAAAGCTTTAACACATCGCGTCTTGTTGGCGCCCCTCCCGGATATGTTGGATATGAGGAAGGCGGGCAGCTTACTGAACAAGTTCGCCGTCGTCCCTACTCTATTGTTTTGCTTGATGAGCTTGAAAAGGCGCACGGAAACGTGTATAACCTTCTTCTTCAGGTTTTAGACGAAGGCCGTTTAACCGATGGAAATGGACGTCTTGTTGACTTCAGAAACACTGTCATCATCATGACATCTAACACAGGTACACGTCAACTGAAGGAGTTTGGCCGAGGAGTGGGATTTAATGCAGGAGGTATTTCGGACCTTAACAATATGAATAATGCTGACAAACAATATGCTCGCTCTATTATTCAGAAAAGTTTAAGCAAGCAATTCTCACCCGAATTCCTCAATCGTCTTGATGAAATTATAACCTTTGATCAGCTTGACATGGCATCAATTAAGAAGATTGTTGATATTGAGTTGCAAGGATTATACAAGCGAATTGCAGATTTGGGCTATCATGTACAGGTTACTGATAAAGCAAAAGAGTTTATTGCTACAAAAGGCTACGATGTACAGTTTGGTGCTCGACCTTTAAAACGTGCAATTCAAACTTATGTTGAGGATAGTGTTTGCGAGCGTATTTTGTCAGGTGAATTGCACGATGGCGATACCATTGTGCTGGGAAAATCAGCTGGTAAGGACGAGCTCACTGTAAAAATCAATAGTACTGTAACAAACGAAGAAGTTAAAACGCAATAACAAATAAGGTTACACTTTAATAATTAATACCCATAAACAAATCAGGCTGTCACTGAATGGTGACAGCCTAATTTTATTTTTGTTCTTCATTTACGAAGAAACGATATACTAATTACTTCAAACCAAGGCTTTTTTCAATGGCTTCAACCTTCTGCATTGCCTTCTTACTAAGTGCTTCATACTGCGAAGCGTCTGTAAGCGTATCTTTAACTTCAATATAGAATTTGATTTTAGGCTCAGTACCTGATGGACGAACACTTACCTTTGTATCATCATCACAGAACCACTGTAACACGTTACTTGGTTCAGGCATATCAAGTTTTGTAACCTGTCCGTTAACATCACATGCTTCAAGAGTTTTGAAATCCTTACACAAAACAATTCTTGAGCCTCCTAAATCCTTAGGTGGATTATTTCGGAAATTAACCATCATCTGCTGAATTTCATCTGCACCAGCCTTTCCAGGGCGCTCTACATTAATGGTGTATTCTTTAGAGAAGCCATACTCTTTGTAAATATCCATCAGAATATCATACAAAGTTTTGCCTTGATCCTTTGCATAAGCACAAATCTCTGCCAACAGAGAGCAAGCACTAACAGCATCTTTATCACGTACAAAATCTTCAGCAAGGAAACCATAGCTTTCTTCACCGCCACCAATATACTGCTGTTTGCCCTCCAAAATAGCTATTTCACGAGCAATCCATTTAAAGCCCGTATAACAATCGCGCATCTCAACAGCCTGTTTCTCTGCAATCTTTCGAATAAGCTCTGTTGTCACGATTGTTTTGACAATAAAGTCAGAAGGTTGCATCTTTCCTGTTGCCTTACGATTAGAAATAATGTACCACAGGAAGAGCATACATGTTTGATTACCATCGATAAGCACCCACTCGCCTTTATCGTTCTTGCATGCCATACCCACTCTATCCGCATCAGGGTCACTCGCCATTAAAATATCAGCATCCAGTTTTTTCGCATCGCGCAAACCTAAAGTTAATGCTTCTGCTATCTCTGGGTTAGGACGATCAACCGTTGGAAAGTTACCGTCCTTTATCATCTGCTCTGGAACACAATGAACATTGTCGAAACCCCAGAACGCTAACGAACGTGGGACAATCACACGACCCGCACCATGCAGAGGAGTATAAACTATTTTAAGGTCATGTTGACGTTTAATCACTTCAGGATCAATAGATATTGTGCGCACCATACGGAGGTAAGGTTCGTCAATATCTTCGCCAATAACCTGAATAAGCTGCTTGTTTCCTTCAAATTTTACATCATCAATAGTACACTTGTTTACCTCTTCGATAATTCCCTTATCGTGTGGAGCAAGTACTTGTGCACCGTCTTCCCAATAAGCTTTGTAGCCATTGTATTCGCGAGGATTATGGCTTGCTGTAATGTTAACACCAGCTTGCGCCTTCAGATAGCGAACAGCAAACGAACATTCAGGAGTTGGACGAAGTTCGTCAAAAATATAAGCCTTGATACCATTGGCCGAAAAAATGTTGGCAACAGTCTCTGCAAAAAGACGACTGTTGTTGCGACAGTCGTGACAAACAACTACAGAAATCTGCTCTTTATCCTTAAAATTCTTCTTCAGATAGTTGGCAAAGCCTTGTGTTGCCATACCTACCGTATAGATATTCATACGGTTACAGCCTGCGCCCATGATGCCACGCAAACCACCTGTACCAAATTCCAGCTCTTTATAAAAGCTTTCTATAAGATCAGTTTTATCGGTATTGTCAATCATCGATTGAACTTGCGAACGCGTTTCCTCATCAAATGACGGAGATAACCACTGCTTAGCCTTAGCTTCACATTGCGCTATCAATTGTGCATTGTTTTCCATATCGTTTAAGTTTATTATTAATTTTATCTATCGCAAAAGTAACAAATAATTTATGAAAAACTATATAGTATTCGGAATTTTTACTATATTTGCGACACTATGCATTTCACAGGTATTATTATTACAGTTATTACTTTTTTGATTATAGGTGTTTTCCACCCTATTGTCATTAAAACCGAGTACTACTTTGGCACAAAACCATGGTGGGTTTTCCTCGTTTTGGGTATTATTTGCATGATAGCTTCAGTAGTTGTTGACAACGTCATTTTATCTACTATTTTAGGTATTTTGGGCGCTACGCATCTATGGACAATCAAAGAACTTTTTGAACAGGAAGAACGAGTAGCAAAAGGTTGGTACCCCAAAAACGAGAAACGTACATCGAATAACACCAACAAATGAAGACTGTTCTTCTTTTAGTGGGTAAAACTCAGAACAAACACTTCTTAGCTGGCATACACAACTATCAGGAGCGTATAGGCCATTATATGCCTTTTGAAATCAAGGTCATTCCCGAACTTAAGAATACAAAGAACCTCTCAGAGAGCCAACAGAAGGTAAAAGAGGGCGAATTGATTTTAAAAGAATTGCAGCCTTCGGATACGGTTGTGTTGATGGACGAGCATGGTAAGGAACTAAGAAGCATAGAGTTAGCAAAATGGCTACAAGAAAAACAGAACGTTTCACGCCGACTGATTTTCGTTATTGGTGGCCCGTATGGTTTTTCAACCGATGTCTATGCGAGAGCAAACGAAAAACTTAGCTTATCAAAGATGACATTCAGCCACCAAATGGTCCGTCTAATTATGGTAGAACAGCTTTATCGTGCTTGCACCATTATCAAAGACGAACCCTATCATCACGAATAAAACGAACTGTATTGTTTTACGATTAAAAGGTAGCTTAAAATCAAATCATTTTACTTACTTCAAACGCATACACAAGCATAAAGCTTTAATTCCTCTATAATCCTACCGATGTTACAGCATATAACATCGGTTTTGATTTTGTTTAGGTCATCGTACGGCAGCCGTCATACACATCGTTCTACGGTCGACATACAACGTGTACGACGGCCGTCATACCTATTGTACAACGACCGTCGAACATTTATCATTAATCGCCAAGAATTTGAATAAACCTATTGAATAACATAACCTTTCTGATTAAAAGAATATGACTATACAGCACAAAAAGAGCGCAAGAACTCTTTGGTTCTTGCGCTCATCTATAATTGAAGAGAAGTTATCTAATAGTATGCTGATACTGAAAAGATAATTCTTATCATATATAAAGCTTTAATAAGCTTCACCTTCCTCCAATTCTTTACGATCGATTTTCTTCTTATCAATGGCACGCCATGCGTATGCTCCGTAACAAATTATAACAGGAATAAGCATTGTAACATAAGCCATTACACGCAATGTAGTTTCGCTACTGCAAGCATTGCTTATGGTTAACGAGCTCTGCAGGTCAACATTTGATGGATAGAACGCTGTATTATTCCAACCTGCAATGAGGAAAAGAACCAAAACAACCATCATTTCGCCAATAGTTGCAGGCCAAATACCTTTGACATAGTTTTGATCGAAGAACGTACGGCCAATGCCATAGAGTAACAATAACACGCCTACGAGCAATACAATAGCCAAAGGCCACATGGTGATTAGGTTGTTAAGATACTTCATTGGCTCCATAAAAATAACACCAGTTTCAGGATTGCTGGCAAAGCCATCTTTGAGAAGGGTGCGAATAAAGAACGTCAGGAAGCATACCAAAAAGGCTACAGTAAATATGCCTAAAAGCTTACGTATACGACCACGTATCACGGTATCATTAACGTTATTGTTAATATACAGCATACCTATGATTGAAGCCAGCAGATAAACAGCAAGGCCGAAAATCAGATTCCATACATCAAGCAAAGCATCAAGACCAGCACTTGCATTCGCCCAATGGCTAATTACAGGCTGTGTGCCAGCCAACATATTTCCTTTCTCAATATAGAAGTTACTACCATCGAAGAAAGTAGCCACAGCGCCACCCAACAAAAGTGGACCTACTATACCGTTAAATAGCAAGCATATTTGAAAAACTTTGGCACCAAGCAGGTTACCTGTCTTGTTCTGAAACTCATAACTTACAGCCTGTACTACAAAGCTGAAGAGAATAAGCATCCATATCCAGTATGCGCCGCCGAAGCTTGTGCTATAAAATAACGGGAAAGAGGCGAAGAATGATGCACCAAACGTAGCCAATGTAGTAAAAGTAAACTCCCATTTACGACCTGTTGAGTTAACTACCAAACGTCGCTCTTCGGGCGTTTTGCCTAAAGCAAATATCAAACTATTCGCCCCTTGGACAAAGAGAAAGAATACAAGGAATGCTGCCATAAGTGAGACAACAAACCACCAATATGATTGAAAAAATGCGTAATCCATATTTTTTAATATTCAGAATTAATGATTAAAAAAGTGATCATAAAGCGTTAACAGCTTATTATTCTACACTTTTTACGGTTTCTGCCTGTACTTCGCTATACTCAGGACCGCGCTTAATTTGCTTGCACAAAATGCTAATCTCAACAATAAGCATGGTAGTAAAGAGGAACAAGAAGATGAAGAAGGTAAGCGCTATGCTCGATGACGAAATATCACTTACGGCTACACTAACGGGCAACATGTCCTGTATAGTCCATGGCTGGCGGCCTAACTCGGCAACAATCCACCCACATTCACTTGCCATATAAGCCAATGGCAACATACATATAGCTGCTACTTGTAGCCAACGGAAACGACGATCTGCTACATCGTAACGGTAAATGACATGCAATAATACCAAATAGAAAAGAATAAACAAACAGCCAACACCTACCATTATTCTGAAAGTATAGAAGTTAATAGGAATGTTGGGGACCAATTCGTGTACATTTTTAATATAACCATAACCAAAATAAGGCAGGTTTTCTTGTAAAGTCGTTAATCTTTCACGAGCCTGTGCTGGCAGTGTTTCAGGTGTATACTTGCGTCCATCAGTTATCTTTCGATAGTCTGATAGTGCTACAATTGCCTTTTTACCACGCTCAATCTTCTCCTGTAAAGGCAGTTCTACCTTTCCATCGTGTGAGGTATAACCCTTGATAATATCGTTTACACCTGGTACATAGCCGTCCATACTACGCGTTGCAAGGAAAGAAAGAGCATTAGGAATAGCAATGCGCATGCCGGGTTCCTGCTCATTTACATAATCGGGTTGAGCGAAAGGATTAACTGCTGAGATAACCGTCAGCCCCTGACTCTTACCACCGTTATACAGCGCTTCCATGGCAGCGAGCTTCATTGGCTGCACTTTGCTTACCATATAAGCAGAGTGATCCCCCGTGTAAGCAGCTAAAAGTGTGGCACATAAACCTGTAATGGCTGCAATTTTAATACTTTCTTTAGCCAACTTGATTTCGCGTTGTTTTAGCAAATACCAACAACTTACAGCAACAACAAATATAGCACCTATCATCCATGACGATGTAACGGTATGGCAAAACTTATCGATAGCAAAGGGTGAAAAAGCTACATCAGTAAACGATGTCATCTCGAAGCGCATTGTATCAGGATTAAACTGCTGACCGATAGGATATTGCATCCAGCTGTTTGCTACCAAAATCCACCATGCTGATAAGGTTGCACCTAAGCCCGTAAGCCAAGTTGATGTTAAGTGAAAGCCACGTGACACCTTGTCCCAACCAAAGAACATGACTGCAACAAAGGTACTTTCCATAAAGAAAGCCAACATACCTTCAATAGCTAATGGTGCACCAAATACGTCGCCTACCATCCAAGAATAGTTGCTCCAGTTCGTACCGAACTCGAACTCTAATATAATTCCTGTTGCTACACCCATGGCAAAGTTAATACCAAAAAGGCGTTGCCAAAAACGAGCAGCATCTTTCCAGAACGCTTTCCCTGTACGATAATAACAAGTTTCAACAATACCCATGATGACCGCCAGACCTAATGTCAGCGGTACAAAAAGCCAATGATAAATAGCTGTCAGAGCAAATTGTGCTCGTGACCAGTCTATTGCAGAGGCTGTAACGTCTAATAGAAGGTTATACATAAGCCTTTTAAAAAATTAAATAAATTGTTTATTGTTAGTATAAATTATTTTTTCGGTAATATTTTAGATGAGACATAATCAGCCTCATGTCCCTTTTCAGCGTTTTTATGAAGAACGTTGGGAAAGAAAAATAATTTTAAGACAAAAAACATTATGAAAAGCTTTATGAGAATTACAGTCCATAATGTCTTACCAATCGTCATATTTTTAAAACCATCATAATATAGATGGAAAACTGCTGACAAAATACGCTTAATATCGCTCTGTTGATATTTCATAAATGTTCTTTATGCCACAAATTTACTTTTTTTCTATATATAAAACAAACAATAATGTAAAATTTACGAATTTATATCTTATTTTCCTTTGCATAAAATAATGTGAAGGTATATAATATGTCATTATTTATACCTCTTATTAGGGCCAAACGTCATTGAACAGAATAAAATAATATTGCAACATTAATAAAATTATTGTTGCAATATAATTATACAAAATAGAAAATACGCTTAAAATAAAGACATATAAAAAGGGGAAGCCATTTCGTCTTCCCCTTAATTATATTTATTTCATCATATCTGGTACAGAAACAAACCTATAACCACGATGTTTTAACGTACGAATAATTTGTGGTAAAAGCTTATAAAATTTGTCGGTACGTTCAGGATGAGTACCAAAATGTATCATTAAGAAGTGACCATTTAATCCTTTATTCTTTTCAAAATTCATCAGTCGATTGTAAAGTTCTTTACTTGAACGATAGCTTTTACCCATTGAAGGGATAGTATAATCAGCATTTGTTCCTGTACCTGGCGTAAAATTGATAATGCTTAAATCCAACTGTCGTGCCCAAGCACTTACACGTTCGTTATAATGTTCATACGGTGGGATAAAATAAGGTGCATCTTTTTGTTCAATGCCAAAATCAGCCATTAATTGATAACTCTTCTGAATGTCTGCTTCAAATTCGGCTTGTGATACGAGCATTGAATCTGGTTTCTCCCACGAAGAATACAGTAAATGGCCATAACTATGGCTGCCAACATAATGCCCTTCTGACAATAAGCGCTTGACAATATCACCATATTTCTCATAAAATTCGCCAGTAAAGAAGAAACCTCCTTTTATACGATTTTCTTTTAATGTACGAATAATAGTTTCCGCACCATCAGCCCACTCTGCCGCCGTAAACACAAGGCAAACCTGTTTCTGTGTGCTATCACCACGAATAACGCCCCCATTCACAATGGTTTTATTGCGTGTTTGATCACTCTCATAATAACTAAAGGGGAAGGTTAACGACGCCGTTCCGTCCATAGTAGGCTCATTTGTCGAATAGTCGTGCATATTATCATGTAACACCATGTGCTCAGGCTGCAAGTCAAGATAATTATTTGACGCATGTGTACCACCAATATTAACCCCTCTTAAGCCACGGAAGATGGTACTATACACAGGTCCATCTACCAACCCTCCAGTGGTAGTTCCATGACCTTCATAAGTTAAACACGAGTGAGGATATTGTGGGAAACGGCCGTTTTTAGGTAGCTCACATATCATACTTGTCCCCCACGGATTGCATCCTAAGAGCCAACTCAACAACGAACTTTCCATTTCTTCATACGAATTATCTCCAGATAGTTCACGATAAAGAATACATTGTGTAAGTAAAGCTACAGTAAGATTATTTGAACACCAAATAGCAGGCACACCATAATAGAACGGATCGCCAGCCGCACGTTCACGAACACGTTCAAGTCCTGTCCTAAGATTACGTATAAACTCCTTTCGAACAGCAGCGTTTCCATTATAAGCTAACTGATAATGGCCCATATTCATAAAAGGATACCATTGATAATGACGTGCGCTATCAGCACCCATCCAAGGCGTTATGGGCTCACGGCGACCATATTCTAAGGCTTCATTCAAATAGTTTACATCACCTGTTTGACGGAATAACTCCATAGCACCAAGCTCCATATCATCTGTCCAGTTATCCTCCTCGTAAATATATGGAGACACTACCGATACCGTTTGACAAGCACCAGGCTTATCTTTACCCAACTGATAAGCATCAGCAGCTTTCTTTCCTATCTTTTCGGCAAAAGCTGGATAGAAGGGTTTCAAAATAATTGAACCAAGAGCGAAGTCGGAAGCAAACTTTCCCACTGTACTTGCAGCGCCCATAGTAGCATTCATAAACTTGCCACGCTGTTGTGGTTTACCATCAATAAAGTATACAGGACGTCCATTATTGGGTCCCCAACCATAGTCAGCCCTGTCATCTGCTGGCAAACGCATGCCTGCATGGTCGCGATCATCTGCTATCTGATTGTAAAATTCACCTGGCGCTGGGTTCATTTTATCAAGCCATTGCAAGCCCCAATATATCTCGTCTACAATGTCTGGAATACCATTTTTCCCTACGGTGCCATCAGCTTTATGCTTATCACCAAAGGCGCCTGGGTTCTGTTGGTATGCAAACATCATCTGATAGATGGCATTTGCAGAGGTAGTTGTATACTGCAAACAATCGGCAGCATCGTGCCATCCACCTGTAACATCAATACGTTGACCTGTTTTTGTAGGATGGTATGTTATGTAACCATCTTTCACATGGCAGCTATCGCGATAGTAAGGATTCCATCCACAACGCTGCTGTCTCATATATTGCAGAACAAAATCTGCTGTACCGTCATATACTCTATCACCTACTGGGAATACTTCTGAGCGCACATCACCCGACTGTAAGTAATAACTGCCTGGGCGATTTAAGGCTGAAAAGTTGAGCCTAAAAGTAGAAGCCATTTGCCCATAGCGGCCACACGTCTTTACATTATTTAAAGTAAGTAAAACCTTACCAGTGTAAAAATCGACAACATCAAATGTTTTGACTTCACAATTCTCACGACTCATTAAAACTGCTACCTTACTTTGATTGGGTAAATAGCCCATTTGGTTAACACGAATCCATTTTTCAGCATGCGCAATACTTGTACATAATAAAATAAGGTGTGCCAGAAGCAAAAAGCGATTGCGAAACAATCGCAAGTAGAATCTTCTTTTCATACGTATTTAGGTTTACATGGACAAAATTACGAAAAACAACAACAATTACTAGCTATTAGTATATCTTTTTTCTGAATTTGTAGTATCATGTGCATCTGATTTCAACTGTTGTTATATTAAATAGGGTAAACTCATTCAAGTTTACCCTATTTTGATACGTCAATTTTTTTAAGAACAAGAGAGAAAATAGGCATACTTCAATTCTCCATATTGCGATAGTACCATGCCTTAAAACTCTCATCTTATTTTCATAACAATTGAGGCAAGAAAGTTGACAGCACTAAAACCATTAAGCCTATAACAAGAACTACAATCGTCTTCGTACTACAGCCCTTCCATTCTTTTAGAATAATGCCCCACACATTGCTGAAAGTTACATTCAATGCCATCAGTATACACCAACTAAACGCCAGTAATGTTGTCGATCCTGATAAGAAACCCTTACCTAATGAGAGGCCAAAGAACTGACTATACCATAGCGCACCAGCCAGCGCACAGAACAAAAGATTGTTTAAATATAGGTAACTTTTACCATAATCTACCCAAGTACGGTTGCGCTTATTCTGCCAAAGACAATACCCTGCACAAATAATAAAGCCACCTAATGTAACCAAAAACGTTGCTGGTAACGATGCAAAAACAGGATTAACACCGCTAAAAGCAACTGGCGCACCAAACTCAAGACCTATAGCAAAGCATGCACTCATAAAACCAGAAAGCAAAGCAACAAAGATGCCTTTGGGAAAATTGAAGTCGGCTACAGCCTTTTTCTTTTCTTCATCTGAAAGTGAAGTGCTCTTCATTCCTCCTGCAATGCCAATAATAGTAATACCAATCAACGTAACAATAACCCCTATTATTACTGCCGACGTGAGTTTTTCACTATGTCCTGTAAACACAGGACCAAGCAAAGTACCCAATCCTGCACAGGTTCCTAAGGCCAAAGATTGACCTAAAGCTACCCCAAGATAGCGCATAGAAAGTCCAAAAGTGAGTCCGCCTATTCCCCACAACATACCAAAGAACACAGCCATTAAGCTGTCATATGCATGAGAACTGAAAAGATTTATAAGCGACTCGCCTGCTGGAGCTGTTAGCAACACACCCAATAAAGGAAATAACACATAAGCGAAAACACCCTGAGTAAGCCAAAACGACTCCCAACTCCAGTCCTTTACACGCTTAATTGGCACATAGGAGCTACTTTGAAAGAAAGCTCCTATGGCAATAATTAGCAAACCAAATACTAGTTCCATCGTTATCGTATTATCGTTTGCTCAACACATTTTTCTCATATTCATTGACGTTCTGTATAAATTCCTCACCAACAGGTAAGTTATGCGTCAAGTTGTAATAATCGTAAACAGCTCCTTCAGGAAGCGTCTTCGCCTCTTCAAGCAAAGCTAAACGCTCGAATAATCGATTATTATCCTCGTATTCGCGTAACGTATGCAACGGTTCTAATAAGGCATGAAGCAAGCTCTTTTGCGTAGCGCGAATACCTATAACGTATGCACCGATACGATTAATACTTGCATCAAAGTAATCGAGACCGATATGAGCACGATGTAATTGTCCTGTACGAACCAATTCAGAGAATAAGTTTCGCGTCTTGTCATCGTAAAGAGTTACATGATCAGAGTCCCAATGCATAGGGCGAGAAACGTGTAACATCAACTCAGGAACAAAGAGAAGCAACGATGAAACCGCATCACTTACATTCTCAGTAGGCTCATAATGCCCTGTGTCCAGAGTATAAATTACATTATTTTTCGAGCAATAGCCTGCATAGAAATCATGTGAACCTACAGTATATGCTTCTATTCCGATACCAAAAAGCTTCGCCTCAAGACAACTTTTCATATTAGGGAGCTGCTCTTTTAGGATATCATCTAAGCTTTCTTTCAAAATAGCTCGATACCGATAGCGTTCAACCGTATAATCCTTACTTCCGTCATGAATCCATATATTCATAATACACGGATCATCTTGATACTTACCCATTGCATCGGCTATGCGACGACAGCGTTTTGTATGTTCAATCCAAAAGTCACGAATACCTTTATCAGGATTTGAAAGGGTTAAATATCCACTCTTAGGATGCGAAAAAGAGGTTGAATTAAAATCAAGTTTAAATCCATTCTCTTTACCCCATTCCATCCAGCTTTTAAAGTGTTCTGGGCCTACTTCATCACGATCTACAAAGGTGTTTCCGAAATCACCATACGTCTCGTGCAAGTTTAAGCGAAAGGTTCCACCTACTAATGAAGACACTTCTTTGATATCTTGACGCACCTCTTCTATATTACGCGCGCGACCAGGATAGTTACCTGTAGTCTGAATTCCTCCAGATGCAGCCTCATTTCGTTCAAAGCCCACCACGTCATCGGCCTGCCAGCAATGCAGACTTATAGGGGTTTTATCAAGTGTTTCCAACGCTCTGTCAGTGTCAACACCAAGTGCAGCATAACGCTCTTTTGCTGCAAGATAATTCTGTTCAATTTGTTTTGCGTTCATAATAGGATTTTAGTTTATTGGGTTATTTCTTTATATCTTTCATATGCACGTGCCCAAACATCAGTGTTTTGAGGCTCAAAGCATTCAAGCTGTATGCTTTCGGCTATCATTTTGCGCATATCTTTAATGCTATTTACTACACCGTTAGCTTTAGCCTGCAGCATTATATTACCAATTGCAGTAGCTTCTTGCGGACCAGCAAGTACGGTAACACCACACGCATTGGCAGTCATTTGGTTCAGATATTGATTTAGAGAACCGCCACCTATAATATGAAGTGTTTCAAGTTTAAACGGAGCAAAGTTGCTCAAACTTCTAAAACATTCGCCGTAACGCAAAGCAAGCGAATCGAAAATACATCTACATATCCTTGCTCTACTATCTGGAACGGGTTCGTTATGACGCTGACAATACTCCTTAATAGCTTCAACCATTGATACAGGATTTGCAAACTCTGGAGCATCGGGATTGATAAGGCTACGAAAAGCCTCTTCGTTCATCGCATCAGACTGTAATTTACCATGACTTAAAGCTTCTGTATCAGTTGGGCTTTCTTCCTTCCACTCTTTACGACAACGTTCATAAAGCCACATGCCACAGATGTTTTTCAAGAAGCGTGTAGTGCCTTCAATGCCGCCTTCGTTCGTAAAATTAAGTGTAAAACTTTCGTCTGTAATAACAGGTTTCTCTAATTCTATACCCATTAGGCTCCATGTTCCGGAACTAAGATAAGCGAATTTCTCGTTTCGTGCAGGAACAGCCGCAACGGCAGAACCCGTATCATGACCTGCCACTGCAACAACAGGTACATCGCCTAAGCCTGTTAAGCGTTGCACTTCTTTACATAAAGGCCCAATAATTGTCCCGGGAAACACCATGCGCCCCATTTGTTCACGCTTTACCCCTACGCTGTGCAACAGTTCTACATCAAGTTCATGGGTAAGAGGATTTAGCAATTCAGCTGTCGATGCAACCGTATATTCACATACAGCTTCCCCCGTTAACATATACGAAAGAGCATCTGGAATAAACAGAATTTTATCGGCAATAGGTAGTGTACTCATCTTTGTCTCGCGCATAGCATACAATTGAAACAGCGAGTTAAAGTTCATAAGCTGTATACCTGTCTTTTTATACACCTGCTCTTTTGGTATAACACGCTCGAAATAACGCTCCATCATGCCTACCGTATACGGGTCACGGTAGGCCACAGGATTGCCTAAAAGGACACCGTCTTTGCCGAAAAGCGCATAGTCGCAGCCCCATGTATCTATACCAATACTACTAATCGATAAGCCTTCATCGTGAGCAAGCTTCAGGCCTTTTATAATTTCGTCGTACAGGCTATACAAATTCCAGTACACATGCCCACCTGTTTCAACCAGTTTATTTTCAAAACGGGTAAGCTCACGCTGCTGCAATCGACCATCAATCACACAGCCTACAATTGTACGACCACTTGTAGCGCCAAGGTCAACAGCAAAGTAATGTTCCATTATTTTCATTTCGTTTTCAGGTTTTTCGGTTCTGACGCAAAGATAGTTTGCACGTTAACGCTTCACCTTAACTTTTTGATTTTGTAGCCTTGATTTTTGGTTGACTTCCCAATTCTTGTTATTTTTGCTTCATAATACATAACAAACCCATTATGTTTAAATATCTTGTTGCCAACGATCGTGATGTTTCTTGGGGCCTTCATGTGGATACAATAGGTTACGAAGAGATACAACCGGGCGAACACTACCCCACTCAGGGACACGCCGATGGCTTTTATTTTGACGTAAAACGCGGGCGAAGACTCGACGAATATCAGCTACAATATATTAAAGAAGGCAGTGGAACCTTTCGTTCTACACATCAACCAGAAACCCGTTTACATGCTGGTGACGTGTTTTTATTGTTCCCTGGCGAATGGCACACATACTGTCCTGACCCCGAAAAGGGTTGGAAATGTTATTGGATAGGCTTTAAAGGGCATAACATGGACGAACGAATTAAAGCCAATTTTCTCAGTAGTACGAAGCCTATCTACCACATTGGTTTTTCAGAAGAGTTTATTCATGTTTTCGATAAGGCTATTGAGATAGCCGAAGCTGAGGCTATTTACTCACAGCAAGCGTTGGCAGGGAGCGTTAATTACCTCATAGGGCTAATGTATTCTTTAGAGAAAACATATCAGCTTAATAAAGATCGGGGTAAGGCCGACCTCATACACCGTGCGCGTTTACGTATCAGAAACTCGGTCGAAGACAGCGTAACTATTCAGCAAATAGCTGAAGAATCGGGCATGAGCTATTCTAATTTTCGCAAGCTTTTCAAAGAATATACAGGACTTTCACCTGCTCTTTATCAACAGGAATTGAAAATACAGCGAGCGAAAAACCTTTTAGCCACCACAGGAGAAAGTATAAAAGAGATTGCTTATAGGCTGCATTTTGAGTCGCCCGATTATTTTTCGGCTCGTTTTAGAGCCAAGACAGGTATGCGCCCAAGCGCATTCAGGGACGAGCATGGTACTTGTACGCCTACATGTGAATAGGCTCGGCGAACGAACAATACTTTTACTTCAATCCATATTCATTACACAATCTATCGACCAAAACTTAAAGTTTAAATATCAAACTTTAAAGGTTCACTATATATATAGGTTATAACTTTGCGCACATACAACAGAAAACCTTATACCTAAAATCAAAAAATGAAAAGTATTTTACAAGGAAACGCCAACCTAAAACGAGAAATTGATAAGATTGCAGAGGTGGCAGGGTATCTATGGCAAAACGGATGGGCCGAACGAAACGGGGGCAACATCACTGTAAATATTACCCAATGGATTGACGATAACATACGTCAGTTACCCGCAATCAGCCCAATAACACCCATCGGCACTACATTGCCAGCATTACGTGGTTGCTATTTCTTTTGTAAGGGAACGGGTAAACGCATGCGCGATTTGGCACGGTTGCCAATGGAAAACGGAAGTATTATCCGTATTTTAGATGATTGTGCCAGTTACGTTATTATTGCAGAAAACCCCGTACAGCCCACGTCCGAACTACCAAGCCATCTTGCTGTACATAACTACCTGATTAAACAACAGTCGCCTTACAAAGCTACCGTCCATACTCACCCTATAGAACTTGTAGCCATGAGCCATAACAGGCAATTCCTTGGTAAAGATGTGCTCAGCAAATTATTATGGAGTATGATTCCCGAAACAAAAGCTTTCTGTCCACTTGGGCTTGGCATTGTGCCATACGAATTGCCAGGAAGCAACGCGCTTGCTGAAGCAACACTAAAGGAACTTGAAAGCTACGATGTAGTTTTGTGGGAAAAACATGGTGTTTTTGCTAAAGGTCTTGATGTGCTTGACGCTTTCGATCAGATTGATGTTCTTTCAAAAAGCGCAAAAATTTACTTAGATTGCCGTGCTATGGGCTTCGAACCAGAGGGAATGAGTAATGCGCAAATGCAAGAGATGACGAAAGCTTTTAATCTTCCTCGCTAAATAATAGTAACGCGTATAAGCTAAAATGATAATGGCTGTAGGTCAAAATCCTACAGCCTTTTTTGACTATTCGTGATTATTCGACGGCCGCCATACAAACTGTACCACGGCCGTAGTACACATCGTACGACGACCGTCACACAATGTGTATCACTGCCGCCGCACACTCACCCAAACGTCATTAACTTTTTGCAAAAACATAAAAAGGCTACCACTTTATCGTAGTAACCTTTTTATAAAACGACCGTTAAGGCTTTATTGACAAATAGTTTACGCCTTTATTACAGTTCGATAGGTTCATAAGGCAAGCCCCATACATCGGCAACAGCCTTATAGCAAACCTTACCTTCTACAATATTCAAGCCCTTAAATAAGGCTTCATCGTCCTTACAAGCCTGTCGCCAGCCCTTATCGGCAAGCGCAATAGCGTAACGTAATGTGGCATTAGTGAGCGCCATTGTAGAGGTATTAGGCACTGCCCCTGGTATGTTAGCCACACAGTAATGTAGAATATCGTCGATGATATAAACGGGATCTGCATGAGTCGTTGGGCGCGAAGTTTCGAAGCATCCTCCTTGATCGATGGCCACATCTACCAATACAGTACCCGGCTTCATGAGCTTAAGCATTTCACGATTAATAAGATGGGGCGCCTTTGCACCTGGTACAAGTACGCTTCCTATGACAATATCGGTTTGCGGAAGCTCCTGTAGAATATTATGCTCTGTTGAATAAAGGGTTCGTACATTTGCAGGAAGGTCAATTTCAAGCTGACGCAAACGAGGCAACGAAATGTCAGTAATGGTTACCTCTGCGCCCATACCGGCGGCCTTTCTTGCCGCTGCTTCGCCTACCGTTCCACCACCAAGTACCAAAACTCGTGCTGGTTTCACACCCGGAACACCGCCTATTAGCTTTCCACAACCGCCCATAGCTTTCTGTAAATAAAACGCACCGTTGAGGGCTGCCATACGTCCAGCCACTTCGCTCATAGGCACAAGAAGTGGTAATGCGCGGTTAGAGGTTTGCACAGTCTCATATGCAAGGCACACGGCTCCGCTCTTAACCATTGCATCTGTAAGCGGACGGTCACAGGCAAAATGGAAATAAGTATAAACGAGTTGGCCCTTACGAATCAGTGAATATTCTGGTTCAATGGGTTCTTTTACCTTAATAATCATATCAGCCGTAGCATAGACGTCTTCCTTTGTAGGCAAAATAACGGCGCCCACACGTAAATAATCGTCGTCTTTAAAGCCGCTCATCTCTCCAGCTGATTGCTGTACATACACTGAGTGTCCATGCTTAATAAGTTCCGATACGCCTGCTGGCGTCATACCTACTCGACACTCTCCCTGCTTGATTTCTTTTGGAATTCCAATCTTCATAGCACGTCCTTTCTTTTAATTATGGTTTAGGTTTATAGTTTATACGCCTCAAATATATATATTTTTTGGTTACGTTGTTTCATAAAATGGCAATTTTATCAAAAAAATATTACCTTTGTTGCATATTAACTATTTAATTCTTTTTCTACCTAATATGAATTTCAAGAGCATTCTCATGACTATATCCCTGCTTGCAGTAAGCGCAATAGCATCAGCACGACATCAATCTCCTATTCAATTAACATGGCAAGACCTTGGCCCAACAACTGAAGGCACATGGCGCAACTGCTTTACAATCAAAAATATATCAACAGAAACATTACATGGAGATTGGCTAATCTATTACAATCAATTACCTCGAACAGCTTCGAAAATTGAAACAAACCAGATTACTATTACAACCATCAATCGCAATTATTTTCGTATAGCTCCCACCTCACAGTTTAAACCCTTGAAGGCTGGCGAAGAATTGAAGGTATATTATCAGTCGAATCGTCGAGTGCCTAACGTGTCATGGGCTCCTGAAGAGGCTTTTTTTGTGAGCACTCGTGGTGGAAAACAGCATAAGCCCATTAAGGTAGAGCTTAACCTTATCAAGCCTGAGGGTTTGCTTCGACAGGAGATTATCTTTGCTGATAGCACATTTAAGCATAACGAAGAGATTGGCAAGGCGCAAGGAAAAGTTATGAATACGCTGCCGACAGTGAAGGATATGCTTATGCTTACTAACATCATCGGTGCCAACTTAAATAATGGCGTGAGCATAAATGTAGAAGAAAGTCTGTTACATGAAGGTGAAATGTTCAAAGAAAATCTAAAGCAACAATTTGGTATATCAATCAAAAAAAGCGCACAAACAAGCATAAACTTGCGCATTGCAAAGCTTCAAGGCAATCTAACTCCATTGCAACATACCGAGCAATACACACTTGAGGTAAAGGAAAACAGTATAACTATTTCCGCAGAAACAGCGCACGGGGTGTTTAATGGCACTCAAACCTTACTCTCATTACTCAAAAAAGACGGTGGGCAAAAGGCTTTAAAGCCTATGCTTATCACCGATTATCCTGACCTAAAATATCGTGGAATATTACTCGATATAGCCCGAAACTTCATTCCTGTAAAGGATATTCGTAAGATTATTGATGCACTATCGGCATATAAAATCAACCTTTTGCAATTGCATTTTGCTGATGATGAGGGTTGGCGACTGCAAATTCCGGGGTTAGAAGAGCTAACCGAGGTAGGCGCTCGACGGGGTTATACAAATGACGAACAACAATGTCTTTACCCTGCTTACGGAGGAGGTTTCGACAGTAAACATAGTAGTATGGGCACGGGATTTATTACAAGAGCCGAGTTTATCAGCCTACTCCGCTATGCAGCAGAGCGTCATGTAACAATCTTGCCAGAGGTAGAGTCGCCCGGTCATTGCCGTGCCGCTTGCAAATCTATGTTAGCACGCTATAATAAATATAAGGAAAGAAACCCTGAAAAAGCCAGCGAATACTTACTTACTGACCTAAATGACACCCTCCGTCGTACAACACCAGCTGCCTATGACGACGAGGTCTTAAACCCTGCCTTGCCTTCTACTTACCGCTTTATGGAGAAAGTAATTGATGAAATCGGCAAAATGTACACGGAAGCAGGCCTAAAACTAAACGCCATTCACCTTGGAGGAGATGAGGTTGCACGCAATGCTTGGACAGGCTCTGCGATAGCAAAGCAACTGGCTAACAACGAAGGCTTTAAATCAGTTAGCGAGCTTCACGGTTACTATTTTGCACGAATGGCCAACTGGCTCAAAACAAAGGATATCAAATTATGCGGTTGGCAGGAAATGGCTATGGAGCATAACGAAGCCGAAGACAGCATTATCCGCAATAATACAGGCGCTATTTACGTGTGGAGTGCGGACCCAACGTCAACCCGTGGCGAGCTTCCCTACACGATTGCCAATAAGGGTTATCCCGTCATTTTGGGCAATGCGAATAACTTATACATTGATTTTGCTTACACACCTTTATATAATGACCGCGGCCATATATGGGGAGGATATCTCGATGAGCACAAAAGCTTCTCGCTTCTACCCTATAATGTTTACCGCTCAGCGCGCACAAACATGAAAGGTGAGCGCATGAATCTCGACAGTCTTGAACATGGTCGAGTAACACTTACGGAAGAAGGTCGTGCAAATATCATCGGTGTCCAAACGCAATTATTCTCAGAAACACTGCGTAGTGCAGCGTGGTTTGAATATTATATCTTCCCAAAGATGTTGGGAATGGCCGAAAGAGGCTGGAACGCTAACCCAGAATGGGAAACCATGCGCGGCGAAAACGAATTGCAAGCTTTCAATGCCGACCTCAACAGCTTTTACAAATGGATATCGCTTGCTGAAATGCCGTGGCTTAGCCGCAAGGGTATTCACTTCCACTTAATGCCACCCGGAATCGCTGTTCGTGATGGAAAACTATTTATCAATAGTAGAATTACAGGAGCCACATTGCGCTATACGCTTGATGGTAGTGAGCCAACAGCCACATCTGAACAATGGACAGCGCCTGTTATTGTTCCCACAAATGTAACTATTCGCGCCAAAGTATTCTATTTAAATAAGGAAAGTCTGCCTGTAAGTTTTGTACAATCAGATAAAACAAACAACTAAACTTTCCTGTAAAACTTGTTGATATAAATTATGAAAATGCTCATATCTACTATGTTTAAAGGCTATTTCAGCACACTTTTTACAGCTATCTATTTACTGACTATTACATCATGTAGCAAACCTAATCGCCAACAGTCGTCAACAATTAGGCAAAATATTCCTACCGAACAGACCATAACCACCGATAAAATACAAGGAGCATGGTATGAAGGACGGGGTTATGATTTCTGTCGTATTGCATTTGCCGATTCTTTTTGTTGGCTAAACAACGACTTTGCCTACCGTTATATTTATAAGATAAAAGGCAATACTATTAGCATTTACAACGAGAAAACGCACAAAATATTCAAAAACATAACATTCTCTTTTAGCGAAGACACACTCGTTTTAAAGGGAATCAACGAATATGCAGAGGCTTCGGAGAGGCTTATTCCGTATAAAACGATTCTCGTGCATGGCAAAAGGGTAAAGCTTCCTGACCAGAATCTGCTCGACCCTGAGCTTGACACGGAGTGGGAAAAGCTTTTTAACCGTCTGGAAAAAGACCCCTTAAACGAAGCCACTCTGAACGAATGGAATAATCTTTACGCCTTTACCGACGGGTGTTTCTCTGAGGATGCTGACACACGGCTGGCTGATTTGTATCTTAAACACCCCGTAATCTTCCTGCATTACATCTATCATTTCCCGTCAGATGGGCAGAATCATATTGAAAACATTATATTTGGAGGAGCCGACGAGGTTGTAGGATACCCCAGCGTAAAGCGTGTTCAGCAAGATATTGATAAACTTTCAGATCCCAAAGAAATAGAAAGCCTGAAATTAAAATTAAACCTATTAGAAAGTTCTGAATAGTTGTTTATATAAAAAACAACTTCAAACGGCTACCCCACACTTTGGTAACCGATATTGGTATTATAGCATACATTACATATTATAGTAATAATACCAACAGCATGATTGAATAAAAAATATACCCTACATCAAGCGAGGAAACAGGTTTAATATGTATCTGTACCTTGCTTTCTTTATCATTTCTTATTGCTTACGTATATTTTCACTGATGTTTATCATTCACCGTCAAGATCTTCTACGCCACCATCTTCAAAGCCTCCAACAGAAGTGCCCAATCCTGGCTGCGCGGGGCCTGAGCCTGCTAAAAGATTACCCATACAATTAAAAGCGTACACCTTTATAAATGGTGCAACATACAATTCGTGTTTCGTTATATCCATGATCACCTTTTTTATTATGAATAACAATCTTTTTTAGTGTAAATATTCATACAATAGTAATCCCTACTATCCTATAACATTAATACACCTTCAACATTTATATACAAAACTATCTTTACAAAATACAAATCATTGGTAATTAACAACTTAAACTATTTAGTAGATCTTTCCGTAAAGATATGTAATATATTTGTAACAGACATGTTTTTTACATATTTTTTCATTTAAAATTTAAAAATATGCGCTAATATACAGAAAGATTCTCTCAACGATATGGTTTATTTGTCTACTCCATTACATCTATTTCTTCCATAAGAATAAAGCTAATGGTGAGTGTACGGCAGCCGTCGTACAACGTGTACCACGACCGCCATACAACTCGTACTACGGCCGTCATACAACGTGTATGGCGATCGCCACACAATCAATATAACATCAAAAAGAGGGAATCACTACGATGTGATTCCCTCAACATTATATAGAAAAACTTTATCTAAAATAACATAATGTACTGATTTTAATGCCATTCAGACACCAAACGCGCAACCAACAGACAAGCAGGAACAGCCGAACGCCCATGATCAAAACCCTGCATTTCATATAGTGGCACATGCGAATTTCCCACACCTTCAAGTACAGTTTTAAGATAAAGATTCTCTTCATATCGTGCCATCATTTCGAGTTGTCGGTCGCCAGTAATCAGCACCAAACGCGTAGCAAGCTTACGAACATTGTTTAACGGTGCATAACGGTCAACCAATGGCGCAGAATACGATACACCACGCTCCTTACGAATGGTAAAGTGTGTGGCCGTTTGACCGCCAATTGGCAGGTATCCCGCTACAGAATCAGCATCTACACCATATTGCGCAAGGTAAGATTTATCGAGGCACAACATCAATATAAGATAACCTCCAGCCGAATGTCCCGATACATAAATATCAGAAGCAGAGCCACCATACTTCGCAATATGCTTGTAAACCCACGCTACAGCCGCCGCCGCATCGTTCGTATAATCAGGATTCTTAGCACGTGGAAACAAACGGTAATTGACGCCAACAACAGCAAATCCTTTATTTTTCAAATTGGCAGGAAGCTCTTTTTGTCCGCTCTCTAAACCACCACCATGAAACCATATTACTGTTTTAAACGGCCGATGAGCATCAACTGGATAATAAATATCAAGCTTACAGCGCTCTCGTCTGTATGCCGATGTGTCGTCAGAAGCAATGTATGATATGTTCTCTACCTGCTTGTATAATGTTTGTGCCGATGCCACGACAGAAACTGATAACAATAAGATTAAAGAAATAAGGATTTGATTAAACATAAGTTATATTTTATTGTACTAAGCAAAAGTACGAAATGTTAGCTTAATTCAGTACCTTTGCAAAACAAAATATTAAGGCATTAATTCATGAACATACCATTCGAAGAGGTAGAATACCACCATACCATGCCCATGCAACTTCGTTTTATTGACGGCGATCAGTTTGGACATGTAAACAATAGCATTTATTTTCAATACTATGATACGGCTAAATTCCGCTACTTTCAAGACGTTTGTCCTGCACTTACTAAAGGGCACGCCATCGTTGTAGTGCATATCGATGCCGATTTTCTTTCACAAGTACACACCACTGACGAAGACGAGGTACAGACAGCTATTACAAAAATAGGCAACAAAAGCTTTGTTTTCCAGCAACGACTCATCGATGCCAAGACGCATGAAGTAAAGTGTATTGGACGCACTGTGATGGTACCATTCGATATGGAGCAAAATATGGCAGTACCTTTCAAGCCCGAATGGCGCGAGACTATAGAACGCTTTGAGGGCCGTTGTTTATCGGCTGACTGCTAATTACAGCAGGTTTGTTTTCAGATATCTTTGTTAAAGAATAACTATAACAAAATTGACAAACAACAAAGGGGCAAGGAATTAAGGATAAATATTTTGCGAAATGCTTAATTTTATTTAACTTTGCCCATATAATCATCTTAAGCTGAACTCAACCAACTGATGAAAGATATTAAGAAAATAGTTCTTACCGGTGGTCCTTGCGCTGGTAAAACCACCGCCCTTGTGAAAGTAATTGAGCACTTTTCAAGCCGCGGCTATAAGGTTTTTACTATTCCTGAGATGCCCACTATATTCTTACAGGCTGGTATGGACTATCTAACCAAAAATCAAGACTGGTTTTACGAAGGCGAGAAATCGACACTTGAGATACAGCTTGCGTTTGAAGACCACTTCACACGTATGGCTAAAACTATTGACGGTCCAGTTGTAATTATCTGCGATCGCGGTGCTTTAGATATCTCTGCATATCTATCAACCGAAATGTGGGAGAAGATAACAGGCCTGTGTAACGTCACAACGCAACAACTGCGCGACCGTTATGATGCCGTATTGCATTTGGTATCGGCAGCCGATGGTGCAGAACAGTACTACAATACCACAAGTAATGAAGTGCGCACCGAAGGCATAGAGAAGGCACGTTTGCTCGATCGCAAGGTTATTCAAGCATGGAGCGGACACCCCCATCTGCGCGTAATTAACAACCATGACAACTTTGACACCAAGATAACACGTGTATTAAAAGAGATTTCTGCAGTGCTTGAGCTACCCCAGCCCATCACTGAAGAACGTAAATATATTGTGCGCGTAACATCGAAAGATATACCAAATGTCATTGGAAGCGACATCTTCCAGACCTATCTTGTGGCTGATCCCGACTATGAAGTGCGCTTAAGACGTCGTCATTGGAAAGGCGGAAAGACAGTAAATGTGCATACTACCAAGAAGCGTATTGGTACTGATCGTGTCATTGAAACCGAAAGACAGGTGAGCAATGCGCTATACGAGTCGCTTTTAGCGCAGGCTGACCCCTATCGCCACCCCATACACAAGCAACGACGTAGCTTTATATGGAAAGGTCAATACTTTGAATTGGATACCTATCTTGATCAGCTTGACGGACTTGTTATTCTTGAAACCAAAGGTATTACTGATACCGAAGATGTAAACTTTCCTCCATTTATACAAGTGGTTGAAGATATTACGGGGCAGAAAAACTATTATAACTATAATTTAGCCTTACATAAATAGGAG
>JABCPF020000055.1 GCA_013333285.2 Prevotella sp.
CGTCCTTAGTTTGAACTCTCTTTTGAACGAGATTCCAGTTATGATCGTACTTATACAGACCACGTGTATCAGATAGATAGAAGTAGTCCTTGTCAGCAGCGATACCCTGACGTGCAGGAACCTGAATCACTTTCTTGAGGCGATACTTTGTGCCCAAGTGCTGAGCATAAGCGCCAGTGCCAAAAAGGCTAACTGCCAAAAGAATTAATAATTTCTTCATAATTCGATTTATTTGTTTGGTTTATAAAATAGTGGTTTTGTTCTCTTGTTTTTGTTGCTCCACCATTGTGGTGGAGCAAGTTTGCGTTAACAGCGTTTTTGCTTAGAAAGCAAAGCGTCCCATCAACTGAATTTGGTTGGTAGCAGCGTAACCGTTTGCAGCTTCCACGTCCTTGTTATAGAAGTAGTGGTGATAGTTGAACTGAATAGTTACGTTCTTGTAAAGCTGATAGTTTACACCAAGAAGGATACGGTTGTAGTTGTTTGTTGTGGTTTTGTTGTTGCCTGTAACTACACCTGCTGCACCCTGCTCGCTGCTATCCTTGTACATATCCCAACGTACCATAGGCAACCACTTGTTAATATGGTAAGCTGCGAGGAAGTAAGCACCTTGCTCGTCAATAAACTTAATGCCGTTAACCTTTGATTTCATTAAACCGTATTCAGCGCGAAGGTCTAAACCTTGTGGGTCATTGTACCATGCACCTACAACCATACGGTTCATGGGGCTGTACTTACCAGATCCTACACCCGTGCTACCGCCAATGTTTTGAGTTGAATAACGACCGTAGTTATAAGTAGTCTTGATGTTAAAATACTTCATAGGACGAACAGTAACACTTGCATAAACGTCCTTAGAGCTGTTGCGGTCGTCCTTAGTTGGCAGCGAACCGTTAGTAAGTGCAAGGTCATAATGCAAGTAACGGAAGCCCTTACCGCTATCGAAAGCGTCTCCCATGATCATTACTCCAAGGTCACGTCCGTAGTCAATCACGTTGTATTCGTATGGGTTACGGCATGCCATGCGGTAAACGATGTTTGAGAAGTCAACAGTCTCCAGTGTCTTAGGAGAGATGTCGTAGTTCTCATAGCCCAGAGGAGTATAGAACTGTCCTGCACGAATCTTGAGCTCAGGCATCAGCTTCAATGTAGCGAAAGCGTCCATTACCTGTACAGTTTTCTGTCCGTTTCCGTTGGTAGAACCTGCAATACCGTTAAAAGCCTCAATCTGTAAACGGAAGTCTACCTTCTCGCCTACGTTGCCGTCCATGATTAAGCGCAGGCGCTTAGCTTGGAAAGATGAGCTTGCTCTTGAACCTGTAGCGCTTGTTTTGCTCCAGTTCCAGCCTGTCTGCAAGTAACCAGAGAACTTAGGCATGTGACTGATTATTTTCTCCCAAGTAGTCTGTTCTTTCTGTGCTACTGAGTCAGTAATAGCTGTTTCTGTTGTAACAGCTGTTTCGTTAACTGATGTCAACATCTGTGTTCCGTTCTCAACTGCAAACATTGGTGTTGCAAATGCAGCCGAAACAAGAAGTAATGATAAACCCTTTTTCATAATAATTAAATTAACAGTTTATGTATTAAAAATTTAAGAGAATTCAGATTTTGTTTTTATTTTGAAATAGTATAAGGCTTAATATCTTTCGCAAATGTATATAATAGATTTGAAACGAAACTCATTTTTTAATAAATTTTTCAAATAATCGGCTATTTTTCCCTAATATTATCCTAAAAAGTTGGTATAAACCTCTTGTTGTACCTAATATGGAGTCATTTTTTCCATGTTTTAATTGTTTTTACATAATGATGTTTTCATTTGTTTTTTCCGATATTATACTATATATATTATGGTATATTAGTGATGGTGTGACGGCCACTGTACGCATTGTATGACGGCTGTGGTACGGGTTGTATGGCGTTCGTGGTACACGTTGTACGACGGCCGTCGAACGCTCACTTTTAAATTGAAAAACGGGTGCCATATTGTTGTAAATATTTGATAATTAGGAAATAAAAGTTTTGTAAGTTTGATGGTAAAGTTTAGTTCTTTGAATGTATGAAGCTTTTGAAAGCGATAAGAATATATATCCTGAATGCGATTACAGGAATGATTCAGTACGTTTCTTTCTAATCAGTGTAAACACAATAAGGGCGAAAGAATGAACATTCTTCCGCCCTTACCTTATTATATTATAAGAGGTGTATAGCGTTAAGCTTCAGTCTCTGGCTCAACAGGCTCCTCTGGTTTCACTTCTACAGCCTCGGCAGGTTTAGGTTGTGACTGCTCAAATACTTTGCGACATTGGTTTATTTTTATGGCATTTACAAGTTCTACTACGCCGTAAACCATCATGCACCAGCCTATAACGAAAAGTGGAGCAGTGGCTATAATGTTTGGCTTAACAAGGGCAACGAGACCAATAATCAGCGTAACGATAGGCATTAACCACCAGAAAAAGCCAATGCGTGCATACTTAGTGGCTACCGATAAGTTGAAAAACTGGTTCAGTGCACCTAATATAAGTATGATGGCTAGCATGTACATCAGGCCACCCATAAAGGTATCGGGCGATAGAGCCAGCACACCACCCAAGATGATGCTGCCTATACCTACAAGAGGGAATGATTGTGTGGGTGCAGAAATTTGATTTCCTTGTGCGTCGAAAATTTCAACATCGCTGGCTGAACGCTTAGAACCGAAGTAGGAAATACAGCTGATGATACCTGACACAAGGAAGATAACACCAATTAAAATAGTAAGCCACTCAACCATTTCTTCACGATATTTTACCAGCAGTGCGCCTACGATAATGGCAGAAAGTGCGCGGAAAATAGAACTTTGTAATGCTTTCATATACTTGTTGCTTTGGAATTTTTTGTCTGTTTATTTTGTAGATAATGAGCTTTGTTGTTGATTTAAAGCTCGTTTACCTTTTTATTCGTTTATAGTTTTACCTTTACAAAGGTAATCGAACTTTTTGATATAAACAAGCAGAGAATCGTCGTAAATCGTTAATTTTGTAATATTAAAGTAGATTTACGGATAGAAATATGACAAAATTATACTTGGTACGTCACGGCGAAACGGTGGCAAATAAGGCCCAAATTTTACAAGGGCAAACAGACGGAGAGCTAAACGAAACAGGGCGTGCGCAAGCAAGAGAGGTTCGTGAAAAGCTAAAAGGTGCGGGAATTGACGTTTATGTGGCCAGCGATTTGCAACGAGCTATCGAAACTTGCAAAATAATAGCAGAGGTAAATCATGCTGATGTGGTTACTACACCGTTGTTACGCGAACGTGACTGGGGTAGTTTCACAGGTAAGTTTATTCCTGATTTAGAGAACTTGACATGGCCCGATGATATCGAAACGCTTGAAAAGATGAAGAGTCGTGCGCAGAATTTCCTTACTTGGTTGAAGGTTACATACCCCAATCAAACAGTGTTGGCTGTGGGGCATGGACTAATTAATAAAGCAATTCAGAGCGTTTACTTTCATAAACCCATGAACGAGATAGAACGAATGTTGAATGCTGAGGTGAGGGTTTTGATGTTATAAACGTGCGGTTGTTTGATAATTAAGTGCGCAATTTTTAGTAACGGTTTATTGTTGCTTTCGTGTTAGAAAGTAAAATTTGCCTATTGTTGCAGGTGCTTTTGTTGTGTTTGTTAGTAAAAGATGCCCATTGGTGTAGGTGCTTTTGTTGTGTTTGATAGTAAAGGTTGCCCATTGTTGCAGGTGCTTTTGTTGTGTTTTTGCGTGGTAATGTCAATCATATCCTCGATTTTATATAAAAAACGGAGAGTCATCCTTTGCATTTGTGTGCGCGGGATGGCTCTCTTGTGCATAACTTGACTTGATAACTCTAATCTAATAACTCAATTTGTACACTCTAATCTAAACTTTTTAATCTAATGCCTTAATTGAAATTCGCTAATTTCGACAATCTAATTTTACTAATTTATTTAAATAACTCTAATCTAACAATTCTGTCTATGAACTTTAATCTTTAAATCTATAATTCTAAATAATATTTGTATTTTGTGCTTATCTTCTGCCAAACTGCCCTCCATTACCAAAGGTTCCGCCTGTAGAATGGCCACCTCCGAAACCACTTCCTGATGAAGAGCTACTGCCAAAATCGCGATTGCTGGATGACGGACTGTATGAACGACTGGGTGCATTGTTTGTAGACGGGTCGCTATAACCTCCACGACTGCCTACGCCAAAGCTGCGATTGCTTGAACTTGGGCTAAATGTGCTGTTGGGAGTTGAGCTATCTGTGCCGAAAGAACGGACGTTACTTGGGCGTGTTACCGTTGTACGGGTGCTGCTTTCACGACTGTTTCCGAATGAGCGATAATCGCGAAGAGGTGAGGTTTCACGCGTGTTGTTGTCATAAGTACGGTTACCGAAACTGCGGTTTCCTATATTATTACCGTTACGTTGCTGATAATAGCGTGAATCATAACGTGAGCCTCGTCCGTAGTCGCCGCGGTTAAAGCTATCGCGCATGCCCCTATGGTTGCGTGGATTACCAAAGGTTCGTCCGTAGTACCAACTGCGACCGCCGTTCATACTCCAGCTATGGGCGCCACGATAACTTACGTAAATGTTGGGCTGTCCGAAGAAATAGTAATCACGATGTGGGTAACGCGCATACACTCCAAAGTGCCAATATCCTGCGTTCCAATAAAGAGGGCGATAAAAATATGATGCTTCAACGTAGTTTCTATATTGCCAATCGTAGAGGATATAGCTTAAATCGAGGTTACGTTGTGTCCAATATACACCGTAAAGGTCGTCATATCCGTTAATGCTCATAAGGTAATCGAGATTAATTTCATACGCAGCCTCATACTGTTCATCGGTAAGATCCAGTTCGTATGCCATCTTATCGGTAAGGAATAAGGCTTGTTCGCGAGCCTGAGCATAGCTCATTGCCGATACACTTACGGAGATAGTAAAGAGTGCTATAATAGCTAAAACTAACCTTTTCATATCTTTTTATTTTAATAATTCGACATTTTGCTTTTCTGTACGTTGCAAAAATAGATAGAAAAACAAGCGTATCAAAAGGTTTTTCCCTAAACAGGAAGGGAAATTCCCTATAGATAAAGTTTTTGAGTTATGGTGGTGTTTACGAACGATTTTTCTTTATCTTTGTAACCATCTTATGGTAAAGTATATGATTTTTCGAAAGTGTTTATTCACGTTGATATGGTTTACACCAGCGTGTTACGTATCAGCGCAGTATGCTTGGCAAAAGAATCCTGAAGTGGGAAAGCTGAAACCTGGTGATAGTATCACTTATACGCTTGAGGCGCAAGGCTCATTTTCCGATGGACAAACGCCGTTATGGCTTAATGCTAACAAGCATGGCCTTTCATCTTTAGAAAGGATTAATGGATACATTCGTGGGAAAGCCCAACGTTCTATCGATGTAGACTCTGCCCGTCGATGGGCCTTTGGTTATGGTGTTGATGTGGCAATACCTTTTCATTATAGCAGCCACGTAGTTGTTCAACAGGCTTATGTTGAGGGCAGATGGCTGCATGGAACGCTAACTATTGGCCAAAAAGAACACCCTTTTCAATTGAAAAACAATCGACTAAGCACAGGATCGCAAACTCTTGGCATCAATGCGCGTCCTATTCCAGAGCTTAGAGTAGCCCTCCCGCAATACTGGACGATTCCTGGAACTTGTGGTTGGGTGGGCTTAAAAGGACATATTGCCTACGGAAAACTGACCGATAGTCGATGGGAACGCGATTTTACCCATCAGCAATCTAAATATACCGACGGTGTGCTTTACCATGATAAGGCTGGATATTTAAAAATACAGAAGCCGTCTTCACGTTTTTCTGCTGAACTCGGATTGGAAATGGGGGCTTTGTTTGGTGGACAAAGTTACTTCCCTCAACGTGATGGAACCGTCCAAACTATGAAGAATAGTAGCAACTTTTCAAGCTTTTTCCATGCATTAATACCTGGTGGAGCCGATGTGCCAGAACAAGGAACGTTCTACACTAACGCCCAAGGGGACGACTTAGGTAGTTGGGTTGTTCGGCTGAATTATGAAGCACCGTCATGGCGTTTGGGCCTTTATCTGGATAAATTCTTTGAGGATTCCTCAGGAATGATATTTGTAGATATGAACGATTGGGGAACAGGCACCGACTGGCAGAAGCGTAAGTCGTCCCGAATGATGATATACGACTTTTGGAAAGACCAGCTTCTCGGTCTTGAATTACATTTAAAGCGTGGGCGCTGGTTGAAGAATATTGTTTTCGAATATCTTTATACGAAGTATCAAAGTGGCTCAGTTTACCATGACCATACGATTTATTTGAAAGACGATATTGGCGGTCGCGACGAGTATTATAACCATTATATCTACGCAGGTTGGCAACATTGGGGACAGGTTATCGGTAATCCGCTTTACCGTTCACCTTTATATAATAAGGACGGAAGCATTAATGTTGACAACAATCGTTTTGTATCTTTCCATATTGGCTTTGACGGACAGCCCACGAAAAAGCTTGATTATCGCGTGCTTGCCACTTATCAGAAGGGATTTGGAACCTATAGCAAGCCTTATTTTAAGGCAGAACACAATGTAAGTATTTTAGTTGAGGGAACATATTGCTTACCTCAACAATGGAAAGTTACTGCAGCCTATGGTGCCGATTTTGGCTATATTCTCGGCTCACATCAAGGTGTTCAGTTTACATTATCTAAATCAGGAATTTTTAATTTATGAAGAAAAATATAGTCTCTCTGCTGTGTTTCATAGCAGCTGCTTTCGGGTTTACATCGTGTGATGGTTTAGAAATGTCGCAGAATGGGAAATTAGATGGTTATTGGCATATCGTAGAGATTGACACATTAGCCACAGGAGGTGTTCGTGATATGTCGAAAAGTACGCTCTTTTTAGGTGTGCAAATGCAACTCATGAGCTTTTATGATTCAAGCTCTACTATTGCAAACCTTTTCTCGCATTTTGAAAAGGGAGAGTCAACACTTCGTATTTACGACTTCTTCCGCGACGATAGGCTGGCAGGAGACCATCGGGAAACCGATACGCAGGCTACACGACAGTATGGCATTAACGATTTAAACGAAACGTTTGTTATTGAGCATCTGTCATCAAAACGTATGGTTTTAAGAAGTAATACGTTAAGAATCAAGTTCATAAAACTATAAGATGCCCTGCCCTCCATTTTGTAAGGCAATGTATTTTACAATCCTCTTAATTTATAAAAAAGCAATACCGTTGGAGCTTTATGCCCCAACGGTATCGTTCGTTTTAGAATATCTTACCAAAAACAATGTTGGTAAAGGTTTTTGCTAATATCTTGATGTCGAACCACCAACTGCGGTGTTCAAGATAATAAAGGTCTAATTCTAACCGTCGTAACATTTTTTCCATCGTGTCAGTATAACCATTATATAATGTGGCATAAGACGTAACACCAGGCCTAATTTGGTATAATTGCGTGTAACGAGGGTCTTTTTCAATTATTTTTTTGATGTAATACTTTCGCTCTGGCCTCGGACCGATGAAAGCCATATCGCCTATAAAGACGTTCCAAAGCTGCGGAAGCTCATCTAAATGATGCCTTCTGAGGAACTCACCCACACGTGTAAGTCTGCTGTCTCCGCTTATTTCCAATAGCTGAGGCTCTCCTATGCTCTCGGCTCCCATGTGCATACTTCTGAACTTATAAATGCGAAAAGGTTTTCCGTGTAGCCCAATGCGCTCCTGACTAAATATAACAGGCTTGCCATCTTCAATGAAAATGGCCAGCCCACAGCATATAAGCAGGGGAGAAAACACGATAAGACATATAGCACTTAGCACACAATCAAAGGCTCTTTTCATGATAGGCGTCCCTCCATTATTTTACGTTTTATGGCCCTATTAAGACACATGTGCAAGGCGGTATACAGCAAAATGTCAACAACAACAACAATTGTAAAGTTATTTGACACCTCAAACATCATGATATTCAGTATCAAAAAAGTGATGGTTATGGCTACAATAGCTATCAGCGACTGGTGCATAGTAAGCCCGTATCGCATAAATTTATGGTGAATATGGGTTTTGTCAGCATGGAAAGGCGACCTATGGTTGCGCAATCGGTGTAAAATAACCCTTACCACATCAAACACAGGAACAAGTAATAACGACAGTGCGAAGGGCATGTGACGTGGGTTAAAGGGCATGACCGAAGAATTATCCATTGATAATTTCACCGACAAGAAGCTAAGTATAAAGCCTAAAGTAAGGCTGCCACTGTCGCCCATGAATATCTTTCGGTTCTTATTGGGGTCGCCAAATAAGTTATAATATAAGTAGGGTATAAGCACACCCATCAGTCCAGCAATGAGAATGCAATAAACGTATAGTCTTTCCTCGTAAAAAGCATAAAGAAAACCAGCTAATGCTACCTCGCTAATGCTGGCACAGAGACCGTCTATACCGTCAATCAAATTCATGGCATTCACCACAAATACTATCGTAGAAACAGTTAGAGGCATGCCTATCCAAGCTGGAATAGCGTCAATTCCAAATAATCCATACAGGTTATTGATATACAGGCCTGATGTAGGAAGAAACGATGCAGCAACAATTTGCACACCAAATTTAACTCGCGCTCCAAGTCCAATTAAATCGTCAATAACGCCTAAAGTATAGATAATAAGCAGGCTCAACAGGAAGAATACCGACCAAAGATTTACCTGAATCATGTTTCCTTTATACTCATAGCTCAGCATTGCAAGCGCAAGAATAAAGGCTACAAGCATGCTGGGTATAAACGAAATGCCACCAAGGCGCGGCACTAAGTTCTTATGAACTTTGCGCGAATTGGGGATATCGAAAATCTTTCGTTTAAGGCAGAAATTCAGTATGTTAGGAATAGCGATAAACCCACAGATTGCACTTATAATAAGAGCGCTAATAATGATTATGGATATAGCCATTTAATTTTTATTCATTATGCTTTAATAGTAAAACTATTATTACTATAAATTATTGTGTATACATCGTTAAAATGTTAAGAAAATGTCGTTATGCTGGTGTGACGACGGCCGCCATACACATCGTATGGCGACTGTGATACAACGTGTACTACGGCCGTCACATGATGTGTACTACGACCGCCGTACGTTCACCAAAAGTTTGTAATGACAGCAGGATATTGACGGTATTATGACAGCAATATGCATTTAAAATTGATATAGAAAGCAAGTATCAGACAATAAAAGCGAACAAATGTAAGTTATTGAATATAAAGAATAGCGTTAAATGAAAGTATCAATTATAACTGTAACCTATAATAGCGCCACAACCATAGTAGATACTATTGAATCGGTGCTTCAACAAACCTACCCCCATATAGAGTATATTGTTGTTGATGGTGGCTCAAAAGATGATACCATAGAGCAAGTAAAGCGTTTCGGAACAGCTTTTGGCGATAGGCTAAAGTGGATTTCTGAGCCCGACAAAGGTATTTACGATGCTATGAATAAGGGCATAGCCATGGCGTCAGGTGACGTAGTTGGTATTCTCAATTCGGACGATTATTTTACCTCAAAGCAAGTAATTGCCAATATGGTCAATGCTTTTAATGACAATATTGATGCTGTTTATGGCGATATTCATTTTATACACGACGACCAACCACAGAAGTGTGTGCGTTACTATTCGTCTAAATGTTTCCGTCCGTTGTGGCTTCGCTTTGGTTTTATGCCTGCTCATCCGTCGTTCTATCTTCGAAAAAGTGTGTACGAAAAGGTGGGTAACTATAGATTAGATTACCGTATAGGAGCCGACTATGAGATGATGGTACGCCTGTTTTACAAGCATAAAATAAGAGGTAAATATCTTTCTCAAGACTTTGTAACGATGCGTATGGGTGGTGCCAGCACAAGAAATGTTCGAAGCCGACTAATTTTAATCAACGAAGATGTGCGGGCATGCCGTGAGAATGGCGTGTATACCAATACGCTGATGATATGTACAAAGTTTATTTATAAGTTTATTGGCTTGTTGCGTGCAGGCAGCAAGTGTCGTTCGTAAGGGTTGTTTTTTGGCCCATAGCTGAAGCGAGGGCGAGTGGGTGTTGACGTTTTCTGGTTGCGAACAAACTGATTTACAGCGCGTTCATATAAGTAATCGCGAGTGCAATTCGCCAAAATATTATCTTCAATAAAGTTACGGTCGGCGTCCAAAAGAAGGTTTGTTCGCAACGATGGATAGCTTTTCTGATAAAGTTCTGAATTGATATTGACGTCCTTGTAAATCTTTTTCTGTATATCTTCACTGTTGATACAGGTTTTCCAATAATCGCCATACTGATGAAAACTCATGGCTAACGGACAGTTATTAAAGGTGTTGGCCTTGACGATATTGTCCTTTCCTCCGTGTATTTCTACTGCACCATATTGACTTGAACCGCATTTTTCAAAGAAGTTCCCACTGATTTCGATACCCGATATCAGGTCGTCGAGTCGAACTGCAGCCACTTTATGTCTATCCGCTCCACCAATATTGCTCCAGTAATTTTCTTTAATGATAACCCCTCTAAATGAAGGGTCGTTATACATATCAATGGCGCCTTGGTCATCGCTCACGCAAACGAGGTTGCGAAACAGGTTATGTTTAATAACCACATTGTTGCCTGCAATCTCAATTGCCGTTGTGGGCATATCGGTAAAAGCATTATTAGTAATGGTAATACCGCAGCCCGTGAAGGTTATAGCGCGCTGAAAGGTATTGAGATAATAGCTAATATCGGTGAAGATATTGTTGTGAATAGTATCGTTTGCAGCCTCAAGGGTTTTACGGTTACCGCCTGTAATGATGATGCCATTGGCGCCAATGTGACTAAAAAAGCAATCTTTTACAACGTTCTGCTGTCCACCTTGTATGTGCATAGCGTCAGAAGCCATACAGCTTATTTTGCATTCGGCAACAATGCTATTACTACAATCTTGTAGTAATAGTGCGCGGTTTCCGTATAAAAACGTCAATCCCTTGATCGTGAAATGGCTAAAATTTTTGATGCGCAGACAATAATCGTCTTTGATATTCGACATTTTTAGGGTGAGACGTGAGGGTTTTGTGGTTTTCTTGCTTACCCAATAAATATACCTGTTTTGTCTATCTAAATAATATTCGTTGAGCGAATCGAGATACTCAAAGGCGTGTACAGTATAAAAATTAGCCCCTTCGCGGTAACCATAGTGATGACGTGGCGCTGCGAGCATGATACTTTGTTGTTGCGTATCAACGCTTTGTACGCATTGATATGAGTCGGCCCAGTTGTAGCACCAAAAGCCAAGTAGCCATGCTTCTTTCTCGTTGGCTAAACTGTTTAATCGTTTGTCCGTAAAGCAAAAGCGCCCTTCTTTGGCTGAATGGTCTGATTCGGTGATAGGAGAGAGCAATGCTCCTGTTTTGATAAAGCCATTGTTGGGGTATCGAGCTGGTTGAAGGCGGCTGCCATTGTGATATAGCTCGAGCCTGTTATCATCAGCAATAATGGGGTTGAGCGATATATTTGCAGGTACTTTTGCTCTTAACAGTTTACCCTTAACAGCGTGGGGAGTTTTAATTTCTTCAAAATGTTGTATGCTTGTACTACAATCAATGATGGTCTTTCCTGTTTCAATGGCTTCAATTGAAAGTGTTCCCTCAATACCTTTGCCGTCAATTTCGGCAGCTTGTAGCATGGTATAGGTGCCCGGAAAGTACATGAGTTTGACCCGACTGTGGGGATTATTGCGAAGATATGTAATACATTGCGTAAGCGCATAGGTCGTAGTTTTCCATGGCGCACGCTGCGTCCCCTGTTGCTTATCGTTACCCTGCGGACTAATATAAAACCTTTTCTCAACTGCTATAGCGTGGCTTGCCAGCGTGTTAGTAACCAATAGAGCGAACAGCAATATCAGTTTATAAAAATGTGGCAAGCGGTAATGATTCGTCATTTTTAGCGACTTATGAGGTTTTCATACAGTTTGTAGTATTCGTGAAAACGGTCTTCTTTTCTGAAATGTTCCTCTGCTCTGGTCCTACATGCGGCAGAAAATGCGGCCTTTCCGCTGTGTTCTATTTGCTGAATAAGCGTAGCCACCTGTTCAATATTGCCCTGTGGGACAACAAAGCCTGTGTTCTTATCAATGGTTTCTGGGCTTCCGCCAGTATCATAAGTAATCACAGGCGTGCCGCAGGCCTGTGATTCTACGTTGGTTAGAGAGAAACTTTCCTCCCATGTAGGGTTAACATACACCAGCGCAGTAGAGTAGAGCGAAACCAGTTCAGCCATATTCTGTGTGCGTGGTATACCTATAATGCCTTGGGGTAGGGTTTTTAGTTCGCTTCTGCTGAGGCCAACCAAAACAATGCTATAGTTGTTATGAAGTAACTTTCTGAGCTGAACAAAGTCGGTTAAGCCTTTATGGTACCAGTTAGAAGCTACACCCAGTATCACGTTGCTTGTGGCAGGGATATTATATTTTTGGCGTATAGACGAACTATCACTATCGGGAGAGAAAAGAGATGTATCAATACCATTATGAATAGTAACCGTATTGACATGACGTAAAAACGATTGTTTGACTTGCTGTCCAAGCCAATTGCTAACGGGAACTAAAGTGAGATTCTTTACCGATAGAAATGCTTTTTGCTTGTCTTCAAAATTTTGGTATGACCTATCTTTAAACCAGCTTTTGGGATATGTTTGCAAATTAGGACACTTTTCGCAATGAGTCTTCCATTTATCACAGTGAATGTACATGTAATGTGCACAGTGTCCTGTGAAGGTCCAACAGTCGTGTAGAGTCCAAACCGTAGGTATTGCAGCTTGTTTGAGATATTTAAACAACATGGGATAGTTGAGATAATATCCATGTATGTTGTGTAAGTGTATCACATCAGGCTGTACGCTATCAATGTATTGGAGAAGCCGTTGAGTGGCCTGTTTCGACATAAGCCCATGGTTGTCCATCAAGCGGCTACCCAGTCCGTGTATTCGCTCGTCCCAATCGCTGCCAATGCGATAGAGTTCTGATTGGCTTGGGTTCATCCATCTGCCGTAGGCAATGTAGCTTTTCCATCCATTCTGTTGAACAATCTTTCCAATACTTTCAGCTATTTTACCGTGTGAACCCCAATTGGCTGTAATATTGATTTGTAAAAACTTTCTTTTTTTCTCCTTCATACTTGATTAAAAGTTTTTCTTGCAGCTCAGGAAGTAAAATACATGACGTTTGGGCCAGAACGGCTCAAAATGGCGACGGTTAATCACTTTGCCGCTAAAAGAGAAGTAGTTTTTATAATCAGACTGAGAGAATACGTAAGGATAGCAGTTGCATGCTATTTCAATTGATAGCTCGTTAGCTTCAGATAGTTTGCCGTATGGAAAGGCAAAGTAATTGCATGACACCCCCGTTTGCTCTTCTATACGTGCTTTACATGAGCATATTTGATAGCGAAGAACCTCTTCATCTGTAGTATTAATCATGTAATGGTCCATAGTATGTGCACCGATAATATGGCCTCGATGAGATAGTTCTTTTATCTGGCTCCAGCGCATGGGGCGTTTATGGTGAGTCAGCACAATATTTTCATTGAAGTTTTCAATATATTTGTCGTCACCTTCAACATAGTTTGGACTGATAAATAGGCAGGCATTCACACCAAATTCCTCAAGAACGGGGCAAAAATAATCATAGCATTCGGAAAAGCCGTCATCGAAAGTGAAAGCCACTAATGGCTCTTTGGGCTGTTCATGCTGAACTATTTTCTGAACGGCATGTTCAAAATGAATGAACTTTACATACTTTGAGAGCTCTTGAAGTAAGGCACGAAAGGTTTCAGGTTCGGCCTCTTTTAATATGCGATGCCCGTTAAGGATATGTACTCCAGGCTGTGGTTTGCTGAAGCTACCGAGTATATTGAGTACGAGATTGCGTGCGAGTGATCTAATCTTAAAATAAGTTTTATCGGTATTAGTTGGCATGAAGAACCTCCTTTATTATTTTTATTTGATAATGAACGTTCCACTTTTTGTCAATCTCATTGAAAGCAGCATGTCGTGTATCTTCCCGTTGGACTGATGTATGGTAAGTCCATTTTTCAATGGTTTGGGTTAAACTATAAAGACTGCCTTGCTCAAAGAAGTCGCCTGTTACACCTGGAGCGATAGCCTCAAACTCAGGATTTTGACATGAAAAGTTGTTATGTGTAATAACTGGACAGCCAAAAGAAAGAGAGTGAATGGCCGTAAGACCAACATTTCCTGGCGATACGCAAACGGCTGCATCAAAGAATAGTTGGCCGATAATAGCATCATCATAACATGGACCGTACATCCAGATGTGCTCTTGCAACCCTTGTTGTTCAGCATATTTTTCTAAATGAACCTCTTCTACGTCTTGTCCGATGAATATGGCATTAACAGGACGTCCTGCGTCTTTGAGCATTTTCATGCTGTCAATAAGCATTTCAAGTTTTTTCCACTTTTGTATTCGGCCACAATATATAATGGTAGGGAGATTATTATTAAAGTGGGAGCTGTATATATTGCTTGGTTGAAGGGTAGCACGTATAGCTCTTTCTTTATCAGAGTCCATCGAGTTGGCAATACAAAACATTCTCTTTGGGTCGAAGCCTATGCCCTCCATAAGACGCATTGCGTGCCTATTGTAGAGCATCAGCGTACTAAACTGTTTATAAAATATTTTCTTAATGAAACCTTTTAACAGGCTTTCGCGACCATACCAACCATGTGACCATGCGATGGTTTTTTTACCGAGTAGGCGGCAAAGGAGAAGAATGCCCCATGATGATAGGCAGAATGGTTCGCCGTCAAGAATATAGTATTTATAGGGTTTAAATACAAGCTGAACACTTCCTTGCTGCCAATAGAACGGGCCTATAAAGCGGTTCTTTAGCGTTTTGCGGTAACCTGATAGTATATGATAATCAAAAACCTTTAACTTGGTGTGGATATGGTCGCCAATATAAAAGTCGCAGCCAATCTCTTTATCTATTAGAGAGAAGATGGGTTCGCGGTAATGGGGCGCAATATTAGTGATAAAACAGAGATTATTCTTCATCTTTAATAGAATTACGATTATCAATAGGGCATTCGGTACCAGCAATAATGATGATAAGAATCAGCAAACCGTTCGATAAAAGTGTGGTAAATATAGAGGTGTTTAAGATGTATGATAGGGTGGGTAGGAAAATAATGAGTAAGTCAGACATCTTATATCGATATGAGACAGAATTGATAAGATGCATTAAAACATAAAATAATAGCCCTATAAACAGAACTCCGAATATACCGCCTGCAGCCATACCATCAGTTAAAAAGAGGTTTGCATTAGCATTTTGGCTGCCATAAGCCACTGCTATTCCTAATGGCTCGTTAAAAGGATACTTATTGGTAATAGCGTTGACAATGTTGATATGAGAGTAATATGTAAACGGATTGTCATTGACACAAAAGAAGCGAAGGTAATACTGACTGAGCCAACCAGCAACGGCCGATGTGCGTAAGATGACAATAAAACCAAGTGCTAATTGGAGTACCTCGTCTTTGAGTAAGACAATAATAAGGCTTAACACTGACAGAAAATACATGAGAAACGCATGCAGTTTGCTGTAAATAGCATTTCTTTCTTTCCGAATGACGAAATAAAGTACAATCAAAGCAAAAGGCATAAAGAAAGTTAGCTTTTGCATATCTATCATAAAGAGGAGAAAGTAAGCTCCAATAATAATAGCTGTTTTTATCCATTTGCGTTCTGATAAATAGTTAACCAAAAGGAAAGGATAAAAGCCTCCGAATAGCCATCCTTTGATATAGGCCAACAAACCACCGCCTGCACTTTCTGAATTTTCGGCTCGAAGTTGATACATCAAGTCAGATTGTGTGAAGATATTAACAAAATGCATGGAGCCTGCACTCATAGCAACAAGAACGATGGTGAGGATAATCGTTATGGCTTGTATCCATTTGAATGGGATAAGGGGCTCGATGATGATGTTCTTAAAGAAGGTTTTGCGATTGCCAATATTCAGAAGCAGAACAAAGATTGCGCAAAGTAGTATTCCGTATCCATACATGGTGAAGAAACCAATATTCCACATGGTGAACAGAGCATGGATAAAAGGAATATACACTAACACGTATAGGAAGATGCCAAAAAACGAAGATAAGTTTTGTATTCTTTTATAAAAGAGAATGGGAATAATTGATAAGATGGCCCATGATAGAAATTTATCAAGGGTCATGTCAATATAATCAATTCCCATATAGTAAAAAAGCCTGTATACAAACTCACGGAAGGCATAGTCGTATACTAAAATATAAATCAAAGCACATATAATGCGCGAGATTATATTATTTGCATTAAATATGAATCCAAGTATCTTCTTCATAATAGAGCAAGCCTTATAGTTAATATGATAGAAGATAAAATCCACAGAGGAATATACGTTCTGAAGCTTTTGATACTAACATCTCCTAAACGAAGTATATGTGTATACATAGCCAAATTGACCATTGAACCACAGAAAGCATATACGGAAAGAATAAAGTAGATATCACGACTAACAAGACATCCTAATAGGATTGTGCCAA
>JABCPF020000056.1 GCA_013333285.2 Prevotella sp.
AACAGGCCGACGGGAGGTTTTTGCCATAAAATACACCTTAATATATTATAAGGGCGTATGGAAGAAATAAACACGATTGGAATTAAAATATAAAGTGCCGCGCAAGTGTGTTTCATGCTAATCAAGATTTATAACGACATGATTGAGGTTAAAATATAAAGCGGCGTGCATCGTATAAGTTGTTGGTGTGCTCGAAAATCAAAAACTAATGCACGGAAAAGGCTTTGTTATCTAAAAATATAACGGCTGCCCTGCGTAGTATTTTATCACATATAGCCACCTCTACCTACTTCGGTGCACGAGTAATAATATCGATTATTTGTTTAGCATTCATAAAAATAATCACTTAATAGTTTGTTCGCAACAAAATATTTCATATCTTTGCAACAGTCCATTAAGGGTTAGCATGTGCTACGGCACGTTGCCTCGTGGGGAAGTTCAGGCTTCCCCGTTGTTATTTTATAAATTCTCCTGCCTTGAAGAATGGGCTTATTTTGCCTTTTTCATAAACCCACACCTCCTGTATATCGGTATTGACATTTGTTCGTGCAATAATATTTTTACAGATAAACCTATCACTGCATCCTTTTATGTTATTAATTACAATATATGGCGATTGTTCCATTCCGTGTGACAACATTCTTCATACTTTCTTTCTTTTTGTTCCACGATCTGATAAAGCTCTCGTACTCGCAGAAGACGTCATCTACTCGAAAATTGGGACATTTTCGGTTATACTTCGTACTGATAAGTGATCCATATATCTGCTTGTACTCTGTCGAATTAAAGTGTACTGATGGCATTATTTCCACTTTGCTCTCCTGCTTAGCAAATGACAGAACAACCGATATCATATCGTAATAGTCAGGCCTTTTTCTTATCTACGAGTTCAAGAATGGACAATGCACCACCATTCTTGTCTTATTCTACAGAATAAAGCTCTTATTGTCCAGCAGCTTAGCATCAGGAAATAATCCTTCTTACGATTCAGAAATACCTCCTTGAGTTTGTCCCCCTCTTACAGTTTACAGAATAGCAGCAAACACAGTTCTTAGGGAAGTTGGGGTGCATGTCATTAATGAGCTATCCGTTTCGTGCGTGATTATTGTCCAATCCGCAATAGGACTTCGAAGTCGAGATATCCCACACCTAGTCCGCCAGTGAAGCAGGTTCCTCAGTAGCCTCAAGGCAATATTTAAAGTTCCATCTGTCCAGTTAATGATATTTCTCCCAGAATGGGCGATCAACAGGTAGTGTAAACCTCTTATCCTAATACAAGTAGCGCGAGGTTACAGTACCAGAAAAGATAGTTGGTATCCAACATAGGCTGGATATCACATCTTTGTTACAAAAATATTCCTACCAGTCTGCAAGTTATCTCATTAATTGTTTTTACATCAAACTGCAACATCCAACGATAATTAATCTATTTGGTGTAAGTTGCTTTATTAATTGTTTCTACATCAAACCGCAACAGGAATTAGCACAAAACATCTTGGGAAACCAAGATACAGTAATCCTACTTGGTCGGGGTGGTCTATAATATTATCACAGTACCAACAACCTACATATTTTTGTGCTTTCATACAATTGCAAATTATAATTAATATCACTACATAGGGGTTGTAACTCCCCTATGTAGTACAATGCTCCTAATTGATTTTCCTCTGATAGAGTACAGTGTTGTCTGCCAGCTTAATTTGCATGGTTTTGCCAGCAAACCAATCTTCGTGTTCTTTTATAAATTCTATGCCTTTTATGAGGGCGCACCCGTCTCGCCAGCCGTAGATTTCTTCAGGAACATTTTTGTCTTCAATTGTAACAAAATTCGTGCAGTTTTGATAATATCGAGAGGGTTCTTGTACCATAAAATAAAAGGCTTCTTCTAAATTATCAAAATCTTTACATTCTGCATAATAACCAAGTTTGTTGGCGCAACCTTGCAAAGACCAGTCACAATTTACCACAAAAGCGTCGTCATCGCTGTCCCCAGTATGGTCATAAGCAAGTACAGTATGAACGTGGTCACGTATTTTTACGACACAATACCAACACCCATTGTCTATTTCATTTCTCTCAAAATTGGTGAAAATCTCACAGCCTTGTAGAAAGAAATGAGGTTCGTACATATTGTAGAGATTATTACACTCTTTGTAAAACTTCTCAAACGTCATCTTTTTGTTTTTCATATTCCAAATTGTTTATATGTTTATAGATGCACCAAGACGGGTTATCACACCCGTCTTGATTGTGAGATATTTTATACTTACGTATTTATTTGCGCCGTAACGCCGTATTTCTCGCAGATGTAGTCAATTATAGTTTTTGGCAGAGAAGTGTCGCTACATAGCTTTATTGTGCCATTCTCACAAATGCTTACAGAAGGTTGCTCTGAAACGTCCCAGTTCTTTTTTCTCCACGCTTCCAATGTACACGCATCGTACTTGTCATAGAGATACAGCATGTGTTCTGCCATAAACTTATAACAAGTCTTAATACTTTCATTCATGTTGGCAGTTTCGTCTTCAAATCTTTTTAGTGATTTTTCTCCTTGTTTCTCGCTAACAAGTCCTCGAGTAGAAAGAAGATAGTAAAAGTAATCTTCTGAAATGGGAATCATTTTGTAGATTTGAATTTCTTCAGGGGCAGGCAATACGGAATTAAAATCTCGCAAAGCGTTTGTGGCCTTGTCGACATTTTCTTTCTCGCCGATAAATTTTACTTCGTACTCCATTTTATTTAAAGTTCTCTTTTTTCATTTCTTCTCTTATTAGGGAGCGCATATAAGTGGCTATTTTCCCGTGTTTTCTACAAAACAGCATTTCTTTTGCGTTTAGCTGAACGCTTGCTGTATAAACCTTGTCGCCATCGTACAGTTCTCCAAGTGATGCGTCGTAGAAAATCTCTGGGTATATTTGCGGAGCGTCCAACTTGCTCAACTCTTCAAACTCTCCTATTTGTTTCAAGCTTGTGTCGACCTTTACAGCAAGATAACCTGACTTTATAACTATGCTATTTTCTTTTGGGAAATAGCAAATTTTGTGACGATAGTTCAAGTTGCTAACATCAAACTTTTCCTCTCACAGAGGTATAGTCTCGTTGAAGGGTACATCGTACTTCTTTCTCATAGATTCGTCTTTTCTCATAATTTTGCAAATTTAAGTAATTAATATTTTATCCCCAAATATAATATTGGGCATTTGTTGGCATGGCAATTATTTATATCACCATACCATAAACACTAAAATTACACTATATTGCTTTATTAATCGTTTCTACATCAAACCGCAACTAGACATGCCTGCGTGTGTGCGACATTTGTCTATTTGGTATGTAAGCGTTTCATAGTTTTTCTTCCAGCCTTCTATCCTTGTAAGTATTTCTTCATGATTAGCTAATTCTGAAGGCATCTTTGCTTTTTTAACATCTCGATTATATCGACTATCGCAAAGTGTAAGATTTTCCATTATACTATCACCACCAACACTTCGAGGAATAGTATGTTCTATATCGTATTTCGGGTTATCACCCAAGAAATCAGCTATTCCGATTTCTGCTCCAGTATATAAACATTTATGGCTTTGTTCTTCCCAAAGCTCATACTTTCGAATATCTGTTTCTGTAGGATCAATATTCCTTCCCGTTTCTTGAAGATATAGTTCCTTGATAGAATTCTGATATTTTTGGTGTTTTTGGTCTTGGGCACATTGATAATCGGCAATAGCTTTACGCATGTTTGCATCATTCAAACCACGCGCATATTCTACATGTACTTCGGTATTAGAATCAATTATCTTCTCCCTTAGTAACTGGTTAATAACCTTTCGCATTTCATGTAGCGACCTCATTGCCATCGGGTTACGTATAGCATTTGTTCTCGGCGAACCAAGTTGATAAATTCCTTCTTTCTGTTCCACGTCTTTGTAAGTCTCTATCATTGATGGATGATAGAGCTTATCAACAGTACCAGGATTCAGATTGAAGTTATCTAACAGAAAATCTTTTATACAGAAATCCTTTGTACACTGATCCTGATACAGCAACATATCTTGTATATTCCTTACTATAAAACGTTGCTTATCAATATTATTCCATATTTCCTCACCTACAATTGTAGGTATGTTAGCCAATTCAACTGCATGCGAATAAATATATCCTTGGCGAAGGAAAGGAAGAATTTTATGTATTGCTTTAAGACTAAGTGACGTAAAACCATGTGAAAGTTTTATTCCTGCAAACTTTTTACATTGTTCTTCATTAAGTTGTAAATTCTTCTCTGCCCACAGTTGTAGTTTACTGTCTGAAGAGAAAGTAGATAATACATTCAACATATCGTCTACCATTTGTGCTACCGACTTCTGTCCAAAACGTGTATTATTTAAACGATAAGTTTCTGCTATAGCATCTTTCCAATCGTCACCAAAAATCTTAATAAGTTGAGCCGTAGTAGGACAAGCAGGAACACCTTGTGTCATACGGTAATTAAACTTATATGGTTTATCGCCTACGTCCTTTATATATTGGCATTGCCCCTTCCCTGCTAAGGCTTTAGCAATATCCTCAAAATCAAAATTTGGTTTGCTAACACGATAAAAAAGAGACCGAATTTTCTCTTTTTCTTCCAGACTTAGACACCTTAATTCAAGATCACGTGGCGTCTTAATCTTAATATTATTAATAAAGCTCAGCATGCGAAATTCCTCAAAATCGGGATGCGACTCAGCACAACGTGGACATTTTGGCTCAAATGTACACTTGCCGACACCCTTACGTTGCGATTTCAATGGCCGCTGGAAATAAAGCGCTTTATCAAGTTCCGTTACTAAATCTTGGGAGAGTTGCTGCATTTCACAAATAGCATGAAACTCCTTTTTATAATGTTGTTCGCGGTCTGTATAACGTATTCGTATACGCTCATGATTATTAGGATCTGAATAAATTTGATAAAAATAGTCACCAAGATATTCACATCCTGCAGCTTCCATCTCACGTGTAAGATCAGAAATTCCTGTTTGCACCTTACCCGTCTCTTGTTCTGGGGTACTATCAAGGCGATTACTTAGAAATCCTCTACGCTGAGCAAAATGATAAAAAGCACGTCCAAGTATGTATCTTTCATCTTGACGCTCAAGATCTAACTTTTGATGCAAACACAAATGACGATAGTAATAAGGATTTTTATCATCATTATCACTTGTTCGTTGCCACAACATGAAGTCATCAGTCTTAGGATACGTTTTATGCACATGCCAAGCATGAAGCAACTCATCACTCAGATAGGGATATAAATTGTGCTTAACCAACACACGTAATACTTCGATTTTTCGAAGTCTACGTCTAAAATAATGTTTACGAAGTGACCTATACCCCGTTCTCTCTGCGGCCTTAGATGACTCTACTTTCTTCTCTATCTTTACACCTTCTTGAAAGATCAAGCCACCATGCTTTACCAAAGTATAGTTATCATACTCATAACGATCAACAACAGCCCAACCTAAACTATTGGTGCCTGTATCCAGTCCCAAAATTCGTTTTTTCATCACTTAGTAGTAAATTTTCGCGTAAAAACAGGCGAAAAAATTTTAAGTTCCAAATAATTTATATATATTTGACTCGTAAGAATCTACATCTTACCGCAATAAGGCTATATGCCGAAGGTCTAAGGACCTATGGGTGGGTGTGTTAAAGCTTTGCTTTACACATCCCCTTATTTTTTATTCCCACTTTAATTCTTTCTTTTTGCTATTGCGTGCTCGACAAAAAGGTGATAATATTTTGGAATTTTAGTTGATGTACGACGGCCGCAATACACATTGTTACACAGCCATAGTACGGATTGTATGACGGCCGTAGTACAGGCTGTATGGCGACCGCCACACCCTACTCTTTATAACAAAAAGATATAATAGAATATTCCTAATTAACATGTCAAGAGGGACTAAAAGCAGAAAGAGCAAAGGCAACACGCGGTTTTTATACTAAGAACTTTATACACTATAATACGTATACTATCGTTCAAAACTTCAATTAGCTATAACGAGATATACAACAAAATAAAAATAATAAAACGTTGAAAACCAATATTTTTAATCATTTGTATTATACAATGAAAATTGGCAAACAAACAGGATAAACAGAAGGTAAAACAATAAGAGATGCAACATAAAGACATATAACTTTTATATTGAATGCTCTATGTGTTGATGCTTTTACTCGGAAATTTCAACTTGATCTTGTTCTCCTATCGTAAGACGAATAAGATCGTAGTATGAACCATTATATATATTAAGGTCTACATTACCTTCGATGCCCGGAAGCACGCCACGGTCAGTATGTTGCCAGAACTTCCATTTGCCCTTATATTGCACCTTATCTACATAATAATGAGCTATCCAATAAGGGTAATCGTCAAAAACTGGTGCACTAAGATATTTCTCCTTAAATTTAAAATAGGTGTAGATAATGGGCTTAACGTGATATTTATCTTCAACTATATGTAACCAAGTTAGTACATCAGTTTGAAACTCTTCGATGCTCAGATTAGAAGGTGCATGCTCAATATCGAGAACTGGTGGCAAGTCTCCCTTTTCGAGATGTACCTTTTTCAAGAAGAAATAAGCTTGTTCGCGCGCCGTTGACTTATTACTCCAAAAATGATAAGCACCACGAATAAAACCATATTCGCGTACCTGAAAGAAATTATCATTGAAGTTTGCATCAACTTTTGAAGAGCCTTCTGTAGCTTTAACTATAATAAAGCGAAGCGGACTTCCATCTATTGTAGCATTGGTATGTAAACGATCCCAATTAATTTTACCTTGAAAATGTGAGATATCAATACCATGAATCTCATAACCTTCGGGGTAACTTGGAGGCCCATACAACGCACGCCAACGGAAACCAGTAGGACCTACAAAGAAATAATAGAAGATCCAAATATAGATTGCAATCACAGCCAACGCACCTAAATACCACGCTCTTCGACCTCTTTTGGGGAAGAACGGAACGCCTCGCAACAACGCCTGACGCTGACGTGGAGCTGGTCTCCTACGCCTTGCAGAAGATGTCCTATGATATTGTGTAGGCTTTTTGTTAGACATTAAAGCTGTGGTTACGAAATAAAAGGTTTAAGGAATAAGCAAGAAGGGATACCACACTCATCAAGACCATGATATCCCTTCTATATAAAAGTTGTATTACATCTTAATTACTTCTTAGATGCGTTCTCAAGAGCGAGAGTTACGGTCTCACGATCGCACACTTCCGTTGGGCCCCAATACTGAATTGGACCAGGGTAGATGTAACAAGTCTTGTAAGCCCACTCTTCACGATGAGCAACAAACTCCTTGAAAGGAGCGCCGTCAAGTTCAACAAGTGCTTTACGTATAACAGGCTTCATTTCACCGTTACGACGTTCCATGTGCATCATCATTGTGATTGGCACACCTCCTGCTCTCCATTCGTCAGTAGGAGCTGACAAGTTTTGAACAATAGCCATATAACCAGTTTTGCCATTTGCAATAAGGTTAGCAGCACTTGTACCTAAAGCATAGCAATAGTCGGCATCAAAGTTTGAAGGCGCTGCGCAACGTCCCTCATAACCAAAGAAGTGATGCAATGCTGCGAAGTTACCAGCAAACCTACCTGCTTGTTTCCATTCATCAAGCTTTGCAGCTACCATTTCAGAAAGCAACTTTTCAGTTTCAATCAAAGAAACCTGAACGTTTCCGTGAGGGTCACGATCAAGTGACAGCTGACGTGCAACACCCTCTGGGAGTGTTGAGAATGTTTCTGCGTTCTCTTTGCTGAGATGAGCAAGAATATAATTGCGCTGAGCGTCCTTGTCTAAGTCCTTATAATCAGAACCATGTGCAGCAAGAAGGTCATTAAGTTCGGCTATAAGACGACCAATTGCAGGAATAAACTCGATAAGACCTTCGGGTATAAGCACTACGCCGAAGTTGTTACCATCTGCTGCACGTTTCGCAACAGCTGTAGCAATCTCCTCTACAATCTGGTTCAGCGTCATGTCCTTCTTCTCAATTTCTTCTGAAATTAAGCAAATATTTGGCTGTGTCTGTAAAGCACATTCCAACGCAATGTGTGAAGCAGAACGACCCATCAATTTAATAAAATGCCAGTATTTACGAGCTGAATTGGCGTCGCGCTCAATGTTACCAATAACTTCTGAATAAACCTTTGTTGCAGTATCGAAACCGAAAGATGTTTCAATCTGGTCGTTCTTTAAGTCACCATCAATTGTCTTTGGGCAACCAATTACCTGCACTCCATAGTTTTTCGCTGCATAATACTCAGCCAAAACACATGCATTTGTATTAGAGTCGTCACCACCAATAATAACAACGGCTTTAATATTCAGTTGACGAATAACTTCGTAACCCTTCTCAAACTGAGCTTCTTCCTCAAGCTTTGTACGGCCTGAACCAATTAAATCGAAGCCGCCAGTGTTGCGATATTCATCAATAATCTCTTTTGTCAACTCCATGTAATCATGATCTACCAATCCGCCTGGTCCCATAAGGAAACCATAAATCTTATTATTGGCATTCATCTTCTTCACTGCATCGAAGATACCACTGATTACATTATGACCACCAGGTGCCTGGCCGCCAGATAGAATAATACCTACATTAATTTCGTTTGTTGCCTCTTGATCACCAGAAACAAACTCAATAAGAGGCATGCCGTAAGTGTTTGGGAACAGTTTTTTAATTTCATCTTGATCACCTACGCTCTGTGTAGGTTCGCCTTCCTTTACCTTTACGGCACCCTGAAGACCCTTTGGAAGCTTCGGCTGATACTGAGCGCGAGCTTGCTGCAAAAGACTCATTTTCATTTTTCTTGTATTTTGTGTTTAGTTATATATTTTTCTGTGCAAAAGTACGCGATTTAAACGAAATGAGGAAATGAAAAGCTAAGAAAAGGCTTTTTTCGAACATTTTTTGCAACCTCAGTTTTGCATTTCCTTTTTTTTCTTTATCTTTGAACTTGAAAAGATATTTTCTAACTTAAAGGCATTATAACATGGCAAAGAAAAGAGATTTAAAGCGCGCTATTAATTATGTATGTAGCGATTTATTTGCAGAAACAGTTGCAGCCTCTTTATATGGCAACAAACATAACAAAGACGAAGTAGACCATACTCTAGCGGCAATTATTGTTTTACGTAATGATTATATTAAGCGTGTATCTCACCCTGAACCAGGTATGACACCACGTCATTATTATGGTGAGATTATCAAGGGATTCAATGCTCAGGCATTAGAAATCATTGAACAGATTAAAACTTTTGGATAAGTTTCCAAATCATGATAAAAAAGTTCTGTAGCTGGCTTCTATTCAAAAAAATGGGATGGAAGCTGGACGTAACAGTTGATCATCCCGATAAATTTGTTATAGCTTTAGCCCCACACACGAGCAACTGGGATTTTGTGTTGGGACAGTTGTACATGCATTCATTAGGAATGAAAATAAACTTTCTGATGAAAAAAGAGTGGTTTTTCTGGCCGCTTGGTGTCATTTTTCGCCATATGGGTGGTATCCCCGTACACCGTTCAAAACATACTAGTATGACAGATGCTATCGCTCATGAAGCAAGTACACGCGACTCTTTTAAAATATGCATTACCCCAGAGGGAACTCGCTCACCTAATACAGATTGGAAAAAGGGGTTCTATTATATTGCTTTAAAAGCACAAATCCCAATTCTTCTTTATGGTGTTGACTATGAGAAGAAACTCATACAATGCACACAAAGCATAATTCCTACAGGGGATATTGACTCAGAAATGAAAGAAGTTAAAACTTATTTTAAAAAATTCAAAGGGAAATATCCCGAGAACTTTATGATAGGTAATATATAATAAATGAAGAAAAAACTTATTTGGTTCCTCTATTTGGTAGCCCTTTCTGTTAATTCTTATGCCCAAGTTTCTGACCTGCGGAGCACTCTAGAAAGGGATATTAAAACATATTTCTCTACTTACACATCTAAAGATATAACAACAGCTCAGCATTCATCTTATTTTAAAGAGCTGTTAATTGATGAAAACAAACAAAAAATTACTGTTATTGTAGATGGTAGTTTTGCTCAACAAGACTTTACTGACAAGTTAGTTAGTAAAATCTATAAGCATATTACAAAGATTTTACCAAAGCATATAAGGAAGTATAATCTTTCCATTAAATGTAATGGTATGCCCATAGAATATTATGTTCCTGGTCACACTAAGAAAGTTAATGATGGAAATGCACTTTGGGGTAAAATTAAATATGAAGGAGAGCCGTGGGTTACCAATATTTCAAGACCTATTAACTTTTCACACGGCTTAGAAGGACGCCATATTTCAGTATGGGCTTCTCATGGACGTTACTTTAACAATAACAAAAACGAATGGACCTGGCAGAGGCCTGCATTATTTGGAACCACAGAAGATCTTTATACACAAACTATAGTTGTGCCTTATCTTATACCCATGCTTGAAAAGGCTGGGGCTATTGTTTTCACGCCACGTGAACGCGATTGGCAAACAATGGAGTATATTGTTGATCCTGATGGAGGGTTAAACACATCTACAGATAACTATCGAGAGTATTCCGAATTATCAGCCTGGCAAACCTCTTCTATTCCAGGCTTTGCAGCTCACAATGGCAATTATCTTGACAATGAAAACCCTTTTCAAGCAGGATATTTTCGTCAGATAAAGACAACTAAAAAAAATAGTAAAGCCTATGTAAAGTGGCAACCTCATTTTTCAAAGACTGACCAATACGCTGTATACGTTAGTTATCAAACACTTCCTAAGAGCATTGATGACGCACATTATACAGTCTTTCATCAAGGACAGGCTACAGAATTTAAGGTAAACCAAACAATGGGTGGTGGAACATGGGTTTATCTTGGAACTTTCACCTTTGATGCAGGAAACAGCATTAACAATTGTGTTATGCTTACAAATCAAAGTCATAAAAAAGGAATAGTTACAGCAGATGCTGTTAGATTTGGTGGAGGAATGGGTAATGTTGAAAGAGGAGGTACACTAAGCAACTATCCTCGTGCGCTTGAAGGAGCACGTTACTACGCACAATGGGCAGGCGCTCCCTACTCCATCTATAGTGGTCGACAAGGCACAGACGATTATGCAGATGATATTAATGCACGATCAAAAATGTTAAACTGGTTAGCAGGTGGCTCTGTATATGTTCCTACAACCGAAGGCAAAGGTGTTCCCATGGAATTATCTCTTGCTGTACATAGCGATGCAGGATATGCAAAAGACGGACAAGGCTTGATAGGCTCCCTAACTATTTGCACAACCGATTTCAATGACGGGCGTCTTGCATCAGGTATAACACGTCAAAGCTCTAAGATTTTTGCAGATATGCTTCTTAATGGCGTTACTAGAGATCTTAGTTATAAGTATAAAGAATGGAACAGAAGATATCTATGGGATAAAAACTATTCGGAAACAAGGCTACCAGAAGTGCCTTCTGCTATTCTTGAAACGTTGTCACATCAAAATTTCCCTGATATGATTTTGGGGCAAGATCCCAACTTTCGCTTTACGTTAGCACGCTCAGTTTATAAAACTATTGCACGTTACGTAAACGATATGCATGGCAATGCAACAATCATTGCTCCACTTGCACCCCAGAATATTTCTGTACAATTAAATGGGAATAAGGCCACTATTTCGTGGAATAGAAAAGTTGACGAACTAGAGCCAACAGCTGAACCTTCTTACTATATTCTTTACACATCTATTGGAGGCGTTGGTTTTGACAATGGTATTAAAGTAAAAGAAAATTCTATTACTATTGAACTTCTACCTTCCATGCAATATAATTTTAAAGTCACAGCAGCAAATAGAGGTGGCGAAAGTTTTTCATCTGAAATCGTATCTGCATTTTATAGCCCAATAGCTACAAAGACTGTTTTAGTTGTAAATGGTTTTCACCGTTTATCTGCCCCTGCAATTATTAACAATGAGACTCAGCAAGGTTTTGAGCTTGATAGCGATATCGGTGTTAACTATGGAACTACAGCTGGTTGGAACGGCCGACAAATCAACTTTGATAAGTCGCGTATGGGCATAGAGGGGAGCAGCGGACTGGGCTATAGTGGAAATGAATTAGCTGGAAAATTTGTAGCAGGAAACGACTTTAACTATATCATGAGCCACGTGTCTGCGATTACATCAACACCACAATATAATGTTGCAAGTTGCTCGTCAACAGCAATCGAAAATGGGAGTGTTAAACTTGAGAATTATCCTGTGGTTGATTTAATTCTTGGACTTGAAAAGTATACACCAGACGCTGTTAGCTATTATAAAAGTTTTACGCCCACAATGCAAAGATTATTATCATCTTATATACATAGTGGGGGGCGAATATTTGCCAGCGGAGCTTACATCGGCTCTGATATGACAAATAGTGAAGAAACAGAGTGGCTTAATAAAACGTTACACGTTACTTACGACAAACAAATTAAAACTGATTCTATTAATGGCGCGACTGGCTTAGGATTAAATTTTGATTTTTATAGAAATATCAATTCCGACCACTTTGCAGCAACACACGCTGATATATTACAGCCTACGGATAACGCTTTCTGTGCTATGACATATAGTAATGGAACTTCTGCTGCAGTTGCATGTGATACAGAACGTCACAAGACTTTTGTAATGGGATTCCCTTTCGAATGTATCAACGATCAGAGTATGCGTAATAACATTATGCAAGGAATATTAAGTTTCCTATTAAAATAATGACATATAAACCTTTTTAAAATTATCTAATATGAAGATTCAAGCAAATCATTCTGGTACAAGAAGTATCGAGGTAACAGAACAACATCTTAAAACGTTAGATAAATATGCACTGCTTCGCAATCTTGTTGACAGCAATGGTTTCATTGACGAAAGCGTGCTGGACAAATTGAAACTCAATGTACGTTCAATGCTAGAGTCAGAAGCTGGCAAAGATAAAGAACTACTTGATCTTTGCTTAGATATTATCTATAACAACAATATGAAAGCCTTTGGCCTACATCAACTCGTACTTCTTTACATTGACTGGAAGAACCAACAAGAGCCTAAAGAAGAAGTAGATTCACAGGAGTCTAAGGAATAATATGCAACAATACCAACTGACGGATTTTCTTCCCACTACAAAAAAAGAATGTAACCTTCGTGGCTGGGAGCAACTTGATGTTATCCTTTTTTCTGGTGACGCCTACGTTGATCACCCAGCTTTTGGATCCGCTGTCATAGGACGCGTCTTAGAAGCACAAGGTTATCGAGTTGCAATTGTTTCGCAACCCGACTGGCATGGTGATTATCGCGACTTCAAAAAATTAGGCCGACCACGATTATTCTTTGCTGTATCTCCGGGCAATATGGACAGCATGGTTAATCACTATACTGCAAATCGCCGTATGCGTCATGATGATGCGTACAGTCCTGATTCAAGACACGACTTGCGTCCTGATTATCCATCAGTTGTTTACACACAAATCCTTAAAAAACTTTATCCCGATGTTCCTGTAGCACTTGGTGGAATTGAAGCATCTCTTCGAAGGCTCACCCACTACGATTACTGGCAAAACAAACTGATGAAGCCTATTTTATGTGATAGCGGTGCGGATATTTTGCTTTATGGTATGGGTGAAAAAAACACACTTCTGTTATGTCGCGAGTTGGAAAAAGGGCGTAAAATTTCTGAGATAGATGATATTCCGCAAACTGTATTCCTTAGAAAAAAAGAAAATATATTTGGTGGAATAAAAAGTGATGATATTGTACTGCATTCTTTTGAAGAATGTCAACACAATAAGAAATCACATGCAGAGAATTTCAGACACATTGAAGAAGAATCGAATCGAATACACGCTCAGCGCATTCTTCAACCAGTAGGAAACCTCTATGCTGTTCAAAACCCCATGTTTCCACCTTTAACAACAGAGGAACTTGATGCAGCATATGACCTTCCATACACAAGACTTCCTCACCCTAAGTACAAAGGGAAGACGATCCCTGCATACGAAATGATCAAATTCTCCATTAATATGCATCGAGGATGCTTTGGTGGATGCGCTTTTTGTACTATTTCTGCGCATCAGGGAAAATTTGTTGTCTGTCGCTCTAAGGAAAGTATACTTCGCGAGGCACAGCAAATTACACAAATGCCCGACTTCAAAGGATATATTTCAGATCTTGGTGGTCCTTCTGCTAATATGTATGGAATGCATGGGCGTAATATCAAAGCTTGTGAACATTGCAAACGCCCATCATGTATTGATCCAGCTATTTGTCCTAATCTCATTACCGATCATGCTAAACTATTAGAGATATATCGTGCGGTCGATAATCTGCCAGGGATAAAAAAAAGTTTCATCGGCAGTGGTGTACGATATGATCTTGTCTTACACAAAAGTAAAGACGAACGCTCAAATGCTAATGCTATTACATATGCCCGTGAATTAATTTCTAAACACGTTAGTGGGCGTTTAAAAGTTGCTCCCGAAAACACTTCTAATAAAGTGTTAAAATTTATGAGGAAGCCGTCTTTTAAACTTTTCTATGAGTTCAAGCGTTTATTTGACAAAATAAATCAAGAAGAAGGATTAAAACAGCAAATTATACCTTACTTTATTAGCAGTCATCCTGGTTGTGAAGAGGAAGATATGGCCGAATTGGCAGTTATTACAAAGAACTTAGACTTTCATTTGGAGCAAGTTCAAGATTTTACTCCTACGCCCATGACTGTTAGCACAACAGCCTTTTACACAGGTTACGATCCCTATACATTAGAGCCTATCTTCTGCGCTAAAACGCCTAAGGAGAAACTTGCTCAACGTATGTTCTTCTTTTGGTATAAGCCTGAAGAGCGGCGCAATATTGAAAAAGAGCTTAAACGCATTGGACGAGCCGATCTTATTGCAAAGCTTTATAATGGAATACCGTTTCGCGGACATGTACATTACGATGCAAAGGCAGTGGGAAGTTCTCCAGATATAGGACGAAATAAAGGAAAACGTAAATCATATAATCCTAATTTCCAAACGGATGGTCCACGCCGTCAACGAAATAAAAAAAGATAAACAACAGTTCTTTTGGAGCCTATCTTATACATTATAGGCTGAAGAAAAGTTGACATCGATACCTTTCAACATGAAAATTATTGAGCAAAACCTTGTAGGCAAATACACACAGGATACATGCGAAGATGGTATTGTTATCACCGATAACTTTATTGCCGTTATTGATGGTAGCACCAGTAAAACGACACATCACTTTAAATCAGAAATGTCAAATGGACAATACTGCATGAAACTCATTTCAGATTATATACGTTGTCTACATGCTGCTGTTACCCTATCGGAGTTTTGTGAAGGTATTACCAAAGAAATTTTCAACAAATATTCCAATCATGGCACAATTCAGACCGCACAGCCTGAAGCACGTTTGTGTGCAAGTGCAATTATTTATAGCAAGGCTAAAAATGAAATATGGATGATTGGAGATTGTCAATGCATGGTTGATGGGAAACTTTATGAGAATCCTAAACCCGATGAAACATTAATAGCATCGCAACGTGCAGAATACTTCCCCATATTTTTAGACCAACATCAAGACATGGTGGAAGAAAATTACATTTGCCACGATTATGCTAGAGAAGCTGTTATTGGTCAACTTATAGAGAGCATGCAGAACCAAAATAAGACGTATGCTGTTATTGATGGTTTTCCTATCTTTATGCAAGGTGTAAAGGTTATAAAACTCGATGAGGGAGAGCATGATATTGTCTTCGCTTCTGATGGTTATCCTTTTCTCCGATCCACACTAGAAAAAAGCGAGAAAAAGCTTGCGTGCCAATTAAAAAAAGATCCTTATAATATACAAACATATAAGGCAACCAAAGGTTTAATGAAAGGAAATGTATCATACGATGATCGTGCTTATATCCGCTTTTCAACCGCCAAGTCTCGGCGATACTTCGTTCGAATAAGTTTTGATGGAACAAACTATCACGGGTGGCAGATACAACCCAATGGCATATCAGTACAAGAGAAGCTTCAAGAATGTCTTTCTACAATTCTTCGACAACCAATAGAAGTAGTTGGAGCTGGACGAACCGACACAGGAGTACATGCTCAAACCATGATTTGCCATATTGATTATATAGGTGAACTCGACTGTAAGCAAACCTGTTTTAAGCTTAATCGCATACTGCCTCCCGATGTTAGCTGTATCAATATTGAAGAGGTTGATATTAAGTTACATGCCCGTTTTTCCGCGACTTCGCGTACATACCGTTATTTTATTCATACCAAGAAGATACCATTTAGTCGGCATTATTCTGTCGAAATATCTTATCCGCTCAACTTTGAAGCAATGAATGAGGCTGCAGCTTATCTATTAAATGTTTCCGATTTTAAGGCTTTCTGCAAAGCTGGAGCCGATAACAAAACAACATTATGCCAAGTAACAATAGCTAAATGGGTTAAACAAGATGACGAGAATTGGTATTTTGAGATAACAGCCAATCGTTTTCTTAGGAATATGGTGAGGGCAGTTGTTGGAACTCTTATTGATGTGGGGCGAAATCGACTTAGTATTGACCAATTCAAAAACGTTGTAGATCATGGTTCTCGCTCTGATTCTGGTGAATCAATGCCTGCACATGGGCTATTTCTTTGGAATGTAACATACTGAACAAACTACACCTCTTTCCATATTATTCAATAATAGAACTTCATTTCTTTTTTAAAAAGGAATTGTCTTATTATTGAGAGTATAAGACATATCTGATATCCTCTTACATATATGTGGTTAACATTAGCCTTTTTATCTGCCGCACTACTGGGCTTTTATGATTCATTTAAGAAAAAAGCACTGCAACAAAACGCAGTGATTCCTGTCCTTTTCTTGAATACAGTATTCTGCTCTCTCATTTTCCTCCCCTTCATTTATTTATCTGCAGAAACAACTTTCTTCAACGGTTCACAGTTTTATGTTGCATCGGGAGGCTGGGAAATGCATCGCTATATTTTACTTAAAAGCGTTATTGTACTTTCAAGTTGGCTTTTCGGCTATATGGGAATGAAGCATCTTCCTCTTACTATCGTAGGACCAATTAATGCTACACGCCCTGTACTTGTTTTACTTGGGGCAATACTTGTTTATGGGGAACAACTAAATTTATATCAGTGGATAGGTGTATTGCTGGCTATTAGCTCTTTTGTTTTACTAAGTCGTTCTGGGAAAAAAGAGGGTATCGACTTTCGCCATAACCGATGGATATGGGCTATTATCGTTGCAGCCTTACTTGGAGCAGCCAGTGGGCTGTATGACAAATATCTTATAGCAAGCCCTGATAATGGTGGTGTGGGGCTTAATCGTATGGCTGTTCAATCATGGTATAATATCTATCAAATGGGTTGGATGCTCATCATGCTATTACTACTATGGTGGCCACGCCGTAAGCAATCGCCCTTTCGCTGGGATTGGTGCATCTTAAATATTAGTATTTTCTTAAGTCTTGCCGACTTTGCTTACTTTTATGCACTAAGTAAACCTGGTGCTATGATTTCTGTTATATCTATGATTCGACGTGGAAGTGTAATTGTTAGCTTCCTTTTTGGCGCTCTTATCTTTCGTGAGCACAACTTAAAAACAAAAGCTTTCGACCTCTTATTGGTTCTTATTGGTATGGTATTTCTCTACTTAGGTAGCCACTAACATACGATATTAATTGCCGTTCTTTATTATAAACGCAATACCAGCAAGACACATTAAATATTAAAGGACATTTGGCCAATTAGGCAAGAATCACTAATTTTGCGCGTCAAAATATAAAGTAAACACAAGATAATGGCAGAATACATACCCTCAAATGCCCTTTTAGGCGAAATTATCTCTATCGGAGTAGCATTTTCGTGGACACTGGCTGCTCTCTCAAGTGAGATTGGTAGCAAGCATTTGGGCGTATATGTTATGAATGTTTGGCGCATGGCCCTGTCATTACTTTTTTCATGTTTACTTTGTTTCATACTTCTTGGCTCTCCTTTCCCCATATATGCAAGCACAGAAACTTGGGGCTGGTTGCTCCTGAGTGGCTTAGTTGGCTATTTCTTTGGCGATTGGTGCCTTTTTAATAGTTACCTTACTATCGGCTCACGATATGGACAACTCTTTATGACTCTTGCCCCCATGTTTACAGCATTTGCGGCTTGGGGCACTTTAGGGCAGACGCTTTCATGGCAAGCAATACTAGCAATGGTTATTACATTAACAGGTATTGCTATCAGTATCATGGGGCGTGGCGAGGGTAAAAGCTTCTTGAATATTCAACTACCGACTAAAGGAATACTATTTGGAATTGGAGCAGGAATGGGACAAGGGTTTGGCTATGTGCTCAGTAAAATAGGCATGAATCATTATATTGCCGATGTACCCACAACCGTTTTACCCTCTGTTATCGATTCCTTACCGTTTGCCAGCAACCTTATACGTTGTGTGGCGGGACTTATTTGCTTCTCTCTCTGGCTTGTAATGCGACGCGACTTACCACATCTGCGTCAAAGCATTCATAACCAACGCGGACTTATTGCCATGCTTATAGCTGTCTTTTCAGGTCCTGTTATTGGTGTGGGCTTTTCATTAATGGCAGCTAATTATGTTGAAGCAGGCATTGCTTCCACTATTATGGCAATGACGCCTATCATTATTTTACTCCCATCGCGTTGGCTTTTCAATCAGCCCATTACCTTTAAAGGTGTCATTGGAGCAATTGTATCGGTTATCGGTGTAAGTCTTTTCTTCCTACTCTGACGCTCGAACAAATATTCCTTACTACCCTACTTTTCTAAATAAAACAGCCTGCCCTATCTCTTTTTACAAAGATAAGGCAGGCTGTTTACTTTAGATATATTTTATTTCAAAGTATTACCCTCATAAAACTTCAACATATTTATGTTCAATATAGTAAGATATTTAGCTTGTAATTCTGCTTGCTGTGCTTTGAGCAAAGCGTCTTTGCCATTCATCAATTCTATTATATTCTTCAGATTTTGGCGAAATTGCTCATTCAAAAGATTATAACTTGTTTCAGCACTGGCTGTACTAACTCTCGCACTTTTAAACTGCGCCTGATTATTTGTAGCCTGTAGCCAATAATTTTCTATGGCCGAATATAATGCAGTTTGTTTGTCTTGCAACTCTAATTCATAATTTTGTCGTGAAAGCATTGCCTTATTCACAGCCGTCTTAGTCTGCCTTTGATCAAGTAGAGGAATACTTAATGACACACCAGCACCACCAATAAGATTGTTCTTCATTTGTGTACCCCATGCCGTATTTCCCATTGAAGTCGTATTGGTTACAACACTTCCAGACACACTTACCGTAGGCATCTTACCCGCACGAGCTAATTTTATTTGCATGTCACTGTACTGTATACCCAGCTTTGCATTCTTAATCTCTGGTCGGTTATTCAGTGCTGCTTCATAAACTGCTGTTACTTGCGGAATAGTTTGTAATGCCATCTCTTCAGTAGTTGCAGGTACTACCACGTCGAAAGCCTCCTGATCAGTTATCTGTAACAGCTGTTTCATTTGGCGCTTATAATCACTTAATGCACTCTCTGCCTGTATAACAGCATACTCATCTTGTGCGCGTTGAGCCGTAAGTTGTGCTAAGTCGGCCTTACTCATGCTTCCAACTTTCACAAATTCTTGTCCTCTCTCCTCGTTTTTCTTTGATGTTTCAAGTGTAATACGGTTTACTTGTACCGCCTCCTGCGAATAAAGAATCTGAACAAAAAGCTGTGCAATCTGCTCCTGAAGGCTGTTAGCGGTTGTTGCACTGTCAAGCGACGAACGCTCTTCAGCCATTTTATTCAACTTAATTTGATTGTGATTGCGATTTCCGTTCCACACCATCCAACTGGCATTTATTCCATACGAGCCGTTATAATATACCTTATCAACCTGTGTTTGCACCCTACTGCCAGTTATTGTATATGAGCCACTCTGTGGCCATGGGTTGTAAGATACGTTCTGTGATACCATTCCCGACAACGAAGGTAGCAAGGCTGCTTGACTTTCCTTTACATCTTCGGCAGCCGTTAACCTTTGTAGGCGTGTTTTCTGCAATGAGATATTATGTTGCAAAGCATAGTTGATACAATCTTGTAATGTCCATTGCTTTGCATAAGATGTCAAAGGAAACAACAACATAAAGATGCCACAGACCCGTATTATGTTTTTTTTCTTCATCTAATCCTTATTTTATTACTTTATCCGTTAGACGCTTATTAAACTCATTTGTGTGCAACACGCCTTCTTCATTAACAAATGTTATAAGAAGTATATAGCGTACCGACACAAAATTTATAATATGAATGCTGCAATCATTAACCTTTGAAGTCTTGCAATCGTGCAATATATTTTCCGAGAATATCAAATTCAATATTCACTATATCGCCAACCTTAATATCACAAAAATTCGTATGCTCGCGAGTATAAGGAATAATTGCAACCGTAAAACCATTGTCAGTGGGGTTACAAACCGTCAACGAGATACCATTAACCGTAACAGATCCCTTATCAACCGTAAAATAACCACGACACGCCATTTCCTTATCTGCATGATAAGTAAAGGTGAAATAGGTGCTTCCGTCAGCATCTTGTACATCAGTACACGTTGCCGTTTCGTCAACATGGCCCTGTACAATATGCCCATCAAGCCTACCATTCATGAGCATTGAGCGCTCAAGGTTTACCTGATCACCCACTTTTAACAAGCCCAAATTGCTTCTATCGAGCGTTTCTTTCATTGCTGTTACGGTGTAAGTATCCTCTTTCATACTTACTACTGTGAGGCAAACGCCATTATGTGCAATGCTTTGGTCAATTTGAAGCTCATCTACAAACGTACACTTGAGCGTGAAATCAATGTTCTCTTGATATTTATTGATTGCTACAACTGTAGCCATTTCTTCAACAATTCCACTAAACATATTTAATCGTTTAAATGTTACCAAATAAAAAGGAGAATCAAGTTTAGTTAGAATTTAATCAGCAACTTCACTCAATTCTCCTTCTATGAAAAAAGGGGGACATTACGATGATGTGATGAAAACTCCAGCTATTAAAGTTGTGAGCGCTCTTCGCCTTTGTAATCCACTGGCTTTTCAGCTATACCGTATAACGATAATGTGGCCCGCCATGAGCTAAAGAAGCAATCTCGGTTTTCAAAATAATTTGATGAGTATCCCGATCGAACCGAAACATCCCCCAAAAGTCGCATCTCCTTTTCTGCTGCAAATATACGCTTTTACTATCAATTCTCCAAGAAATGCCTTCTTTTTTAGGCACAATAAACGAAGGTTTATTTACGTTGACATGATATATTATAACCCTCAAAATGTTTAAATTCAAATGAAAATAAATCTCCGTCTTCTCTGCTTTATTCTCATTGCTTTTGCTATCCCAAATAGAAGTTATTCCCAATTACAAGTAATTGAAAATGCTCAACACGCCTTTCCCGAAACTATTCCTGCAGGAAACTACAGTGGAATTACATGGTTAGGTGGAGACCTTTATGCGGTAGTAAGCGACAAATCAAAAGAAGACGGATTCTTTATATTCGAAATTAAGCTTGACATGCAGACAGGAGACATTATTTCAGCGCGAAATATGGGCTTCCGTTCATCAACTTATGCCAATCGAGATGCTGAAGGAATAGCCTATAATAGCCATACAAATACATTATGGATTACCCATGAAGCTGATAACTTAATTCGCGAATACAATCTTGATGGTAGCCGAACGGGAAGAATTGTTCCTCAAACTGACATTTACAAACGCCTACCAGGCAACTTAGGTCTTGAAGCTCTTAGCTACAATGCACTAACTAAAGAACTGTGGACATGCAACGAAAGTGATACCATCTACATACAGTCGTATAACGAATTATTACAGCCACAACACACGTTTATGTATCATCTCGACTATCCTAAGGCCGATCGTTCAAAGTCGTTATTCTATGCACACGGCATAGGCACGTTATGTGCTTTAGATGATGGCTCTATCTTATTGTTAGAAAGAGAGTTTTATGTACCCCACAAAAAGATAGGTTCATTCGTTAATTGTAAGCTTTTCCACTATATTCCTGGGCAACCCGAGAAGCAAATGCTTGCACAATGGAAAACAAAACTCAACTTAACCCAACGCAATATAGCCAACTACGAGGGCATGTGTTTAGGGCCAACGCTCAACGATGGTTCAAGAGTTATTCTTCTTGTAGCCGATTCTCAGGATCAGTATGCTGGGATATTGAAGGACTGGCTGAAGAGTTTGAAGCTGGTTCGGGGTGATTTTTGAACACAGGTTTAAGTCTTTCATATTCGTCAAAACTTCCTTGTCGCGCCAAAAGAAGCGTAACAATTACCGCTCCTATTGACGAAGCCATAACAACAATCATAAATAATACCTGACAAACAGCTGCATCAACCACACCTGCTCCGCCCAGCATCATGCCGAACATAAGCACTGGAGCCGAAGCCATTACGATGCGCGACAGTTGTCGCGTCGACGAAACTATAGAAGCTTGCAGGCATCTACGCAGCAAATAACTTACAGCTTCATGATGATTGCTGCCGTTACCGAGCAAGTAGTAATATAATTGTGAATGATTTTTTAGCCCCATATAATAAATTTGAAGCGTCCGAGCGTTCACGCTTATCATGCCAAAAGCAATAAGGCCCATTACAGGAAGGAAATACTGTGGCACAAAAGGGTTCTTCAAACCTAATACAAAAAACAACACATAAAAGCCTATTACAGAGGTCGTCAGCAACATTCCGCCCATCACAGGAATCAATAATTTAGTAGGCTTAAGCCCCGATTTCCTCACAACTAATATCGAAGAAACCGACACAAGAAGCAGAAATGCCACAATGCTAAAGCCAACACTATTCAATTTTATAGTAGTATATGCCAAAAGGGCTGTAGCAAAAACTACCAACATTATTCTGCAAACAGCTGCTAATACGCAGTTTATGATTTTTAGTTTAAACCGATATATCACATAAACTGGTATAGCAAGCAATAACGCTCCTAAAAGAATTCCCCAAACAGTAATAGACATAGCTTAAATATTGATGATTTTATGACACTGCAATTGATTTGTTTCGCATGTATAAATAACCTCTGAACCCATTTCGATTAAATTTGAAACCCACTGTGCAGTCACTGACGTCTGCAACAGATTATCAAGTAAGATAATTTTCTTTTTAAGCAAAGGTACAACAGCCAACATAGCAAGCTGGATAGTTTCTGTATCTAAACTCCTCATCTCTTTGTTTATAAGCGAATTATCCATACCAAGAAGTTTCATGTTATTATGTATAGACGACTCGTTGTAAGGCTCGTGAACATTCACTTTTAGCTGCGCAACGTAGGTATAAAATTCGCGCAACGTCATATTCTCCGAAGGCAAATGCTGCGGAACGTAAGCTATCATCTTCCTGAAATACTCGCCTGAACCTGAAGAAACCAGTTCGCCATCAATAGTAATAAAGCCCGTTTCGATGGGTACTAAACCCATAATAGCCATGAGCAATGCGGTCTTACCGCTACCCTTCTGTCCCTGAAGGCATATACTTTCGCCCTCATTGACAACCAACGAAAAAGGAGAAGATGATGACCCGTCGGGAAGCCTGACACTCACATTCTTGAATTCTAACATGCTTACTGCTAATTTATCACGACAAAGATACAATATTTTCAAGCACATTCGATATTTTTAGCACGTTTTTCGTGCATTGTGTTCATTATTTTATCTTTCATTTGGCGTAATAGAAAAAATAAAGAATAAAAAGCCGTAAAAACAAAAGTGAATTCACAATGTCAAGCTAATAGTAAAAGAAAAACGACGTAATAGCTAACTATTTAGCCACACAAACTAAATTCTTTACACCCTTTTTACTCCTATACGACGGCCGCGGTACAACCTGTATGGCAGCTGCAGTACGAGTTGTACGACAATCGTCATACTATGTGTACGACGGCCGCCGAACAACAACCGAATGTCTTATAAACAACGAACAAATCACCATAAAACACAGAGTTTTATTATATGTTTTTTAAAGCAGTAGCATGTAAAGCTAAAACAGACTAAAAACACGACTTCGACCATATATCATTTAGAAAAGTAAACTATTGAGTTGGAGATTTTCAGTTTTCAGACCTACGATTTCAAGTTTATTATTTAATTTTGCAATCAAAGCAATTTTAAATTAGTTGTATTTACAATGAAAAACCAGCACACAGCATACTATCTTCCAGCTGAATGGGCCGAACAAAGTGGTATTCAACTTACATGGCCTCACAAGAATACTGACTGGGAACCCTATCTTACAGAAATTACGCAGACTTTTATACAATTAGCACGCGAAATATCTAAACAAGAAAAACTGGTTATTGCTGCTCAATACCCTGATGATGTAAAACGTATTCTGCAAGAGAATCTGTCGCAAGAAAGTCTTGATAATGTACGTATATATGCTTGTCCTAATAACGATACATGGGCCAGAGACCATGCACCACTCACGCTTATGCCCATAAAAGGTACGTCACAGCAGGCTAACGAGCCACTGCTTCTTGACTTTAAATTTAATGGTTGGGGCGAAAAATTCGACTGGGAAAACGATAACCGTATCAGCAAAAGTTTATTTGAACAACAAGCTTTTAACGGAACGATAGAGAGTTTTGAAGATTTTGTTCTTGAGGGAGGCTCAATAGAGAGCGACGGTGAGGGAACAATTATGACTACAAGCTTTTGTCTTCTTGCTCCGAATCGTAACCAACCTATGAATCAAACAGATATAGAAAAACTGTTACTTCATCACTTTAATGCAAAACGTGTGGTGTGGTTACATCACGGAAGCCTTCTTGGCGATGATACAGATGGGCATATTGATACCATTGTTAGATTATGTCCTAATGACACTATCGTTTATCAGGGGTGCGATGATGAGCAAGATGAGCAATTCACTGACTTTAAATTATTGGAAGAAGAGCTTCAACAGTTGAAAACCCTTGACGGCAAAAGTTATCGCTTACTAAAGATTCCAATGCCCGACGCCATGTATGAGGAAGATGATCGGCTGCCTGCAACCTATGCCAACTTTGTAATATTAAATCGTTCGGTGATTGTACCGACGTACGGAAACAAAACAAAAGACGCCGAAGCCGCACGCATCTTACAGCTGGCTTTTCCCGAAAAGGAAATAGTTTGCATAGATGCGACAACCGTTGTTAAGCAGCATGGTTCGCTCCATTGCCTTACCATGCAGTACCCTTACGGCGTAATCAAATAACCATTACTACAATTTTATTATAAATGTAAGCTTCATGGAAACCAGAATAGGAATGTTACAGCAACACAATGTTGCTGATTCAAAAGAAAATATACGTCGCCTGAGCGAAGGCATTGAGGATTTAGCAAAACGAGGAGCGCAGCTTATTATTCTACAAGAATTGCATAATTCGCTCTATTTTTGTCAAACCGAAAATGTTGATAATTTTGATATTGCCGAGCCAATACCAGGCCCATCAACACGTCTTTATGGCGAATTGGCAAAGCGTTTTGGCGTAGTTATTGTGACGTCGCTGTTTGAAAAGCGAGCTGCTGGCCTTTATCACAACACGGCAGTAGTAATAGAAAAAGATGGCAATATAGCAGGAATGTATCGTAAAATGCACATTCCTGACGACCCTGCATATTACGAAAAGTTCTACTTTACTCCGGGTGATTTAGGATTTCACCCTATTGACACATCAGTAGGACGATTAGGAGTGCTCGTCTGTTGGGACCAATGGTATCCTGAAGCTGCACGTTTAATGGCTCTACAAGGCGCACAAATATTGATTTATCCTACAGCAATAGGTTATGAATCGAGCGATTCGCCTGAAGAACAAGCGCGCCAACGAGAAGCATGGACAACAGTTCAACGTGGGCATGCCGTAGCAAACGGACTGCCAGTAGTAACAGTTAACCGCGTGGGATTTGAGCCAGACCCAAGCCAACAAACAAAAGGCATACAGTTTTGGGGCTCAAGTTTCGTTGTCGGTCCGCAAGGAGAACTATTCTATCAGGCTTCCGACAGTGAAGAAGAAAGCTTAGTAGTAGACATCGATTTGGAACATAGCGAACAAGTTAGGCGCTGGTGGCCGTTCCTTCGTGACCGTAGAATAGACGAATATACAGATATTTTAAAACGATTCATCGACAGGTAAGCAATACTAAGGCTACAGAAAGCACCTAAAATAAATTTAAATTAAAAACATCATCTGATATATATCGTTTAAATTTATTATCTTTGCAGACAATTGTAAATTAATGAATAACAAATAAAATATGAGTAAGCAAACTGAAAAAATTAAAGAGCTTGTTGCTAAACGTGAGCAGGCTTACCTCGGCGGTGGGCAAAAAGCGATTGACAAGCAGCACGCACGTGGGAAATATACTGCTCGTGAACGTATCGATATGCTGGTTGATAAAGGCAGCTTTGAAGAATATGACATGTTCAAACTTCACCGTTGTCATAACTTCGGCATGGAGAAAATGCAATTCCCCGGCGACGGTGTTGTAGCTGGTTCTGCAACAATTGACGGTCGACTGGTATATGTATATGCACAAGATTTTACCGTAAACGGTGGCTCTCTATCAGAAACGATGGCGCAGAAAATTTGCAAAGTTATGGATATGGCCATGCAAAACGGTGCTCCTGTTATCTGTATGAACGACTCGGGAGGTGCACGAATTCAGGAAGGTATTTCAGCGCTTGCTGGATATGGTGAGATATTTGAACGTAACATTTTGGCATCGGGTGTGATTCCACAAATCAGTGCGATTATGGGTCCATGTGCAGGTGGTGCTGTTTATTCGCCAGCACTTACCGACTTTATCCTCATGACTGAAGGCACAAGTTATATGTTCCTTACTGGTCCAAAGGTTGTAAAGACTGTTACAGGAGAGGATATTGACGCCGAACAACTTGGCGGTGCATCAGTTCATTCTTCAAAGAGTGGTGTTACAAGCTTCACTGCAAAGACAGAGGAAGAGGCAATGGAGATGATGAAGAAGCTTTTAAGCTTTATTCCTTCAAACAACATGGAAGAGGCTCCACGTACAGAATGCAACGACCCTATCGATCGAAAGTCAGATCTTTTAAATGAGATTTTGCCCGATGATCCAAATAAAGCTTATGATATGTATAAGGTAATCACTGCGATTACTGACAACAATGAGTTCTTTGAGGTTCAGCCTAAATTCGCTAAAAATATCATAACAGGTTTTGCTCGTTTCAATGGTCAAAGCGTTGGTATTGTTGCCAATCAGCCTTCTGCTTATGCGGGTGTGCTTGATGTAAACGCAAGTCGCAAGGGCGCACGCTTTGTAAGATTCTGCGATGCTTTCAATATTCCTATTGTAAGCCTTGTAGACGTTCCTGGATTCTTGCCTGGAACAGGACAGGAATACAATGCTGTTATTCTGCATGGAGCTCAATTGCTTTACGCGTATGGAGAAGCAACAGTGCCAAAAATCACTATCAACCTGCGCAAGAGCTACGGTGGAAGTCATATCGTTATGGGCTGCAAGCAGCTTCGTGCTGACCTTAACTTTGCTTGGCCAACAGCTGAAATCGCCGTGATGGGTGCATCTGGTGCAGTGGCTGTGCTCTGTGCGAGAGAAGCAAAAGCTGTAAAAGAGGAAGGCGGAGACGTGCAAACATTCCTTGCTGAAAAAGAAGAGGAATACACACAAACCTTTGCTAATCCATACCAAGCAGCACAATTTGGTTACATTGATGACGTCATTGAGCCAAGAAATACACGTTTCCGCATTTGCAGAGGCTTGGCACAGTTGGCACATAAGCGTCAGTCGCTTCCTGCAAAGAAGCACGGCTGTATGCCTATGTAATTGTACCCAAACAGCATTTTATCAAAAAATACAGAATCATTAATTGCAAAAATTAATATTAATGGATAAGAACATTTATGCGGCTATTGCCATGGCTCTTTACGAGTTCCAAGGTAACAACGTACATGATAAAGAGCCTGGGGTAATTACTATCCAACCAAAGCAAACGCTTTGGGATGCGAAAATACTCTCATTCACAGCTAAACCATAAAGAAAATGAAAGAATTTAAATATACAATCAACGGAAAAGAGTATCAAGTTGAAATAGAAAATATCAACGAGAATACAAATATTGCCAGCCTAAAAGTAAATGGCGAGGCTTACGAAGTGGGCATGGAAAAGCCTGCTGAAGACGAAAAGAAGAAGGTTGTATTAGGCAAGCCTGTACAGGAAGAGACTGAAAACGAAGCTGCTCCTTCAGCAAGTGTGAACACAGCCAACGCAGTAAAGGCGCCCCTACCAGGCACAATTACAGGCATCAACGTAAAGGTGGGCGACGAAGTTCAGGCTGGAGATACCGTAGTTGTACTGGAAGCCATGAAAATGGCCAATAATATTGAAGCAGAAAAGAGCGGAAAAGTAACCGCAGTATGCGTTAAAGTTGGTCAGAGTGTCATGGAAGACGATGCTCTGGTTGTTGTTGAATAACCATAAAACAATCCTATAAACATACTACCTACTAATACTTATCAGGTAGTATATAGGCAATTTCTGAATAAACGTGAAAACGTCTGGTTTTGTATAAATTCATGCAAAATCAGGCGTTTTCTCATTATTTTTATGTACCTTTGCAACGTATAAATTAAATTAGGATTAAAATATAATGGCTGGAAAAAAGGTATTGTTCATCAATCAAGAGATTATACCCTATGTCCCTGAAACAGAGTTGTCTCGAATGGGACGTGATCTTCCACAGCAAATACAGGAGAACGGGTTTGAGATTCGTACTTTTATGCCCAAGTGGGGAAATATAAATGAGAGAAGAGGACAATTACATGAGGTTATTCGTCTTTCTGGAATGAATCTCATTATTGATGAAACTGACCATCCGTTAATTATTAAAGTTGCCAGCATTCCCGTTTCAAGACTTCAGGTTTATTTTATAGATAATGAAGACTATTTTATTCGTCGTCAAGCTATGACTGAAGATGAGAATGGTGATGAATACGCTGATAACGGTGAGCGTGCAATATTTTTTGCACGTGGCGTTCTTGAAACCGTTAAGAAATTACGTTGGACACCAGATATTGTTCAATGCCAAGGTTGGATGTCTGCTGTAGTTCCTTTTTATATTAAGACTGCATATCGCGATGACCCTTCTTTCGCTAACACGAAAGTTATAACCTCATTATTCCACAACCAATTTAAGTCTTCATTAGGCGATAAATTCAAACGTTGTGTTGAATTCGGTAATGCAAAAGCTGACTTGCTTAAGCCTTATGATGAGAATTTCAATTTTATTGAATTGGGTAAAATGGCTATTGATTACAGCGATGCAGTTGTTGAGGCTGGAGAGAACGTAAATCAAGACCTTTTAGAATATGCTAAAAATAGCAATCGTCCACTGATGAGATACCCCAAAGGCACTGATTATGCAGCAGATTATAAAGATTTCTACAACAAACTTTTGGAAGTAGAATAGATTTATAAGCGAGAGTTAATATCCAACTACCCACATAACATTTACAATAAAGTTATATTGTGATGAATATCAAGTTATTTACAGGACTCCTTTTTACAAGTTGCATGATGCTATCATGCAACGATTCAACAGATAGCATAGGTTCTTCACTCGCTGGCATAACAGATGGAGTGCAAATTGAATCAGCCTCTTTCGACGTGTCATCTCAATCTATAGTTGCCGACTCAATTCTTTCGAGAAATAATGTTGGTTATTTAGGCAAGGTGCTTGATCCAGAGACAGGCTCGTATGTTACAGGTGATTTTATGACCCAATTTTATTCGCTGGAGAATTATCAATTTCCTGCAAAAGATAGCCTTATAACATACGATGCAAGTGGCAACCTTGTAAAAGGAGTTATAAAAGCAGACTCTTGCGAAATTAGACTTTTCTATTCAAAGCATTATGGTGATAGTACGAAAACTATGAAGCTAACTGCTTACGAATTGAGTAAACCGATGAACGAGAACCGAAATTACTATAGCAATTTCGATCCAATGAAAGAAGGTTACGTCCGTACTAATGGAATTCAAAAAGATAAAGTTTACACTTTAACTGATTTCAGTATTCCAAAGAACAAGCGTGATACATCAACGTACACTCCTTATATCACCATAAAACTGAATGAAGCTTATACTGATACTCAGGGTAACTCGTATGCTAATTATGGCACTTATGTCATGAGCAAGTATTATGATAATCCTGCGAATTTCAAAAACGCTTATACATTTAGAAACAATGTTGTTCCAGGCTTCTTATTTAAACATAAAAGTGGCATCTGGAATATGGCATACATTGACATAACTCAGCTTAATATATACTTTAAATACTATGGTCGATTAGCCTATAAGACACAAGTTGGTGGTAATACTGTAACTCAATACAGAGATACTGTATATCATGGAGTAACTGTATTTTGGGGAACAGAAGAGGTTTTACAATCAACAACGATTACAAATGATAGCAGAGCCATCGCGACATTGGCGTCAGATGCAAGCTGTACTTATTTAAAGACCCCTGCAGGAATATTTACAGAATTAACTCTTCCTGTAGATCAAATTATGAATGGTCACGAAAAAGACACTATTTCTGTAGCTAAATTATCCATCTCACGCATTAATAACACACTCTCTGGCAACGATGCGTTCCGTACTCCAGAGCACGTATTGATGATCCCAAGAGACTCTCTTTATTCTTTCTTTGAAAATAACGAGATGTATAATAACAAGAATTCATATGTTGCTACGTGGGCATACGGTACAAGTTCATCGCCTTACGGAAACACATATGATTTTAACAATATCTCTGGTATGATTAGTGCAATGTATCATACCAACAGTGGTAGTCGTTCTGCGAATTGGAATAAGGTTGTCCTTGTGCCCGTATCATTATTGACAACTTCAACATCGAATCAGAATTCACAATATTCTAACTATTCAGGTTATCCATACTACTCTTCTGCTTCAACCTCAACAACGGTTACAGGAGTATCAAATGATATGTCATTATCGAGTACAAAGTTAGTCAAGGGTACAACAAGTAATAGCCCAATAAAGATAGATGTTATTTATAGTAAATTTAAATAATGGCAGATAACTTTCTTGAACGCCACAGACTTGAATATGAAGAAAGAAAGGAAGCTTGGCTAAAGAATAAGAAACGCATGCCAAAAATCAAGAGGCGTCTTACACGCCCAGAAGATGAAAGTCTTTAAATTTATTGGTATAACTTATTAATCACATCTGCAATTCATACAAAGAGCTGTTATCCATTAAGGGTACAGCTCTTTTTTCATTGTAGTAATTCCATATTATATATCCTAATTTAAATCCGGCAAAACGAAATGTGCTGCTCTGATAAAACGAAATGCGATTTTTTCAAGCAAAACGAGATGTAATAAAATAAAAACACGCACAGCATGAAAGAGGTCGATTTGAAACTAATTATAAAATCGACCTCTTTTCTATACATTAAGTTCAAACTTCTCATTTACTTTAAGTAGTTCTTGCGTTCGTTCTATATTGCTTTCATAGATATGAACAAGAGTTGTAGTTCGTTTTTCAGCTTCTTTCGGGCTATATCGTGGCTCTCGGACATGTCAATCAGGCTGGCAGGTATGAGTGTCTGTTACTCATTCTGCAGATACTTGAATTTTCTTTTTTTGTGCCTGTATCTTTCCTATACGCATAATATTCTCTAAAATATCATGGTATTTTATAGCCTGATAAGTGTTTAATTGGTGTTTGAACAGTGTTTAACCAGACTTTTTATAAAGCATCATATCTGTGTAGGTCGAGCTATAATTCATATGGGCATTGAACTCTACTTTCGTACATTTTGCGAATGGATTACCTATAGTTTTGTTCCTGCCTATCCAGTCACATAATTCTAGGATAGATGACTTGTTACTCGTGAAGTAGACAAAAGAGTGTCCAGAAAGAACTGATAGCACATCAAGGTAGTCTGCAAGTTTCCAAGACATTTTATAAGTTCCTACATCTGTGTTCAGGTATGGGGGATCAACAAGAAATATTACATTCGGAGTATCCTTATACTGATTAAACACCTCTTTATAATCAGCTGAAACAATAGTTAACCCGTCCAGATAGTCGTTGCACTCAGGATAGTCAGTTGTACGCACCCTATTATAGAGAGTCTCCTTACATATTTCCTCTATGTTCAAACAATATTTCATGGAAAACATTATAGAAGAAGATATGGTAATAAAGTCGAGATACCCATAATACTTCTGATGTTCTATCAGACAATGAAGGACCTCATCTCGCACATCTCCTGTTATCTGCTGCTGCTTTGGTATATGGCGTACAATATGCCTAAGTTTTGCAAGTAGTTCATTGGTTTGCGAGATATGCTCCAGGCGTAGTCTATAATCATCAAAATCATTATACACGACCTTCGAGTGTGGTTTCTCACACTTCGCAATATGCGACAACAAACCACTCCCTCCGAATAGATCCACAAATGTCGTTTCATCTGGGAACTGTTCTAAGATCTTTTTAAATTCCTTGGCAAACATTCGCTTCTGGCCTACAAATGGAAGCGGAGCTGAATAATATTTCTTTTTCATAATGATGCAAAGATCGTGAGTTTTTTCCTCGCAAATCTGAGCAGGTACAATGATTACACTGTAAATAAATTGCAGTCAGTTTGAAAACGTTTGACAAGTCCATATACTTTACGCTCACTGATAGCGTATTTTACAGCAAGAACTGCTACTATATAAGAAACTTTTTCACGATCTTTCAACATCCGTCTGTATTCGGTATATAAATCTATATAGTTTGTATCTGACAGCCTAACTCCTACAATATGAAGGTTTCTTAATAGTTCCCTGTTAAATTTTATAATTTCAATTATTTTCATATATAATAAATTTCGTAAATTTGCAATGCCAATCATTTATAACAATAATAAAAACCCATAAGGTGCAGTAGAGGGTATTTGCCCCCGGTCAGCATCTTATGGGTGTGTTGTTAAAATGATTGGCGTCTATTTAACAGGCCGGGGGCTTTTGCATACTCTCCCCCCGAAAGGCTTTATATTAGTTTATAACATAGTCTGATGGGATTCTCTTGTTACTCTGCTGGCATCTAAGCATCTTTCGCTATGGTCCATTTAATCCAACTATACACTTGGTAAGCATAAGCCGCATGAGCGCATGAAGATTAATCAATAGCAAACAAACTAAAAATCAAACGTCATAATGTGATTTAACATAAGCAGCCACGACCTTACCCATCATGTTATGAGTAATCTGTGTAGGGTGCACGTCGTGCGTGCCGTCTGTAGTACCAGCCATTCTGCGCCAATAAATAAACTCGGTGTCAAGGTGCGGGTCAATACCCAACTCCTTAGAAAAGTCAAGGATAGGTATTGCGTAATACTCTGCGACATCTCTTATCGCTTTAACCCACACGTCCCATGTAGGCGTACCTGCAACAGGTTTGGCGTCGATGCGCGGATAAATCATGCAGAATATGCGCTTGCCTGCTGACGGCGGAAATCTCTTTAAAAAGCCCTGCCACATCGTGTGCAATGCTCCACAAAAGCCCGTCTTTTGCTCCACTGAACCTATCGCATAGCCGTGCGCCCAGTCATTAACACCTATCATCACGCCTATAATGTCCGTATCTTCCGACACGACGTTGTACTCTTTGGACCAAACGCGAGGTGACTCTCCGCCTGCGCTCGCGCCATTGACACCATAGTTGGTTACCTGACAGCCCAACAAACGGCCTGCCTGCTGCGGCCATGCGTCTAAAGGAGCTTCGCCGCCGTCGGGATTAGCGCCGAAAGTAATACTGTCGCCACAAAATGCAAGCTTTTTCGACTTGATAGGAGCGATAACTCCTGCCTTTGCCAGTTCGTCATGTGTGACAACATCGGCTTGGTTTGTAATAAAAACAAGTGGGATTTTAGTCTGCGACTTATTAGGCAGATAGCCTGTAACTCTAACAAATTTAGCCCCATCAGGTACATCTATTTCGCCCGTTGTGCGTACGTCTCCAAGCTTACCTGCGTCTTTAGGGTAGGCATAACCTTTAATAAATGCCTTGTTGTTGTCATATAGCGCAGTGCAATAGCCATCTGTAAAGCTTTGGTAACCAATATTTATCTTAACAGCAGTTGTGGGGATCTCGATAAAATCGGATGCAGCAAAAACATTCCACGCATTAGGATTGTATGCACCGTCTGATGTGTTAATACCTCCAGGAGTATAAGTTATGTCATTTGTCACGTCCTTTGCAAAAAGTGATCTCGTGCTGTCGCGCAATTTGCCTAAATCTTCATCGATATGATTTATCTTGTTTGACATAGACATCTCTTTTATCAAAGTCAACGTAGGCAACTGTTTGAGGTAACCCGTAAATCTTAAATATGACGCGTTAGGTGGCAGTTCCAGCAAGGTTTTGTTATACCCTCCGTTTTGTCCTTGCACGTCTACACCAAACACTTGTATCACATTATCAGACGCATCATACAAAGCTGTACAATAGCCTGTTGCAAAGGTCTGATATTGTAATTCAACTGATGAATAACCATCAACATAAATTTTTTCGCTAAATACAAATATCTGTTGATCTGATGCATATTCGGTGCCATTGTCCGCCTTGATGCCTCCTTTGCGCCAATTATAAGCGGACATATTAACACTTACATGCTCCTCAATTTTATGAGCATCTTTTCTGACAGCGTCTGTCACCGCCTTTTGTGACATCACCTTTGTAGGGCTGTCTCCAAGATCTTGCACTACTGAGATATTAGTTTCGTCAGCAATGTTGCCTATTTTTAGCCAGCCCGGGGCCTGATAAGTATAAATATCTCCATTGTCAGTACTCTCGGGGTTTACATGATCATAGATACATGCCAACTGACCATGGCGTATAGCTTTGCCGTTGTTGCCAACTGGAGTGGTATCCGCCTCCATTGCAGACTTCGATGGATAAACTTTTTTGATACCAAGGCTGTTGGCTGACTGCTCTAAAGCGGCAATGTACGCCAATGTGTCCTCGTGTAAAGAGCCGACTTCGTCAGGTGTGATACTCCCGGTCTGAGTCTTTGTGCGGAGCATTTTTGCCCGCTGCTGTAGTTCATATATTGTCATATCGTATTATATTAAAGCACGTTTATCTTTTGCCAGCAGAGGTAATGCTTTCGGCGAAAAGTCTTCCGTGGTACCAGATATTGTAAGTATTAAATGATACCCTTGAGTCAGAGACAGGTACGCAGATAATCCCTGCCCCTTAATATTTAAGGGTATAGACAGCTCGTCTGGAAGTTCGCCTGTCACAATGGGAGAAGCATCGGCCAGGCCAATATAAAGCGGACTTTTTTTATCTGTCCGGTTCCACGTATCATTATTGCTGGTTAGATCAACATTGAAAAAGTAGCTGCCACCAATCTCTTTATAATGTATTTCGCCGCTATAGCCATTGCTGAAATCAAGAATTTCTAACTTTGTCCACTCTTTGTCCTGCTTACTGATACCTAATACCTTACCTAACAAATCAGCAAAAACAGGTAACTCGAATATATTATAAGCTTTGCTAACTCCCTCCTTTGTTAGACTCAGATAAATATTTTTGCCCACACGGCAGTGTTTTGTCTGTCCATCGGCAAAAACGCGTGGATCACTCTCTACGTCGCGAACACAAGCATATACTGGCCTACTGCCTACATTTACCTGCATATCTGTTTCTGGCCAGGATAATATATCACCGTCAACAATCATACTGCCTGCTGAAACAACATAAGCAGCTTTGTCTTTTGTGAGAATTTTTGCCGACAGTTCTGGCTTTTTTAACAGAAACACTGGTGTTTGCCCAGACAAAGTATCCGTAAGAGCTTTGAACAACGTCAAGGAGTTGTCTTGCAATGCCTGCAAGTCATCAAGGTTAATGGGCTGACCGCCCTCATGAAATTGTAGTCTAATCATAATCGTATAGTCTTATGGCATAGCGACGGCCTGCCGGTTTATAATAATCTATTAAATTAATAATCGTGGTTAAGAACTGTCCTTTGTATTTATCTTCCGCCTTATTAAGCGATGTGCACAAGAAATCGGGGATATGCACGATGAAGTTAGGTTTATCGGGCACTTCGCCCGGATACCACATTGTCAGCAATGGGTTAACAAACACGCCTGACTGTCCTTCGCGAGAAAAATAAAGAACAGATTTGGAATCGTCGTTTATATCTTCAATATAGATTTGGCTGCTCTTTAAAAAGAAAGTAGCATTAAGAATGCGCTCTATATCCTGTATGCTGGCTGTTACATTCAGGCGACCAGCTATGATTGCCCGATATCTCATAAACTGTGCATGAATCTGTACAAAGGGTATGAGCATTATTTTGAGCAGCACTACTAATACTTTGCTGCGCAGAATGGGAGGTAGCAGCTGTACCGCCCATTTGTTAAAGTCCACATTATACCACATATTTGATTGAATTTGAAAGTCCTACTGCACAAAAGCTGCCGCCAGCAGCTGTATAATCATTGCCTGCCACCACGCGGTATTCGGCATCGTGAGCAGCCTTGTAAAGGCAATCGTTTAACACTACATCTGCCACACCCTCTACGCCTTGTATAGCGTCTACGAGTTTTGTTTTATTGAAGGTTCCACCATAGGTGATGCTACGTAGATAATTGTTAATGGCTGTTTCGACGGAGCGAACTCCATCAGTAATCCTTATACCACTTGTACTAATAATGAGGGGATCTATCTTAACGGTAACATCTATCTGCAGATTGTCCGCAGGCAAAGAACGTACATTGAGCACAACACCTGCTATTTTTACACGGTTCAAATACTGTTTAAATGCTACTAAAACATCATTTGAAAGCGGTGACGGTATGCCGTCCTTATCTGCTGAGGCTAATATCTGAATACTTGTACCGCGGTCGCGAACTGCCACGTAGCGCACCAACTGCTTACTCTCATCAATAACAGGGTAGCGGTATTGCGATGTAGCATCGTCGAAAACAAGCGCATCGCCATACTGAAACTGACGAGCGATTTTATAATACCATGGAACGCTTGCCACTACAGCTCGACTGATTTTTTCGTCCACCTCGGTACGATGGTGGTCAAAGAGGGATTCCATTACATAGCAGCATGAAGCGATAATATAAAAAATAATACTCTCTATGCTGACCACTGAGAAACTGCCCTCAAATGTACTACCTTCCATCAAGCCATATTGCTCACGGATATAAGGATCGGCCATAAAAGCATCGGTCATCGTACGTTTTATTTCGGATATTGTTCGTGCCATCGTTTAATTAAATATGTCGTTAAAAACTTCGTTGAAAATACGGTTCGAAGCAGAGGTGTCATAGCCCCTTTGCGTTGCAGGCTGCACACTGTGTGCCCAACAGTAATCGCGCATTACACGATTGTACGTTTTATCGTGTAAATGCAGTATTGTACCCGCCTGTGGCACATCAGACACACTCATGCCGTTATCAATAGCCATCTGTACGACAGCCTCGAGAGCACCATACTCCTGTATGGCTATATCGGCCAAAGTCTGGCCATCTTTTACCTTAACTTCCATTTGACTATAAGATAAATCGCTAACATCAAAACTATACCAAATGTGCAAAAGCCTGTTTTTATTGCACACTTTTCCACCCAGCTTAGTTCTTTTTCCTTATATATAATCTTCGGCTTTTCTTTATATTGTGTATGCTCCTTGCCAGATATAGTTATGCGTATTGTGTCATGTACTGTCGTAAGACCATCTACCTTAGCGCCTGGAATACTCTCTAATATATGTGTCAGCCTACCATTATGTAGGCTTGCCGTTGAGCGGTATAAGGCATTTTTTAAGACAGAAACAGAATCTTTCGTTACGCGCTCCTGATAATACTCTGGCAACACAAGTGATACGGGTGTCAGACGTTCCGTCACTTTTATTGTATCATGACTAACGACGTGTAGGGTGTCGGTATTGACACTCTCTACAGGCACATAGACCGTATGCGAACAGGCAGAGAAGAGGACGGCAGTTAGAGCGACCGCCAATAAAGCTTTAAGTGTTTTCATATTGTTATTGTTAGATGTTTGCATATTCTGTTTTTGCGTCAAAACAAGGACAGGCTTTGATATACTCATTAGAGGTGATTCTGCCATCGTGATTTAGGTCTGGCGAGAAGTCGCGATGACCTTGAATCACGGCTGTAGGGTATGTCTTGTGAAGCAGCTTTAACAGAGAACGGAGACTTGCTTTCTGCTCGTCTGTACGGTTATCAATAGGTTTCCCAGTGGTATCAATACCACCAATATAAGCAACATTGACAGAAACAGAATTAAACCCCTTTACACCATTGCTTACTTTCTCGTTGTCAAGCAGTTGTGTGATAGCGCCATCTGCTGCGACCACATAATGATAACCTGGGTTCTTCCAGCCTTTACGACGGAACTCCTGCTGTAACTCTTTTATAGTAGTATGCTGCAAGCTGGCTGTACAATGAACGGCAATATACTTAATCTCTCTCATGATTGATTTGAATGAAGCGTGTCCAAAGCTTCTGTCACATCTTCTGGACGTACATTTAATTTACTCGCTATCTCGCCTGCCAATGCTTTTTTGAGTATTTTTAAAAATGGCAAGCGCGGGAAGCAGATCAGCATCGACGCGGACATACTCCATAACTCGACGAGTATGATAACTATACAGATTACACTCGTTGTCAGTCCAGAGTTAACACCTACCAGCTTGTCAATGAGTATAAAGAACAATATAGCACTGCCATAAACAGAGAGTTTAGAAACGGTGTCGCGGGCTAGTCCGCTCAAAGCAAAGCGATTTTGCAAGATACTTGCGGCAACACCCCACACAGCATCTAACACAACAGCTATGACAGTGAAGCCTAACATCTTTTCGTAGCCTACTATAAAATTCATTACCAATAGGACTACGAACATCAGCCATCCCCATACCGTGGAGAGGACTTCGCAGAGTTTGTTAAAAAAATGGTCTATCATAATTATATGTTTTAATAATTTGCGTCAATATCAATGCTTTTCAGCGTCAGCTTTACGCTGTTCACTTTCTGACGGTCCATTTCTAACTGTTCACGGATAAGTGACCGCCAGTAGAGAGGATCGTTGTCGAGCAGCATGTCAGCAATACCGCACCCCACCGAAGGACGTTCTTTGAGTTCTCCCGGATGTAAGGCCAGGATGAGGGCTTGATTCTGTCGCAGGATGTCGCCCACCTGTAGCCCAGATGTAATCTTACCTTGTGTATCGCGCCGCACCTTAATCACGGGGGCAAAGTCTATGAGTTGTATGCCGTTCATTTTATCAATGTTTTATATTACTGTCTTCGTAGTCGCCCCTATTAAATTGTTTTACGGGCTGAAGCGGTGGACCTGTTGGCCCGTGTGTGCCCTGGTGGGTATGGCTGTTGATTGCTTGTATCAAGTCGTTCATCTTCTGCGTGAGTGGCTCGATATTAATTAGGCCGCCTAACTTGCCACCATTGATGACGATGCTTTCTGCGCGGTCTATGGCCAGGATTACAAGCTGAGTGAGGTCACCCGACAGGCTACCCACAATGACGGCACTACCGATGGCAGGCGTGACGAGCAGCTGTCCTTCTTCTATCGCCTCTGACGCACGCAGCCTAACATCAGGGACGGTGATATTGCCGAGGTCGACTTCGCACAGGACACCGTCTACCTTTTTAACAATACCCTGCATCAGGGTTAGAGTAGTCTTGCCTGTTGCTGCCTGTACCAATTGTGCCAATTCCTTATAGTTGTCCATCTTTGTTTAACTTAACCTAAATCCAAGTTCTATTTTTCGTACTCCGCCGTTATCGGAAAACTCTGTTGTCACTGCTCGTACATAGTATGTTCCGTCTTTGTGCGGGTAGTCGGCATCGTGCAGCGTAGCTGTATCGCCCGGTACGCACTGTGGTACAAGCCAGGTGGTGATGCTGCCATCGTAACCATCAAAGCTACGGCGGCGTACTTCGGCTTCGCCACGTGCCTGCATCGATGCGGTGTCGGAGGCGTGGCATTTAACCTCCACTTTCTCGCCGCCCGTGCTGCCAATCTCTACCTCCTTGACCTTGCCGTCAGGCAGCAGCGCCTTTACGACCACGCGCACCTTCTTATCTTCGGCACGTCGATAGGTCAGGTCGGCTTCCTCGATATTGAGGGCGAAGTCATAGCGACGATCAGTACCCGTCACTTCGCCAGGTGGATGCACATGCAGCGTGCCGTCTTGCAAGTAGATGTCCGCCCCACACTCTTCCTGCACCTTCTTTAATACGTCGTATCCAGTTGCATCGCGGATTACAAACTTTGCATATGTCCAAGTATAGGAACAGGCTATACGGTACTTTTTATTTATACCTTTTATTACATGCTGTAGCAGGTCTGAAAGTGAAACTTTCTTTAGTACGGCATTTGGAATTTCCTTGCGAAAAGTAAAGAGGTCATCCTCACAGAATAGCTTGATGTTACCACCATCGGTTGAGATTCGCTGCAGCCAGCCGCGGAACTCCTCTATAATACCCGTTTCTTTGTAACCAAATTTGACCATGACAGCATCACCACGTCGAATATGACTCTCAACGTCAAGAGCTTTGTTAAGCTGCGCTGAGGGTAGCGTTATTTCACACGTGTCGGCAAGCAGCTCAACACTCTTATGCACGTTAACTGCGTCGAGCATACCGAGTTTGTAGCTACCGATAGTGATATCATAGGACATGGTGTACATTGTTATGGATTTTGTAAGAGTTTGTATTCGTTGCTGCCGAGCAGCAGTTTATAGACATCATCGCTATATGCTTTGATGGTGTAGTTTTGATTCGCGGTGCCCGCCGTGAAAGGCATTTCCCAACTCTCGATAACAAGACGAGAGATGCCGAATATCTCGAGTAAGGGTGAGAGAGCATTAACGGCAGCAGCTTCGCAAAAGTTCTTGAGACGAGCCACGTCTGCTTCGGGATATTGTCCGTCGGTGCCTATCAATACACCTTCTATTGTAATCTCATAATCATCCTGTGCCCAGCGCTCTTTAATGCTGCCTCGTATCTGCCCTTTGTTCACCTGGCGGCGTTTGATGATATGTTTGCCAGTAAGGCTAATCATTGGTTCGAGAGGTAGTAGCCATTCGCGTGCGCCTGGCTCTTCGAGCTTTAGACTCAGCGGCATGGTCATCGGAATACCCAGTGCATTTGTACGCACGAGGTCTTCGAGTTCTGTATCGTCCATAGCACGAATGGCGTCGTAGTCCTCGCTTGGCACCTGTGCGATACCCGTGTCGCGGAACAGCCAGTAGGGCGGTATCTTGCCGCCGAATACCTGTAGGGCTATGTTTTCGAGTGCGAAGCGCGTTGCTGTGTTCATTTGAATGACTTATTAATTAACCCCTGTCGGTACTTGTGGCGATGGCCAGGGCGCGGTTCATACTTTGTACGACGATACGCTCGAGTTCCGCTGTGTCAGTCTTGTCGGTCATGTGGACTTGTAGTGTGTCGAAAAACTTACCAATGTGCATAGTAATTGAAGTGCTACGAGTGCCACCTGTGGCAATCTCTTCTGCTGACTTTCTACCTTTTTTCTTATCTTTTCCTTTCCCTTTGCCGAAGGTTACCTGCTCAGCCGAGACGCTACCTTTCAAACTTGGAGTCGAAAGCGCAGATTGCTCTTTCTTACCCTCACTCTTTTTGTCTTTAGCTCGTTCGGCAGCAAGGTTCCGATTGTAGTTACCTCCTATGCCTTTTACAGCATTTGCAGTTTGCGAAAGGGCATTGGTGGCCGAATTAACTCCGAACAGGTTCTTCATTCCTGCACCAAAGTCTTTAGCTGCACCTTCGAAATTACCACTAAAGAGTTTAGAAAGAGCACTCCCAACAAGCCCCAATACACTCAGTAATTCCTGAATTCGGTTTACTAAATAGTTTTTAATAATATCGCCGAAGCTTATCAGGGTGTCCCACATCGTGATTAAAAATGCACGAAATCCAGCAAATTTAAGCCAGCAGAAAGCGATTACACCTGCCAGGGCAATAATGCCAATTGTGATTTGCGCTATAGGGTTTGCGTTCAGGGCAATATTGAGTAGCCACTGAACTCCGGTCCATACCCGAGTCAAAGCTGTGACAACTGTCATTATTGTATTGTATGCAACCAACACCATATTGTAGGCGCGAAATATTGCCCATATTGCTGCAATTACACTACCTAATATCATGAATTCAGTTTTGAATTTTATAACAAATCGAACTCCACTAGCAATAGCAGAAAAGAGAGTCTGTAAGACAGTGAATATTTTGGGTATTGCTTTTGTGACCATATCCACTACTTCGGTAATGGGTGTGTTAACACCTTGATACAAATCTATTACTCCTTGCTGTACAGTGTCTATAAGGCTACTCCATTTTCCTTCAAGCGTCTGACCCTGTCTGTCCATCATGCCATTAAACATTCCCCCCGCACCTGTGGCATGAGCAATAGCCTGTTCCACATTTTTAAAGGTGACTTGCCCTTTTGACATCTTATCTTTGAGCTTGTCTACTGAAATACCAGTCATAGTGGACAGTTCTTGTATAGGGTTAAAACCAGCGTTGATAAATTGCTGTAAATCCTGACCCATAAGATAGCCTGTCGAAGACACCTGCCCCATTACAAGCGAGAGAGCTGACATTTTCTGCTTATCTCCACCAGAAATATCACCCAACTGTTTTAGTAATGGCAGTACCTTTTCCGTCGACACGCCAAAATTAAGCATCATCTGCGCATTTTTGGTCAAGTCCATTTTGCCGAAAGGCGAATGTGCAGCAAAGTCGTTGATTTGTCCCAACATTTCGGAAGCTTTTTTCTCACTTCCAACCAATGTAGAAAAAGCCACATTGACACTTTCCGCCTGTGCTCCAAGCCGTACCATTCCTGCTACCCCCGCACCAATCATCGTATATGGGTTCATCAAGAACGACATGCCGGGTATGGACATTAACGATCCTTTGAAGCCCTCCAGCGAAAAAGCCTTGCGTAAGCCTCGGCCAACAGTCGAAGCTTTCCGCCTAATGACATCCAGCTGCTGTTCTGTCTGTCTGGCTACTGACATGACATTGCCCTTGTCGGCATTAAGCTTGATGATAAATTTCAGTATATTATCCATTGGCTTTGGCTTCTGCTTTTCGTATTTCAGCTAAGTATTTGTATGTGTGAGCCCATTCCTCGTCAGAGAGCGTGTCGGGGTCAAGATGAAGGTAGTAGCGCATGATGGTATTGAAGAAAAGGACGTCGAATCCATCGGACACGTCTACTTCGGCGTCCTCTAAAGCTTTTTTATTTCCGCCTCCTTGACTTCGAGGACATCCTGCATCTTCTGAATGGCCGCGAAGAAGAGCGCATCGTCGGTCTTAATCTCTTCGTCACCGTCTACCCACAGTTGATTAAGCATGGTTTCGCTCATCTTAATAGGGTCCTTCACCACACTTGCATAACTGAGATCGCGTCGTGTTGGGCGATGTAGGATACAACTCTTACCATCAACAGTAATTTCGAAGAGTTCTCCATGTTTCTTCTTCCATTCCTGAACCTGTTCTTTACTGTACTTCATTATTTTTCTTGTTAATGTGTTATACACTCTTCTTATCTAAGAAGATAAATGGTATTGATTTTTCGAGGAACTTATCTCCCTGCTTCCATTCGGTGTTGTCCTCGGTAAATTCAACACCAATAAGTGTGTCTACCGTAACGGTATCACCGCGACTGGGATTGCCATAAGCAACCACGATATCGAGAGAAACGTTCAGGATATCACCTTTAGCAGCTTGGCGCAAGGCGTTATATTCGCTTTGTAAAAGCGTTATCTCGCCACTATGTTCGTAGTTGCCGCTCTGAATGGCATGAGGCTTGTTGCCTTTCGCATAGATCTGTTCCTTTTCTTTCTTAGTGTCATACTTAATGCCGCGAATGCCAGTAACAGAACGTCCGCCCATCACCACATCGATGTCCGCCCATTCATATTCTTTGCTATTAAACATAATTCTTTTGTTTTTAGTGATGTGGGTGACACCCAGGAGGTCACCCACTAAATATTACTTATTTTCTACCTGGAAACCAAGTTTGACGTCCACGTAACGGGCATAACCAAACGGGCGGACCTTGAGTACGAGTTCGATTTTCGAAGTCGAAAGCACGTTCTGCTTTGGATCGATATAAGCCTTACAGCCTGCGCCATTTTCGTCAGCAGACAGCTCACCCGCAGCAGTCATGGCTCGATTGACAGCATTTTCCATCATTTGCTGCCAGGCCATAATGATGCCATGTCGCAGTGTGCCGTCGTCATTAACAGCCAGCTCATCCATCATCAGGTCAAGCAACGCTGTGTAGGCGATACGGTAGGCCTTATCAATAGTGCGTCGTGCTGTAATATGAGCGTAGTCATCGGTCTGCTCACAAGCCAGACGGTCATCAGTAAAGAAGTACCCTGCCTTACCCACATACTTACGGGGTGTGATGTAGCTTGCATCGTAGAGGTCGCTCACGGCCGAAGCATTCTCTTCCACTGGTTTTTCACCAAGGAACATAGCAATAGGCTTGAGTGCACCGTTTTTTACGCGGGCAATATTACGCTGCACGGGTAGTGTAGCTAGTCGGCCCGCCATCAATCCAACGGCAGCTCCTTCGGAGGCTTTCACCGTGTCTCCAATGAGCACACCAACGCGGTTGTATGCTTCTTTGTGTAAATCTTTCACTACGCCGCCTTTATAGCCACGTCCTTCTAAGATGATGAAGAGCGGAGCATAGAGAGAGACGGTCGCCCATTCTGCCAACTGCTGTGCCTTAGGTAGAGCCGTAAAAAGGTCATTATCAAGTCCATTCGTAGTGACGGTCGCCTCGCGCCCATCACCAGCTAAGAAGATGCCTCGCAGAGCTCCGTTCTCGGCCATGATCAGTTCTTTAATGACGCCCGTATCTTTGTCGCAAAGCTCGGCGAAAGTCTTGGCCTTGTCAACAGGATAGATGACAAGCTTCGTCCCTTCCTCTGCCTCGGTATAAAAGTCCTGCACATGCTTATACAACCGGGGGTTGTTCTCAGCTGTAACACCAAGCGCAGCTAATTCGTCGAAAGAGTGTAAGGTATATGCCTTGCCCAGTTCGAGCTTCTTTGTGACAGCAGCAGCGCCGCAAACGAGAGCAAAGAGTCCGTCGGGGCTTTCCCCAACAGTACCCAACTGCCCGTTTATAAATTGTATTTTAATTTTTGGCAACATACTCTACTCCTTTCTTACTTTGCAGCCTCCGCAAGCAGATAAACGCCTTTTTTGTCGTAGCGACGCACCGAACCGCCCGTACGGAGCAAGAACGAATAAATGTCGCCGTAGTACATGGGGTCGTCCGTTGAGCCGAACATTTTTACTTCGCCCAGGGCGCGGCTCACCGACTTATCGTGCCATGCGAGAGCGGCAGCCAACTCACCAGCAACAGCATCTTCTTCCCACGACAACAGTGTTTTGTCGTTTTTAACGCGCAGCACCTTGCTGCGTTTCATGATGTTAAGACCGTATAGATTGCCCAGAACACCGCGCTGCATGTCAGCCGAGTTTTGGAACATCCACTTGTCGCTTTCCGAAAGGTCGGCCAACAGGTCGGCGTACATGTATGCGTCAAGCAGGATGTAGCGCCCCTCTTCAGGTACGTTATCTGCATCCATACGGGTCATGATAGCCAATAGGTCATCCTTGGTGATGCGCTTGCGCTTACCAGTGGCGGTTTCTGAGGTGTGTGCAGCACGCTCGGTGGTACCCGTTGTGAGCAGCACATTGGCAGCAGGAACGCCAGCACCCCAACGCTCGAGCAGGTTCAAGTGCGCTTCGTTCTGCAACTGTGTGCGATCATTACTGATGATTGAGCTGCGCTTGTCGTAGCTGAGTTCCACCGTGTCTATATTCGGGATATAGATTGGATCGGTGGTAAGCTCATCGATAACGTACTCCAGATCGTCGTCTGCACGCTGGTTTACCTGGGCAGGCTTAACCGAACGATTTTTCTTCACATTGGAAGGCTTGCCCGCATTAGGGATAACCACCTTTTTTGCGCTGACGTATGTTGAGTCGTCAACTGATTTTGAGGCAAAGCTGTTGTCGGGGTAAAAGTTCTCGACGAGGGTGTTCTGCCAGATACTAATGTTTAATGCCATTTTTATTCTGTTTAAATGTTAATCAAATCGTGTTCAAACGGACGTATTACTCTATATAATCGATTCCGAATTTTTCTTTGTACTTTGCTTTAAACGCGTTCAGATCGGCGTTGCGTAGGTTGGATAGTTGTCCGGCTTTGTCCAGTTCGTCCCACGTCTTATCAGTGAGTGATTTAGGCGAGTGGCCCACGTTGTACACATCGTTGATACGACGGTCGGGCTGGGGCTTCATGCTGTTAATGAGCTTTTCTGTGTTCTCTCTGTCACTCTTCATGAGTGCCGTAAAGCTCTCTTTCTGCGCATCGGTGATGCGCTTCTCGGCGATAGCCTTATCTATAAAGGCTGTCACCTCCTTATCTTCCAAGGCTTGCAGCTTCTCTTTATAAGAGTCCACCGCCTTTTCTAAGGATTCCACTTTCGCGGCCTTGTTCTCCAGCTCGCGAATATGCGCGAGCACATCATTTTCATTCGTCATATTGGCGAACGAAGGAACTTTTTTAATCGAATCTAACAATCCCATTTCGTTGTTTGGTTTTAGTGGCTGGTTTCGCAGCCGGTTATTGAAATATGTATAAATCTCTTCTGTCGTTTGGGTGGGTACTGGCTCTTCTGCCATCTCGTAGATGCCGTCGATGAGTTTCATCTGGAGGGCTTCACGGGCAGACAGCCAGTGGTCTTTTTCATCAAAGTACTTCGCCAGGACCTCTTCCTGCTTCATGCCGCATCTATCCGCTATCATCTTGGCCAAGTCGCCCTGCAATACCTCCATCTGTGTAGCCATATCACGAAGATCTGAAGCGTTACCCCACGCGCCACCGCTGACAGCATGAAGCATTAGCTTGGCATAAGGCGACATGTATAGAGGTTTGCCACACAGGGCGATGACTGCTGCTATACTGGCAGCAACTCCATCGATATAGATGGTAATATCAGCCTTGCTATTTCGTAGAGCGGTATAGATAGCCATGCCAGAAAAAACATCTCCACCACAACTGTTAATACGAACGTCTATTTTCTTATACTGATTAGAAAGTGTCATCAGTTCGGCAACCACGCGACTGCTATCCACACGCTGCCCGTCACCGACTTCTCCGTAGAGCAAAATGGCCACCTCACCATTTTCAGACGGAATGATATTGAAAAACTTTTTATTCATTCGGATGATTTTTGCTGCAAAAATATAGGTGTTTTTCGGGTCTTACAAATAACAATTATAGCATTGTTATTTGTTCGTATGTCATTGCAATACAGCTGTATAAGAAGTAATAAAGGTTTTTATACGTGCTAAAAAAATAAGAATTTTGCAATAAAATGTAACATCAACATATATGTCAACAAGAAGCATTGATAAAAAGAGTATTGCCAAGTCACTCTACATGGATGGCAACTATACTCAAGAAGAGATTGCTGACAAGGTGGGTACCACCCGGCAGACAGTCAGTCGCTGGATAAAGGCGGAGAGTTGGGATACGCTAAAAGCGTCGTTATCTATTACACCTGCACAGATTATCTCCCAGTGGAACCGACAGATTGTAGAAATCAATAAAAAGATTAACGAGCGTCCTGAAGGCGAACGCTTTGCCAACACAAAGGAGGCGGACGCACTTTCTAAACTGGCGGGAGCAATTAAAAAGCTCGAGGCAGACATCGGTGTGACAGATTGTGTTTCGGTGGCCATGCGCTTTCTAAGCTGGCTACGCCCACTCGACATCGAAACAGCAAAACAGTTCAACAACCTCTTTGACGCCTTCATCAAAGACCAGGCAAACAAAAGTAAGTCATGAGTAAGCTGACAGATAAACAAGCCCTTGAACTATGGCGCAGGTACAATGAGGGCCTGGCTAAAGACATCGATGTCGATGAGAGTCTTTCGCGCTATGACATCGACAAAAAACGGGCGGAACTGGAAGCCGACCCGATAGCGTGGATACTGTATTTTTTTCCGTCTTATGCCAGGTATGAGTTTGCCCCGTTCCATACAAAAGCGATACGCCGAATCATAGCCAACGATGAATGGTACGAGGTTCTATCGTGGAGCCGTGAGCTGGCGAAGTCGACCGTGGCGATGTTTGTACTGATGTACCTTACGCTTACCAAGCGTAAGCGGTTTGTTGCCTTGGCATCCGCCACCATCGATGCAGCTGAGCGTCTGTTGGCACCTTATAAGATTAACTTCGAGAAAAATCCCCGCCTACGACAGTTCTACGGCAAACAGGAAGTGTTAGGCATGTGGACGGATAGGGAGTTCAGTTGTGCCTGTGGAGCAAAGTTTATAGCACTGGGCGCAGGCTCGTCCCCACGTGGTATGCGAAACGAAGCCATACGCCCCGACATCATCTACTTCGATGACTACGACACCGACGAAGATTGCCGAAACCCCGTCACGCTCGATAAGAAGTGGCAATGGGCAGAACAAGCCCTTTACCCCACGCGCTCCATTTCAGAGCCCACACTGGTACTATGGTGTGGTAATATTATTGCCAAGGATTGCTGTATAACACGCGCTGGCAAGCTTGCTAACAACTGGGATATCGTTAACATACGAGACAAGCATGGGCGCAGCGCATGGCCACAAAAAAACACCGAGGAGCAAATAGACCGTATCCTGGCCAAGATTTCGGTGCGCGCCCAGCAGGGAGAATACTTCAACAACCCAATAGCCGAGGGCA
>JABCPF020000057.1 GCA_013333285.2 Prevotella sp.
GGGCGTTTAGCTCAGCTGGTTTAGAGCATCTGCCTTACAAGCAGAGGGTCGGCGGTTCGAATCCGTCAACGCCCACGAAGTAGTAAAGCTTCATAACTCAATTGGGTTGTGAAGCTTTTTTCGTTAAGACTATTGTTCCTTAGTTGTATAGATAAAATTAAACTACAATCCGTTTCTTTAGCATCGTGTTTAAGATGAAAGACGTATGAAATGGTGTTGGTATAGTGTCTATCAGTCCAATGTTTTGTATGTTTGGTTAATTTGTGTTGTAATAGTCTTGTTTTAACCAATAATGGTGCAACTTATTCTTAGATTAACGTTGCTGAATAGGTGTGTATTTTGAATATTAAATAAGAAGATCATATTTAAATATAAGGTGTGTAAGAATGTTGGTTGTATGTGAAATAAATTGACAAATAATGATACTTGTAAGGTGTTTCTGTTCTTTATTACGTATTTTTTAGTTATTATCTCCTAAATTTTTATGGGTGGTGTGTGATGTATCGAAGATAATTCGTAATTTTGCAATATAATTATACGCATTATATCATTCTGTTTATGAATCTTGATTTATTGACTGCCATTTCACCTATCGATGGCCGTTACCGTAATAAAACACAAGCACTGGCCGATTATTTTTCTGAGTATGCGCTCATACGCTATCGTGTACGAGTAGAAATTGAGTATTTTATATCCCTTTGTGAGCTCCCGCTCCCACAGCTTGAACAGTTTGATCATAACCTTTTTAAGCGTTTACGCGATATCTATCGTGACTTTAACGAAGAGAGTGCACAGCGTGTAAAGGATATTGAAAAGGTAACCAATCACGATGTTAAGGCGGTAGAATATTTTCTGAAAGAGGAATTTGATAAAATAGGTGGATTGGAATCATTCAAAGAATTTATCCATTTTGGTCTTACCTCGCAGGATATCAATAACACTGCTACGCCATTGTTGTTGAAAGAATCTTTATATGATGTGTATTATCCACAGGTGGAAGAACTGATTGATCAGTTGCAACAGTATGCTGAAGAGTGGAAAAATGTACCTATGTTGGCAAAGACTCATGGTCAGCCCGCATCTCCAACACGTTTGGGAAAGGAGATTATGGTTTATGCATATCGACTTACTGAACAGCTTGAAATACTGAAAACAGCAAAGCTAACAGCAAAGTTTGGTGGGGCAACAGGTAACTTTAATGCGCATCATGTGGCATATCCAGCTTATGACTGGCGTGCATTCGGTAATTGTTTTGTCAGTGAAAAGCTCGGCTTAGAACGTGAACAGTGGACGACGCAAATCAGTAATTATGATTATTTGGCTGCAATCTTCGATGCCATGCGCCGTATTAATACAATTATTATCGACCTTGACCGCGACTTTTGGATGTATATTTCCATGGACTACTTTAAGCAGAAAATTAAAGCAGGTGAAGTCGGATCGAGTGCAATGCCTCATAAGGTGAACCCCATTGATTACGAAAATTCAGAAGGCAACCTCGGAATGGCTAATGCTGTACTGACGTTTCTTTCGACGAAGTTGCCTATAAGCCGATTGCAGCGTGATCTTACAGATTCGACAGTGCTTCGAAATATCGGTGTGCCTGTTGGACACAGTATTATTGCTATACAAAGCACGCTGAAGGGTCTGCGTAAACTTATCCTGAACGAAGAGCGTATAAAGGCTGATCTTAATGATACGTGGGCAGTGGTAGCTGAGGCTATTCAAACTATCTTGCGTCGTGAAGGATATCCTCATCCTTATGAAGCACTGAAAGCTCTTACGCGAACAAATAAACCGATGAATGAAGAAACGATTCATGAGTTTATCAAAACGCTAGAAGTGAATGATGAGGTTAAAGATGAGTTGATGGCTATATCGCCACTTAATTATACAGGAATTTAAACGATAGCGAGTAGATTCGTTTTTGGGAATGTTTTGATAATAGAACCCAATTCTCTCGCTTATGATAGTTAAAAATACATTTTAAATTTATAGATAATATTTATTGACCATAGCCGAGAGGCTAAAATTAAGAGAAATTATGTCAGAAGAGTTAGAGATTAAAAGTCAGGACTCTGTAATGCAACAGAGCCAGAGTACAGAAGGCGGCCGCGAAGGTTATACACGTCCTTCAAGTTATCAAAGAGAGTATCAGGCAGGAATGGGTCGCCCACAGCGCCCACGTATTCATACTACACGTGCTTATAGTACAGACAGAAGCAACAATTTAGAAGAGGGTGGCTTCCGTCCCGAGGGCTTTGGAGCTGGTCTTCAGCAGGGAGGTGAGCAATCACGTCCCCAGCATAGTGGCTATCAGTCACGTGGAAGTTATCAGCCTCGCCAAGGCGGATACTCACGTCCTCACTATAATAATAATGGTGAAGAAGGTAGCTATCAACCACGTCAGGGTGGATATCAGTCGCGTGAAGGCGGTTATCAGCCTCGTCAGGGTGGATACCAGCAGCGCGAAGGTGGTTACCAACCTCGCCAAAACAGCTATAATCGTCCCCGTTTCGGTAATAATAATGATGATAGAGGTTATCAGCCTCGCCAAGGAGGATATCAACCTCGTGAAGGTGGCTATCAATCTCATCAAAATAGTTATGGACGCCCACAAGGCGGTTATCAACCTCGTCAGGGTGGTTACGGTCGTCCACAAGGCGGTTATCAACCTCGTCAAAGTGGCTATGGTCGTCAGCAACAAGGCGGCTATGGTCGTCCACAAGGTGGTTATCAATCTCGCCAAGGTGGCTATGGACAACGTCCTGGTTATGATCCTAATGCAAAATACAGTCTTAAAAAGCGTATCGAGTATAAGGAAGAGCACATTGATCCCAATGAGCCTATCCGTTTAAATAAGTATTTAGCTAATGCAGGTGTTTGCTCACGTCGTGAGGCTGATGAGTTTATCCAGGCAGGTGTTGTAAGTGTAAACGGTACGGTTGTAAACGAATTAGGTACTAAGGTAATGCGTTCGGACGAAGTTAAATTCCATGACCAGCCCGTATCTATTGAAAAGAAAGTTTACGTTCTGCTCAATAAGCCAAAAGATTATGTTACTACAAGCGATGACCCACAACAGCGCAAGACTGTAATGGACCTTGTAAAAGATGCATGTCCAGAGCGTATTTATCCTGTGGGACGCCTTGACCGCAATACAACTGGTGTACTTATGCTCACTAATGATGGTGATATGGCTAGCAAGCTTACGCATCCAAAGTTCTTGAAAAAGAAGGTATACCATGTGTTCCTTGATAAGAATGTAGCAATGACTGACCTGCAGAAGATTGCAGAAGGCATTGAACTCGAAGATGGCGAAGTACATGCAGATGCTATCGAATATGCAAGCGAGGAAGATCATAATCAAGTAGGCATTGAGATTCATAGTGGTAAGAACCGTATCGTTCGCCGTATTTTCGAAAGCCTTGGTTACCGTGTAATCAGACTTGATCGTGTACAGTTTGCTGGTCTTACGAAGAAAAATCTTCGTCGTGGTGATTGGCGCTTCCTCACAGAACAGGAGGTAGATATGTTGCGTAGCGGCATGTTCGAGTAAGAGCATGTAGCAACGAGAACGACTAATGATAACGAATTAAGAATCATGAAAAGAGTAAAAGTTGTCGATGCACTCGTTAGCACCGATTATGGAAAGAATATAACAGTAATGGGATGGGTGCGTTCGCACCGCAGCAGCAAAGCTGTTGACTTTATCGCCTTAAATGATGGCTCAACCATTAAAAACATACAGGTGGTAGTTAGTCCTGAAGTAATGGATGCTGAGCAATTGAAAAGCATTACCACTGGTGCATGTATTCGTGCTACTGGTACGCTTGTCGAGAGTCAGGGTGCAGGACAAAGTGTAGAGGTTCAAGCTCAAGAGATTGAAATTTATGGTCTTTGCCCAAGCGATTATCCTATGCAAAAGAAAGGGCAAAGCTTTGAATATATGCGTCAGTATGCCCATATGCGTCTACGTACAAATACTTTTGGTGCGGTCTTCCGTATACGCCACAACATGGCTATTGCTGTACACAGATACTTTCATGAGCATGGATTCTATTACTTCCATACGCCAATTATAACTGCAAGTGATGCAGAAGGCGCAGGAGAAATGTTCCAAGTAACGACGCTTGACCTTGATCGAGTGGCTAAAAGTGGTACTGTCGAATATGAGAAAGACTTCTTTGGAAAGAAGACGAGTCTTACAGTGTCGGGTCAGCTTGAAGGCGAGTTAGGAGCAACAGCTTTAGGTGCAGTCTACACCTTTGGTCCAACGTTCCGTGCTGAGAACAGTAATACACCGCGTCACTTGGCTGAATTCTGGATGATTGAACCAGAAGTAGCTTTCATGGAGCAAGAGGAACTGATGGATCTTGAGGAGGATTTCATCAAGTATTGTGTGAATTGGGCATTAACCAATTGTAAAGACGATTTGGAATTCCTCAATAATATGATTGACAAATCGCTTATCGAAACTCTTGAATCTGTTGTTAAGGAAAGTTTTGTTCGTCTAACTTATACTGAAGGAATCAAAATTTTAGAGGAGGCTGTTAAGAGTGGTCGCAAGTTTGAATTCCCAGTAAAGGGATGGGGAATGGACCTTTCCTCTGAGCATGAACGCTATCTTGTAGAAGAGCATTTCAAGCGACCCGTTATCATGACCGATTATCCTGCCGAGATTAAAGCTTTTTATATGAAGAAGAATCCAGATGGACGAACCATGCAAGGTACCGATGTTCTCTTCCCTCGTATAGGTGAAATCATTGGCGGCTCGGTGCGCGAGGAAAATGAGGAGAAGCTTCTTGATGAACTTAAACGTCGCGATATGGACAAGGATAGCTATACATGGTATCTTGATACTCGTAAATATGGTTCATGTCCACATGCTGGTTTCGGTCTCGGCTTTGAACGATTGATTCTCTTTGTAACAGGAATGCAGAATATTCGTGATGTTATTCCTTTCCCACGTACACCGAAGAACGCAGAGTTCTAAATGCTATAGATGATATTGTAATACAATAATTTTAAAAAGGATACCTTACAATTGAGTAAGGTGTCCTTTTTTATTATTGGATTTTTAGCAGATTATATTATCGTAATTCTGCTATAAAGTATTCTATTTCTTGTTATTATAGTAGTTTAATGCGGGTGGGTTCTACCATAATTAACCTACGTTTGTAGAGATCTCCAACTGCTCTTTTATAAACTTTCTTGCTGACATGGAACTGTCGGTATATCGCATCAGCTTCACTTTTATCACCTAATTCACAGATTCCGTTGTTATCTTTTAAATACTGTAATAGTGTTTCGGCAAAATCCTCAGTCTGACGTCGTCCAACAGGTTGCAGACTAACATCAATTTTTCCATCTGGACGAATGTTTTGAATATATCCATGTAGTTGGTCGCCTGTATGTACAAGGCGGAATATTTGGTCTTGATAGATGAGTCCCTGATATTTGTTATCAATAATAACTTTGAATCCTAAAGGTGACTTTTGCCAAATAAGAATGGGTAATTCTGCACCAGTTTCTATTTTGTTATCGTCAGTTTCTTCGCTATCTTTATTTTTTATTGTCAGCACATCTGTTAAGAAATGCTCAACCTTTGCCGAAGCAACAATTCGATAACTTTCTTCATCTATGTAGATATAAACAATGTATCGTTCGCCAATTTCCATTTTACGCTTTTGCTCACGGAACGGACAGAAGATATCTTTCATTAATCCCCAGTTGAGGAATGCACCATATTCGTTTACCCATGTACATTCCAAATAAGCAAATTCACCTACTTTTGCAAAGGGTGTTTCGGTTGTTGCAATAGGTCTTTCATCTTGATCAAGATATATGAAACAACTTACGTCATCACCTATTTTTACACCTTGAGGAACATATTTTTGTGGCATCAGGATATCTCCCTCCTTACCGCCGTCAAGATAGATGCCAAAAATCTCCTTCCCCCCAAATGAGTGAGGGTTAGGACGTTCGGCTATTTTTACCATTTTTAGGGTGTTATAATCACCAAGTTTAATTTGATTCATGATGAATGTATTTATGATAGATTGTTTTTTTGTATTTAAATTGTTTTTAGATAGAGCTATCAACATCACTTATTGATGTATCTGTGAGCAATCCATCTCTCATGTGAATAGTGCGATCGGTGATAGAAGCAAGGCTTTCATCGTGTGTAACGATTACAAAAGTCTGTCCAAATTTATCTCTAAGTTCAAAGAAAAGTCGATGCAAATCAGCTTTATTCTTCGAATCCAAACTTCCAGAAGGTTCATCGGCAAGGATAACAGCAGGGTTATTAACCAATGCACGAGCTACGGCAATGCGTTGTTTTTCTCCGCCCGAAAGTTCATTAGGTTTATGCCCTGCACGGTCAGACAGATCCATAAAAGCCAATAGCTCTTCAGCCCTTTTTTTGGCTTCATTACGACTTTTACCTGCAATGAATGCAGGAATCATAATGTTTTCCAAAGCGGTAAACTCAGGAAGTAGTTGATGAAATTGAAAAACAAATCCGATATGCTGATTGCGAAAGTCGGCCAATCTCTTTTTAGAAAGCTGGCTTATCTCCATACCATCAATAACAACAGTGCCTTCGTCCGGTCTATCGAGGGTGCCAATGATTTGTAAAAGCGTCGTTTTTCCTGCACCTGATGGGCCTACAATAGAAACGACTTCACCTTTATTAATGTGTAAATCAATTCCCTTGAGCACCTGAAGATTACCAAATGATTTGGTAATACCTTTTATATCTATCATGTTTTCTAATATTGTTTTTCTTATTTATACCCGTAGGCATTGCTACTTTCTTATAGTTTAACAAGCCAGACTCTTACTAAAGTAAGTGTAAAGATGTCATGCACAATCTTATTATCGCTTGATAAACCGAGTGTTGCGCAGAAGCCATGCTCTAATTTCCTCGTATGCCGAGCGTTCCTCTGTGTGCTGAGGCTGAGCGAATGTCATTGTCGACTTATCGTCACCAAACTGGTCGGGGAAGATAATCATCAAGTTCTTTCCTTTGAAATACTTAGTAAGTTCATCAGGAAGATGATCCATTGCAGTCTTATATGATACAGTACCCTTTCGTGCCGTAATCACCACAAATAGGTGATCGTCTGCAATAGTAGCTGCCAAACGGGGTAACTCATTCCAGTGTTCCATTGTATGGTACGAAGCTCTTACGCCTGGGTGTCGGTTCGTTATAAACTGATTAATCATCTGTAACGTATCAGTGCGTCCCGAAAATTGCACTCTACATTCTATATTTTCAGCCATACGGCTTATTCTTTCCAGCCATCTGTAGAACCCTGGCTCGTATTGTGCTCTTGACGGAACAGCAATAACAATGCGTCTTAACGTTGAAAGTGGATGATAAAGACGGGCCATAATAATCTGTCGATTAAGTCCGTTGAATAAACTTTGGTGGAATTCACCCCAGAATTTTGATGAAACATTGGTGTGCATGTGCATGCCAATGAGAATTTCAGAAGCGCGGAATTCTTTAAAAGCATGTTTGATGCCATTGGCAATATTGGCTGCAATACGAACCTGTGTTTGTACTTCTACATCAGATCCTGAGACATATTCTGATACCTGTTGCAGCAGTCGTTGTCCCTCTTCCTGATGACGTCGCATCTGATCGTCGTCATAAACAACGTTTAAGGCCACTAAGCTGCGCCCTAATTTAGGGTTGCGTGTCATCATAGCAATATCCATAAGCTGATTGGCATACTCCTCATATTTAACAGGGATCAGCATGCGTTCATCATCGTTTCGGCTATCTTCGGCTGGAATTTCTTTATCACGAATAATAATCAGTCGGGCAGAAGCTTCAGTGACAAGTGACGAAATAATACAGGTGAAGAGAATCATGATAACTATGCCGTTCAGCATTCTTTCATCAACAATGGATATACCATCTGCTGTTTTCAGCCGCATGCCTACCATCACTATAGCTATTGCACCCGCAGCATGAGCTGAAGTAAGACCAAACATCATGTGTGATGCCGCACGTGGTAGTCGGAAAAGAAAGCCCGCAAGATAAGCGGCAATAGCTTTTCCTAACGTTCCGAAAACCACAATACAAAATACAGTCCAAATAATGCCTCCGCCTTGGAAGAGCAGTCTGACATTGATTAGCATACCCACGCCAATGAGGAAGTAGGGGATAAATAGCGCATTGCCAATAAATTCTATACGATTCATTAATGGCGATACATGTGGGATAAAGCGATTTAGGATAATACCCGAGAAGAAAGCACCAAAAATTCCCTCCAGTCCTATAAGCTCAGCCAATGCCGCACTAAGGAAAAGGATTGCCATCACAAATATAAATTGCATGACAGCATCACTATAACGACGCAGGAACCACCGTGTAAGTCGTGGCACCGACCATATTAAAACGGCAGAATAGCCTACGAATTTAGCTACAAAAATAGCCCAAAATAGTATATCGCCAGTTCCTTCATGCGATGCTACTATTGCTGCAAGACATACCAGCGACAGCAGTAAACTTACCATTGAAGCCCCTACACTAAGCGTAACACAATCTTTGTTCTGTAAGCCGTATCGGCTAACGATAGGATAAGATACTAACGTGTTCGACGACATGATGATGCCTAACAGCAATGCTGCCATTGGCATGTAGTTCAGAAGACTGATACCTGCTACATACATTAGGATAAAAGGAAAGCTGAATGTAAGCATAGTAAATACCAAAGTGCGGTATTTGTTCCGCTTTAATCCCTCCATATCCATTTCGAGCGAGGCCAAGAACATGATGTAATAGAGGCCCACTCGCCCGAAAAGTTCGAAGGACGCATCGCGCGACAATATATTAAAGCCATATTGTCCTACCACAACACCAGCAAGCACCATACCAATAATATGAGGGATTCGCAGCTTACCCATAATAATAGGTGCTAGCAAAATAATGAGCAAAACCACGAAAAAGATGAGCGTGGGGTCAGTAATGGGAAAGTATGATGCTATGTGTGGCATGTGTTGTAAGTCTTTTCTTATCAGCCACAAAGGTAGTAAAAAAACGTTGTACAAGGGTGAAAACTGCGAAGAACTTTCCTATATACCAATAGAATAAAACAATTACATATTGTTGTTATATCGGAGAAATAGTTGTAATTTTGCAAGCAGATAGTGTTATTATATTTAAAATTATAAAGATAACAGCTTATGAAAGTAGCAATTGTTGGAGTAAGCGGCGCTGTAGGACAAGAGTTTCTGCGCATTCTTGCAGAAAGAAATTTCCCCCTTGACGAACTGGTTTTATTCGGATCAAAGCGTAGTGTGGGGCGCAAATATTCATTTAAGGGAAAAGAATATACTGTAAAAGAGCTTCAACATAACGATGATTTCAAAGATATTGATATCGCATTTACCTCTGCAGGTGGTGATATTTCAGCTGAATTTGCTGATACAATTACCAAGTATGGCGCGGTAATGATTGATAATTCCAGCCAATTCCGTATGGAAGATGATGTTCCTTTGGTTGTCCCTGAGATTAATGCGGAGGATGCCCTCGTACGTCCGCGTGGCATAATAGCTAATCCTAATTGCACGACTATTATGATGGTGGTGGTTCTTAACCCTATTGAGAAACTCAGCCATATTCGTAAAGTGCATATTGCCAGCTATCAAAGTGCTTCTGGTGCAGGTGCTGCCGCCATGAAAGAACTGGAGCAGCAGTATAAAGAAATGTTGGAAGAAGGACGTGTAAACACAATAGAAAAATTTCCCCATCAGTTGGCTTATAATGTTATTCCACAAATAGATAAGATGACTCCTACTGATTACACAAAGGAAGAAATGAAGATGTTTAATGAGACACGTAAAATAATGCACTCCGATGTGCGCACTTCGGCAACATGTGTACGTGTATCTTCACTTCGAAGTCATTCAGAAAGTGTTTGGTTTGAAACTGAACGCCCCTTGAGTGTAGAGGAAATTCGCAAGGCCTTAAAGGCTGCGCCGGGTGTTAGCTTGGTTGATGACCCTCAGAATTATGTTTATCCAATGCCTTTGGAAAGTGCAGGAAAGGACGATATTTATGTTGGTCGCGTTCGTAAAGACTTAGCTGACGACAATGGTAATACGCTTTGGCTTACGGGAGATCAAATTAGAAAAGGTGCTGCGTTAAATGCTGTTCAGATAGCCGAATATCTTGTGAAGGTAGGTAACGTGGGTTAAACGATACAGCTATGAGTAAACGCTTATTAATAGAATAAGGTGTAACTCATGGCTTTTTTTATTCTATTCGTTAACAAGAAGTATTGTTAAAAATATGTTCTAATATAATAAGGTAAAAAACTACACCATGAAATTAAGAACAAAAGCTTTTATTACAGGCTGGTTATTATTTGCTACTGCATTTGCCAATAAGACGTTGGGGCAGGTTGTTATGCTTCGTCCGCACGAAACAATAGCTAATAAACAGGACACGTTGGGAGCTATAAAAGTATTTTTAGCAGGAACTATCGATATGGGAAACAGTGTCGATTGGCAGACATTGATAGCTAAACGCTTTGAATCTTTCGGTGGAAAATGGTTGCTTTTAAACCCACGCCAAGAGCATTGGGACGCGTCAAGGCCTGGCGAAATGGATTATCAGGTAAACTGGGAATTGGAGCATCTTGAAGCTGCCGACTTGATAATTATGAATTTTATGGAAAAAAGCAAATCGCCCATCTCGTTGCTTGAAATGGGACTTTTTGCGCGGTCGGGCAAAATGTATGTGGTATGTCCACAAGGTTTTTATCGTTATGACAACGTTCGAATAACATGTGCGCGATACGGAGTGCCTTTGTACAACACTTTAGACCAGCTCTTAAAAGAGAATATAAAACGATAATGCTTACGAAAACAAATTGGTTTCATAAGCTTTTTCTGCTGACAGGATTATACAAATAAATCCACAATATCTATAAAAGGTATTGTGGATTTGTTGTTTAACAGCAGTAGATGCTGTTGGTTTCTGCTGTCAGATTATTTGCCTAAAATCTGTTCGGCATGTTCTTTTACCTTAATTTCTTTTGGGGTAAAGATTTGAACGATAGTGCCTTCTTCATCAGTGATGAATGTTGTGCGGAAGGCACCCATATAAGTTCTGCCAGCCATCTTTTTCTCTCCCCACACACCCAGCTCGTCCATCAGTCGATGTTCGGTATCGCAAATGAGAGGAAAAGGTAGGCTATATTTCTCAATGAACTTCTTATGCGACTTTGCATCTTGTGCGCTTACGCCAATAACTACATAGCCTTGTGCAATAAAACGCTCATAATTGTCACGCAAGCTGCAAGCCTGATTGGTGCAGCCTGGAGTAGAATCTTTAGGATAGATATAGAGTACAACCTTTTTCCCGGCCAACTCACTTGTTTTCCACTCTTTTCCGTCTTGGTCAAAGCCCAAGTTTTCGGGTAGTTTTTGTCCTGTTTCCATGTTCTTTTCTATTTGCTTATAAAATGAGGATGCTGTGCGTCCCCGTAATTAGATTGATATTCGTATCCGTTAAGCGTGAACCCTTTTAATTGTTCTGGGTCCACAATTTTATTGCGAATGATGTATCCCGTCATTGCTCCACGGCAACTCTTTGCGTGCACAGTAACGGTTTTTAATTCAATACCTTTGTCGACCATGAATAATGGTCGTATTACGTTTACCTCGTCGCAAACACGTCGCCAGTTAAAAAGATGTTCGTATTCCTCTGTGGCAAGGTGCACTAAAATGCCATCGTCAGCCTTTACCGTATTAATAAGTACATCGGTAAGACGCTCTTTCCAGAAGTCGGCAAGACTTTTATCGCCTGTTGCTGTCAGCTGACAACGTTCCTCAAGTCGATAGGGGTGAATAAGGTCTAAAGGCCGAAGCATTCCGTAAAGAAACGACAGAATGAAAAGATGCTGTTGTGCAAAGGTGAAGTCAGTTGTATCAAACTCAGCTGCTCGCAGGTATTTGTATGCCTGTCCGTTATAAGCAAGGATAGCAGGGATATACTCATCGCTTACCGCAAACGATTGAAAGCGAAGCAAATTCTCGGCTGCAATTTTCTGATTACAATTCAAAACGATAGCCAGTTCTTCAACCGAAAGGGCGCCTAACTCACGTGCAAATATCTCGGCCTCGTGATGAAAACGAGGTTGAGTTGTTGTAGGCACCGTGGTAGTAGCCTTACGATTCATTATTTTGGCGTTGGCAAGAAGAATTTGCATAGCAATTGGCTGTTTTCGCAATTTTTGCAAATATATAAAAATTCTGAGATTTAGCCGAATGTTACTCTCAATATTTTTTAGACGTTCAAGTTTATTGAAGCTTGTTTTTACAGGTTAATAGTTAATAGATGTTGTTTATTTGGTGCGCTTCTTAAGCTGTAATGGTTAGTAGTTTTGGCTTGTGGGGTGGGTGTGCGACGGCCGTCATACACGTTGTGTGGTGATTGCAGTACAGGTTGTACGGTGTTCGCCATACGAGTTGTACGACACTCGCCGTATAGTTAGCAGACTGATCTAAAGATTTGTTCGGTTAGTAATAAAGCAAGGTGTCAAATAGAGGAAATGATAGGTTCTTTTGTGTGTGAGTCATACGACAGTCTTTTGGCAGTTAAAGCGGGCTACGTAAAAAGTAGGGCACTTGTAAAGAGAGAGTTGTGTATAAGTCTGTTGGGTAAAAAGCAATCTAAAGATTTGGTTATTAAAAAAATAAGATGTAATTTTGCAACCCAAATTGGAGTTTTATGCTCCAAAATATGTGTAACATTAAAATTTTAAACCAAAACAAAATGATTATTGTACCAGTAAAGGATGGCGAGAACATCGAAAGAGCTCTCAAGAAATTCAAGAGAAAGTTTGAAAAAACAGGTGTTGTTAAAGAGCTTCGTGCTCGTCAACAGTTTGACAAGCCATCTGTAAAGAAACGTCTCAAGATGGAGCACGCTATCTACGTACAGAAGCTTCGTCGCGAAGAAGAGTAAAATTTTCTTCTACTAAATTTGGTAGTTAAAAGAATTTTAGGTATATTCGTTGCCAGAAATATTCGATAAAATCGACAGGAAGCAACGCTGATTATGGTAGAAGAGTTCTTAAATTACCTTCAATATGAGCTTAGACGCTCGCCCGAAACGGTTGAAAGTTATAGATGCGATTTAGGGCATTTTGAAGTTTTTTTTAAGGCTCTTAATGATCATCTTGATTGGGAAACGATTGACAGTGATGTGATTCGTGACTGGATGGAGAGCATGATAGAGAAGGGAAATAAGGCTACGAGCGTGAGCCGTAGGCTGTCAGCAGTACGTTCTCTCTACCGTTTCGCTCTGGCTCACCGCTTGGTAGAGCAAGACCCTGCTCATAACATAGAAGCTCCAAAGAAGAATAAGCCTCTGCCGCAATTTCTGAAAGAGGACGAAATTAATCGGCTCTTGGACGATAATATGTGGGAAGATACATATAAAGATGTGCGTGCGCGTACAATTATAATGACTTTCTATGAGACGGGAATGCGCCTTTCTGAACTGACAGGATTGGACGAAAAATCAATAGATTTTACAGAAAATCATCTGAAAGTAACAGGAAAGGGTAATAAACAGCGTTTAATTCCTTTTGGCAAAGAACTGGAAGAAACTTTCCAACATTATCGACTTGTTCGAAACAGAGAGGTAAATCGTCTTGACGATGCATTCTTTTTAACCGAAAAAGGTTATAGAATGACCTCGCAGCAAGTTCGAAATGAGGTAAAAAAACATCTTTCGCGGGTGTGTACCCTCAAAAAGCTGTCACCTCATGTGTTGAGGCATACTTTCGCTACTGCGATGCTAAATCATGGTGCAGGTATAGAAAGTGTAAAACGCTTATTGGGTCATGAAAGCGTCTCGACGACGGAAATCTACACCCATACCACTTTCGAACAGCTTAAACGAATATACAAAGACGCCCACCCAAGGGCGTGAGTTCAATATTTAAACATAAGTTTAACCATTAAAACGGAGGTAAATATGGACGTTAAAATTCAGTCGATTCACTTCGATGCTACCGAAAAGTTACAGGCATTTATCGAAAAGAAAATTGCCAAGTTAGAAAAATCATTCGAAGATATTAAGAAAGTAGAGGTGCAATTAAAAGTTGTAAAGCCGGCTACTGCACACAATAAAGAAACTAATATCACTGTTACCGTTCCTGGAGGAAAACCTTTGTTTGTAACGAAGACGTGTGATAGCTTTGAAGAAGGTGTTGATCAGTGTGTAGATGCTATGCGAGTACAACTCGAGAAGTTTAAAGAAAAAATGAGAAATCACTAAAAAATTTCTCGAAAAGTTTTGGATATTTGAAAATATGTAGTATCTTTGCAGCCGTTTTATAACGAGTCTGTGTAAGTCTTAAAGGCTGCAAAGAACTGCCTCTTTAGCTCAGTTGGCCAGAGCACGTGATTTGTAATCTCGGGGTCGTTGGTTCGAATCCGACAAGAGGCTCCTCAAACGAGGGTTCAAGTAGAAGATGAGACGGAAACGGTCTTTAAAAAGTAAAACAATATTTTAGGGTGGTTACCAGAGTGGCCAAATGGGGCAGACTGTAAATCTGCTGGCTCTTGCCTACGGTGGTTCGAATCCATCACCACCCACTCTTACAGAAAGTAAGTCTTGCGGAAATAGCTCAGTTGATAGAGCACTAGCCTTCCAAGCTGGGGGTCGCGGGTTTGAGCCCCGTTTTCCGCTCTAAAAACCTTCGCTGTAATAGCTCAGTGGTAGAGCACTTCCTTGGTAAGGAAGAGGTCCTGAGTTCAACTCTCAGTTACAGCTCTACTTCTACCACTATTCAATGTAGCAGAGAAGAAAGACAATAAATTCATTAGATAATTTAATTTATTATAATAAAAAAAGTAAAGCTATGGCTAAAGAGGTCTATGTGCGTACGAAACCGCATGTTAACATTGGTACTATTGGTCACGTTGACCACGGTAAGACTACTCTGACAGCAGCCATCTCTAAGGTGCTGCACGATCGTCTGGGAACTGGTGAGGATGTTAAGTCATTCGATCAGATTGACAATGCTCCTGAGGAGAAGGAGCGTGGTATTACCATTAATACTGCCCACATTGAGTATGAAACTGCAAATCGTCACTACGCTCACGTTGACTGTCCTGGTCACGCCGACTATGTGAAGAACATGGTAACTGGTGCTGCTCAGATGGACGGTGCAATTCTTGTTGTTGCTGCTACTGATGGTCCTATGCCTCAGACACGTGAGCACGTTCTTCTTGCACGTCAGGTGAACGTACCTCGTTTGGTTGTATTCTTGAACAAGTGTGATGACCCAGAAGTTGACGAGGAAATGATTGACCTCGTTAAGATGGATGTTCAAGATCTTCTGACTTCTTACGGATACGAAGAAGATACTCCTATTGTTTCTGGTTCTGCTCTTGGTGCGCTGAATGGTGTTGCTAAGTGGGAAGACAGCGTTATGGAGTTGATGGAAACAGTTGACAACTGGATTCAGGAACCTACACGTGAGGTTGATAAACCTTTCTTGATGCCTGTTGAGGATGTATTCTCTATCACAGGTCGTGGTACTGTAGCAACTGGTCGTATCGAGACTGGTCGTTGTAAGGTTGGCGATGAAGTTCAGCTGCTCGGTCTTGGTGAGGACAAGAAGTCTGTAATTACTGGTGTTGAAATGTTCCGTAAGGTTCTTGACGAAGGTGAAGCAGGTGACAACGTAGGTCTTCTTCTCCGCGGTATCGATAAAGAAGAAATCAAGCGCGGTATGGTTGTTGTACACCCAGGAGCTATCACTCCTCATGACCACTTCAAGGCATCTATCTACGTGCTGAAGAAGGAAGAGGGTGGTCGTCATACTCCATTCGGTAACCGTTATCGTCCTCAGTTCTATCTCCGTACTATGGACTGTACAGGTGAGATCACACTTCCTGAGGGAGTTGATATGGTAATGCCTGGAGATAACGTTGAGATTGAAGTTACTTTGATCTACAAGGTTGCTCTGAATGAGGGTCTTCGTTTCGCTATCCGCGAAGGTGGTCGTACGGTAGGCTCTGGCCAGATTACTCAGATTCTTGCTGACGTTAAGGAGTAAGAATTAACTTCAAAAGTTTAGAAGAGTTAATCTTCAATGATATGATAAAGTCTCCGCAGCTGCGGTTGCGGAGACTTTCTTACGGGTTTAGCTCAGTTGGTAGAGCACTGGTCTCCAAAACCAGGTGTCGGGAGTTCGAGCCTTCCAACCCGTGCCAAAAGCAGATATTATGTTTAAAAGGTTTGTAAATTATTGCAAGTGTTGCTATGATGAACTTGCGCATAAGACAACTTGGCCAACAAGCCGTGAGCTGACACACAGCGCCATGATAGTTTTAACTGCTTCCCTTATCATTGCGTTGGTTGTGTTTGTTATGGATTTTGTGTTCAAGAACCTGATGGGTGTTGTTTATCCAGGTTAATCTTTTTACAACAATGGCAGATACAAGTAATAAATGGTACGTTATGCGTGCTGTTAGTGGAAAAGAAGCCAAACTCAAAGAGTATATTGAGGCTGAAATGAAACATAACACGTCGCTCTCAGATCATGTTTCTCAGGTGCTTATACCTATGGAGAAGCATGCTGTTCAGCGTGGTGGCAAAATCGTTGAAAAAGAGAAGACTTCTCTACCAGGATACGTTTTTGTAGAATGTAGCATGACGCCCGATGTGGCTTCTACTTTACGGTTTATGCCTAATTGTTTAGGTTTCTTGGGTGGACTTAGTGAACCTATTCCGGTTCCTCAGTCACAAATTAATCGAATGATTGGTGCTGCTGAAGAGTCTGAAATGGAAGCTGAAGTTTCTGTTCCTTATGTACTCGATGAAACAGTGAAGGTTATCGATGGACCTTTTACAGGCTTTGAAGGTATAATAGAAGATATTAATACTGAGAAGCACAAGCTCAAGGTTATGGTTAAGATCTTCGGACGTAAAACTCCGTTAGAACTTAGTTTTATGCAAGTTGAGAAAGTCGCTGAATAGTTGTTACGGACTTTAAGAGGCTTTTTATACGTTTCAAAATTTATATTTAAAAAGAAATGGCTAAAGAAGTTGCTGGATTAATCAAATTACAGATTAAAGGAGGCGCTGCAAATCCTTCGCCCCCAGTAGGACCTGCATTGGGTTCTAAGGGTATCAATATCATGGGGTTCTGCAAGGAGTTCAACGCCCGTACCCAGGATAAAGCTGGTAAAGTATTACCAGTCGTTATCACATACTACACTGATAAGTCATTCAGCTTCGTAATCAAAACTCCTCCTGCAGCAATACAGTTGAAAGAGTTAGCTAAGGTTAAGTCAGGTTCTGGTCAGCCTAATCGTAATAAAGTTGGTAGCGTTACTTGGGAACAGGTAAAGGCTATCGCTGAGGACAAGATGGCAGATTTGAACTGTTTTACCGTAGAAAGCGCTATGCGTCTCGTAGCTGGTACTGCTCGTAGTATGGGTATTTCTGTTAAAGGGGACTTCCCTGGTAAATAATTAACACTTCAATTTAATTAAGTAAAATGAGAAAACTGACAAAAAATCAGAAATCAGTAGCTGATAAGGTTGAAGCAGGGAAGGTATATACTTTGAAGGAGGCTTCAGAGTTGGTAAAGGAAATAACTACTACCAAATTTGATGCATCTCTGGATATTGACGTACGTTTGGGTGTAGACCCACGTAAAGCTAACCAGATGGTTCGTGGCGTTGTGTCACTTCCTAACGGAACTGGTAAGACTGTTCGTGTGCTCTGCCTCTGTACTCCTGATCAGGAAGAAGCTGCAAAGGCAGCTGGAGCTGATTATGTTGGTCTTGATGAGTATATCGAAAAGATCAAAGCTGGCTGGACAGAAATTGATGTTATTATTACTATGCCTTCTTGCATGGGTAAGGTAGGTTCGGTGGGTCGTATACTCGGTCCTCGTGGCTTAATGCCTAACCCTAAGAGCGGTACTGTGACAATGGATGTTGCAAAGGCTGTCGAAGATGTTAAGCAAGGTAAGATTGACTTTAAGGTTGATAAGGCTGGTATTATTCATACTTCTATCGGTAAGGTTTCTATGACTGCTGATCAGATTTATGGTAATGCAAAAGAGTTTATCAACACTGTTATCCGTCTTAAACCTGCTGCGGCTAAGGGTACTTACATTAAGAGTATCTTCCTTTCAAGCACAATGAGTAAGGGTATCAAGATTGATCCTAAATCGGTTGAATAACTCTAAAAGTTTGGTAAAATGAAGAAAGAAGTAAAAGATACTATTATTGTTGACCTTGGCAACAAGATGAAGGAATATCCTCATTTCTATCTGGTAGATATTGCCGGATTGAATGCAGAGGCTACCTCTTCACTTCGTCGCAAGTGTTTCAAGAATGAGATAAAATTGGTTGTTGTGAAGAATACACTTCTTCACAAAGCGTTTGAGGCTTCAGATATTGATTTCTCTGAACTTTATGGAACGCTTAAGGGTAGCACTGCTGTTATGTTTACAACGACAGCAAATGTTCCTGCAAAGCTTCTGAAGGACAAAGATATCGTTAAGGCTGGTGTCCCTTCTCTAAAAGCTGCTTATGCAGAAGAAGGCTTCTATGTAGGAGCTGATAAACTGAATGAGCTTGCTTCTATTAAGAGTAAGAACGAAGTTATTGCAGATATTGTGGCTCTGTTACAATCTCCAGCAAAGAACGTTGTTTCTGCTCTTCAGTCAGGTGCTGGCACTATTCACGGTGTGCTTAAGACTTTAGGCGAGCGTCCTGAATAAAAACGTTAATGACTAGAGAATAAATAAATATCTCATATAAGGCATAAACGGTAAAGTCAAACAATTATTTAACGTACAAAATTAAAATTTAGAATAAAATGGCAGACGTAAAAGCTATTGCAGAAGAATTAGTAAATCTTACTGTTAAAGAAGTTAATGAGTTGGCACAGGTCCTGAAGGACGAGTATGGTATCGAGCCTGCTGCTGCAGCTGTTGCTGTAGCTGCTGCTCCTGGTGGTGCTGCTGATGGCGGTTCAGCTGAGGAAAAGTCTTCTTTTGACGTTGTTCTCACTGACGTAGGCGCAGCAAAGCTCCAGGTTGTTAAGGCAGTTAAAGAGGCTTGCGGTCTCGGTCTGAAAGAAGCTAAGACTCTCGTAGAGGGTGCTCCTGCTACTATTAAGGAGGGTGTTTCTAAGGACGAAGCTGAGAACCTTAAGAAGGCTATCGAAGAAGCAGGTGCAAAGGTTGAGTTGAAGTAATTTAGCTACCTTGCCAATAAGTTAGTTTTTACTGTTTTATATTTTATTATTGCAGAAAAACTAATAAATTTAGCAAAATATTAAAGACGGTTAGGATTTGCCCAGTCGGTAAGTCCTAACCTTTTTGTGTCTTTTGACACATTTTCTGTCACCTTTCGGTGATCAAGGTATTTGACCAAACAATAATTTATGTCACACGTTGTTAATAACCGAATTAATTTCGCTAGCGTCCACAATCCATATCCATTTCCGGATTTCTTAGACGTTCAGCTGAAGTCTTTCCGTGATTTCCTACAGTTGGATACTCCGCCTGAGGAACGCAAGAATGACGGTCTGTATAAGGTTTTCGCAGAGAATTTCCCTATTACTGACACGCGTAATAATTTCGTTCTTGAGTTCTTGGATTACTATATCGACCCGCCTCGTTACACTATTGATGAGTGTCTTGAGCGTGGTCTAACATATAGTGTACCTTTGAAGGCAAAGATGAAGCTCTACTGTACCGATCCTGATCATGAAGACTTTGGTACGTTTATTCAAGATGTTTTCTTGGGTACAATTCCATACATGACTGATAATGGAACGTTCGTCATCAATGGCGCTGAGCGCGTTGTAGTTGCTCAGTTGCACCGTTCTCCAGGAGTGTTCTTTGGTCAAGGAGTTCATGCGAATGGTACAGTGTTGTATAGTGCTCGTATTATTCCTTTTAAGGGCTCGTGGATTGAATTTGCGACGGATATTAATAATGTGATGTACGCTTACATTGACCGTAAGAAGAAGTTACCTGTTACAACGTTACTCCGCGCTATTGGTTATGAAGGCGATAAAGATATTCTTCAGATTTTTGATCTTGCAGAAGAAGTAAAAGTTAATAAGCGAAACAAGAAAGAACTTCTTGGTCGTACACTTGCTGCTCGTGTTCTGAAGAGTTGGAATGAAGACTTCGTTGATGAAGAGACAGGAGAGGTTGTAACAGTTGAGCGCAATGAAGTCATTTTGGAGCGTGAAACTGAAATTACAGAAGATAATTTCGATGCTATCCTTGAAAGTGGAGCAGCAGCAGTTCTTGTTCACAAGAATGAGGAATCTGCAAGCAAGTATGAAATTATATTCAATACTTTAGCAAAGGATCCAAGTAACTCTGAGATAGAAGCGGTTCGTTATATTTATCGACAGCTTCGTAATGCTGACCCTGCAGATGATGCGAGCGCACGCGAAGTGTTCCAGAATCTTTTCTTCTCTGATAAGCGTTATGATCTTGGAGAGGTTGGTCGTTATCGTATCAACAAGAAGTTAGGACTTGATATTACTTCTGAAATCAGCGTTTTAACAAAAGAAGATATCATCGAGATTATCAAGTATCTTATCAAACTTGTTAATTCAAATGCGACTGTCGATGATATTGACCATTTATCAAATCGTCGTGTTCGTACAGTAGGCGAGCAGTTGGGTAACCAATTTTCTATTGGTCTTGCTCGTATGAGTCGTACTATTCGCGAACGTATGAATGTTCGTGATAATGAGGTGTTCACTCCAACTGATTTGATTAACGCAAAGACTATTTCAAGCGTTATTAATTCATTCTTTGGTACGAATCCTCTAAGCCAATTTATGGATCAGACAAACCCACTTGCTGAGGTTACTCACAAGCGTCGTCTTTCGGCTCTTGGTCCTGGCGGTCTTTCTCGTGAACGTGCGGGCTTCGAGGTTCGTGACGTCCACTATACTCACTATGGCCGCTTGTGTCCTATCGAGTCGCCTGAAGGTCCAAACATTGGTCTTATTTCTTCACTTTGTACTTATGCCACTATTAACGAGCTTGGTTTTATCGAAACACCTTATCGTAAGGTCGATGAAGCCCAAGTTGATATGGATAATAATAAAGTTGTCTTCCTTACAGCTGAAGAGGAAGATGGACAACTTATTGCTCAGGGAAATGCTCCTCTGAATGAGGACGGTACATTTAAACGCGACTTCGCACACTGTCGTTTTGCCGCTGATTTCCCTCTTGTATCTCCAGACAATGTTAGTTTGATGGACGTGTCTCCACAGCAGATTGCTTCTGTTTCGGCAAGTCTTATTCCTTTCCTTGAGCATGATGACGGTCACCGTGCTTTGATGGGATGTAACATGATGCGCCAGGCAGTTCCATTGCTTCATAACGATGCTCCTATTGTAGGAACAGGACTTGAGAAGCAGGTGTGCGAAGATAGCCGTACTATGATTACTGCTGAGGGCGATGGTGTTATCGACTATGTTGATTCAACAACTATCCGTATTCTTTACGATCGCTCTGAGGAAGACGAATTTGTTAGCTTCGAGCCTGCTCTGAAAGAATACAGAATTCCTAAGTTCCGTCGTACAAACCAGAACATGACTATCGACCTTCGTCCTATCTGTAATAAAGGTATGCGCGTTAAAAAGGGCGACATTCTAACTGAAGGTTATGCAACTGAAAATGGCGAACTTGCTCTTGGTCGTAACCTTTTGGTGGCTTATATGCCATGGAAGGGATATAACTATGAGGATGCTGTTGTTATTTCAGAGCGCATGGTACGCGAGGACGTTCTTACCTCTGTTCACGTAGATGAATACTCTCTTGATGTACGTGAAACTAAGCGTGGTATGGAAGTCTTCACTAATGATATTCCAAATGTAAGCGAAGAAGCTACCAAGGATTTGGACGATAACGGTGTTATCCGTATCGGAGCACGCGTTGAGCCAGGTGATATCATGATTGGTAAGATTTCACCTAAGGGTGAAAGCGATCCTTCACCTGAAGAAAAACTTCTTCGTGCTATCTTCGGCGATAAGGCTGGTGATGTGAAAGATTCTTCATTGAAGGCTAATCCTTCGCTTAGTGGTGTTGTTATCGACAAGAAGATGTTCTCTCGCGCAGTTAAAACTCGCGAATCAAAGAAACAAGATAAGGTAATCCTGCAGCATATCGATGAAGAGTATGAGGCAAAGGGACAGGAGCTGAAGAGCATGCTTGTTGATAAGCTCCTCACACTGACAAAGGATAAGACTTGTGCAGGTGTTAAGGATTACACTGATGCTGAGATTATCACAAAGGGTAGCAAATTTACTGTTGCAGCTTTGATGAATTTGGAATACGATGGTATTCAGAGCAGCGATTGGACAGACGATGCACATATCAATAGTCTTATCCAGCGCTTAATTATGAATTATATCCGCAAGGATAAGCATCTCCTAGCAGAGCAAAGCCGTCGCAAGTTTGCTATCACTATTGGTGATGACCTACCTTCTGGCGTTCTCAAAATGGCTAAAGTTTACATCGCTAAGAAGCGTAAGATTCAGGTAGGCGATAAGTTGGCTGGACGTCATGGTAATAAGGGTATCGTTTCTAAGATTGTACGTGCCGAGGATATGCCATTCCTTGCTGATGGACGTCCTGTTGACTTGGTTCTTAACCCAATGGGTGTGCCTTCGCGTATGAACCTTGGACAGATCTTCGAAGCTATTCTTGGAGCTGCAGGAAAGAACCTCGGCGTTAAGTTTGCTACTCCTATCTTCGACGGTGCAAAACTTGATGATTTGAAAGAGTGGACTGACAAGGCAGGCTTACCTAATCTGTGTTCTACAACTGTTTATGATGGAGAAACAGGTGAACCTTTCGACCAGAAGGCTACTGTAGGTATCACTTACTTCTTGAAACTTGGACACATGGTTGAAGATAAGATGCACGCCCGTTCTATCGGTCCGTATTCTCTCATCACCCAACAGCCTCTTGGAGGTAAGGCGCAGTTCGGTGGACAGCGTTTTGGTGAGATGGAAGTCTGGGCTCTTGAGGGCTTTGGCGCTAGCCATGTACTTCAGGAGATGCTGACCATTAAGAGTGATGATGTCACAGGCCGTTCAAAGGCTTATGAGGCTATTGTCAAAGGCGACCCAATGCCAACGCCAGGTATTCCTGAGTCGCTGAATGTACTTCTCCATGAACTTCGCGGTCTTGGACTGAGTGTGAAGTTAGATTAATAAAAGAAAATTGAACAGTTAGAAATATGGCTTTCAAGAAAGATACAAAGGTAAAGACTAATTTCACGAAGATTACCGTTAGTCTCGCCTCACCCGAGGAGATTAAGGAAAATTCGTATGGCGAGGTTACTAAGCCTGAAACCATCAACTATCGTACTTATAAACCTGAGCGCGACGGTCTCTTCTGTGAGCGCATCTTCGGTCCTACAAAGGACTATGAGTGTGCCTGTGGAAAGTACAAACGTATCAGATATAAGGGTATTGTCTGTGACCGTTGTGGTGTAGAAGTTACCGAGAAAAAAGTTCGTCGTGAGCGCAGTGGTCATATTGAGCTCGTTGTGCCTGTAGCTCATATTTGGTACTTCCGCTCATTACCTAATAAGATTGGTTATTTGCTTGGTCTGCCAACTAAGAGCCTTGATGCAGTTATTTATTACGAGAAATATATTGTTATCAAGCCCGGTATGGTAGCTGGTATGAAAGATGCCGAGGGTGTTGGTGATATGAACGGCTCGCACGAGCTCGACTTGCTGACAGAAGAAGAGTATCTCGACATCATTGATAACAAGGTTGATCCTAATAACGACCTTCTCGACGATTCTGATCCTAATAAGTTCATCGCCAAGATGGGTGCAGAGGCTGTTGTCGACTTACTTCATCGTTTGGCAGAAGCTGACGACAAGGGTCTCACAGGCCTTGACCGCTTGAGCTATGAGCTCCGCGACCGCGCAAATAATGATACAAGCATGATGCGCAAAACAGAGGCTTTGAAGCGTCTGCAGGTAGTAGAGGCTTTCCGTGCATCAATGGATATCAATAGGCCTGAGTGGATGATCATGAAGATTATTCCTGTTATCCCACCAGAGCTTCGTCCGTTGGTACCACTCGATGGTGGCCGTTTTGCTACTTCTGACCTCAACGACCTCTACCGTCGTGTTATTATTCGTAACAATCGTCTGAAACGACTCATTGAGATTAAAGCACCTGAGGTTATCCTCCGTAATGAGAAACGTATGCTGCAAGAGGCTGTCGATTCTCTCTTTGACAACAGCCGTAAGGCAAGTGCAGTAAAGAGCGAATCAAACCGTCCTCTCAAGTCACTTTCCGATTCTTTGAAGGGTAAGCAAGGTCGTTTCCGTCAGAACCTCCTCGGTAAGCGTGTAGACTATTCTGCTCGTTCGGTTATCGTTGTTGGTCCTGAGCTGAAGATGGGCGAGTGCGGTCTGCCAAAATTGATGGCTGCCGAACTATACAAACCGTTCATTATTCGTAAGCTTATTGAGCGCGGCATTGTAAAGACAGTGAAGAGTGCTAAGAAGATTGTTGACCGCCGTGAGTCTGTTATCTGGGATATTCTGGAGAACGTGATGAAGGGTCACCCAGTCCTGCTGAACCGTGCGCCTACACTGCACCGTTTGTCAGTAATGGCATTCCAGCCAAAGCTTATTGAGGGTAAGGCATTGCAGTTGCACCCATTGGCATGTACACCGTTCAACGCCGACTTCGATGGTGACCAGATGGCTGTTCACCTCCCATTAAGCAATGAGGCTGTTCTTGAAGCACAGGTACTGATGCTTCAGAGCCACAACATTCTTAACCCTGCTAACGGTGCCCCTGTTACCGTTCCTTCACAGGACATGGTGCTTGGTCTCTATTATATTACAAAGATTCGTCCTGGAGCAAAGGGAGAAGGTTTAACCTTCTACGGCCCTGAAGAGGCTATTGTAGCCTTTAACGAGAATCGCTGTGATGAGCATGCGCTCGTTAAGTGTCTTGTTAACGATGTCGTTGATGGCAAGCCTGTAAAACAGATTATAGAAACTACACCAGGTCGTATTATCGTAAACCAAATTATTCCTGAGGAGTTAGGCTTCTTCAATGGCATTATTTCAAAGAAGTCATTGCGTAACCTAATTTCAGCCGTTATTAAGACGGTAGGTATGGCTCGTGCTTGTGCCTTCCTCGATGGTATCAAGAATCTGGGTTATCGCATGTCATATTTGGCAGGTCTTTCATTTAACCTTGATGATATTATTGTTCCTGCTGAGAAACCAGCTATTGTGAAGAAGGGTCAGGACGAGGTAAACGAAATCACAGCCAACTTCGATATGGGTCTTATCACTGATAAGGAACGTTACAATCAGGTCATCGACGCATGGACACACGTTAACGACAACCTGAAGAAGGCGGTTATGAAACACATGACTGAGGCTGACCAAGGCTTCAATGCTGTATTTATGATGCTCGACTCAGGTGCGCGTGGTAGTGCTGACCAGATTGCACAGCTCGCAGGTATGCGTGGTCTGATGGCTAAGCCGCAGAAAGCAGGAGCAGAAGGCAATTCAATCATCGAGAACCCTATCCTTAATAACTTGAAGGAGGGTATGTCGGTGCAAGAGTACTTTATTGCATCGCACGGTGCGCGTAAGGGTCTTGCCGATACGGCTATGAAGACTGCCGATGCGGGATACCTTACACGTCGTTTGGTTGACGTTTCACACGATGTTATTATTACTGAAGACGATTGTGGTACATTGCGTGGTCTTGAGTGTCGCGCTCTAAAAGATGGTGATGAGGTTATCTCTACCCTTGCTGAGCGTATTCTCGGACGTGTATCAGTACACGACGTTGTCAACCCACATACTAACGAAGTAGTTTGTCAAGCAGGTGAAGAAATTACCGAAGAAAGAGCAAAGGCTATCGAAGACGCAGGCGTTGAGATGGTTGAAATTCGTTCGGTTCTTACCTGTGAGAGCAAGAAGGGCGTTTGTCGCAAGTGCTACGGTCGCAACTTGGCTACCTCGAAAATGGTACATCTTGGCGAGGCTGTCGGCGTTATCGCTGCACAAGCTATCGGTGAGCCTGGTACACAGCTTACACTTCGTACCTTCCACTCCGGTGGTGTGGCCGAAAATGCTACGGCTAATGCCTCTATCAAGTCGAAATACGATGCTAAACTTAAGTTTGATGGTCTGCGTACCGTACCGTTTGTTGACAAGAGCGGTGACACAGAAGTCAACTGCCAGATGGTAGTGAGCCGTCTTGCCGAAGTTCAGTTTATCGATCCTAATACAGAGATTGTTCTTGCAACAATGAACGTACCTTACGGTAGCTCACTGTACTTTAAGAACGACGACAAGGTGAAGAAGGGCGATGTTGTCTGCCGTTGGGACCCATTTAATGCGGTTATTGTCAGCGAGTATGCAGGTAAACTTCGTTTCCACAACGTCATCGAGGGTACTACTTACAAGGCAGAAACCGACGAGACATCGGGTATGACCGAATGTATTATCATCGAGTCGAAAGACCATAACGTTGTTCCAACAGTTGATGTTGAGGACGAAAACGGCAATGTTCTCGGAACGTACAACTTCCCTGTAGGCGGTCATATCGCTAACATTGAAGACGGACAAACAATCCCAACTGGTGAAACGCTTATCCGTATTCCACGTTCTGTGTTTAGCGCCGGAGGTATTACTGGTGGTCTGCCACGTGTACAGGAGCTCTTCGAGGCTCGTAACCCATCTACGCCTGCTGTTGTTTCTGAAATTGATGGTGAGGTAACTATGGGCAAACTGAAGCGTGGTAACCGTGAGATTATTATTACATCGAAGACGGGTGAACAGCGCAAGTATCTTGTTCCGCTGTCACGTCAGATTCTCGTTCAGGAGCACGATGCTGTTCGTGCTGGCACAGCCCTGTCTGACGGTGAAATTACACCTTCTGATATTCTTGCAATCGAGGGTCCAACAGCTGTTCAGGAATACATTGTTAATGAGGTACAGAACGTTTACCGTCTGCAGGGTGTGAAGATCAACGATAAGCACTTCGAGATTATCGTGCGCCAGATGATGCGTAAGGTTCGCATCGACGACCCAGGCGATACTATCTTCCTTGAGCAGGAACTTATTGATAAACTTGATTTCTCTGACGAAAACGACCGTATATGGGGTAAGAAGGTTGTCATCGACGCTGGCGACTCAGAGAGCCTTGTTAAGGGACAAATTGTTTCGGCTCGCAAGCTGCGTGACGAGAACTCAAGTCTCAAACGTCGTGACCTTCGTCCTGTACAGGTTCGCGATGCAGTGCCAGCAACCTCTACGCAGGTGCTGCAGGGTATTACCCGTGCTGCCCTTGGTACAAAGAGCTTCATGAGTGCTGCTTCGTTCCAGGAGACAACAAAGGTACTCTGCGAGGCTGCTATCCGCGGAAAGGTAGACCGTTTGGAGGGTATGAAAGAGAACGTTATCTGCGGACATCTCATTCCTGCCGGAACGGGTATGCGTCAGTGGGATAAAGTTATCGTTGGCTCGAAAGAGGAGTATGAGCGCATGGAGGCAAACAAGAAGAACGTTCTTGATTTCGCCGATCAGGTGCCAGCTGAATAATACGAAACAGTTGTTATAACAACGATCCATATAGAAAGGCCGTAGACCCAAAAGGGTTTGCGGCCTTTTTGTTTTGTATGGGTAGGTAGTTGCTAAAGGTCTTTATACGTCATAAGGAATAGAAAAAATATTACATCTGCCCTTCTGAGAATTCCGTATTTGCGCACAGATACCCATTTGCTGTCAAATACTCGAATTTTGAGCATTATTTATAAAATGCTGACGTTAAGTTATTTATCTTAGTTTGTAGATTTTTCGTTTTCGATTTTCTTTCCTGTCTTGTTTCCATTACGTTGTAATCGTATTCCGTTTACATCGTAATCGCATTGTCGTTACATCGTAAACGTGCGTTCATGACGTTGTAATCTTATACCCTTTACGCTGTAAAGATCTAAAAATTCTTCTTTTTACGCTTTCTCATTTATCAAAAAACTTTTTTTGAGGGTACGATAAGGCGGTGGAGAATAAAATAGTATGTAGCTTTCAAATCTATTTGATCGGAAAATTTTTTTGTAGTTTTTATCAATTTATTTTACAGAGTTTTAATGCTCTGTATGCCCTTATGAAATAGAATAGATGCTGGGCGACTCCTTCAGAGTCGATGCAAACTTACCTTCTTTCCCTCGGGTCACCCTTTGGGTTGACCCGAGGTTACTGAACGTTGACTGCTCCGCAGTCAGTGCCGTGTGCTTGATAGATTTTTGGTTGCTATCAAAGGGCTCGTACCTTTACAGATGCACTTGCATTTGTTCGTTTAGATGTCTTTTTTATATATTGTGAGTATGAGGTGTATACTATATTGTTTTTCCACTGTAGTATTATAGTGCATTTATTACTTTTTCTTCCATCTTCTCTTTTTCGCAGTGTATCATAGCTCTGGAGGAGCTATCTTTTCGTAACCCCCAGTCATGCTGCAGGCAGACTGGGGGTGTAGACATGGTGTAATATTTTCGACTCTGTAGGAGTTGCCCTGTGTTATTATGACTTGCTTTATTTGTTGGACGACTCCTGCAGAGTCGTTAAACATGTGTTGCCTTTCCCTCGGGTCACCCTTTGGGTTGACCCGAGGTTATTGAGTGTTGACTGCTCTGCAGTCAATGCCATGTGGAAATATTCCTATGTTTCTACAGTATCATAGCTCTGGAAGAGCTACCTTTTCGTAACCCCCAGTCATGCTGCAGGCTGACTGGGGGTGTAGACATGGTGTAGTATTTTCGACTCTGTAGGAGTCGACCTGCGTTATTATGACTTACTTTATTTGTTGGGCGACTCTTCCAGAGTCGGCATACACATGTTACCTTTCCCTCGGGTCACCCTTTGGGTTGACCCGAGGTTATTGAGTGTTGACTGCTCCGCAGTCAGTGCTGTGTGCTTGATATGTTTTAGGTTACTATCAAAGTAGTTGTACCTTTATGGATACACTTACATTTGTTCGTTTAGCTATCTTATCTATATGTTATGAGTATGAAGTGTATTCTATATTTCTTTTCGATTGTACCATTATAGTTTGCTGATTACCTTTCCTCTTACTTTCTATCTTCAGTAGCGTATCATAGCTCTGGAGGAGCTACCTTTTCGTAACCCCCAGTCATACTGCAGACTGACTGGGGGCATAGTCATATCGTAGTACTTTCGACTCTGCAGGAGTCGCCCTGCGTTATTATGACTTACTTTATTTGTTGGTCGACTCCTGCAGAGTTGTTAAACATGTATTGCCTTTTCCTCGGGTCACCCTTTGGGTTGACCCGAGGTTATTGAGTGTTGACTGCTCTGCAGTCAGTGCTGTATGGATATATCCCTATGTTTCTACAGTATCATAGCTCTGGAAGAGCTACCTTTCCGTAACCCCCAGTCATGCTGCAGGCTGACTGAGGGTGTAGACATGGTGTGGTATTTTCGACTCTGTAGGAGTTGCCCTGTGTTATTATGACTTACTTTATTTGTTGGTCGACTCCTGCAGAGTCGTTAAACATGTGTTGTCTTTTCCTCTGGTTACCCTTTGGGTTGACCCAAGGTTATTGAGTGTTGACTGCTCCGCAGTCTGTGCTGTATGGATATATCCCTATGTTTCTACAGTCTCATAGCTCTGGAGGAGCTACCTTTTCGTAACCCCCAGTCATGCCATAGGCTGACTGGGGGCATAGTCATGACATAGTACTTTCGACTCTGGAGGAGTCGCCCCACATTATCAAGCAATATAATGTTTTTCAGAGTGATATACCTTTATCCGTTATCTTTAATTCCTATGCCAATAATAGCCCTAAATAATCATGTAGCAATGTGTTCTAACTAACAACATTATTTCCTTATAAAAGTTATTTTTTCGATTTACTTTTATTTTTTATTCTTATTCGTTTTTTTATTATAATTATTCTTTTTACCTTTGCAGCCGTGGAGAGTATTGTATTCATACATCAAGGTATTAGTAAAGTGCGAAAGTGTTCTTATTTCTTAGCAACTTTTAAGGCATTATATTTGGCTGTTTCAAATATTTTGCTAACACACACACACACACACACACACACACACCTATTATATACATAGGTGCTAAATACATTATAACATTTTTATTGTTCGCGCGCACTCAATGTGTGTCGTATTATCTATTAACAAAGGGCTTATACAAGTTCCCTTTGTTAGCCTTTTTATGTCTTAACGAAAGTATCATAAAAGATAGTAAACATATATTTGATATATATTCAATAACTAAATAAAAATAAAACATGAAGAAAATCTTTTTACTTATTTTAAGTTGCATGTTGTCGTTTTCGCTTCATGCACAAAATCATTACGACTTCGTTGCTGCTAACAGCGATGGAATTAGAATTTATTATAATATAATTGATGCTGCAAACAATTATGTAGAGGTTACTAATGGTGATGGCGGACTTGAAAACCCTGCGGTTGTAGATCCGTATCAAGTACAATTGAAAGCGTTAAATCTTCATGTACTTCGTATCCCTGCAACAGTAGAGAATAATGGTACTACATATCAGGTTAAAGCTATAGGTGAAAGAGGTTTGTTTAATATTGCAGGTGGTTCTGTTGGCCATAATATGGTTGAAGTTTTTTTACCAGAAGGGTTAACGACTATTAAACCCCGTGCTTTTGAGGTCTCTTATACATTATATAATGTGCATTTTCCTTCCACTCTTACTTCAATAGGAGGCGGCGCTTTTCATGCTGCAGGTTCTTGGGGACATGGCATGACACCTTCTTTTTTCCAAACAATAGATCTTTCCCAAACTCAAATTACAGAATTAGATCATGTTGCTACTTTACAATGGAGTATAGAGAAAATTATTTATCCTAAAACATTAAAGATATTAAAAGGAAGTAGTACGTTTGGCACAACCAACCAATCAGATCGTTTACTTTCTATTACAATTCCAGCAGCTGTAGAGATGGTTAGCATCTTCCAAGGACCAAACCTTAACACAATTAACATGGAACCGTACACGGCGCCAGCGTTTGATGGTGGAGCAACAGGAGATTTAGAAATCAATACTACAGCAACTATTTATGTTCCTGCAGATGCTACTTACAACTATGAAACAGCAACGGGTGCAGCTACACCTTGGACAAGATATGTAGGGCAGTATCGTGAGCAGGTAAAGATTGGGCCTAACGGTTACACCTCTTATTATTTAGAGAATGAGAACTTTGAAGTGCCAGCAGGCTGTACAGCTTATATCATAAAGAATGTAACTCAGCAGGGCTCTACAAGATTTGGTAAGACAACTGATGTAGCTATTGCTGCAGGTAGTGTTATTCCCAAACAAACAGGCTTCGTTCTTAAAGGTACAGCAGGAAGTACAGTTACATATCGTGCAAACCTTACGGGTGTAACGGAAGTTGATGTAACAGGCAACTTGCTTGTGGGTACAGCTGTTGAAAAAGAGTTTAATGGTGCAGGGTATAAATATTATCTCTTCGGAAAAGGCGCAGTAGGACAAGGTTTCTATTATCAGACAGGTCGTGACGGAAACTCAATTAAGCTTCCTGCACACCGCGCAGGTTTGAAACTTTCTGCATCAGGCCCTGATTTTGCTCCTGCAAAAGAATTAATCTTCAACTTTGATGATGCAACAACTACGGGCGTTAACACTGTTCAGCCCGCTGTAGAAAAGAAGAACGATGTAATATACGACTTGCAAGGTCGTCGCGTTACAAATCCTTCTCGCGGTATTTATATTGTGAACGGAAAGAAAGTAGTAATCAGTAAGTAAACATAAAGAGATAAGAATTAACTATGAATAGTAAAATGAAATATATCGCTCCTAATACGAATACAGTGAACGTAAAAACTGATGACGTGATGCAAGGTTTTATAGTAACCTCTTACAATATCAGTGAGGGCGAAGCAAAGAAAGGTTTTGTAATGGACGAAGAAAATGATGAAAACGCTTCATCGTTTGAAGGCAAAGCCATAGCAGGTTGGAAAACCTGGGAAGAACAATAAATATAATACCCAACAAAAGCTACAGCTAAGGCGGTAGCAAATATAAAAGCCGTGTGCCAAATGTTCGATGAACAATGGTGCACGGCTTTGTTTATATCGTTTATAAAAGCCATTAGCTTATTATTTGTGTTGAAAAACAAAATAGAAAATTTGGCAAAGCGCCTACTTTTGTTTATCTTTGCGCTGAACAATAATTAAACCTTTTAATAAATAAAACTTATTGAATTATGACAGAGAATAACAACGAACAACAACAGATTAAGATAGAGTTAAAACCAGAGGTAGCTCAAGGAGAGTATTCGAACCTGGCAATGATTAACCATGCGTCAAGCGAGTTTGTTATCGACTTTGCTCATATGCTGCCTATCGCTCCTCCTCAAATTTTTAGTCGCGTTATTATGGCTCCTGAACATGCTAAGCGTTTAATGCTTGCCCTTCAAGAGAATATTGGCCGCTATGAACAAGAATTTGGTGCAATTAAGTTGCCACAACCTCCACAGGAAGAAGGCGCTACGATAGCACCATTTGGTACGGGTAATGCATAAAATATAGCGATTTATAGTATTGGTATCCCTTGTTCCTGTATAATCAGGAGTGAGGGATATTTTTATTTTAGGAAGATAGAGCAAAGACGGTACACCTATTATAATAAGGTGTATAATATGGAATGTGAATGAATTGTCGTTGGTATGAAATAAAAATATGTAAAAGAATAGCTACAAATAGGGTAGAAAGGGCTTACAGATTCTTTGTCATAATGACTTTAATATCGATTACCGTTGCTTGTTTGATGGACTTTGGGATAGATAAATAAGCTTTAATTTATATGTCATAACTCTTTTATTTATTATGTAATATTCCTTGTTTGTTCCTTATATATTGCTGCTTTATTGCGAGATTTGAATAAGGAATATTTAGATTTTTCTTTCAAAATATTCCTCAATTCTTTTACTTTTTAAATAAATATTTACAAGTTTCAGTTATAAATTATTTCAATACGTGTTAATTAAATTTAATTTCTTTTCAAGCGTTTTTTTTAGAGCTTAATAATTTAGGTGGTTCGATAGAAAATTCGTAACTTTGCAGCCCGAAACGGGTTGGTGTATCTTGTTCTCTCGTAGGGCGTGGTGTATCCCGTTCAAACAGCATTGATTATAAACAAATAATATATAATTTAAAAAAGTAAAATTATGCCTACTATTCAACAATTAGTACGTAAGGGCAGAACAGTGCTTGCTGAAAAGAGCAAGTCACCAGCTTTGGACGGATGTCCTCAGCGTCGTGGAGTATGTGTTCGTGTTTACACAACTACTCCAAAGAAGCCTAATTCAGCAATGCGTAAAGTTGCTCGTGTTCGTTTAACCAATCAGAAAGAGGTGAACTCTTACATCCCTGGAGAGGGACACAACTTGCAGGAGCACTCTATCGTTCTTGTACGTGGTGGTCGTGTAAAGGACCTTCCTGGTGTACGTTATCACATCGTTCGTGGTACTCTTGATACTGCAGGTGTTGCCAATCGTACACAGCGCCGCTCTAAGTACGGAGCTAAGCGTCCAAAGGCAAAGAAGTAAAAAGTCAATGCTATGAGCCGAGGGCTGCGAGTTGTTACTCAAAGCCAAGGGCTCAAGCCTATCCTTGAAAATCCATTATTTAACGTTTTGCTGGAGAAGTTAGAACAGGTTGAGTAAATACTCAGGTGTGAGTGTTGAAGAACATTTTAATGACAGCCCCATGCAGAATTTATTTTTATAAAAATGAGAAAAGCAAAACCAAAGAAAAGACTGATCCTTCCTGATCCAGTCTTCAATGACCAGAAGGTCTCAAAGTTTGTTAATCACTTGATGTACGATGGTAAGAAGAATGCTTCTTACACTATTTTCTACAATGCTCTTGATATTGTAAAAGAGAAAGCTGCAAAGGAAGAAAAATCTCCGCTTGAGATTTGGAAGCAGGCTCTTGATAACATTACTCCTCAGGTAGAGGTGAAGAGTCGTCGTATCGGTGGTGCAACATTCCAAGTTCCTACTGAAATTCGTGCTGACCGTAAGGAAAGTGTAGCAATGAAGAACTTGATTACTTTCGCTCGTAAGCGTGGAGGTAAGAGCATGTCTGATAAGCTTGCTGCAGAAATTATGGACGCTTTTAACAATCAGGGCGGTGCCTTTAAGCGTAAAGAGGATATGCATCGTATGGCAGAGGCTAACCGTGCATTCGCTCATTTCAGATTCTAATTCATTACACACTTCTTAAAAGGATAATAAATAAAAATGGCAAACCGCGATTTACATTTGACCCGCAATATCGGTATCATGGCTCACATTGATGCTGGTAAGACAACTACGTCGGAGCGCATTCTGTTCTATACAGGTAAAACTCACAAAATTGGTGAGGTGCACGATGGCGCGGCTACAATGGACTGGATGGTTCAGGAGCAGGAGCGTGGTATCACTATTACCTCAGCTGCAACAACCTGTAACTGGACATGGAATAATAAAACATATAAGATCAACCTGATTGATACTCCCGGACACGTTGACTTTACCGCTGAGGTAGAGCGTTCGTTACGTGTGCTCGATGGCGCTATTGCTACTTATTCTGCTGCTGATGGTGTTCAGCCTCAGTCGGAGACTGTTTGGCGTCAGGCTGATAAATATAACGTGCCTCGTATTGGTTACGTAAACAAGATGGACCGTTCGGGTGCAGACTTCTTTGAGACTGTGCGCCAAATGCACGAAATTCTTGGTGCTAATCCACTTGTTGTTCAGATTCCAATTGGTGCAGAAGAAAACTTTAAGGGTCTTATTGACCTGATTAAGATGAAGGCTATTCTTTGGCACAATGAAACTATGGGTGCTGAGTATGATGTTGAGGAGATCCCCGCAGAACTCGTTGATGAGGCTGAAGAGTGGCGTGATAAGCTGCTTGAGGGTGCTGCCAACTATGATGATGAGTTGATGGAGAAGTATTTGGAAGATCCATCTTCTATTACAGAAGAGGAAATTATTGCAGCTGTACGTAAGGGTACTATCGCAATGGAATGTTGCCCTATGCTTCTTGGTTCTTCTTATAAGAATAAAGGTGTTCAGCCACTTCTCGATTACACTTGTGCTTTCCTTCCTTCACCTGTTGATACACCTAACGTAGAAGGTACTAATCCTGACACAGGTGCAGCAGATGAACGTAAGCCAGACGAGAATGAACCTACATCGGCACTTGCTTTCAAGATTGCTACAGACCCATTCATGGGCCGTTTGGTTTACTTCCGTGTGTACTCAGGTAAGGTTCAGGCTGGTTCTTATGTATATAATCCTCGTTCAGGAAAGAAAGAGCGTATTAGCCGTCTGTTCCAAATGAACTCTCATCAGGAAATTCCTATGGAGAGTATAGATGCTGGAGATATCGGTGCAGGTGTTGGTTTTAAGGATATTCGTACTGGTGATACTCTCTGTGATGAGAATAAGCCTATTGTACTTGAGTCTATGACATTCCCTGATACGGTTATCTCTGTTGCTGTTGAGCCAAAGAGCCAAGCAGACGTTGCTAAGCTTGATAATGGTCTCGCTAAGCTTGCAGAAGAAGACCCAACATTTACAGTTCGTACTGATGAGCAGAGCGGTCAGACTATTATCTCAGGTATGGGTGAGCTTCACCTTGATATTATTATTGACCGTCTGAAGCGTGAGTTCAAGGTTGAATGTAATCAGGGTAAACCTCAGGTTAACTATAAAGAAGCTATTACTAAGACTGTTGAGAACTGGCGCGAAGTTTACAAGAAGCAGTCGGGTGGTCGTGGTAAATTCGGTGATATTATTGTTACCGTTGGTCCTAAGGATCCAGATTTCACAGAGGATGATATGCAGTTTGTAAACGAGGTTAAGGGTGGTAATATCCCTAAGGAATTCATTCCTTCAGTACAGAAGGGTTTCAAGGATGCTATGAAGAATGGTGTACTTGGTGGATTCCCAATGACTGACCTTAAGGTTGTATTGACCGACGGTAGCTTCCACCCTGTTGACTCTGACCAGATTTCGTTTGAACTTGCAGCTCGTGCTGCTTTCAAGAATGTTTGCCAGAAAGCAGGTCCTGTTCTTATGGAGCCCATCATGCGCGTAGAGGTTGTTACTCCTGAAGAGAATATGGGTGATGTTATCGGTGACTTGAATAAGCGTCGTGGTATGGTTCAGGGTATGGAAGAGGCTCGTAGTGGTGCACGTATTGTAAAAGCTATGGTTCCTCTGTCTGAGATGTTTGGTTATGTAACTGCATTACGTACTATTACTTCTGGACGTGCTACAAGTTCAATGGAATACGATCACCATGCTCCACTTTCACAGAACCTTGCAGAGGCTGTATTAGCAGAGATGGCGAAGTAAACCATTCAGATTGTAAATATTAAATATATTGGACGAGGGCCTGCTTAGCGTATGACTCTTAAGCAGGTGCCTTTGTTCAAGCTTTGTACAACATAAATAAAACAAAAATTATGAGTCAAAAGATTCGTATTAAGCTGAAAAGCTATGATCATCAGCTTGTCGATAAGTCGGCAGAGCAGATTGTTAAAGCTGTGAAAGCTACAGATGCTATTGTTAGTGGTCCAATTCCATTGCCAACACACAAGCGTATTTTCACAGTAAACCGTTCAACATTCGTTAATAAGAAAGCACGTGAACAGTTCCAGCTTTCTGATTACAAGCGTCTGATTGATATCTATAGCGCAACACCTAAGACTGTTGATGCTTTGATGAAGCTTGAGCTTCCTTCAGGTGTAGAGGTCGAAATTAAGGTGTAATTTGCCGATAAAATTGGCAATTTATAAGAATCAAAATTTTTATTTTATATTAAACATTTATTGAAATGCCAGGATTAATAGGAAGAAAAGTCGGAATGACATCCGTTTTCAGTGCCGACGGTAAAAATGTACCGTGCACTGTTATCGAAGCTGGTCCTTGTGTTGTAACGCAGGTAAAGACCGTTGAAAAAGACGGTTATAAGGCTGTTCAGCTGGGTTTCGGTGAGGCTAAGGAAAGTAGAACTAATAAGCCTATGACCGGAATTTTTAAGAAAGCTGGTACAACACCAAAGAAGCACTTGGCCGAGTTCAAGTTTGACGAGGAATATAACCTCGGCGACACCATTACAGTTGAGCTGTTTAATGACGCAGAGTTTGTTGACGTAGTCGGCACTTCTAAGGGTAAAGGTTTCCAGGGAGTTGTAAAACGCCATGGTTTTGCTGGTGTAGGACAAGCTACTCACGGTCAGGATGACCGTCTGCGCAAACCAGGTTCTATTGGCGCCTGCTCGTACCCTGCAAAGGTCTTCAAAGGCATGCGCATGGGTGGTCAAATGGGAGGTGATAGAGTGACTACTCAAAACCTCAAGGTATTAAAGGTAATTCCAGAGCAGAATCTCCTTATTGTTAAGGGTTCTTTTGCTGGATGCAATGGTTCAACAGTATTAATTGAGAAGTAATGGAAGTTAGCGTTTTGAATATCAACGGTCAGGAGACCGGGAGAAAGGTAACTTTGAATGATGCTATCTTTGGAATTGAGCCTAACGATCATGTTCTTTATCTTGATGTAAAACAGTATCTTGCAAATCAACGACAGGGTACTGCAAAATCAAAAGAAAGAAGTGAAATTACGGGTTCAACTCGCAAACTTGGTCGTCAGAAAGGTGGTGGCGGTGCACGCCGCGGTGATATTAAATCACCTGTTCTCGTTGGTGGTGGTCGAGTTTTTGGTCCTAAACCACGTGACTACAGTTTTAAATTAAACAAAAAAGTAAAGATTCTTGCTCGCAAATCTGCGCTTTCATACAAGGTAAAAGAAAATAGTCTTATTGTTGTTGAAGACTTCAATTTAGAGGCTCCAAAGACCAAAGATTTTGTAAATATTGCTAAAAATCTTAAAGTTGATAACAAGAAGACTTTGCTTGTTTTGCCAAACATTAATAAAAACGTATATTTGTCAGCTCGTAACATACAGAAGGCTGAAGTAATGACAGCAAATGCAATCAATGCGTATAAAATTTTGAATGCAGATGTGTTAGTTGTTGCTGAAAGTTCTCTGCAGACAATCGACAATATCTTAAACAAGTAATTAAGGAGATTTAGAATTATGGCATTTATTATTAAACCTTTGGTCACTGAGAAGCAGACCAAGATTACAGACAAGCAGCAAAGCCGTTATGGTTTCGTTGTTCGCCCAGAAGCTAATAAACTCCAAATTAAGAGTGAGGTTGAGGGTCTGTACAACGTTACAGTTATAGATGTAAACACGCTTCGTTATGCAGGTAAACGTTCAAGTCGTTATACCAAAGCAGGTCTTGTAAAAGGTCAGAAAAGCGCGTTCAAAAAGGCTATCGTTACCCTGAAAGAGGGTGAGACAATTGATTTTTACAGCAATATTTAATTATAAAAAATGGCAGTACGTAAATTTAGCCCGGTAACTCCGGGACAAAGACACAAAGTTATTGGCACGTTCGAGGAGATTACTGCATCCGTGCCAGAGAAGTCTCTCGTTTACGGTAAGCGTTCTACCGGTGGTCGAAACAACACTGGTAAGATGACTGTTCGCTATATGGGTGGCGGTCATAAGAGGAAGTTTCGTTTAATCGACTTCAAGCGAGAGAAAGATGGTGTTCCTGCTGTAGTAAAGACAATAGAGTATGATCCTAACCGCTCTGCTCGTATTGCTCTTCTTTACTACGTAGATGGTGAGAAACGTTACATTATTGCTCCTAACGGACTGGAGGTGGGTGTAACACTGATGTCAGGTGCAGAAGCTGCACCTGAGGTAGGTAATGCACTTCCATTGGCCAACATTCCTGTTGGTACTGTGATTCACAACATTGAGTTGCGTCCTGGTCAGGGTGCTCTGCTTGTTCGTTCGGCTGGTAACTTTGCTCAGTTAACTTCTCGTGAAGGTGATTACTGTGTAATCAAGCTTCCTTCGGGAGAGACTCGTAAGATTCTCTCTACTTGTAAAGCTACTGTTGGTAGTGTGGGTAATTCAGATCATGCTTTGGAGCAGTCAGGTAAGGCAGGACGCTCTCGCTGGCTTGGTCGTCGTCCTCGCAACCGTGGTGTTGTTATGAACCCTGTAGATCACCCAATGGGTGGTGGAGAAGGCCGTCAATCTGGTGGTCATCCACGTTCTCGTAAGGGCTTGTACGCTAAGGGTCTTAAGACTCGTGCACCTAAGAAGCTTTCAAACAAGTATATTATTGAAAGAGCTAAAAAGAAGTAGTCAAGTTAATTAGAGTAAATTATGAGTCGTTCACTTAAAAAAGGTCCATATATTAACGTAAAGCTTGAGAATAAAATTCTCGCAATGAACGAGAGTGGCAAGAAGAACGTTGTTAAGACATGGGCGAGAGCATCAATGATTTCCCCGGATTTCGTGGGTCACACTGTTGCAGTTCATAACGGTAATAAATTTATCCCTGTTTACATTACTGAGAATATGGTAGGGCATCGCCTTGGTGAGTTTGCTCTTACACGTCGATTCGGCGGCCATTCAGGTAATAACAAGAAGTAAAAGGGACAACCATTTAATCAAGTAAAATAAAATGGGAGCAAGAAAACATATTGCGGCTGAAAAATTAAAAGAAGCCCGTAAAAATTTGTACTTCGCTAAGCTCAATGGCGTCCCTTCTTCTCCACGTAAAATGCGCTATGTAGTTGACATGATTCGTGGTATGGAGGTAAATCGTGCCCTCGGAGTACTTAGATTCTCGAAAAAGCAGGCTGCTGCTGATGTCGAGAAATTGCTACGCTCAGCAATAGCTAACTGGGAAACCAAAAATGAGCGTAAGGCTGAAGATGGAGAACTGTTTATTAGCAGAGTTTTTGTTGATGAAGGCGTAACTATGAAACGTATGAGACCGGCACCACAAGGCCGTGGCTATAGAATTCGTAAGCGTTCTAATCATGTCACTCTGTTTGTTGATGCCAAAACTAATGACGAAAAATAATAAATAGAATGGGACAGAAAGTTAATCCAATAAGCAACCGTCTTGGTATTATCCGTGGTTGGGATTCTAATTGGTTCGGTGGCAAGAATTTTGGTGATAATCTCGTTGAAGACCAGCAGATACGTAAGTATCTTGAAAAGCGTCTTGAGAAAGCCCAAATTTCTCGTATTATTATCGAGCGTACTTTGAAGCTTGTTACCATTACTATTTGTACAGCCCGTCCGGGTATTGTCATTGGTAAAGGTGGTCAGGATGTAGACAAACTAAAAGAAGAGCTGAAGAAGCTTTACAAAAAAGATATTCAAATTAATATTTTTGAGGTAAAGCGTCCCGAGCTTGATGCATGTATTGTTGGTAAAAATATTGCAAGTCAGATTGAGCACTTGATGGCATATCGTCGTGCGATTAAAATGGCGGTGCAGAATACAATGCGTGCTGGTGCAGAGGGTATTAAAATTCAGATTACAGGTCGTTTGAATGGTGCTGAAATGGCACGTAAGGAAATGTATAAAGAGGGTCGTACTCCTTTGCATACTTTCCGTGCAGATATCGACTACTGTCAGTGTGAAGCTCTTACAAAAGTAGGTCTGCTGGGTATTAAAGTTTGGATTTGTCGTGGTGAAGTCTATGGCAAACGTGACTTGATGCCTAACTTCTCACAAGAGAAGCAAAATGGTCCTCGTAACAACGGTCGTCAGAACCGTGGAGGCCGTAGAAGAAACAATAATCGTTAAAAGAAGCATCTACAATGTTACAGCCAAAAAGAGTAAAATATAGAAGACCTCAAGATGGACGTGGCAATAAAGGCAACGCTCATAGAGGTACGCAATTGGCTTTCGGCTCATTTGGTATCAAGACTCTTGAACCTAAGTGGATCGATAGCCGCCAGATTGAAGCAGCTCGTATTGCTGTCAATCGTTATATGAACCGTGAAGGTCAGGTATGGATCCGTATTTTCCCGGATAAACCTATTACACGTAAACCTGCCGATGTCCGCATGGGTAAAGGTAAAGGTGATCCTGCAGGATGGGTTGCACCAGTTACTCCGGGTCGTATTCTCTTCGAAGTAGAAGGTGTAAGTTTTGATATTGCAAAAGAGGCTCTTCGTCTCGCAGCACAAAAGTTACCTGTTAAAACTAAGTTCGTTGTTAGACGTGATTACGATAAAAACGCTTAATTATGAAGATTAAAGAAATAAATGAACTCGCTGACAAGGACTTGCGCGAGAAGTTGGAGCAGGCTGAGATAGCTTTTAATCAAACAAAGCTCAACCATCAGATTTCTCCACTTGAGAATCCATCACAGATTAAGGCAGCACGTCGTGATATAGCACGTATGAAGACAGTGCTTCGCCAAAGAGAACTTAATAAATAATAGTGGTTGAGATGGAAACAAGAAATTTAAGAAAAGTTAGACAAGGTGTTGTGATTAGCGACAAAATGGATAAAACCATCGTTATTGCAGCTAAGTTTAAGGAGAAACACCCTATTTATGGTAAGTTTGTTCAGAAGACAAAAAAATACCATGCTCATGATGAGAAGAACGAAGCTCACGTAGGTGATACGGTGCAGGTAATGGAGACCCGTCCTCTTTCTAAGACAAAGAGATGGAGATTAGTACAAATCGTAGAAAAGGCTAAGTAATTATGATACAGGCATTATCTAAACTTACAGTATGTGATAATAGCGGTGCTCGCCAGGCAATGTGCATTCGTGTACTTGGTGGTACAGGCCGTCGTTATGCAAGTGTTGGTGACGTAATTGTTGTTGCAGTTAAAAATGTCATCCCATCAAGTGATTTAAAGAAAGGTGCAGTATCAAAAGCGCTGGTAGTTCGTACAAAGAAGGAGATTCGTCGTGCTGATGGCTCTTATATTCGCTTCGATGATAACGCATGTGTTTTGCTCAATAACGCTGGTGAGATTCGCGGTAGCCGTATTTTCGGTCCCGTTGCTCGCGAATTGCGTGCAGTTAACATGAAAGTTGTCTCTTTAGCACCTGAGGTTCTTTAATTTTAAATTAGTAAATAGTAATGAGCAAATTACATATTAAGAAAGACGATACCGTCATTGTTCTTGCAGGTTCTGCAAAGGGCAAGTCTGGTAAAGTGCTCAAGGTGCTGGTTAAAGAGAACCGTGCCATAGTAGAGGGACTAAACTTGGTTTCTAAGAGCACAAAGCCTTCAGCTAAGAATCCTCAGGGAGGCATCGTTAAGCAGGAGGCTCCTATTCGTATCTCAAATTTAAGTCTTATCGATCCAAAGAGTGGTAAGCCAACTCGTATTGCAATTAAGCGTGAAGGAAAGAAAGTTATCCGTATCGCAAAAAAATCAGGAGAGGAGATTAAGTAATGGATACAGCACAGTTAAAGAAACAGTATAGAGAAGAAATTGCTCCTGTATTACAGAAGCAGTTCAACTATTCTTCAGCAATGCAGATTCCTGTCCTGAAGAAGATTGTTATTAATTTGGGTCTTGGAGACGCTACCCAGGATAAGAAGATTGTTGATGTTGCAATCAATGAACTTACTGCAATTACTGGTCAGAAAGCAGTTGCAACTTATTCAAAGAAGGATATTGCAAACTTCAAACTTCGTAAGAAGATGCCTATTGGCGTTATGGTTACTCTTCGCCGTGAGAGCATGTATGAATTCTTAGAAAGACTTGTACGTATTGCACTTCCTCGAATTCGTGACTTCAAGGGTATAAACTCTAAACTCGATGGACGTGGTAACTATACTCTGGGTATTACAGAACAGATTATCTTTCCTGAGATTAATATTGATCAGGTAGATCGTATTCAGGGAATGAATATTACTTTTGTAACATCTGCGTCAACTGACGAAGAGGGTTATGCACTCTTGAAAGCATTTGGTCTTCCATTTAAGAACGCAAAAAACGACTAATAAGATATGGCAAAAGAATCAATGAAGGCACGTGAGGTTAAACGTGCTAAGCTTGTAGCTCGTTACGCAGAGAAGCGTGCAGCCCTTAAAAAGACTATTGCTACAACAAATGATTTAGCAGAGGCTTACGAGGCAGCTCGTAAACTGCAAGCTATTCCTAAGAATGCAAATCCTATTCGTTTGCATAATCGTTGTAAGGTGACTGGTCGTCCAAAGGGTTATATTCGTCAGTTTGGTCTTTCGCGTATTCAGTTCCGTGAAATGGCTTCTCAAGGTCTTATCCCAGGAGTAAAGAAGGCTAGCTGGTAAATATCTATATTGAGAGTATATTTCCTGGTAAGTGGGACTACTTGGAAATATAATCTTAATAAATTGGTATGATACTTTTTATTTAATATTGTCGGGGTTGTCCCGATTAATTAAACATTTATATTTATGACAGATCCAATAGCAGATTATCTGACAAGACTCAGAAATGCAATTATGGCTCATCACCGTATTGTAGAAGTTCCTGCGTCAAACATGAAGAAGTCTATTACAAAGATTCTCTTCGAGAAGGGCTACATCTTGAACTATAAATTTGTAGAAGATGGTCCCCAAGGTACAATCAAGGTTGCCTTGAAGTATGATCCTCAAACAAAAGAAAATGCTATCAAGTGTTTGAAGCGTGTTTCTACCCCTGGTCTTCGCCAGTATACGGGTTACAAGGATATGCCGAGAGTTATTAACGGACTGGGTATTGCTATCTTATCTACGTCTAAGGGTGTTATGACAAACAAAGAAGCTGCTGACTTAAAAATCGGCGGTGAGGTTCTTTGCTACATTTATTAATTGGAGGATTTTATATGTCAAGAATTGGAAAATTGCCAATTAGTATTCCATCAGGTGTTACTATTAACGTTGATGAGAAAGATAATGTTGTTACTGTAAAAGGGCCTAAAGGTGAGCTTTGTCAAAAGGTAGACTCTTCTATTAAACTGGTTCAGAATGATGGAGAGTTAATCTTAGAAATTGATGAGAATAGCCCTGTAAATTATAAGCAGAAGCAAGCTTATCATGGTCTTTATCGTTCACTTGTTAACAACATGGTTGTTGGTGTAAGTGAAGGATATAAGAAAGAACTTGAGCTAGTCGGAGTTGGATATCGCGTTTCTAACCAAGGTAATCTAATAGAATTATCTTTAGGTTATACCCATCCTATTTTCTTAGAACTTCCGAGCGAAGTTAAGGTTGAGACAAAGTCTGAAAGAAATCAGAACCCTCTAATTATTTTAGAGAGTGCTGATAAACAGTTACTTGGTCTTATTTGTGCTAAAATTCGTTCTTTCCGTATGCCTGAACCTTATAAGGGTAAAGGTGTCCTGTTCAAGGGTGAGGTCATTCGCAGAAAGTCTGGTAAGACAGCTGCAGCTAAGTAATTTTAATTTAAATTTACGATTATGACAACAAAGAAAGTTGAAAGACGAATAAAGATAAAGTTCCGTGTTCGTAAGAGCGTCAACGGAACAGCTGAGCGCCCACGTCTTAGTGTTTTTCGCTCTAACAAGCAGATATATGCTCAGGTAATTAATGATATTGAAGGCAAGACTCTTGCTTCAGCTTCTTCTCTTGGCTTGGAAAAATTGCCAAAGATCCAGCAGGCTGAAAAAGTCGGAGAACTTGTTGCTGAAAAGGCAAAAGCTGCAGGTATTGAAACTGTAGTTTTTGATCGTAACGGTTATCTCTATCATGGCCGTGTTCAAGCTTTGGCTGACGCAGCTCGTAAGGGAGGTCTTAAATTTTAATCGATTATGGCAATGAACAAAGTAAAAGTAAATAGTGACGCTGAATTGAAGGATCGCTTGGTAGCTATCAACCGTGTGACAAAGGTTACAAAGGGTGGTCGCACCTTTACATTCGCTGCTATCGTCGTTGTAGGTGATGGTAAGGGAGTAATTGGCTATGGCTTAGGTAAGGCTGGTGAAGTTACTGCTGCTATCTCTAAAGGTACAGAATCTGCAAAGAAAAATCTTGTTAAAGTTCCTGTACTTAATGGTACTATTCCTCACGAAATTGAAGTTAAATTTGGTGGAGCTCGTGTTCTTCTTAAACCTGCAGCAGCTGGTACAGGAATGAAGGCCGGTGGTGCTATGCGTGCTGTTCTTGAGAGTGCTGGCGTTTCTGACGTCATTGCAAAGTCAAAAGGTTCTTCAAACGCTCACAATTTGGTAAAGGCTACAGTTTTAGCTCTTTCTCAGATTCGTGATGCTTATCAGATTGCTGGTGAGCGTGGAATCTCTATGGATAAAGTATTTAACGGTTAATTGGATAATATACAATGGCAACAATTAAAGTAAAGCAGATTAAGAGCCGTATCGGTGCTCCTGTAGATCAGAAGCGCACACTTCAGGCATTGGGTCTTCGCAAAATTTCTCAGGTTGTTGAGATTGAAGATACTCCAAGCAACCTTGGTAAGGTACGTAAAGTTCACCACTTGGTTGAAATAGTTAAGTAATAAACTTTAAAATTCAGAGTAATCATGAAATTAAATAATTTGAGGCCAGCTGAAGGCTCTACGCATTCTCGTCGTCGCATTGGTCGTGGTCCAGGCTCTGGTCTGGGTGGTACGTCTACTCGCGGTCATAAGGGTGCAAAGTCTCGTTCTGGTTATAAGAGAAAGATTGGTTTCGAAGGTGGCCAGATGCCTCTACAGCGTCGTATTCCTAAGGCTGGATTCAAGAATATTAACCATAGAGAGTTTTTTGCAGTTAATCTGTCAACTCTACAAAAACTTGCTGAAGAGAAAGGTCTTACCAAGATTGGTGTAGGCGAGATGGTAGCAGCAGGTGTAGCTAATGGTAAGCTTCCTATCAAAATTTTAGGTATGGGTGAGCTGAAAGCTAAGGTTGATGTTGAAGCTAATGCATTCTCTAAGACTGCCGAGGAAGCTATTAAAGCAGTAGGTGGTAACGCAACTAAAATCTAACAATGAAAAAGCTAATTGAGACACTAAAGAACTGTTGGAGAGTAGTAGATTTACGTCAAAGACTCCTTATTACTCTTCTGTTTACGGCTATTTACCGTTTTGGATCATTCGTAGTATTACCTGGTATTGACCCAGCTAAACTTGATCAACTCCAGTCGCAAACTAAGGGTGGCTTGATGTCACTTTTGGACATGTTCTCTGGTGGAGCATTTTCCAATGCATCTATTTTTGCACTTGGAATTATGCCTTACATCTCAGCTTCTATTGTTATGCAGCTTCTTGCCATTGCTGTACCTTATTTCCAAAAGATGCAGCGTGATGGTGAGAGTGGTCGTAAAAGAATACAGTGGTATACTCGTGTGCTTACGGTAGCCATATTGGTTTTCCAAGCACCGAGTTATCTTATCAACTTAAAGATGCAGGCTGGTCAGGCTCTGGCTAGTGGAATCTCTTGGAGTGTATTCATGATACCAGCTACAATTATTTTGGCTGCAGGAAGTATGTTTATCCTTTGGTTAGGTGAACGTATTACAGACAAAGGAGTTGGAAATGGAATCTCACTTATCATTATGATTGGTATCATTGCTCGTCTGCCACAAGCTTTCGTTCAGGAAGCTAGTTCCCGTTTTTCGGCAATTTCTGGTGGTGGACTTGTAATGTTTATCGTTGAGATTCTTATTCTCTATGCTGTTATCTGTGCCTCAATTCTTTTGGTGCAGGGAACACGTAAGGTGCCTGTTCAATATGCTAAGCGTCTTGTGGGTAACAAGCAGTATGGTGGTGCTCGCCAGTATATTCCTTTGAAATTGTTTGCAGCTAATGTTATGCCTATCATCTTTGCCCAGGCATTGATGTTTATTCCATTAGCAATCGTTCAGTATCAGAGTGATAATACAAGTATGATTGTTCGTAGCCTTCTTGATAACCGTAGTCTTTTGTATAATGCGCTATATGTTGTCTTGATTGTTGCTTTCACATACTTCTATACAGCAATTACACTCAACCCACAGCAGATGGCTGAGGATATGAAGCGTAATAATGGTTTCATTCCAGGTATTAAACCAGGACATGATACTGCAGAGTACATTGATGAAATTATGACTCGTCTTACTTTCCCAGGTTCTCTATTTATTGCCTTTATTGCAGTAATGCCAGCTTTGGCAGGTCTTCTGAATGTTCAACAAGCTTTCTCTCAGTTCTTTGGTGGTACTTCGTTGCTCATCACTGTAGGTGTAGTTATCGATACAATTCAGCAAATTGAAAGTTATCTGTTGATGCGTCATTATGATGGTCTTCTTGACTCGGGTCATACACGTAAGGCAGGTGCTGTAAGTGCATATTAATATTTGTTTTTTGAACTAAATCATATTTCTTAAAACAGATATGAAATAATCTTAGAAACAGAGCGAGCTGACTTGTTAGTTCGTCTCTGTTATCTTAGGTGACATATGCGAATTTTGTTAAATGTTTTAGGAAGTATTTGAAATTATATTATAAATATTATGTCAAAACAGTCTGCTATAGAACAGGACGGAACAGTTATAGAGAGTTTGTCTAATGCTATGTTCCGAGTAGAATTAGAGAATGGGGTACAGATTATTGCAAATATTTCTGGAAAGATGCGTTTGCATTACATTAAGATTCTTCCTGGTGATAAGGTTAAAGTTGCAATGAGTCCTTATGATTTGACAAAAGGAAGAATAGAATACAGATACAAATAAAATTATATATATCTTAGAGATATGAAGACAAGAGCATCATTAAAAAAACGTACAGCCGACTGTAAGATTGTTCGTCGTAAAGGTCGTTTGTTCGTTATTAACAAAAAGAACCCTAAGTACAAATTGCGTCAGGGTTAATGTTAAAGATATGTAAAGTATATATATAATCACGCTGATTATTTGTATCTTTGCATGCTTTTTAGCAAGAAGAGCAATTATTTTTTAATTATTTTATTCAATTATTTAAATGGCAATAAGAATTGTTGGAGTAGATTTGCCCCAGAATAAGCGTGGCGAAATCGCATTGACTTATATCTATGGTATAGGTCGAAGTAGTTCAGCAA
>JABCPF020000058.1 GCA_013333285.2 Prevotella sp.
CAAGCTCGACACAACGCTGACCATGAGCCAACGCGTACTCGCCTTTTACGGACAGTCATACATCAGTCAGGGCGACGAGATGCTTGATGCCCGACGTATGAAAGATTCACTACGCGCAGGTTCCTCAGGCACACTTACAATGGCTAACAAAGTGCTGGCTAAAAACCCTTTAAATCTTGAAGCATTAATGTGTAAAGCTACAGTGTTGTTCGGTATGGCAAAAACAAATACTGCCGACTCAACAGAACTAAAGGCGCAAGCACGACATTGTATGCACGTTGCCATGCGTTTGTACAACACTATAGCCTCAACAGGGCGTGGAACGGCTGAAGAACCATTCTTTGTTACCAGCGTACCTGATGAATACAGCTTCATAAATTATTACCTCGATATATGGAAAATAAAGGGGCAGTCGCTCGTTAACGTTGGAAAAAATAAGGTGCCATGCGACATAATCCACCTCAACGAGAAGAGCGAATACTGGGAAGAACCCGATATTTACTTTGAGATTTCACGAGTACTTCAAATAGAACGACAAGCATTTGGTAAATAATATGAAAATCGATCAGAAAGAATTAGTAAGAGCTGCACTTGTTATCATCGTGAGCATTGCAGCAGTAGCAGGTTGCTGGCAAATAGGACACGGCCTGCGAAACTTCCGTCAGGGAGAAAATAAAATTAAGGTAACAGGAATGGCTGAAAAGCAAATTACCAGTGATCTTATAGTATGGAACATCACCGTTTCGGGCAAAGCGTCTACAAAATCGGCAGCATACACCGAATTTAATCGCTCAAACCGCATGATACGTCAATACTTGCGCGAAAACAACATAGCCGATTCGGCCATTTCAACCAACAGCGTAAGTATCGAAAAACAAACCAAAAGTCTATACGATACGCAAGCTGAACGCTACTTTGAAGTAGATGATGGATATCTGGTATCGCAAGATATTACTATCACTTCGCGCAATTTGCCAATCGTTGAACGCGTATATCAGAAAATATCTGTGCTGTATGGACGCGACGTAAACTTCAGCAGCAGCGACCCATTATACTATTATACAAAGCTCGATGACCTGAAAATGCAGCTGCTTAACGAAGCCAGCATCGACGCTTATAAACGTGCTGAGACCATCGCCGAAGGCTGTAATGCTAGCGTTGGCAGCCTGCAGTCGTCAACAATGGGCGTATTTCAGATTGTGGGTTTGGACAGTAGCGAAGACTATAGTTGGGGCGGCACATTCAATACCAGCGATAAAGAGAAGCGGGCAAGCATTACAATTCGCGCCGTTTACTCGCCAAAATAAGCTTAATTACATCATTATTGGGCGGTGCAAAGGTAAATATTACAGAAAAATTTATAAAAATTTGGTAGGCTATTAAAAAAGCCTTACCTTTGCACCGCAAAATAAGTTTGTCCTATGGTGTAATGGTAGCACTACAGTTTTTGGTTCTGTCAGTGGTGGTTCGAATCCATCTGGGACAACGATAAAAGCCCACGAGTAGCACTTTTGCTTGCTCGTGGGCTTTTATTTTGTATTGTTTTATTTGAGCAGACAAGTGGTGCAACGATGTTCGTTAAGCGTTATCAGCGCAGTTTACAAGCATTGCTGCTGCGTTTTGTAAGCGTTTGGGCTTATTGTTGCAAGAAGTTAATCTTGAAGTTACAATTCATATTGTAAGGAGTTATGCCGGTACCCTCACGGTTTTTCAACCTGAAACTGCCCACACATACGTTGCCGTTGCCTGCCGCCCGCGTAAGTTCTATATCGCCTTCCAGCGATTGAAACGCGTCCTTGCTGCCATGCTCACGCACCATTGCCACACCGTCTCTCACACCATGCTGCAAAAGGAACAAGGTCATAGCTTCGCCTTGGGGTGCCGTTTTGCCCGCTTCCGCAACCTGTTTGTTAAGCGTTTGGGTTTCTACGGCATTACAAAAGCTAACATGATACTTCTTTGTCGCTCCTATTTTATAGTTGGTATCGGGCAACAAATGGAATACAACGTCATAGCTTTTGCCTTGCCTGTTCGTGGGAGATAATTGGAAAAACACCGCAATAAGCTTGGGTTTGACAAACATATTGAGCATATCGTCATAGTAATCAGTGTTGACAGGCACATGATATACGCTCGAATAAGCCTGCCCGTTAATCGTTGCCTTAGCCACAACAACCTCTTTTGTAGCTTTGTCGTCGTCTGAATTGCTGCACGATTCTGTCAGCGACAGCACAAAAAATGCACTTAAAAACAACGCAACAACAGCGATTGGTTTCCTGATTTTTCCCGTTTTCATAAGCTTTTGTCAATTAGGTTATCACATCATTTCAGGCCAAACAGTCATGCCTTACGCTACGTTTGTAATGCAACAACAGGCTGTTAGTCAGCTACAAATATAATAAATGTATATGGATAAAAACATTTTCGAGGCAGAAAAATGATGGCAGAGATTAAAAAATATACAACAAACGGACCCTCTTCACAACGAAAAGGGGCCGTTTGTATGCTGTTGTCGCAGCTTATTTCAGCGCAAGAACCTTGCAGAATTCCCACATAACGATGCCCGCTGTGGTTGAAACGTTCAGACTATGCTTGGTGCCGAACTGTGGAATTTCGAGGCAACCGTCGCTCATATCTACCACTGTTTGCTTTACTCCCTTAACTTCATTGCCGAGGATAACAGCGTAGTGGGGATGCCCATAAGTTGTAGGTGAGATGCTTTCACGCGATTGCTCTGTTGTCAAACCATCGTTTTGCCTGTTATTGTCCGATGAAATATTTATGCTTTCGTTTAAATTTTGAAGTTTCGTTGAGCCTTCAACCTGCTCGATGCTGTACACAAAGTAGCCGTTATGATGAAGTTGTTGCACGGCGTCTTCGGTTTTTTCGAAGTATTTCCACGTCACCGAATCTTCGCCTCCAAGGGCTGTTTTATGAATCTCAGCGTTGGGCGGACAGGCCGTTATGCCACAAAGATACACGGCTTCAATACGAAAAGCATCACCGCAACGGAACACACTGCCTACGTTATACAGCGATCTTACATCGTCTAACACCACTATAAGCGGAAGTTTTTCGGCCTCTTTAAACTCGTCTAACGAAAGCCGCTTCATCTCTATGGTTCGTAATTTGCGCATGGCATGCCTTATTTCTTCATGCTATAAGCCAGTGCGTAAGCCTTAATTTGCTTTACCATGGCCAACAATCCATTCGAACGCGTGGGCGATAAATGCTCACGAAGCCCAATTTTATCAATGAAATAAAACTCTGAATCAAGAATTTCCTGTGGCGTATGACCGCTAATTACTCGAATCAAAAGTGCGATAATGCCTTTCACAATCAGCGCATCGCTGTCGGCAGTAAACACCAATTTACCGTCCGTATAATCGCATTGAAGCCACACTCTGCTTTGACAGCCGTCAATAATATTCTGTTCTGTCTTATATTTTTCATCTAAAACGCCCAACTCGTTGCCCAAATCAATGAGCATTTGATATCGATCCATCCAGTCGTCAAAGTCGATAAACTCGGATATTACTTCCTTTTGCGCCTCATCAATTGATAAGCCTTTTGTTGCGTTTATATCTGTCATGATTATTCAATATTTTTATTTTACTTATCATTTCTTCTTTTCTCATGCGCCCTTTTGAACAAGAAAGCCTTGCGAAAAGAAAACTTTTAACTCGTATATGCTTTGTCATAAACTGGCAAAAAGAGCGTTCTTAACTCATCTATGCTTTGTCATAAACTGGCAAAAAGAGCTTTTTCCGCTCGTCTATACTTGGTTTTTAACCAACTTAAAGAACTTATCGTTCGGACGAACCTTATCTGGAACAGGAATAGAAACGCGCCAACCCTGTTCTGCTTCTTCTACAGCACCGAGGTCATAACGTATTTCCTTTGCGTCCAAATACATGGCACCCGTTGTCGTTCCCGTAATAAGCAGCTTGTCACCCTTCTTGAAACTTGCAGCTTCAACAGCTATTTCGGCCACACCTATCTTTGAAAAATACTTCGTGACTTTGCCCACAAGAACTTTCTTTTCTGTTGCTAACGAACCGTAATTCTTATTCCATTCGCCCATGGTTTGGCCCTGATAATAACCGTCCCAGAAGCCACGGTTGAAGACAGTAGCCAATCTTTCGTCCCACTTATCTTTCTTTTCTTCGGTAAATGTGCCTTCAAGCACAGCCTGAATAGCCTCACGATAGCACGAAACCACAGTGTAAACATACTCTGGTCCGCGCGCACGGCCTTCAATTTTAAACACTCTAACACCCGCGTCTATCATCTTATCGATGAAGCGAACCGTCTTTAAGTCCTTCGGACTCATCAAGTATTTATTGTCTATTTCAAGCTGATGCCCCGTCTCGTTGTCTGTAGCCGTATAGCTTCTACGGCATATTTGAACGCACTGTCCGCGGTTAGCCGACCTATTTGCTTCATGAAGGCTCATATAACACTTGCCTGAAACAGCCATACAAAGTGCGCCATGGCAGAACATTTCAATACGAACAGGCTGACCCATAGGTCCACAAATATTCTGATTTGTGATTTCATCGTAAATATGTTTCACCTGTGTCATGTTCAGCGCACGTGCTAAAACGGTTACGGCGGCAAACTGAGCATAAAACTTTAACGACTCAACGTTCGTGATATTCAGCTGTGTTGACAAGTGAACCTCAACACCTACCTGCCTACAATACACCAAAACCGCCACATCAGAAGCTATTACAGCCGATATATCTGCTGCCTTTGCCGCGTCAACAATCTGGCGCATAGCCTCCATGTCTTCATCGTAAATTATAGTGTTTACTGTCAGATACGTTTTAATGCCATGTGCTTTACACGTTTCGGCTATTTCGTGAAGGTCGTTGATATCAAAGTGATTGGCGCTATGAGAACGCATGTTCAGCTGGCCAATGCCGAAGTAAATTGAATTAGCGCCCGCCTGAATAGCTGCAGCTAATGATTCACGACTCCCTACGGGAGCCATGATTTCGAAGTCTCCTAATTTCTCATTCATGGGTGCAAAGGTACTATTTTTTTGGCGCATATTAGGTATTCGGACTGCTCATAATTAAGCCCTTGCGCGCTTCTCTTGCTTATAAGCTATATAAAAAAGTAGCAGAAGCACGAGTATTTCAAAGCTACTTTTCGTAACTTTGCCTATATACGACAATATAACGATGAAAAAAATACTGCTTTTTATTATACCTATCGCCGTGCTTATTGGCACATACGCCATATTAGTAAAACCGATAGAGCGATTTCTCTACGGCGACACCCTATTTAAGGCTGGCCCTCCTTTTTCTACCGAAGTGATGTTAAAAACTACCCCTGTCAAAGATCAGGGCAACAGTCCACTATGTTGGGTATATGCCATGCTGGCCACTATCGAAACCGAACACCTCATGCAGGGCGACTCGGTTAACCTATCGCCCGATTACGTAGCACGCATGTGGCTTACCGAACGGGCCCGTTTTAGTTACCTTTCGAAGGGCAAACATACTATCAGTATGCGCGGAATGGCATCGATGACGCTCAATATTATTCAGCGATACGGTCTTGAACCCTACGACGCATACCCTAATTATAAAGGCGTTAACTACAATGTGATGGCTCGAACGGCCACACAAATAGCCCGCGCTGCAACGTCATTCGACATACTTGAAAATCGTCTTGACGACGCGCTCAACCATAACATTGGCTACCTTCCGCCCACACTGTTTATGTTTGGCGTTGAATACACGCCACTCGAATTTGCTCATAGCGTTTGCTTGCCGGGCGAATACGAAGCACTTACCAGCTTTACCCATTACCCTTTCGGACAAAAATTTGTTCTCGAAACGCCCGATAACCAACTTCGCGACAGTTTTATGAACGTGCCTTTAGATAGCATGATGAACCGCATTGAGCAGTCGTTGCGCAACGGTCACCCCGTTTGCTGGGAGGGAGATATATCAGAACCTGGATTTAACACGGCCGCAGGGTGTGCCACGCTCGACAATGAAAGCACACCTATCACGCAGCAGCAACGCCAGCGCGCTTTTGAAACCCTTCAAACTACCGACGACCATTGCATGGAACTATGCGGTATAGCCCACGACATTAAAGGCGATAAATACTTCATTGCCAAAAATTCGTGGGGCAAAACGCGTCCTTTTAGCGGATTCATGTACCTTAGTTTCAACTACGTCAGAGCCAAAACCATAGCCGTTTACCTTCCAAAGCAACTGTAAACTCTGCCAAAAAGGCCTCTATCGTAACACGCCATCGAAATGTATATATATTATAAATTAAAAATGTTACCTTTGCACACATAAAACAGAAACACGTTATTATGGGAAAAATTATATTGACAGGTGACCGCCCTACGGGCAAACTCCACCTGGGACACTATGTTGGAAGTCTGCGCCGTCGCGTGCAACTTCAGAACGAAGGCGACTACGACCGCATGTTTGTATTTATGGCCGACGTACAGGCGCTGACAGATAATGCCGATAATCCTGAAAAAATCAGACAGAATATTGTTGAGGTTGCCCTCGATTATCTTTCGGCAGGACTCGACCCCGACAAGTGTACGCTCTATATTCAGAGCTGTATTCCCGAAATCAGCGAGCTTACAACCTACCTCATGAATATTGTTAGCGTAAGCCGCGTACAGCGCAACCCCACGGTGAAAACCGAAGTAAAGATGCGTGGTTTCGAAAACAACTCTATACCATTAGGCTTCTTCTGCTACCCCGTTTCGCAAGCTGCCGACATTGCTGCTTTCAAAGCCACAACCGTGCCAGCAGGCGAAGACCAAGCGCCAATGATTGAACTAACGCGCGAACTCGTTGCACGCTTCAACCAAACCTATGCTCCTGTGCTTGTTGAACCATCGCTCATGTTGCCCGAAAACGTTGTACAGCGTCGTTTACCCGGCACTGATGGTAAGGAGAAAATGTCGAAGAGCCTTGGCAACTGCATCTATCTCTCTGACGATGCAAAGACAGTTGAGCAGAAGGTTAAGAGCATGTACACCGACCCTACACACCTTAACGTATCCGATCCTGGCCACGTCGAAGGCAACGCTGTGTTTACATATCTTGACGCTTTCTCCACAGACCAAGACTTTGCTGACTTTTGGCCCGAGTTTAAAACGCTTGATGAGCTTAAAGAAGCTTACACACGCGGTGGCATAGGCGATATGAAATGCAAGAAAATGCTGATGCAGGTTATCAACCGTATGCTCGACCCCATTCGCGAACGCCGTCGCGAATACGAGCAGGATATTCCTGAAATATTCAACATTTTGCGCCGTGGCTCTGATGCTGCACGCGAGGCAGCAGCCCAAACTATGGACGAAGTGCGTAACGCAATGCGCATCAACTATTTCACTGATGCTAACCTTATTAAGGAGCAGAGCGAGAAATACAAGAAAAAGTAAAAAGGTAAAAGGGTAAAAAAGTAAAATAAAACGCTAAGGACTTAAAGAGGATAAGAGGAAAAAAGTAAAATAAAGCGCTGAAAATATAGAAAAGAAGCTAAAAGAAAAGCATGCTTTTGACCTATGCTTAAGTTGCTTCACGGCCTTTCTACATTATGGATTCTCTTTTACTTTTTTACCCTTTTACTCTTTTACTTTTAAAAATTTCCCTATCTTTGCACAGCTCAACATAACGTGCATACGCCATACTTGCGTTGCAAGTTAGCGCATAAAATGGGCTCTGATAGTTCAATGGATAGAACGTAGGTTTCCTAAACCTTTGATCTGGGTTCGATTCCCAGTCAGAGTACACAGCAGAATCGCAAGGTCTTAACAGTGTTAAGGTCTTGCGATTTTTTCGTTATCGCTCTCTTATTATGCAGTCTTCGGCATTGTACGGCGGCTGTGATACAATGTGTACGACGACTGTAGTACAACGCGTATGGCGATCGTGATACAATGCGTACGACAGCCGACGTACAATGAGCAAACAACAATAACCCTTCAATAACAACACCTAAAAGGCATCAGCGAAACAAAGCAACAGCAACAGCAGAGAACTTAAACACACAATAAATAAGGAGAACAAAGAAATGTAAAAATAATTTAAATAAGGAGAAGAGAATCGCTTTTTAGATATTAAGTACTAATTTTGCCGCCAACAAAACACATAAAAACTCAACTATTATGACGAAGATTAAAAGTTTTTTTCTTGCTGCATTATTTGCAATGTCAGCAGCAAACGCGAACGCCCAAAACTCATACGACAGACCTGTAAAGGCCTTTGAGTTTGAGCCTTTCATTGGCGTCACCTATGGTTTAGCGGGTAATGTTGGTTCGCATCAGGTTGGCCCTGCTTTAGGTTTCGAAGCACGCTATAATCTGAACAGTCTGCCTGTTGACGTGGGTACACAACTTTATATGGGCTCGGCTGTCAGCAAATATGCAGGAGGCACCTTAAGTTTCCGCACGTTTAGCTTCATGTCTGTATGCGATTATAATTTCCTTTTAGGCGAAAAAGTATCTCCTTTCGTGGGCATTGGTCTTGGGCTTAACAGCTACGATATTGTAGTAGGCAACTATCCTGACGATAATACCGACAAGACTTCGGGCGTAGGCCTGATGCCTCGCGTAGGCGTTGAACTGTTTCGCCATGTGCGTGTCACACTGAATGCACACATTGGAAAAGCTAAGTACAACACCATTGGCCTATCAGTAGGTTATGCTTTTGGTGGCGGTGCTAAATAATAGTCAAGCGGCTTTGGCTCTTTTGCCAACAATTATATAAATTATCGTAAGTAGATTACTAAAATTTGAGCATAACAACTTAATACGAAAATATAATATTAACAAGTGATATATAACTCGTAAAGAGTTGGCAAACACCATATTTTAATAATCCCCAGTTAGCAAAAAGGCTGATTGGGGATTATTTTATAAAAGACTTCTAAAAGGAATTACATCATTCTCAAACAGAGAATAAAATCAACAAGAGAGACCGAAAGACAAAAGAAGAACCGAGAGAAGAAAAGAAAAAAAGAAAAAAAATAGAAATATACACCTTATTATATAATAGAACCACGACAAAAGGGTATCATGAACAAAGAACGATAATTACGGAAAGTAATTGAAATAAAAGAAAGAAGCCACTCGGGAAACAATTCCCAAGTGGCTTCTTTTTTATGGTTTTGCATAATGCTCTGTTCAGAAAACAGAGCATATTATGCTATCAGTTAGCTATCATTACGCCTTTACCGTTTGCTCTTCAACCTCTAAGTTGCGGTTGCGAATGCTCTTACCCATAACAAGATAAGCAACAGGAGAAGCAACAAATACAGATGAAAGGGTACCGATACATACACCAATAATCATTGCAAACGTAAAGCTGCGAATACTATCACCACCAAGAATGAAGATGGCCAGCAACACGATAAGAGTTGACAACGATGTATTAATGGTACGAGAAAGCGTTTCGTTAATCGAGTCGTTGAAGAGTTTCTGCTCGTCTGTCTTGCTAAGCAGACCCTTACGCTTGCCTAAGTTTTCACGGATACGGTCGAATACAACCACCGAGTCGTTAATATCGTAACCAATAACCGTTAAGATAGCTCCGATGAATGTTTGGTCAATTTCGAGCGAGAAGCCAATCCAGCCGTAGCAAAGCGAGAAGGCTCCGATAACGATTGTAGTGTCGAGAAGAAGACCTATTGTAGCGCCGACAGAGAAACCTAAGTTGCGGAAGCGCAAGAAGATGTAAAGGAAGATAAACACTAAGGCCAGAGCAACACTCTTAATAGCACCTGTTGTGATATCCTTAGCAACAGAAGGACCTACCTTTGAGCTACTAATGATACTTCCTCCCTGACGTACATCAGGATTCTTAAAGTCGTCCATGTTTGTCTGTGTAACAAAACCAGCAGCTTTAAGCTTCTGATAAAGTTGAGTCTCTACATGATCGTCCTCAGCAGGATCGTTTGAATCGATGTTATAGTTGGTAGAGATACGAATAGTTTTTCCGTCAGTACCAATAGCAATAACTGATGTTGTTGCCATCTTACCAGCATCAGGACCTACTGTGTTCTTGAAAGCATTATTCAACACTTTACGCACCTGCTCAACCTGTACAGGCTTAGCAAGGGTAACAACGAAGTTACGACCACCAGTAAAATCAATACTCTGACTCAAGCCACGTACACCAAAGCTTACAATACATATTACAACAGCAATACCCCATACGGCAAAGCTCTTCTTATACATGCTCATGAACTTGTAGTTCTTACCTTGCATAAGATTCTCGGAAATACTTGTCCAGAACTTAAGGTTCTGCCATTTTCCCTTATTCAACTTGTATTCGTAAACAACACGTGTTACATATACAGCTGTGAAGACGTTACAACAAATACCGATAATCCATGTTGTAGCGAAGCCCTGAATAGGACCAGTTCCGAAGGTGTACAGAATGATACCAGTGAAAAGAGATGTAAGGTTCGAGTCGATAATAGCAGAGAAAGCGTTGCTGAAACCAGCATTAATAGCCTGCTTCATACCCTTTCCGGAACGAAGCTCCTCTTTAATACGCTCGTAAATAAGTACGTTGGCATCGACACCTGTACCCAAAGAGAGTACCATACCAGCAATACCACTCATGGTAAGAGCGGCCTGGAACGATGTAAGAATACCAAGAGTGAAGAATACGTTAAGCAACAGAGCACCAATAGCAATTGCGCCAGGAATGATGTTGTACATAACAAGCATGAAGACAATAAGCAATGCAAAGGCGATGGCAAAAGAAACAACGCCTTGCTCAATTGACTGTGCGCCAAGTGTAGGACCTACAACTTCTTCCTGAACAATGTGAGCAGGAGCAGGCATACGGCCCGATTTCAGCGTATTAGCCAAGTCTTTTGTGTCTTCAATTGTGAAGTTACCAGAAATAGATGATTGTCCACCGCCAATCTCACCATTTACACGAGGTGCTGAATAAACAACACCATCAAGTACAATTGCAATCGCTTTTCCAACGTTTGCCTTAGTAAGTTCAGCCCAGCGACGAGCGCCTTCAGAATTCATTGTCATGCTAACCTCTGGCTGTCCTGTAATATTATTGAACTCGTCCTTAGCGTTAGTAACAACATTTCCTTCAAGTGGAGCGCGGCCATTAGTTGTTGTAACCTTGAGGGCATGAAGCTCGAAGATATTCTTTGCTTGAATGCCGTCAGCAGGTTTAGCACTCCAAAGCAACTTCATATCAGAAGGAAGAATTTGCTTTGCAAGCTGACTGTGGATGATATGATTAATTGCTGCGGTATCGCGTACGCTGGCATAGCCACATACACTAAGGCCTTGGCCTGTTGTTTGCAGCATAGCAAGTAATGGGTGTAGCTTCTTAGCCTGCTCAAGTTGTGCATCAGGAGTTGTGGCAATATCCTTCTTTTCTGAGCCTTTAATCTTGAAACGGGGCTGAGCTGCTTTAACAGCAGGTTTTGCTTCAGTAGCTTTTGCACTATCCTTTACAGCAGAAGTAGTATCCTGTTCGCCATTAGCCAAACGCTGATCAAGCTGTTGAAGATATGGCAAAACTTCCTGAGAATTGTATGTTTCCCAGAATTCGAGGTTGGCACTACCTTGTAACAGTTTACGCATACGCTCAGGTTCTTTGATACCTGGCATCTCAACCATAATGCGTCCTTCAGAGCCTTGAATCTTCTGAATGTTAGGCTGAACAACACCAAACTGGTCAATACGGGTGCGCACAACATTGAAAGAGTTGTCAATTGCTGAACTTACTTCTTCGCGAATTACCTTTTCAACCTCCTTGTCTGTGCTTGTAGGAGATACTTTTCCTTGAAGCTGCTGTGTGGCAAACACCTCTGCAAGCTTGTGGCCTGGAGCGTTTTTATGGTAAGCATTAATAAAAAGCGTTACGAAATCTTCCTGTGAAGTCATCTGCTCTTTGCGAGCTTCGTTCATCGATTTCGTAAAAGCCATGTCAGTTTTGTGGTCAGCAAGATTCTCTACAACGTCGGGAACTGATATCTCCAAGATAACGTTCATACCGCCTTTAAGGTCCAGACCAAGACCAATCTGAGTTTCGAGGCACTTCTGATAGCTGTAAATCCCCAGATACTTAACAGAATCTTTATAATCCTGTTGAGCAATAGGATCCTTCAGCTCTGCCGCTTTGTTGTCATAATACTTTGTGGCAACCGGGAACGACAAATAGAAGAGACACACAAGCGTCAGCAAGACAGCCGTTGTGATTACGATTCCTTTGTTTTGCATTTTGTTAGTTATTTTATTGTTTTCTGTAAATTCCTTATAGATAGTAAGCTACTATAGTGTGCAAAGATACTATTTTTTTTACTTTATAAAAAGATATTAAAGGTTTATTTTAACGATCGTCACGCAATTTGAAATAGCAGGAAATAGGATAATGATCTGATGTTTTAATACTATTATCCACTTTACATCGATACGGCTTAAAATCAGAACTACACATCATATTGTCAATACGGACGTAAAAACCAGCCTTATGATAGCTAATTCCTGGCCCGTTAGCGGTCGACACATAGCAGTCAGTCAGTCCATCAGCAATGGTGCGTCGCACATACGAAAGAGGGTTATCGTTGAAATCGCCACACACGATAATTGGCGTTCCTTGATTATACGAAATATATCGTGCAACAGCATCTGCCTGTGGAGCGCGCTTAGCCGTTTGTTCACCAAGCTTGCGAATAAGCATCTTTGATGTATGTTCGGCGGTATCTGTTTTCATATCGCCTTTCATCAATAGCTTGAAACGTTGCTTATCTTCAACACTAAGATCAGTAGTTTCAAGATGATTGTTAATAACAATTACTTCTTTCCCTTCAATATAAAGTTTGTAAGCCGTACTTAAATTGCCTTTCGACTTGATATCAATGCGCTCACGAGAAAGAATGGGATATTTACTATAAATAGACATGTAGTTCCCATGGTGACTTACTATATCATGATAAGGGTAAATGGGATTGAGCACAGAATCTATTTTTTCTTGTCGCAACTCGAAAGGAGCTGACTCTTGAAGGCAAACAATATCGGCGTTTTGTAATCGAATATATCTTAAAATGGGATTGGGCTGCCCATGATCTTCCCACCCCGCAAAAAGCCAAACGTTGTATGAAAGAACCTTGAACGCTCCTTTAGGTGGGTCACTTGTAATATTGAATGGGCAATAAGTACGAACAGGCCCATAACAAATGATAAAACCCAATAACGGAATAAGGCTAAACTTTGGTTTCACAATAAGCCAGAAAATAAGAAATGCCAGATTGATAACCAGAAATAAAGGGAAAATCAACCCAATGTTACTCAATTTTGGAAAGCGTTCTGGGTTAATAAAACCTGAATAGCCAATAAGAAGCATTATGATGATAGAGGCAACGTTTGCGCCGCCTATCATTTGTAAAGTAAACTTTTTAAACTTCTTCAACATGACGGAAAAATTATTTCCTGCTTTGATCAAAAAGAGTTTGTTTCTCTTCTTTACTTAAACTATCGTATCCGCTTTTACGTATTTTATCAAGTATTCTGTCAACCTCTTCCTGCGAATCCGCACTTCCATGACGATTAATATTATTATCCTTTTCTGTGTAGCTTGTGCTAATTACGTTGTTCTTGCTATGTGAAGAATGATCCGATTTTCTTTGATGATCTTCCCATCGGTTACGCATATTTTTGAACATGTGTATGCCGTCATTCATTCCATAATACATGTTGGGGTGCTTTCGCCAATAACGTATAAGGAAGAAACCGAATATGATTCCACCCAAGTGTGCCAAATGAGCGACCTGATCGCCTGGGGCAGAAAGTGTAAGGAATAACTCTAAAGCTATCGATCCCATAACCATCCACTTCGCTTTAATAGGAATAGGAATAGGAATGATAAACATACGTTCCTCTGGAAATGTCATACCAAAGGCGAGCAAAAGTGCATAGATTGCTCCTGAGGCTCCAACAGTTGTTAACCCATTAAGCTGAGTTGAGAAATGGGCCATTACACTAAACGATTCTGTTATGCTGATAGATTGCTGCACATTAAATTCATGCCACACATAAAAAAATTGGGCTAATTCCTGCATAATGCCAGCGCCAATACCACAAAAAATGTAATAAAAAATGAATCGTTTAGCACCCCATACTTGTTCCATTACAGCACCAAACATCCAGAGCATAAACATATTCATAATAATGTGCTCCCAACCTGCATGCATAAACATATAAGTAAAAAGCTGGTAAATATGAAAATCGGAAGCCATGAAAAAGTGCAAACCAAAGATGTCGTTGAGATCAGCGACTCCAAATTGGCGCAACACTAACATAGTCATAAATACCAAAATGTTAATGATTAACAGATTCTTGGTGATGTTGGGTATCCTAAGCATTTTATTGATTCTTCTAACTGTATATCCGTAAGTGGTGCAAAATTACGAAAAAACTCTATTAATTAGCTATAAAACAGCCATTTTACCCTCTTTTTTCATTGCCTGAAACATTTTTTCTTTTTTTTTGTTTGAATTATGAAACTAATCATATATATTTGTCGGAAAATAATATTTGTATTGAATATTTTATTCACTTAAAACATAAAAAAAATGAACAAGACAGAATTAGTAAAGAAAATCGCAGAGAAAGCAGACATTACTGCTGTAGACGCTAAGAAAGCTCTTGACGCAGCTGTTGAAGCAATTAAGGAAGCAGTTGTTGCAGGTGATAAGGTTCAGCTTTTAGGTTTCGGTACATTTGCTGTAAAGCAGCGTCCTGCTCGTCAGGGTGTAAATCCTTCTACTGGTGCTAAAATTACTATCGCTGCAAAGAAGGTGGTTAAGTTTGCACCTGGTGCTGAATTTGAGGAAAAGGTTAACAAATAATGTAAATATTTTTTGTATTATACAAGAGCCTTGGAATATCATTCCAAGGCTCTTTTCTTTTTATATCCAAAATCTGTTTAAAAGAATTTTGAAAGGCGATTTACTCGAAATGTTTATTTTACCATTTCAAATTCAAGTGTGCCGCCTTTCATAATATCTTCATGAAGAATAAAATTCTTATTATAACGCTTACCGTTTAGTTTTATCGATTTTATATAACAGTCGTCCTTACCTTTACGATTTGTGGTAATAACGAAATGTTTCCCGTTATGCAGCGTAATATCTGCTTTTTGTAATTGAGGAGAGCCAAACTGATAAACACCCGAAGCTGGATCAACAGGATAAAAGCCCATTGCCGAGAGGATATACCAGCTCGACATTTGTCCGCAATCTTCATTCCCTGAGTATCCATCAATTCGATTTTTATATTGTTCTGTCATCACTTTATTGGCATAATATTGAGTCTTGCGCTCAGCTCCCGCGTAATTATAAAGGTATACACAATGATGGCTGGGCTCGTTACCGTGCGCATATTGTCCTATAAAACCGCTGGCATTATGATCCTTTGTATCTGCCTGATCGGTTGACAGGGTGAAGAATTTATCTAATTCGGCTACAAACTTCTTGTTACCACCAATCAGGTTTATTAAGTCAGGAACGTCCTGTGGCACATACCATCGATACTGCCATGCGTTGCCTTCAGTGAACGGATTACCTCCATTGGAACCGTATTGCAGCGGATTAAACGGTTCGATCCATTTGCCATTGCTCCATTTTCCACGAAAGAACCCTGTATTTTCATCAAATAAATTACGATAGTTACGTGAGCGATGAGCAAAGTATTCATAGTCGGCCGTCTTGCCTAAATACTTTGCAAGTCGAGCCACACAAGCATCGTTAAACGATGCTTCCAACGTAATAGAAACCGACTGGGTTTGTAAATCTTCAGGATAATAACCGTATTTATCCCATATTTTCCACGGCGAATTTTCATGTTCACGCATAGACGTACCCTTTACCGCTTCGTAAACGCGTTCAGCATCAATACCCGGAATCTTCTTCAAAACAGCATCAACCAAAACAGGTATAGCATGATTACCTATCATACAATAGTTATCTGTACCCCAGAGTTGCCAGATAGGAAGATAGCCGTACGAGTCATATTGCCGCAGCATACTTTTAACAAAGTCGGCCACACGCTCTTGTTTCAGCAGCGTGTACATCGGATGGCAGGCCCGGAATGTGTCCCAAAGCGAAAACGTACTGTAATGAGCTTCTCCATATTCTGTTCTTCCCGTTGTGTAATTTGCAAACATAAATTCGCCATTAATGTCCGAAATAGTATTGGGTTGAATATACGCATGGTAAAGCCCTGTGTAAAAAATAGCCTTCTGATCATCTGTTCCCTCAATACGGATATTGCTTAATTCCTTTTCCCACGCATCAACAGCCTTCTGCCTTACCGCATCAAAGTTCCATGTATCGTTCTCACGCAGATTCATTCGCGCATTGTCAGCATTCACTGGTGACAGCGCAACCTTAACGATTAAAGGCTCTGATGAAGGTTCAAAACTAAGGAAACACTTTACATCTTTACCATTGGCACAGTCGCCGTTATGGTAAATATGGTTATAAGCTTTGAAAATTGTTTCCTTTACGGGACGGTTGAATGTAGCATAGAAATAAACTTTACGCAAGCGCTGCCAGCCATCAATTATGCGATAACCTGTTATTGTATAAGGGTCGATAAGGCGCAACTGTGCGTCCGATATGTTTCGTGTCCAATGCCCTGAATGGGCCATATCAAACACCAAATTGTTGGCTTGCCCTGCAGCATACGTGTAACGGTGCATGCCCGTACGCAGTGTAGCCGTCATCTCAGCATTGATACCGTCTTCATCAAGCGTCACCTTATAATAACCAACACTGGCTTTTTCGTTTGCGTGCGAAAAAGTAGAACTAAAGTCGTCTGTCTTACTCAGTTCGTCTAAACTACGGCTCGATGGCATCACCAGCACATCAAGCAAATCTACACAGCCCGTTCCGCTAAGGTGAGTATGACTAAAGCCATAAATTCTATTACAACCATAGTCGTATCCTGATGGCTCATGTCCTGTGGGCTTACTCTTGACATCAGGACTAAGTTGCACCATGCCAAATGGCACACACGCTCCAGGGAAAGTATTTCCCTTTAAGCTATTCTGATCAACAGAGCCAGTACCAATAAACGGATTCACATACTTTGTAACACCTTTCTCATTTTGTGCTGATGCCGATACAGCAACAAGCAAAAATGCCGATGCACAGAAAAGATTTTTTAATAACATGATAATAATAGTTGTTAAGGTTTTCGGTTTCGTATGTAAAGGTAGTAAAAGAGCATTAAAAAGAAAATAAAAACCTATAAAATAAATGTAGTTCCATGATTTTTTTGTTTTTCTTATACTTACTCTATACAACATCTTTTCTTTTATTTCATCATAAAAACTATTTCTCTCTTATTCGTTTATAACAATTATCAACAAAGCCGTGCACCATTGTTCATCGAACATTTGGCACACGGCTTTTATATTTGCTACCGCCTTAGCTGTAGCTTTTGTTGGATATTATATTTATTGCTCTTCCCAGGTCTTCCAACCTGCTATGGCTTTGCCTTCAAACGATGAAGCGTTTTCATCATTTTCTTCGTCCATTACAAAACCTTTCTTTGCTTCGCCCTCACTGATACTGTAAGAGGTTACTATAAAACCTTGCATGACGTCATCAGTTTTTACGTTCACTGTATTCGTATTAGGTGCGATATATTTCATTTTACTATTCATAGTTAATTCTTATCTCTTTATGTTTACTTACTGATTACAACTTTCTTTCCGTTCACAATATAAATACCGCGAGAAGGATTTGTTACGCGACGGCCTTGTAAGTCGTATATTACATCGTTCTTCTTTTCTACAGCTGGCTGAACAGTGTTAATACCCGTAGTTGTTGCATCACCAAAGTTGAAGATTAATTCTTTTGCAGGAGCAAAATCAGGGCCTGATGTAGAAAGCTTCAAACCTGCACGGTGCGCAGGAAGTTTAATTGAATTTCCGTCGCGACCTGTCTGATGATAGAAGCCCTGTCCTTTTACACCTTTACCAAAGAGATAATATCTGTATCCAGCACCACTAAATTCTTTTTCAACAGCAGTACCCACAAGCAAGTTGCCTGTTACATCTTCTTCTGTAACACCTGACACATTAGCCTGATAAACTATTGTTTTACCTGCTGTTCCTTGAAGAATAAAGCCCGTTTTTGCAGGAAGAACTTTACCTGCTGTAAAAGCCACTACTTGTGCATTTCCAACAACACTTCCAGTAACAGGCTGATCTACACTCTTAATAATGTAAGCTGTACAGCCTGTTGGAACTTGGAAATTCTCATTCTCTAAATAATAAGAGGTGTAACCGTTAGGCCCTATCTTTACTTCTTCAAAAAACTTACCAACATATGAACTCCAACCATTCTTAGCTTCGTATGCAGCCGTAACATCTACAGGTACATAAATACTGTCAGGTTCGTCTGTAGCTGTTGCAGAATAAGGATTCGTAGTTAAGAACTTCCACATATAAGGTTGCGGATTAGTAGCCCATCCTTGAGGTAAAAAAACAGTCGGCGGAATGGGATTCTCTGATCGGAAAACTTTTACATTGTTGAATTTTTCATAGTCAGCAAAATGGCAATTAATAGAGTCTACCGAAGCTGGAAATATGAATTTTTTTTGTATTGTATTAAATGGCAAGCAATATTCACCTAGGTATGTTACTGTTGGTGGTAATACCCAGTCATTGGTAACACTCGTACATTGCGTAAAAAAATCATCAGATAATCGTTTTAGCTGTGTGTTTTCCAATCCGACTACTTTTTCAAGCCCCCAATTCTCTCTAAAGGTTTGAAAACCAGACTTTAAAGTAGATGGCAAAATAAGGACTTTAGTATCTGTTGCTGACCACATCATTGCCTGCCATTCATCAAAATCTTCTATACCTTCAGAGATAATCAACGTATCACGTTGATGCATTCTCAAATCGCTGTCAGCTAATCTACCAACCTTTTTTACATAATACACAATGCCCGTATTTGGGTTTACCACCGAAGAGGGCAATCCTGTCTTTACATTAGATTGATTAAAATGTGACTCATTACCAACATAATTTTTAGAAACGCTGGTTTCAAGAGTTCCCGTAAAGGAGCTGGTATAGGTATATGTTGTTGTACGTAGTGTTTCCTTGGGCCAGAGCTTGACATAATGATTGGCCGCATCAATAATTTTGTAATAACAGTTGTTTCCAAAGTTATCCGTCGCCAGGAAATCAGCATGCTCATCAGATGTTGTTGTTGTACTTTGCCCATACGACGTTACGAAGCACGCGAGGGCCATGATTAAAAGTAAAAATGTTTTTTTCATCGTTATCTGTGAATTAATTTATTGAAAATTTATAATAACTTAGGCCTATATCCATATTGTATCATCTTGCAAAAGAGCATAAAAAGACAAACAAAGGGAACTTACATAAGCCCTTTGTTTATTGAGATTACAGCACGCGTGTTGCGCGCGTAAACATATAATATGTAACGCGTGTTTAGTTGCTACACACTTGTGTGTGTGTGTGTGTGTGTGTGTGTGTGTGTGTGTGTGTGTGTGTGTGTGTGTGTGTGTGTGTGTGTTGG
>JABCPF020000059.1 GCA_013333285.2 Prevotella sp.
ATTGTAAAATATCAATTTCTATGTAATGTCTGTCTCAGTACGATTATCCGTATACTGAAGTTTAAGGTAATGAATTAATCCAAACTCTTATACGTCTTCTAAGACTAAAAAGAGGGAATGGACGGTTCGTTTGTTTTTACCCAGTCTTTATACTATTATATTACCACCCGAAGGCAGAAATAACTACCACCCGAAGGCAGCAATAGAAAAAGACCGCTTCTTGTACTACTTCTTCTGTTTATGTAAATATCTCAAAGAACTCGTTGTTTTGCCATACCGCTCTTTTTAGCGGAAAGCGTTTGCAAAGGTATATAGTTTCTTGGTTTCCTCCAAATGTTTTGGCGATAATTTTATCAAATTTATCGCATTTTTCCGATTTTCTTACAAATTTGTGATTAAACAGAGTATTTTCCCTGTTATAATTAGATGATTTTTTGCTGCATATCCCTTTATAATAGCAAGGCAATGTTAATAATATTTGGATTACTTCTTTTACAAATGTCAACAGAAGACAAACACAAATCAAATTAAACCTCCCACGAACAAAAGTGTAAAAATGAAACTCCCTCTTTGATTACCCCCAAAGATTACACCTTATTTATATTATAGGGAGCACCTTTTCTCTTTCTCAGATCGTTACAATCCGACTTTTGTTTAAGAAAAAGCAATGTTACTTTTTTCCACAAACACTACTGCAGTCGTCCTTTATCAGGCATTCAGGGCAGCATTCTGCTCGGGCGTCAGCGCCTGCGACTTCTGCTTTGTACCACGTACCTTAAACTTATCAAAGCCCTGACCGTAAACACCTATCACGTTAGTTTGCGTCACAAAAGCCTTAGGGTCAATTTCGTTGATAATAGAAAATATAACATTACTTTCCCTACGCTTTGCCATAATAAACAACATTTTTACGTTGTGTCCTGTGTAAAAACCGTGTGCTTCTATCACCGTCGCGCCACGATGAGGATATACAGCAATACGACTGGCTATCTCTTTGTACTTATCAGAGATAATAAAGAACTGCACACTACGACGCATCGACTGTGTCACCTGATCGATACAGAAGCTCGACACCCACAGCACCACATATCCATAAAGCACCTTTTCCCAATCGTGGAAAACGAGATAAGACGACGTAATAATCACAATATCGCACAACATCACCACTCTTCCCAGCGAAATATCGCGATATTTATTTACAATTGCCGCAATAATATCGGTACCTCCTGTTGAGCCATGAAACGCGAAACCGAGACCAATGCCCGATCCTGTAAAAATAGCGCCAATAATAGAAGCCATAAAAGGCTGATCGTGCAGCAGAGCCGTACCTCCGCCATACTTCTGAAACGCCGCCGTTAACGTTGTTAAAACAAAAACGGCATAAATGGTTTTGATACAGAATTTAAACCCTAAAATCTTTAAAGCTATCAATAAAAGAATAGTGTTTATTACAAAATACGACACCTGTACAGGCACGTTTAAGCCCCAAAATATAACAGATGCCACACCAGGCACACCGCCAACAGCAATACTGTTCGGCAATAAGAAGATATTCCAACCTATACCATAGCTTATCATTGCTATGCCAATCATGATGTAATCTCTTATTTCGGCTATCAATAAACTTTTCTTTTGGCTCATGTTTTTAGTGTTTTAAGATTGCTTCCTCTGTAAAAACCTGCGCAAAGATAATGATTAATCTTGAAACAAATCTACTTCAACCGCCATTTCTTTTTGCGATATTGTTTACAGCCCACAAAGATGTGCCAAAGCCTTGCTTATACCGTCGTCATCAACGCTTGCTGTTACATAGTCGGCCGCAGCTTTAACATTGTCTTTCGCGTTACCCATAGCCACTCCCAATCCCGCTTGACGCAGAATTGAAATATCGTTACCTCCATCACCAAAAGCAATGGTTTCACTCACCTTTAAGCCTTCGTGGGCAGCCATAGTAAGCAGTCCTTTACCTTTGTCGGCTTCGATATGAGTTATATCTGCAAAATAATTCGACCACCGCGCACTTACACATTCTTTGAGTTTTGGCATAATCAGAGCCTCCTCTTCTGGTGAAAAGAAAGGACTCACCTGCATCAATGGCTCTTTCATAACGTCGTCCAGACTAACAAAAGGAAAGTCTTTCAGCCCAAGATTTGCACTAAATTGCTCTTCCACCTCGGGCGAATTTTGAAACACTGCTATATGTTCCGTCCCCACAACAACGCATGCTTTTCCAAACTTTCGGCAGCCTTCAATCACGATTTCGGCCGCATCTTTTCGCAGATTATGACAACCAAACTTTTCGTTGCCTACAACACAAAGCGCACCATTCGCTGTAATATAGCCGTCTATCAGGTGACTTATCTGCCCCAAATTCATAATAAATGGCACAGGGCGACCTGTTGAGATGTATATTTTCAAGCCTGCAGCCTTTGCTCGTTGCAAAGCTTCTACTGCCGATTCGGGAATAACATGCGTATTAAACGACACCAACGTGCCGTCGATATCAAAAAATAAAGCCTTTGCTTTTGTCATATATTGAAGATTATAATGTTGTCAATTAAAAACAAGTATATCACCTTGTTATCATAACCATTTTGTTTTTTCCCTCCTTTGTACGCACTAACAGTTTATAAGTACGACCTATAACAAAGGGAAAATGCTGAAAATCAAGAAAGCTTTTCAACGGTTGTCCGTCTACTTCTAACAGCATATCACCTTGTCGCAGCCCAGCTTTATACTCGTCACAGCCCGGAAGAATCAACCCTACTGTAGGTTTTCCCTGATAGGGCACGTAGGCAATGCTGTAGGTTTTATTGTTAACCTCCGTGCTATCACGCCCATCATGGGGTATGAATGTTATTTTACGGCGATAACCATCAATCGTTATGGTTCCGTATTTTAATATGTCAGTTCCTATCCTACTCGCCCCCTGCGTTGTGATAGCACGCACGTTTGTAAACACAAAATTATCCCAACGCAAACGCTCCATTTTCAGAAAAGCCACCTCGTCAGGACGTTCAGCCCCCATGCTCCCTATTGACACATGCCCCTTTACGCGTTGTTCAACCTGTGCATTTACCTGTTTACTTTTGTAAACATGTTTGTCAAAGCTTTGTTTATTCATTGTAAAGAGCTGGCGAGAACCCGTATCAAACAACACCTCGTCCCAATGACGCTTGAACGGACTAACCAAAATATACGGAACCCACCAACGTAATTTATACCCGATGCTGTATCCTATCTCACGGTCGAAAACATCACGACGGTCGGTCAGAATCATGATATTACGGCGTGTATCAATTTTACAGCACAAACCTTTATTAATGATATCAAAGCCAATAATGGCGTCATAATTCTGCCTTACCTGCTGTTTGAAAACCGAAGCCACATATCCTGACACTTCCAAATGTCCCAAACGAAAATTAGGCAACATTGCCACCTTCGTGGTATCTTGATGACCTACACCGTCACGACTTAACACATTGCCCAATTCTTTATACAGAATAGCTCCATTTTGAGCAAAGATAGTTCCCTGACTGGAGCCTGTATCGAAACAGAATTTACGTATCACACCGCCCACTTCAGCATTGAACAAAATCTGCCCATTGACCAATTCAATAGGAATAGTATCTACAAAATTGGTTTCAGAAAATGTGAAATTCGTGCTGTAGGCGTGCATCTGCGCCCAACTGCGGCCTATACAAAGGGCAAAGAGCACTAACAAAACTATCTTCTTCATGCCTAAGTGAACTAATCGTTATGCTTGCAAAGTTACTCAATTTATGTTGAACCGTCTGCTCA
>JABCPF020000060.1 GCA_013333285.2 Prevotella sp.
GAACGGAAGAAAGCCCAGGTGAAACTATTATCTTCAATGGAAGAAAGTTTAAAAGCTACCGTGGTATGGGTTCTTTGGAAGCAATGGGACAAAAGAATGGTTCGAAAGATCGTTATTTCCAAGGTGATACTCAAGATGTAAAGAAACTTGTTCCAGAAGGAATTGCAGGTCGTGTCCCTTATAAAGGCACCGTCCAAGAGGTAATTTATCAACTTGTTGGTGGTCTTCGTTCAGGAATGGGGTATTGTGGAGCTGCAGATATAGAAGGTTTGCATAATGCGAAATTTGCACGTATAACAAATGCCGGCGTGTTAGAGAGTCATCCTCATGATATTTCTATTACGAGCGAGGCACCCAATTATTCACGTCCAGAATAATGTAGCAAGTCCTCTCGGTTATTGATAGCCAAGAGGACTTGATTAAATATTATAAAAGCTAAATGAAATTAAAAGTGTTATTAGGCGTCATGGTTTTGTGTGGCGTTGTTTCTTTTGCTCAATCTTCTGATCCTATTTTGATGAGGATTAATGGACAGTCTGTCACACGCTCGGAGTTTGAGTATTCATATAACAAAAATAACGCAGAAGGTGTCATTGATAAAAAGACCATCAATGACTATATTCCATTGTTTATAGCTTATAAATTAAAGGTTGAGGCTGCAAAAGATGCTAAACTAGACACACTAAATTCATTTCAGAAGGAGTTTGCTGGTTATCGTGATCAGCAAATTCGATCAGCTTTTATTACAGATGAAGATGTTGAGGCAGAAGCGAAGAAACTTTATGCTGAAACTCAACAACAGATTGATAATAATGGAGGAATGTTGAAATTGGCTCATATTTTAATTCTTGTGCCTCAACATGCCGACTCACTTACACAATTGTCTGCTAAACACAGAATAGATTCTATTTATACAGCATTGAAGAAAGGTGCTTATTTTGCTAAATTGGCAAAGGATTTGTCACAGGATCAAGGCTCTGCGTCAAAAGGTGGTGAACTTTCTTGGATTGTAAAAGGACAAACTTTGAAAGAGTTTGAAGATGCTGCATGGGCTATGAAAGATGGCGAAATGAGCAAACCTGTTAAAACAGCTGTAGGTTGGCATATTATTCTACGAAAAGGACATCAGAACTTTTATAGCTATGCAAGTCAACGTGATGCAATCATGAACTATATTAGCCAACGTGGACTTAAAGATAATATTATCGACAAAAAACTTGACTCTCTTGCTAAGGCGCAACACACTACAGCATCTGATATTTTAGATGCTAAGAGGCAAGAGATGGAGGCTAATGATCTCAATTTAAAATACCTTATTCAAGAATATCACGATGGTTTGTTAGTTTATGAAATCAGTAATCGTGAAGTTTGGGAAAAAGCACAACAAGATGTTTTAGGACAAGAGAACTTTTTCAAGAGAAATAGAAAGGATTACAAATGGGAAGAACCTCGTTTTAAAGGAATGGCATATTGCACTCGACAAGCTGAGGATATCGATAATGTAAAGAAAGCAGTTAAGGGTAAGCCTTTTGAAAAATGGGCGGAAATATTGCGTTCTACTTTTAATTCTGATTCTGTTTTGCGTATTCGAGTAGAAGAGGGCATTTTTAAAAAAGGGTATAATGCTCTTGTTGATAAGCAAATTTTCGGTAAGGATACCCTTGCTACTCCACTAAAAGATTTTCCTTATACAGCAGTCTATGGAAAGAAAATTTCTGCTCCTGAAACAGTAGATGATGTTCGCCAACAGGTTATTTCAGATTATCAAGAAGCATTAGAGAAACGCTGGGTTGAAGCATTAAGAAAACGTTATCGAGTAGAAATTGATGAAAATGTTCTTCAAACGGTAAATAAGCATTAAATTATAACAAAGATATGAAGATTAAACACTCAATAATATCTGTAGCAGCCATATTGTTAGTTGCTATTACTGCCTTTGCGGGAAGGAATGCAGGTCTCAAAAGTATAGGGAGAAATGCTGTTGATTCTACCCGTACAGATTCATTGACAAAGGCTGAAGAAGCTATACCTGAAAACAGTATTATAGACGAAGTTATTTGGGTAGTCGGTGATGAACCAATCCTAAGATCAGACGTTGAAGCCATGCGCATGCAAGGATTAGCAGAAGGAATAACTTTCGGTTCAAATCCAGATTGTGCTATTCCTGAACAGCTCGCTGTGCAAAAATTGTTTTTACACCAAGCGCAGATTGACTCAATTGATGTCCCCGAATCAGATATCGTGACAGGAGTTAATCAGCAAATAAATCGTTGGATTGAAGCTGCAGGTTCTCAGGAAAAGCTGGAGGAGTACAGAAAACAGAGTGTGAACGAGATGCGTGAGCAACTTCATGATGAGTTTAAGAACCAGCAGCTCATTCAAAAAATGAAGCAAAAGTTAGTAGAAAACGTTAAAGTTTCGCCTGCTGACGTAAGAGCTTATTTCCGCAATCTACCAGAAGATAGCATTCCTTTTGTGCCAACTGAAGTAGAAGTACAAATATTGGTTCAGGCTCCTAAAATTAAACAAACGGAGATTACTCGCGTAAAAGATCAGCTTCGTAATTTTACTCAACGTGTAAATGATGGTGAAACAACTTTTGCAACGTTGGCACGTCTTTATTCTGAGGATACCGAGTCGGCTCGTCAAGGTGGTGAATTAGGCTATATGGGGCGTGGATTACTTGATCCTGCTTTTGCAAGTGTTGCTTTTAACCTTACTGATCCAAAGAAGATTTCTAAAATTGTTGAATCTGATTTTGGTTATCATATCATACAGCTTATTGATAAACGTGGTGATAAAATCAACTGTCGCCATATCCTTTTAAAACCGAAGGTGTCATACGATGAGATTGATGCAGCATCTCTTCGTCTTGATTCTATTTCTAATGATATCCGCAAGGGTAAATTTACCTTTGAGCAAGCTGTTGCTTTTCTGTCAGATGACAAGGATACAAAGAACAATCAGGGCTTGATGTCTAACTCTACTGCTGAAGGCATGACATCACGTTTTAAGATGAAAGAGCTTCCAACGGAGGTGGCTCGAGTTGTTGATACCCTGAAAGTAGGCGAATTATCGGCTCCTTTCCAGATGATAAACAGCAAGGGAAAAAATGTTGTTGCTGTTGTAAAATTAAAGAGTCGCACTGAAGAACATAAGGCTAAGATTACTGAAGATTTTCAAGTAATGAAAGAGATTGTTCTTAATAAGGAGCGCGAAAAAACAATTAATAACTGGGTTGCTAATAAAATTAAGCATACTTATGTGCGCATGAGCGACCGATATAAGAATTGCAACTTCCAATATCAAGGATGGATTAAATGACCAATTTGAGGGTTAGAAATATAAAACATGGACATAGAACCGTCTTTTTGACGTTTCTATGTCTTTTTGTCCTTTTTTTGTTGGGCTCTGTTTCGGCACAAAAGCGTCGCAAGGCAACACGTGTTGTTGATGATAAGGTTTACCTTATCCATGCCGATGTGCTAAAATATGATATGTACGGTCCTAACCCAGAGGCTCAAATTGCCAAAGGAAAGGTAAAGTTCAGTCATAAGGGAGCGACACTGTCTTGCGACAGCGCTTATTTTTTTCAAGCTTCTAACTCGGTTCGCGCCTTTGGCCATGTTCGATTCTTGCAAGGCGATACTTTGTCACTTTTTTGCGATAACGCTTGGTATGATGGACAAGGACAGATGATGGAAGCACGCAAAAATGTGATACTTCGTCATCGTAAGCAAGTACTTTATACGGATAGTTTGAACTACGACCGCCTTTATAATAATGCTTATTTTTTCCGTGGCGGACGCTTGGTAGATGGTAATAGCAAGCTGAGTTCAGACTGGGGAGAGTATAATACCCAAACTAAGCAGGCTGTTTTTTATTATGATGTACAGCTGCAAACACCGAAGAACAGAATTTCTACCGATACACTTTATTACGACACACGTAAGTCTTTGGCTCATGTTGTGGGCATGTATACTCCTGATAGAGGCAAGGGGCGTGTGGCTCCATCGGTTATAACTAACCAAAATGGGCAGGTAACAACTACTAATGCTTATTTTAACACGCAAACCGACCATGCACAATTGTTCGGCCGTTCAACTATTGTTGATAGAGAGAAAACAATAACAGGCGATACTCTTTATTATGATAGCAAGACGGGTTATAACAGAGGATACGGAAATGTCATCTATGTGGATAAGAAAAATAAGAACCGTCTAACCTGTGGTGAGGTTGTTTATAATGAAAAAACTGGCCATGGCTATGCTACACGACGAGCTCTTGCCGTAGACTATTCGCAAAAAGACACACTCTATTTGCATGCTGACACTATGCGTATTGAAACGTTTAATATCAATACAAAAGATGTTTATCGTAAGGTTTACGCCTATCGTAAGGTGAGGGCTTTTCGTAATGATTTGCAGGCGGTGTGTGATTCGATGGTGTTTAACTCAAAGGACTCGTGTATGACAATGTATCACGACCCAATTGTATGGAGTGGAAACCGTCAGCTTACGGGCGAAATGATTAAGGTATTTATGGCCGATTCAACTGTTCGTGAGGCACAAGTGTTGGGTCAGGCTTTATCAATTGAAATGTTGTCTGATACAATTCATTATAATCAGCTTTCATCAAAGAATCTTTTTGCCTATTTTAAGGAGGGCAATGTGCGCCAAACTGATGCAGTAAGTAATGTGCGAGCCATCTTTTTTCCTGTTGACGACAAGGATACTACCTTAATAGGTCTCAATTACACAGAGACGGATACTATGCGTATGTACATTGCTCCCAATCGACAATTGCAACGTATTTGGATGCCGAAGGCACAAGGTACATTATACCCGATGACGCAGATTCCTGCCGACAAACTTCGTCTTGACGTATTTGCATGGTTCGATTATATTCGCCCTGTCGATAAGGACGACGTGTTTATTTGGCGAGGTAAGGCTGAAGGAACGGAAATAAAGAAGATAACGCGTACCGTACCGCCATTACAGAAAATAGGTGGAGGTCGATGAATATTCTTTTTCAGACACGTAAACCCCGACGCTTTCATCACGAAATGATTTACGTAGATGAACGCAAGGAGCGAATGAAGTTACTTGAAGAACGCGCTCGGCAGCAATTAAATATTGAGTTGTCGTCTTCTGAAGAGGCTCTACGCTTGCGCCTTCATCAAGCTATGAAACCTTCGAAAAGTCGCTTGCGTCTACAACACAGCTTTTATATTATAGCACCTGCTTTGTTGATACTTTTTCTTTTTGCTATTCTGTTATTGATATTATGAGTGATATTATCCAACTTTTACCAGACTCTGTTGCTAATCAAATTGCTGCAGGCGAGGTAATACAACGCCCTGCTTCTGTTGTAAAAGAGCTTGTTGAGAATGCTATTGACGCTGGTGCAACGCAAATAGATGTATCAATTGTAGATGCTGGACGCACGTCAATACAGGTTATTGATAACGGAAAAGGTATGTCGGATACCGATGCGCGTCTTTCGTTTGAACGACATGCAACATCAAAAATAAGAAAAGCCGATGATCTTTTTAATCTAAATACGATGGGCTTTCGGGGCGAAGCATTAGCTTCTATTGCTGCGGTGGCTCAGGTTCAGTTGAAGACTCGATTACATGATGAGGAATTGGGCTCACATCTTGTTATTGCAGGCTCGCAATTTCTATCTCAAGAACCTTGTGCGTGTTCAGTAGGATCAAATTTCATGATTGAAAATCTTTTCTACAATGTACCTGCACGACGCAAGTTTTTAAAATCGAATACTACCGAACTTAACAACATAATCACGGCTTTTGAACGTATTGTTCTGGTTTATCCTGAAATAGCTTTCACCTTTCACAGTAATGGTTCTGAGATGTACAATTTGCGGGCATCTTCGCTACGTCAGCGTATAGTTGATGTGTTTGGAAAGCGTATTAATCAGGATCTTCTGCCTGTTAATGTTGATACTTCTGTTTGTGGTATTAGTGGTTTTGTGGGTAAGCCCGAATCGGCAAAAAAGAAAGGGGCTAAACAGTATTTCTTTGTGAACGGGCGTTTTATGCGTCACCCTTATTTCGGTAAGGCGGTTCAGTCGGCCTTTGATAGGCTTTTGCCACAGGGAGAACAGGTTCCTTACTTTATTTATTTTAATGTACAGCCTGAGGATATTGATGTAAATATCCACCCAACCAAAACAGAAATTAAGTTTGAGAACGAACAAGCGATTTGGCAAATATTGATGGCTGCGGTGAAGGATTCGGTGGGAGCGTTCAACAATGTTTCGTCTATCGACTTTGATGTGGAGGGGAAACCTGATATCCCTGTTTTTGATCCTCATAATAGTAGTGTGATTCCAGAGGTAAAATACAATCCTGATTATAATCCTTTTAGAGAGGAATCTGAAGCTGTAATAAGCCAAGCCCGTGCGTTTACAGCTGGTTCTCAGGTAAAGCAGAGCCGTATGGGGCAGAGCGATGGAGCTGTATATCGTTCTAAATTACCTGAACAATGGGACGAACTTTATGCAGGATTAGAGCCCGAGCAGTCTGCTATGCATCAAACGATATTCCCAGAACAGGCCGACCCGTCATCGAGCGAAAGTATAATTGCTGAAAAATCACCGTCACATTATCAATATAAGGGGCGTTTTATTATGACGGCAGTGAAGTCTGGTTTAATGGTGGTCGATCAGCATCGTGCTCATCTACGCATTTTGTTCGAACAGTATCAACAGCAGCTTGCTCAACGAAAAATGCACGCTCAAAAGATTCTTTTCCCCGAAACAATTGATTTTTCGGCTCGTGAACGTGTTCTGCTTGAGAAGGTGAATGATAAACTTGATGCAATGGGCTTTGAATTATCGCCTCTTGGCAACAACACATATAGCATTAATGCTATTCCAGAAGGACTTGAGGGTATTGATATTCAGGCTCTTTTACATGAAATGCTCGATCAGGAAGCTGAACATGGAGGTTCATCTGTTCAGAACGTTTATGATCATTTGGCTTTAAGTATGGCGCGTGCAGCAGCTATTCCTTATGGTCAGGTACTGGGCAATGATGAAATGGAAAATATCATCAACAGCCTTTTTCTATGTGCAAACGTCAATTACACACCTGACGGAAAAAATATTCTTTTTATTCTGAAACAGAAGGAAATAGAGCAGATGTTGGGTGGCTACTAAATATTAGCCATTTCGCTTTATTTATGTTTGGGAAATTGAAAAAATCAGATTTCTAATCTCTTCTTTTCAATTTCCTAATTTGTTTTGCCTATAATGGTCACTGTTCGTCGTCCGTCATACAATGTGTACCACGTCCGTCGTACACCTCGTTCTCCGTCCGTCGTATAACGTGTACTACGGCCGCCGTACCGCATGCATTGCACCGTAATAGTTCAGCCGTTATATTATAAACACGATAATCTTAGATAACAAAGCC